>CAWCVY010000039.1:0-29714 GCA_963799115.1 uncultured Chlamydiae bacterium | reverse complement strand
ATGTGTACGTACTTGGTTGGGTTACGTGTTATCTCGATAACAAACGGATAAACGGGCATACCCCACTTTGGTAAAACCACCTGCAGAATGCACTCAGGAAGACTATTTACAATTTTATCATTACTCTATCCCATGGATGAAGATCCTCTCTTTTGGGTTCATTTGAATGTCGACTATCCTTTCCGTTTAAAGGGCATCCTCTTTTTTCCCGAAAGTCCGGCGAGATTTTGATCCCAATAAAAGCAGCGTCAGCCTCTATTCTAACCGGGTTTTTGTTTGATGGTGGCTGGCAAGGACATCATTCCCAACTATTTTAACATGGTACTAAGAGGGAGTATCTGACAGCCCTGATATTCCTCTGAACGTTTCCAGAAGTTATCTACAAATGGATGGAGCAGTCTCGTCAAATTAGCCAATCATATTTCGAAAAAAGTGACCGACTCCTTGTCTTCATTATATCAAACTGATCGTGAACGGTTCCTCAAGGCTTGGCCCGATGTCTCGCTAATCCTTAAACTGGGCATTTTGGAAGACGATAAATTCTATGAACGAGCTAAAGAATTTCTTATTTGGAAAGATACAGAACAAAATTGGACTACTTTTCAGGAATATCTCGAGCGAAACTTCGAAAAAACTCATGATAAAGTATTTTACACTATCGATGAAAAGCATGCGGGTCATTCTGCAAGTCTATCGAGAAAAAGGGGTTGAAATTCTATATGCAAACAGCCCGCTAGACCCTTATTTGATAAATTTCTTAGAAGGTAAACTCTCCCCAGTAGCTTTCCAGCGCATTGATGCTGAGGTTCACGAAAATATCTTGGATAAAAGCCGTGAGAAAACTGTTTTAGATTTACGATGGAAGGACTGAAGCAGCTAAACTAGCTGATTTCGTGAGAGGTAAATTAGGCGACGACAATATTGAGGTGGAAGCGAAGAGTTTGGCTCATATCATTGCCAGGGTTTATTATGATGGATGAGAAGCAACGCCGCATGCGCGATTATCTCATGCGTATGGCTCGGAAGAACGGGGAAATCAGATGTCTTTTTTTGGTAAACGCACCTTCATCATCAATACCAATAATGGCCTCATAGAAGCTATTCGTAAATTGGATCGCACTAAACCAGATTTGGCAAAAGAATTGGTACGGGAGGTGTACGAGTTAGCCTTGTTATCTCAACGCGAAATGGAACCGCACGATTTGCATGAGTTTGTCAATCGGAGCAACCATATTTTTAGAGGCACTTGCAACCGAAGCTACAAAAGCTTCCTAATCTTCGGCATCTTTTCAAATGCAAACACAGGAGCTCCCGCTGATTGCTGGCAAAAAGCCGGCAAATAGCGGGAAGTTCCAGACATTAAATATCCATTCTAAAAGCCTGTTTAAATCTTTTAGATGGGCAATTTCTCGGAAATTATTAGCCTCTTAGTGGAACCAGATGTGCACTGCTCTGTTATTCTTGACAATGCTTACGAACGGTGCTGTACGGCAGTTATCATCAAGCAGGACTGTTGCGTGATGGCACAGGATCTGTGAAGAATACGGTGGGGGTGAAAAGAGTTATCGAAAGACTTGGTATAAATAGCATAAAAATCGTTCTCCTTTGCTGCAAGGAATTGGTAATCCCCATCTGTCATAACCCCATGAGTGGTCGTAGGGCCATTTTGAGCAATATAAGACTTTTCGGAAAGGCGTATTTCCTTAACAAAATCTAAGCCAATTTTCGTGCTTCCGCCCTTTTTGTATTTCACCTCTTGAGTAGATCGCAAGCCAGGCATCCATCTTGTCTGGCTTGGATCTGAATGATCATCATTCGAAAGTCAAAATAAAGCATCCCCACCCGTCCCTTCTGAGTGATAGCTACAAAGGGTGCAAAGCTTGGGGGTTTGTGCATTAGTAGGGGTCTTGTTTACCTGTATTCCCTTTGACCAGGTGTGACCACCATCACGCGAGGTGACAAGGCCAATTTGCTGCAGTTGATCGGCTCTAAACTCACTTGATTGATAGGCAACATATAAAATCCATTGTTCGGGTTGACATTATAAGAAGGCACGGTTTGGTCATTTCTCATGAGAGTGCCTACCCCACCAGTAATATTGCCATCGCTATCGTAAGTATACCCGCCTGTAAAAACTAAATTATTCACAAAGCTTGGCACGAC
Source organism: uncultured Chlamydiae bacterium (assembly GCA_963799115.1). GTDB lineage: Bacteria > Chlamydiota > Chlamydiia > Chlamydiales > Parachlamydiaceae > CAWCVY01. Next base: position 27,551 of record CAWCVY010000039.1, on the reverse strand, counting down.
AATTTTTGCATCAGGATCCCATTTTTTACCACGATTTTTAGAGCGCACAGCGACTATATCCGTAAGTAATACTGAAAGGGAAACGAATCGTGAGTGAACTCAGAATCAGTTGCTCCAGGCTTGGCATAGTCCCGTTGTCACGAAAGTTTAACCAATTGCCGCTTAAGCGGCATTTATGGCTCTTCTTTTTCTTCTTTGGCAATATAACAACTACATTGTTACTTGCCTGATTGTCATTTTGAATGCCATTGCTTAAGCCTTGTTTTGTAAGATCGGGAAAGGGATCGTAAACAAGCTGCACTGCGGACCAGGTTTTTCCACCATTTGAGGTATAGCTGCTTTGGGAATTGCCATGAGATGATGCACTTGGGTTAAAAGGTGCCCAGCACCAGCAATTACATGGATCATCAGCGTTAGGATCAGCTGTAATGGAAGTCTTGTCTAGATTAGCAAATTGCTGCGTAGGGTCTGATAGGTATTCATACTGGGACTAAAATAACGAGGTTGCTCCAGTTCTGCGCTCATCTTTTCGATATTGTGACTACCACACCAAATTGTTTGTTCGTCTTTGGTACCTTTAGTAGCATTTAGAACAGCAGCACAAAGATAGACTTTACTACCATCAGGAGAATAACTTAACCATGCATACCTGCTCTTTGGTTTCTATCCTTCATTTTCATATTTTAAAGGTATCGTAGTTTTATGCCATTGTTTGCCACCATTTTTGGAGTAGGCAATTCCAGCTTCCAATGATCCGCCATTAGAAATGGATCTTGTTGCCAGGCAGCCACAATATGATTTTTCTTTCTTCAATTAACTTCAATAGTAGGTTGCTGCAGCAGATATGCATGGAAGATTGTCGTAGTCTTCCAAAGACTTCTTGCTGATCAAGACATTTGCCAGGAGAAATGATGCTGCCAAAAGCTTGTAATTGCACCATAGCACTTATCCTTTAGAGCAAACAATAAGCGGATATGCTTGAGGAGAAAGCCAACCATTATAAAAAATCATCATTCGTCCTATGGGAAGTTTAAAGTTGTCACAACTGAAAATACTTGCTTTTTATAAAGAGTTTTCTATAAACCCAAACTGGAAAAAGAAGAAATTAATGTTAAAAAATTTGATAGCCTTGACCCTATTTGTCACTGTTATTTTGCCCAAATACCACTGTTAGGGAGCAAGACAGCCCAAGATTTGCGAACAAGTCTTTTGTTTACTTTTTCTGATCTACGCTCTATGTGATAGAATGTAACATTCCAGAGACCCGAATCTATGCCAAAATCTCTGCTACGTTTTTGCCTGACCCAAGCCTTATTCTCTTTGCTTTTTCTTGCCAGGCAGAATATTAGCCACAGACACCATCTATTTAACCTGGCGAAAAAAATCCCCTCCACCACAATGACCATCCAATGGATAACGCCCCCCAACCAAAAAGAATCCGTCATTTTTTACTGTCCTAAAAATTCCTCGGGAAATTGGCTGGAAGCCAAAGGGGAATGCTTCAAATTTCCTCAATCCACTCAATTCTTCATCCACCGAGTAGAATTAGCCAACCTTCTTCCTGATACCGAATACTGCTTTACGCGGTAGGAGCCTTATGAAGAAGAATATCTTTTTCGTACCCTTCCTTCTAGCCTTGAGAAAGAGCTCCGCTTTGTTGTGGGCGGAGATATGTTCCATGATGGGATTCAATAGTCGTCAAAACTACCAACAAGCAGCTAAAACAAGTCCTGCTTTTGCCTTGAAATTCGGAGGGATATTGCTTATGCTGTTGGATCTATTCACGTCCCTTTTCAAAAAATTAACAGCTGGATTGAATGGGTTAAAGTATGGCATGCCACAATGGTCACTCCTCAGGGCTATTTAATTCCCGGTGTGGCATCCTAGGCAACCATGATTTAATGGGTATTTTGATCAAACACCTGCTCAAGCTGCCATTTTCGCGCCCTTTTTCCCATGCCGGGAAAGTACATCTACAATGTATTGGACTTTAATTATTCTCTGGATTTGCATTTTAGACTCCGGCCATGCCAATCCCATTGGCGGGCAACAGGCAAGCTGGCTGCGCACAGCTCTGGAAGCGCGCAAAGGGGTATCCCATCGCATGGCTATCTATCATGTACCTGCTTATCCTTCCATTGGTAAATTTAATAATCGGCAAAGCAAAGCCATCCGCCGCTTTTGGGTGCCCCTTTTTGAAAAAGGGGGGATTCAAGTGGCCTTTGAGCATCATGACCATGCCTATAAACGCACCCACCCCTTGTTAAATAATCGCATCCATCCTAATGGTGTCGTTTATTTAGGCGATGGTGCATGGGGGGTTGAACGCACCCGTACCCCCCGTACAAAACACAAACGCCACTATATAGCCAAATTCCTACCTATACGTCATTTTATTGCTGTGACTTTAACACCCGAACAACAACGATTCAAAACTATTAATTCTGAAGGGAAAGTCATGGATGAATACACAAGACAGCTAAATGTTGTCCAAAAAAGCAGATAAAATTACATTTCAAATATCAATCGTTTTCCTTTATGCTGGCTTTTTATAGTCAAAAAGATGAGGAAAACGCTGTGAAACAAAAGTTCAAACCTTTTTGGTGGTTCTTATGGAGCCTCTTAATTTTTACACAGGATATTCAAGGTCAGCTCTTATCCCCGGAATTGGGAACGATTATTGTTACTTATCAAACCGATTCAACAGGCCAGCGCCTCGACCGCATCCGTTTCTGGCTAATCAATGATCATCAAGAACGCACTCTTTATCCCAAAAAAAACGAGTTTGTAGTCAATAATCAGACGCGCAATGAACGAACGGTAGTGATTACTAATCTACCTGCCGGGCACTACCGCATTGAATTTCTCACCCCGAATACTGATAATTTTTTTGAAAACAGTCCTACTCGGGAAATTATCTTGGAACATGGTGCTGTAGCTAAGGTGGATCAAGCCATCCGGCTGCATCAATCCTTGCTCCCTTCTTCTACAAGCGACTCCTCTTCTTCAAACGATCAAGAAGCATTGGCCTTAATCATTATTAATCGAGATCCGCTTTTTCCTTCTACATATACTCCCATATACCCCAGATCCCCCTATCCCTATGCCTATCCCTACCCGCCCCCGGTGGGAAATGCCCAAAGAAAAGCTACTTTTTCTCTAAAATCAAATATAAGAGCATCATGGAAACTGATGCGTCAACAACAACTCATCTACTCCGCTAAAGGTGCAGTCTCCAACCTTCCTATTCCTCCGGGGAAAGGCTACTATCTCTTAGTTGAAGATATTCCGGGCTACTCCTTTTACATCTCACCACCATCTCCCTTTGACGTCTATCCGGGACAAGATGTACGCGTTGATCTACTCTTTCAACACGAAGTAGGTTATCTAAACCTGCAAGGTACCGTCCCAAGTCAAGTCAAAAACCTATCGATCACTTTATATCCGCAAGAGCCGGGAGCCCCTCCCCTTCAAGATACTTTGATTCCCCTAAATGGCAAAGTGACTTGGCAAAGCGGACCTCTTCCAATAGGTGAATATGAACTTTCCTATAACCTTCCCGCTGGTATTAGTCCAATTGGTAATCAACGTTTTACAATTAAAAAAGATCGTTATCTGAAATTACAGGTCCCTTCATTGCAGGTACCTTCATCACAGGTCCCCTCAGTGCAGACCCCTGCATTGATCCAAAAAGGAAGCCTTCAAGTCACAACGGATTCTTTACAGGCTCTTTTTACTCTGGAATCTGAAAGTGGAGCAATTATAGGTGAAGGAAAAGGCTATAGCTATACCTTCAAGGATCTTGAACCAGGCTATTATATCCTCAGTTTTTCTACCTCTGATTCTACCCTCGCTCCCCCTCCATCTGAAAGAATTCTGGTTAACAGCAAACAAAATACCCAACTTAAAGCTTCTTATCAAAAGCTGGGCAGTTTAACTATTATTACCTCAGAACATTTGCAAATTACCCTCCAATCTAAGCTCGACAAAAAAGAAATTGTTAATGAAAGTATGACTAATCGATCCCATACTTTTAATTTGCCTGAAGGACATTATCTTCTGTTCTACCAGTCGCTTACTGGTAAACAGTTGAGTTTCAAACCCATTGATATTAGGATTCGGAACTCCGTTCCTCAAAGAATTCACTTACCCTCAGGGGAGTTCTCCGATACTCTTACCACAAAATCAGGTGAAGAACTAATAAATGACCAAGCAAGCGGGATTAAAGTGGTCAGTAATTTAGCTGATGGCAGCTTTGAGCTTGAAAATTTGAGCCAGCCCGCAGCAAGAAAAACTTACCGCTTTCGGGGCAAATCAACTTTTATTCCTCTTCAATCTGAAGGTAGTTTCCGCATACTCTTCACTCCCGTACCGAATTATCGCACTCCTGATTCCATCAATCTCGATCGCAAAGCCGGAGAGCACACTTTCATTGAAATCGCATATACACAGGAGGAGACTTTGTTGGAGGTACCCGCTGGAATTGCGACTATAGGTGATCCTTTTTCCGATGATCCTCAAAATGAAAGGCCTGCCCGCGAAGTGTTTATTCCTCTTTTCGCCATTGGAGCCTATGAAGTCACGAATGCACAATATGCCAATTGGCTCAATGAAGCTTTTCAAAATCAAAAAGCCATATGGGATCCGGGACGAGCAGGTTTTATTTTGGACAGTGAGGGTCATATTCTTTGTAAAATCTTGGCGGCTAATCCTCTTTCGCAATTAATGGGCCAAGTGCAAGGAAATACGGTACATATTACAAGTGTTCCTGGCAAAGAAAACTATCCAGTCATTGAAGTCACTTGGTATGGAGCAAATGCTTATTGCGAAGCCAAAGGCTATCGCCTTCCCACAGAATCGGAATGGGAAAAGGCAGCTGGGATGTCGGTAGCAACAGTACAAGGAAAGCCCACGCGTTTCAAATACGGATTCGGCCAAAATACTATAGACCGCACCTGGGCTAACTATCGAGATAGCACCAAACCACTAGAATCCCTTCAGGTGTTGACCACTCCCATAGGATTTTATAATGGCATCAACACATTGCCGTTGACGGCCCAAGATAGTTCCCTGCCCAAACCCATAATGCCAAAAGTCCTGTAGGGGCTTACGATATGAGTGGAAATGTTTGGGAATGGGTTGCCAGCTGGGATGAAACAAGTTCAGCCAGAATAAACAAAATCGTTAAAGGGGGCTGTTATGATAGCCTCCCTCAAGGAGTCCGAGTTTCTGAAAGACTGGCCCTCCCTCCGGAATACCTAGATATTTATACCGGTTTCCGCGTCGCTCAATCGAGGAAAGAGTGATAAATTGGACGGGTTGGACGAGTTGGACTAATTGGACTTGATATTGTCCAATTGTCCAATTAGCCAGTCCAATTAGTCCAATTAGTCCAACCGTCCAATTAATTGTCCACTCGTCCACTCTCACCCCTTTGTTTTTTATTCCAACTTCTAATTTTATTACTTATAATACTAAAATTATGAAATAAATTTTAATAGATGTTATAATATAAATAAGAATTTAATATGGGGATTTAAATGAACAATTTAGAAGGACCTATATCCCACTTACCTCTCCCTACGACAAATCTTGAAAAAGGGAAGCAAAAGGACTCAGTCAGCCATGAGAACTTCTTAGCCTCTTTTACTTTTGCAGATTTGTCTCCTGAAACTTCACCTAAAGACTTTCAAAATGCCAAAGCCAAGCAAATAGATGGTTCCCTCATTCAGAAACTTGATAAGAATTTATTTGAGCAAGCTGGCCAAATCGAAAAAAAATAACGCTTTTGGAAAGCGCTATCAATTTTGAAGAAAAGTTAAAAGGCGAACTTGATTGGACTTTAAGCATCTATAATATTTTGAGCCTGGCTTTAGATATTATTCCCCATAAAGAGCTTTCTGGCAAATTTAAAGCAGTCATGTCCGGAATGTCTTGGATGATGTCAGCTCTTGAAGTTATTACTTCAGGACTGGAATTAAAAAAAATATCCAAAGAAAGTGCCGCCTTTAATAATTGGAAAATGGCTTTTCATAAATGGCAAAAGAAGCATCAACCCGTCTTTATAGAAACAGAAAAAGGGCTATACTTAAAAAAAAATTTCCAACCTCCTTTAGCTCCTATTCTCAGTAAAAAGGAGCATATAAAAACTTTATGGGCAATCATTGAAAAAGCAGAAAATTTAGAAGAAATCCGCAATCAATTGAAAGATTTTGGAATCGAAATAGATCCCAAGCTTCCTTCAAAAAAAGAACTGATAATTCTTTTAAAAAAAGATCAGGATTATTTTTTTCGAGAATTAGCTCTACCTTATCTCTCTTTTCAGAAAACCTTAGAAAGCTTGAATCAAGTGATCCAATCCAGCAAGGATCTTTTAACTAAACGGAAAACTATAGTTGAAAAAAAATTACTTCTTCTAAAGCCCCATTTTCTAACTATGGAACCAAAAATTAAAGAGCTAAAACGAGCTTCTTTTAAACAAAGCAATCCGACAGCAAGCAAGAAGCAGTTTCAAACTTGGTATAAAAAACAATCCCAAGATGATCTGCTGCGCTTCTATATTGACCATCAAGAGACTATTGAGAGCACCACTAAAAACGCTCTTAAGGAAATGGTAAGCAAAAAATATGAAATAGAGACAAAATTCATTAATTTTAAATTAACTCGTTCAAGTTTAGCCTTTAGCCTCGCAACAATTTCATTAACCGTCGGTTGCACTTTGGCTGTCATAGGGCTTTTAACATCTCCGGTAGGAGGAGCAGGATTAATTCTTTTAATATTATCAATCGGGTCAATAGCTACGAGCTTTGGCATCTCCGGTGCTGGATTGTATCAGGCCTACCGAGAAAAGCCTGAGGCAACTGGGGCATTTTTTAAGGGAATCCAACTTAAAATTTTATGGACTCAACTCCAACAAGCTATCCAGAACTATTTTCACCAATCTAAAGAAAAGAAATTAGTGGAGGTAGCTAAAATCCTCCATAATTTACAGCAATCCACAATGCAAAAAGAGGAGCCAAAATACCAAGAGGCCTTTATTGCATATAAAAAAGCCAAAACTGACTTCGAACAAAGCCAAGAGAGGGTGCAAAAATGGAATCAAAAATTGCAACATTTACAAAATGGCTTAGCCAAAAAACATTGGCACGATTTTGCACGCCAAGCATCTTTGAAATCAAGCGAGAGTCTTGAAAGTTTTGATACTTTGCGAGCTTTTAATGAGGCCCTGCAAGCCTGTGATTTGCGTCTTCTTAGCGACGAGACAAAAACTCTTTTAAAAATGCAACTGGGCTTGGACTTAGAAACTTTACAAGCAGAAGTAAAAAAAAGCGCGGAAAACAATCCGGAAACTATCAAAAATGCTTTGCAAAAATTTTTCATTTTAGATGATGCTGGCCTTATATCTTTCATTGAGGCGCAACAAGATCTTATTAAAAAAGGTGTATGATGGTTCTAAATCAGATACAGGCACTGCTAGAAAAGGAAGAATATGAATGTTCTTTCGTAACTGCATCAGAAAACATTCCCTTTGACCGCTTATTGGTCTTTATAGGAATAGATGATAAAGAACGAGAACGCATTTTGGAGATAGTCGAAAGTCAACCCCAAGTCAGCCCAGAATATGTACTGCCAGAAGGTGCAAACATTCCTTATCGATTGCACTTTCGCATTCAACTTCCTTTTGAAATCCAAGATATCGCCTTGAATCAAGTTGCAAGTTTATTACTTTTTCTCAACCAATATATCGATCTTCCTGGTTTTGAGCTCAACGAAATCGAAGGAAAAGTCCTATACAGGTACGTATGGATCATGCAATCAGCTACTTTAGACATCCTTCCTCTCATGGTTATATTAGGAGCGATCATGCTTAATTTGGGTTTATTTGCTAATACAATAGAAACTTTAGCAGATGGCCAAATGACTTTTAATGATCTTCTAGCCCAAATCATTCAAACAATAGAAACATCTCGCTCGCCCAAGAAGAACACCCGATGAGATGAAGCCCCGTTCATATTTATAATGGGGCAAAATTTATACGCAGACAACCTGAAGGTTGTCTGCGTATAAATTCTTTTATGAACTATTTTTTTTATTTTCTACTGGTGTATTTTTTTCCTTTTGTTTTTTAAGCCAATTTGTTACTATCCTTAACGAAATCTTTATTAGCTCATTAAGGTTAGGTTATGGCTTTTAACTCGATAAATACTCCACTCTTCTTTGAAGAAGGCTCTCCTCTCAATTTCGCGCCTGCAGGTGGTTCTTCTCTAAGAAAAAATGACATTTTTGACATTGATGTCACGCTCTCGCTCTCTCTAGACTCAATCTTTGGGAAGCCTGAAGAAAAGCCTACACCTTTAAATCCTAAAAGAATTGCCCTTATTATTGATAAACCTTCTCATCCAGTGCCATTAGATTTAGAGGACGAGGGGCCGAACCCCATTCCTCAACCCGATTTGGAAGAAGAGAAGCATTTTCCAAGCGATGATTTGGAGCCGGAGGAGAGGATATATGCAAAACATCTTTCAAAGGAAGATCAGGAAAAAATAACAGAATTCCTTGAACTGGAAAAAGAATTTGTTTCCTTTTCCCAAAAATTCCACATGCTAAGAAGAAATTCACCTTACCAAGATACACTCGATTATTGCGCGAAACCTATTGAATATGCAAATGTCAATCGTAGTACGCTTTCCACAATTATTGATCCATTTATTCCCGAAGGCCAGGAATCCACTGAATCAGGGAATAAAAAAGGATGGCATAATGGAGCAGAAGAGATACACAAAACAGTCATTCCGCTTGGCTATGTTATCTGTCATACAACTAAAATAGTGAATGCATGCCAAGGTGAGAATGTTCTATTATCTATTCAGGAACGCTTTGCCGTGCTAAGACCTCAAATTTTAGCTCTCAATCAAGTTGAAGGCGCGCCCTCTATAAAAGAAATTAATAGCCTTAATAAGAAGATCCATGGATTGTACGCAAAGCTGGTTGAAGACAAAGCATCTAATGTTGATAAATGCTTAGCAAAAGGTGTCAAGCTTGCTGGCAGGGCTATCCAATATCCTCTTGAGCAATATGTCAATAAGGACGATGCAGGCAAGTGGTGCAAGAATGGGGTTAGCATTATTAAAAATGCCTACTCAGCTTGGAAGATAGGTAAAGCTTGTCGCTACCAAAAAGAATGGGTTCATCACTTATCTCCTCGGATCCTGATCGATCATCAAGCATCCGAAGCTTCTCAAGAACAGTTAAATGATGAGACGATTAGCTTTTTAAATTCTTTATCCCTTTGCAAAAATGTTGAAGAGGTCAAAAAAATCTTCAAACAACGGAGAATGTCCATCGAAGAGGACGTTCCTAATGATTTTGCTAGTTGGCAACAGCTATTTGAGGGAAAACGATTTCGCCGTTACATCATTCAATCTTACTATCATAGTGTAGGTAAGAAGCCTGTATTTAACACAGATGACGTAAAATCCCTTCTGCGCAAGCGAGAGAAAGATTTTAAGGCAACAGTTGATGCAAACCTGACCAAGATTTTTGGCTTTATCACTACCACCCATGAATTCACATTTGAGGAAATCAAAGACTTTTTCGCTAAACAGCATATTTATTTAAATTGCCTAGAATTTCCTCCTCAAAATAAAGAGGAGTGGGAGCTAAGGATTAACGATTTGGAGTTTCAACGTTCTTTAGCTAAACAATGGGTAGAGTACCAAGAAACATCAGCTAAGCTTTTAGATCAAGGGCTCCGCCAATCGTTGTTATCTAAAAATGCTATTGAAAGCAAGTTTCTCAATTACCGATGGAAGGAAAACATCGCAAGTATTACTCTCTCTCTCATTCAATTTGCCTTAACTTTTCGAGGGATGCATTTTTCTTCTATAGCAGCTATATCAGAAGCCTTTTCTATTGATTTATCGAAAGCAGGCATCCCTGGAATCGGGCTTATCTATCTCCTTTTTCCTGATACCTCATTAAAAATAGAAACTTTAATAGCGTCAGTTTCAGAATATCTCTTTTTAGGGCAATATAAACCTCATACATATAGTAAGGAAAGTTACAAACTATTCTTTCAAAAACGCTGGCTACTATTTATCTCTAAGCTTCACTCACAAATTTCTCTGTTTAAACAATTTATGTTATGGATTAATATCCGTCTAGTTGAAAACTGCATCATGGGCCTTCCAAAAAAGCCATTAGAAGAATACAGCAAGTATACCGAAATTCAAGAAGATGAAAAACAATTTCAACTTAAGTGTAGAAAGCGCCTTAAAGAATTAAAAATTCTTTTAAGACAAATGCGGTTATTAGACGAAAAGAAAATCATTCAACCTTCCTATGGGCGCACTGGTCCAAACGGTGAAAAAGTGGATTCCATAGAAATAATTGCTAATACTCTTGAAGAGTTGGATATGGAAATGTTTTCCGAACGCACTCGGGAATTTATTGAAACGAATTTTGGGATTAAACTCACGGAAAATCGGAAAGATTTAAAGAAAGAATTCGAAAAGTTTTTTCTTAAAAACGAAATGAACTTCGTAAATTCCAATCGTAAGAACCGCTTTATCTATACAAGAGAATAAGGGCTGCTAGAATGATTCATTAAGCACAAACAAATTTACATTAAACATTGTCGCTCTCATAGTGGCAAACTTCTTATTGGCACCGCTGCAAGGATATAGCGCATCGGCTTAAACAAAAATTCAATTCTTTTATAAATAATTTTTTTATTTTCTATTAGTTATTTTTCCCCTTTGTTTTTTTAAGCCAATTTGTTAGTATCCTTAACGATATCTTATTACCCCCTTAAGGTTAGGTTATGGTTTTTCACTCGATAAATACTCCGATCCTCCCCTCCACTAGTGAAGCCAGAGCTTTTCCAGTAGAAAATAACGATTCTGCCAATGATATCCTGAAATCTCTATCTGATCTAAACAAATTCTTTCATAATCAAGAGAACCCAATACCTTCAAATCCTAAAAGAAAAGTTGAAGTTCTACCTCCAGGTTTAGACGAACAGGAAATTCTGGAGCCCGAAGTAGAGATGAAACCCATTCTTTTTGAAGAGGATTTGGAGCCTGAGGGGATATTGGAGCCTCAAGAGGAAATATATGTAAAACAACTTTCCGAAGAAGATCAGAAAATAATAGAAGCATACGTTGAACTGGTAAAAGACTTTGTTTCCTTATCCAAAAACTTCAGCATGCAAAAAGGAAATTCACAATATCAAAAGCTCCTTAATTATTTCTCGGCTCGTGTTGAGTATGCATATGTTAATCGTGGCACTTTTTCCACAATTGTTAATTTTCCCGACGACCAGAATTTCAGTGAATCAGGAAATAAGAGAAAGTGGTATAGTTGTGCAGAAGAAGTACACAAAACAGTCATTCCGTTTGCTCAAGTTGTTTGTCATGCGTCGGAATTAGCGTTAACATACAAAGATAAAGAGGCCCTATTATCTATTCAGGAACGCTTTGCCGTGCTAAGACCTCAAATTTCAGCTCTCAATCAGATTGAAGGCACGCCCTCTATAAAAGAAATTAATAGCTTTGATAAGAAGATCAATGGATTGTACTCAAAGTTGGTTGAAGATAAAGCATCTAATCTTGATAAATGTTTTTTTAAAGTTGTCAAGCTAGCTGGCAGACTTATTCAATATCCTCTTGAGCAACATTTCAGTAAGCAGGTTGCAGGGAAGTTGTGCAAGCATGGGGTTAGAATTGTTAAAAATGCCTACTCAGCTTGGAAGATCGGTAAAGCTTGCCATTACCAAAAAGAATGGGTTTACCACTTAAATCCTCAGATCCACATCGATCATCAAGCCTCCGAAGCTTCTCAAGAACAGTTAATTAAGGAAGCGAAGGGTTTTTTAAATTCTTTAGACCAATGCAAAAATGTTGAAGAAGTCAAAAAAATCTTCAAGCAACGAGGCATGTCCATCAAAGGCGATGTTCCTAACAATTTTGCTAGTTGGCAGCAGCTTATTGAAGGAAAACGATTTCGCCGTTACATCAAACAGTCTTATTATCATAGTGTAGGTAAGAGGCGTGTATTTAACCGAGATAAATTAGCATCCCATCTGCTAAAGCGAGAGAAAGATTTTAAGGATAAAGTTGACTTAAGTCTGACCAAGATTTTTGGCTTTATCACCACCACCCGTGAGTTCACATTTGAGGAAATCAATGACTTTTTTGCCAAACAGCATATTTATTTAAATCTCTTAGAATTTCCTCTTCAAAATAAAGAAGAATGGGAACTAAGAATTAACGATCTGGAGTTTCAACGTTCTTTAGCTAAACAATTAGTAGAGCACCAAGAAACATTAGATAAACTCTTAGATCAAGCGCTCCGCCAATCATTGTTATCTAAAAATGCCGTTGAAAAAGAATCTCTCAATTACCGATGGAAGGAAAACATCGCAAGTATTACTCTCTCGCTCATTCAATGTGCCTTAACTTTTCGGGGAATGCGTTTTTCTTCTATAGCAGCTATATCAAAAGCCCTTTCTGTTGATTTATCAAAGGTAGGCGTCCCAGGAATCGGGCTTATCTATCTGCTTTCTCCTGAAACCTCGTTAAAAATTGAAACTTTAATATCGTCAATTTCAGAATATTTCTTTTTAGGGCAATACAAACCTCATACATATAGTAAAGAAAGCTATAAACTATGTTTTCAAAAACGCTGGCTACTGTTTAGCTATAAGATTTACTCACAAATCTCTCGGTTAAAACACGTTATGTTATGGGTTAATGTCCGTTTGGTTGAAAACTGCATCATGGGCCTTCCAAAAAAGCCATTAGAAGAATACAGCAAGTATACCGAAATTCAGGAAGATAAAAAACAATTTCAACTTAAGTGTAGAAAGCGACTTAAAGAATTAAAAACTCAATTAAGACAATTGAAGTTATTAGACGTCAAAAAGATCATTCAACCTTCCTATGGACCTCCTGGTCCAAATGATGAAAAAGGGGATCCCATAGAAATAATTGTTAATACTCTTGAAGGGTTGGATATGGAATTGTTTCCCAAGCGCAGTAAGCAATTTATTGAAGAGAATTTTGGAATTAAACTCACAGAAAATCCAAAAGATTTAAAGAAAGATTTCGAAAAGTTTTTTCTTAAAGACGAGATGGACTTCATAAATTCCAATCGTAAGAACCGCTTTATCTATACTAGAGAATAAGAATGAGCCTGAAGGGCACCAATTGCAGCGCCTCCGGTTTCCGTCCCATAAGCTCATAAGCGCTAACTTATTTTCTTGATTGGCTTTTTTTATGAGCCTGAAGGGCTCGCATTGCAGCGCCTCCGGTTTCCGCCCCATAGGCTCATAAGAGCTAACTTATTTTCTTGATTGGCTGTTTTATGAGCCTGAAGGGCTCGCATTGCAGCGCCTCCGGTATCCGTCCCATAAACGCTAACTTATTTTCTTAATCGGCTGTTTTATGAGCCTGAAGGGCACGCATTGGAGCGCCTCCGGTATCCGTCCCCATAAACGCTAACTTATTTTCTTGATTGGCTGTTTTATGAGCCTGAAGGGCTCTAATTGCAGCGCCTCCGGTATCGCCCCATAAGCGCTAACTTATATTCTTGATTGGCTGTTTTATGAGCCTGAAGGGCTCGCATTGCTGTTTAGTTTCATGACATAGGTAACAACTTCTATCAGCACATAGGTAACACATTTTATTAAAAACCGTTGTTATTTTCTCTAACTTTCTTTTTGATCACAATCTCGCATTTTTCCTTGAGGGGATAAATAACGTTTTTTATAGCCTTAATGGTATTTTGTTAACATTTATGGCCCGGACTTAAGCCTCTGAAGCAATTCTTGCCAGTTTAGCTAGCCCAGAAAGCTATTTACAAGGCAAGAATCGCAACAGATGCAAAAGTCCTCACTCACTTTAAGCTTATTCTGGCAACCCTGGTATTTACAAAATATATTTCATAAACTCCTTCTACAGAAGTTGGTCTTATTGCCACATGTTCTCCTTTCAAATGTTCCCCTACAAAATATCTTATGTCATGAAAATTAATACAACCACATGCTTGTACCTTCCTCACTATATCATCAGGCTTATATTCAATTTCAGGCAGTTTTTCAGGATAAGGTCGAAGGCTAGATTTATAACGTTGAATTGGACAAAGAAGACCTATGCCTTCATGAGGCCTCTCAAAATTATATATCTTTCTCCATTCATCAAGTATTTTTTGAGTTTCTCTTAAATTTATAAATTGATGATACCTTAAAACCTCTTCTTTAAGGCTTCGATGGAATCGCTCGTCTTTTCCTTGTGTTTGCGGATGCCTTACCGATGAATGGCTTACCTTTATTCCTAAGCGCATTAACCACACTGTTAACCGTGATAATGTCCATGGAGGACTACCTTTCCAAGGAGAACCATTATCCATTGTCATCCCATCAGGTAAACCATATTCTCGAAATGCATTTTCCAAGCCATTATGCACCTCTAGAAATGTTTCACCCTCGCATGCTTTCAAAACAATAGAAAATCTAGAATGATCATCTAATACTGTTAAAGGATGACATCTTTTGGAACCCATCTTAAAATAGCCTTTGAAGTCCATTTGCCATAATTCGTTCGGATTTTCTTTTTCGAATCGAATAAAATGTTGTCTTTTTTCTGATTCTATAGGATCGATCTTTCCATGTTTCTTTAAAACTCGATTAAACGTTATTTCAGAAGGAAGGTTATCATGCCCTTTATTAATGAGATATTGTCTAAGCTTTCTTGCTCCCCAAGCAGGAAAACGATTTCGGGTATTGAGAATTATATCGATGATCTCGCAAGAAGTACGATTGACTGAAGACTGAGGACGTCGTGAATGATTAAGTAATCCATCTACCCCATCTTCTTTAAATCTTTCTATCCACTTGTATCCAGTTTTCCTGCTGATCTTATATTCTGAGCACAATTTACTTATTGTAAATTCACTAGACATAGCTTTATTTATAAATTCATCTCTCATAGATATGGTATCCTTTGTTTGCCAAGGCATCTTTTAATCTCCTATGTTGATTAAAAAATGCAGTTTACAAAGTGTTACCTATGTATTGATAGAACTTGTTACCCATGTCTTGATACAAAACAGCAATTGGAGCCCTTCAGGCTCATTCAACCAGAGCCCTTTTACAAATTACCCGAACTTTTTGACCTCGTTCACATTTTTATACACAAGTAACGCGAACGCTCTCACGGGCATGCGCTCTAAGCATGCTCTTTTTCTGCCAGTTGATAAGTTCCGGTCTCCTGGCCTCAATGCGAGCGTAGAATTAAAAAAGACAATCTGCCATGTAAAGCTCCTCGACAATAGGCTTTGAACTATTACCTCTTCGCCGATCGCGGCATATTGGTCTCTTTTTGAAATCTCGGCCTACGCGTTGAGATCAGGAGGCATGAAGAAATTCAGTTTCAGGCATGGTCATCAACCTAATCAATTATTTAGATGATTTTTACTTTTTCCAGAAGGATATAACAGAGGAATTTAGTTTATTCATCAGTTCCTGCGTCGCACGAAAGGCGGCTTGAGCAACGTTATTATTAACGGGATGATGTTGAGAAAAATCCCAAGTTTCTAATACTCCGTCAATCACAACATTCAGCTGTCTCCCATACCATTTGACCTGAGGAGGTGTATCGCTTTTACTTTGGCTCACATGTTTCTCTTCAGCAGTATAGCAATGACGTTTTCCTGTTTTAATATTGTAAAGATGGATAACGCCAGGCTCTTTTTCTAATTTTATTGCCAGAAGATTGCCATAAATATCCATGCCGACAATGTTCTTTTTCATAGGAATTATCTTATGTTTTTTTAACGGGTCTTCACAATTAAGATCGTGGATTTTAAATTCATTGCTATAGCTATAGCTTGAGATAAATAGCTGCTTTTGTAGGAGAAGGATATGGGCTCCTCCATCTTTGTCAAATGAATGAATAATCTTTCCTGAGTTAATATCCCAAATGCGATTGGTATCCTCCGCATCACCAGTAGCTAGACGTGTATCAGAAAAATAGATCGAGGTACCCATAGGGGAAGGATGTGGTAATTTGCTTTTTAAATCTCCAGTTATAGGATCATAAATATGGATAACACGGGATTCTGCCCACCCATCCGGGATAATACCTATTGCATTTTCATGGCATGCTAGAAAACTTGCAGAGTATTCTAAAGGGACTTTTTTAGTTTGTCCACTCTCGTGGATGATTGTCATAACAGACGTTCTCGGATCAGATCCAGCTTCTGCGAAAGCAAAGTATCCTTTATTAAAACCCCATTTAAATTTTTCTTTAACGGGATAGCTCGCAATAATCTCTTCTGTAACTAGATCTTTAATTTTAAGGCACTGTTCTACTTCTGGTGAAGCTTCCTCAATAAATCCAAGATACTTTCCTTTTAATTTGAAGTTACATCCAGCTAGATCTCTGAACGTAACTTTTGGCTTATTCTCTGCAAAGCTTCCCTTAAGAGCCTCAGCTAATTCCGTTTTGTGATCTGTTTCGGAATCAGAATCTTGTATAAAAAAGATACCATTTTCTTCGCAGATGGGCTTCCATAATTGATTATCAGTAGAGAGTACATGAAAGGTTTTGCAAACTTGGGAAACATGATATAAATCTTGGGTCGATAGCAATCCGAAAATTTGTATTAGCAACTCACTTGGAAGAGCTCCTATTGAAGAGCTCTCAAAGGGTCTGTTTTCTGAAGGTCCTATGTAACCTGATTTTTTCTCGACATGCATAAATTGATTCCCAAATTAAGTTATTTATTAGTATAATATTAAATTAAATGAATAAATCAGTTTAGCAGGATAGTTGACTTTTGCACAATGAGAAAAATAAAGTAATATTAATAAAAAAAAAGAACCGCCAGCCCTCATGGGAGGCGCTGTTGCTTTAATCACACTTCGCGAAGCTTTGCATAAATTCGTTTTTAAGCATGCTCTTTTTCTGCCGGTTGGTAGACTAGACGCAAACGAGAACAGCATTCTTGGGCAATAGAGAAAAGCCGCAGAAAAAGGCCATAGTCCACCCGGCGGTCGATACTTAAAACAATGGTAGGCTCTTGTCCACCATTTTGTTGTTTCAAGTAGTGGATTTCTTGTTGCAGATTTTGTTTGAGTGAAGCCAAGTCAACGATCGCTTTTTTAGATCCTAAATAAATAACGTGCTGGGCATCCATTACCAAAAGCAGCTGAGTGGTCAAAGGGGCGGAATCTTTTTCTAAGGTGGGATTTTCGATAAGCAGTGATTTTAGGGGCAAAATATCCGAGGTTACAATAAAGAAAATAAGCATGAGAAAGATGACGTCGACCAGAGGGGTTAGATCAATCAGTGTCGTGGAAGTCTTTAATCGAGTCTTAAAATTCATAGGTAATTCTCTTCACGGTCAAGCAAAAGATCGACAATTTCAGCCGAAGCTGTTTGTATCTCCAAAACAAATCCTTCTACCCGACTGACAACGTAATTATAGGCTAGTACTGAAGGAATTGCCACCACGAGTCCTGCTGCTGTGGTCACAAGGGCATATTCCATTGCTTCTCCAATTCGTGTGGCTGAAATATCCACAAGGCCGCTAAGGCGCATTTCAGCAAATGCCTGAATAAAACCAAGCACGGTACCCAAAAGACCAATGAGAGGCGCAATATAAGCAATGATGGATAAGATTTTGGCATTTTTTTCTAGGCGGGCGATTTCAATCATGCCTGCAATTTCCATCGCAGATTCAATTTGTTCTTTCCCACGATTATGTTTAAGCAAGCCAGCCTTGATAATTGCTGCAATTGTTCCGCCTGTTTGCTCGCACGTATGGATGGCTTCTACTATATGGCCTTCTTTTATCGTTTTGCGCATGGCGATAATAAACTGATTGGTATCGATTTCTGATCGGTGCAGTTGCATGAGGCGTTCAATAAAAATGGTGAAGCTGGCAATCGAACAGCCAATAATAATAAATAAAATAAGGTTCCAATTGGAGCCGTAGCTAAAAAAGCTAGCTAAAAAAGCTAGCGAGGTAATTTTAATAGACATAGTTTTCCAGTTTTTCTTTTGCTTTTTGCGACCATTCCCCCCCTTTGCTTGCCGTGGCTTCTAATTGTTTCAGGGCAAGTTCTGGACGGTTTTGTAATTCATAAATTTCAGCGCGCAGATACATGGCCTTAATGCGCACAGCAGAAATAACATCATCGTTGATCACGCGCGATAACAGGCGCATCGCCTCTTCATATTGATGCATTTCTTTGTGGCAAAGGCTCTGTTGGATCCAAAGTTCCAGTTTTTCGTCGGGGCTTAAACCCAAATGTTCGGATGTGGTGGCTTTTTCGGCTTCCAAAAAACAGTGTAAAGCGGAAACAAAATCAGCCCTTTTTTGAGCGAGTTTGCCCTTTTCATTCCAAACGCGCATGCTCCCATACCCTTGATGAACACCATTTTGTTGGAAGCGGCTTAAAGATTGATCGAGGATATTCTCAGCATCTTTCCATTTTTCCCTTTCTGTGTAAGTTTGAGCGAGTTTAAATTCAGCCTCAGATAATATTTTAGGGTAAAATATTTTATCATCTAGAATTTTCCGGGTCGATAGATCTTGGATTAATTCCTTGAAAACTCCTTCGGCATATTCTAAATATATCTGCCGCTTTCCCCCTATGGAATGTTGCGCAATGGATAAATTTGCTTGAGCGCGCTCCAGCTTGGCACGATAGTGCACCTGAGTAAAGTAGGTCATGTCGTCTAATGAGATCAATTTTTGAGTAAAAAGGGCATCAAAGGTTGCTTCGGCAAGTTGAAAGGCATCGATTGCAGCAGTCCAATCTTTTCGTCTTAAGACCTGGCCTGCTTCGGTTAGGTGGTCCTTTTTATGATCCATGCCTATTAAATAATAAGCAGTAATGATTAAGGGGTGGTTGGGAAATAAATTTGGCATAGCTTGCAAATGTTTGATTGCCTTGCGTTCCCCGCGCATATATTCTGAATAGGAATAAAAGTGAAAATAGGCCACTGGGGCATAGGGGCTTTGAAAATCTTGCGCATAAACTTGCTGCAAGTAGTCTTTTTTTAAGGCTGATTGATTTTGCTTTTCAGCGCAATGTGCCAGCCAAAAACAGGCCTCACCATAAGAGGTGCTGTGATACTCTTCCTTCAGGCGGCTAAATAAAGCCTCTGCTTGTTTCCATTCTTCCAGTTGCAAAGAGACTAGCCCTTCAAGTTTTAACTCCAGCGTGCGCCATTTATTGGTCAAAGGATAAGTTTGGCTGTGTTGTAAAAAAACTTTTGCTTCCCTGAGAATGGCTTTATCGTTCAATTGTAAAGCCAACCAACCGGCTAAGCAGTATAATTCCTGGGGATAGGGAATAGAAGCGAGGAGAGGAGGGCGATTCAAAAGGGTTTTGAGAACTTCCCAAGCTTGGCAGATTTGATGCGGCTCTTTTTGCAGAGCGTAGGCAAGGACCAGGTGCTTTAAGGCTAGCGCTTCTTCTATAGAATTAGCATTTTCATACAAATGAACTGCTTGGGCAAAGGCTTGGGCTGCTTGGCTCAAATGCAAACTATCTTCAAAATCGTTCAACCCTTTTAGAAACCAGACATGAGCATAAAAAGCGGCAGGCTGATGCGGTTCAGTCGTCAATCTTTGGTAAAGCCGATCCCGCTCTTGATAGCTTGGAGTTCCTTCTGCAAGTTTGAGAAGAACCTGCCTTTTTCCTTCTGGAGTGTTGAAAAGATCTTGTTTCAATAATTTCTGGGCTTGGGAATAGGCTTGCAAATCGTCTAGACGCTTAGCTTTGATGAGGTAGAAATCGCTCATTAGAAGATAGGAGCTTTCAGTCGGAGCATCATCTAAAAGTTTCTGCAAGGTACCTTCTGCTTTATTGAGTAAGGCTTTCAAATCATTTAAAGGCAGGTTCAGCATCAAAGCTTGCCTTAAATAACTGATCACTAATCCATGCAAGATGGGAATGGAGCAATCATATTTTGCAGTCGATTTTGGCAGCAGTTGTTCAAAGCAAGCCATGGCTTGGTCATCTTGATGATTGGCAAGCAGCAATAAACCTTCCAGGTACAGTTTTTCAAGGTTAAGAGGATGTTCCTGAGGGATAGGGTGCGGTAGAATAAGGGCTTTTTGGGCTTTATTGAGGTTGTTGGTCTTTAAATGGATTCTAGCCAGGTTCAACCGGGCTAAATAAAAGGAAAGGGGGTTGTTTTCTTGCCAAACAACAGTTTCAAATGCGCTTTGGGCATTTTTGAAATCTTCAAGTTGAAACAGATGATATCCCTTTTCTAAATGGATGTAGTTTTTGAAGTATTGCGATTCATTGACCGGAGAACATTGCTGCAGTAATTGGAATGCTTGAAAGGTTTCTTGCTTATAGCGGTGGGCCAAACCCATGAGATATAAGCATTTATTGGAGCATGGAAGAGGGGTGAGGATATCGAGAGCAGCTTGCGGATAACCCTCTTCTAAATAACAAGTAGCTAGCCGTAAAGTGAGATGGTCTTGCAATTCTGCTTCAGATTCCAAATGGGGGATTAATAGTAGAGAATAAAGTGGAAGGGCATCTCCATATAGTTTTTCAGCGAACAATCTTTCAGCCTGTTCAATCGTTGCTTTAGGACCTTGACCCATTGCAGATAAGGGATGGAAGGCAAGCAGGCAGAATAAAAAGTGAAAAGTACGCACAAACATAGAATAAAGAAGGGTTTAAAGCTGATTTTAAGTATAAATTTGTAATAAGTTTCGCCAAGATCGAAGCTCTTGTCAAGTTTAATGATGATTTTGTCCCTTTTCTGTACAAAAATCAGAACTTGAGGCCAAAAAGGGGGTGAAAAACCGCTCATTTATGAAAAAAGTTGACCAAAATTCAACTTTTTGAAGAAATATGTTGCACAATATATCCAAAGTTAATATTTGTTATTTGTCAAATATATAACTCTAAAAGGAGGAGTTCGAGGCATGGCACTCAAAGACACATTTAAACATATGAAAGACCTTTTATCGAATATTTGTCTAGATCTTGAAAAATCTGAAAACGGTAATAAGGCTGCTTCTCAACGTGTTCGTACAGGCACAGTCAAACTTGAAAAAGTTGCGAAGATGTTCCGCAAGGAATCTATCTCTTCAGAAAAGAAAAATAAAGGCCAAAAAAAGCCTGCTAAAGCAGCAGCATCCGCTGCTAAACACAAAGCTGGAGCTCACGCAACTTCTAAAGTTAAATCTGCTTCCGTTAAACCAAAACCCAAAGCTAAAGCAGCAACTGTAAAGGCAAAACCTAAAGCAAAAGCTGCTCATGCAAGTTTTAGACCCCGTCAGCTTTCTCTTAAAAGAGCTACGGCTAAATTACCTACAAAACGAGTAGGCAATCGGTAATCATCACATTTTGCTTCAAAAAAGTGAGGAAGGGGGCTTGCGCCCCCTTTTTTTTATTTATGATCCAATCAAAAGATCGCTTAGCTCAACTGAGAATCACCGAATTTTCTAAAGATGGCCAAGGTGTGGGGATAGCACATCAACAAGAGAGGCCCCCCATTAAAGTAGAAGTCCCCTTCTCAAGTCCGGGAGATGAGGTGCTTGTTCTTTTGAAGAAGAAAAAGGGACTTTATCAAAGCTTGCCTTTAGAATGGATTCAGCTATCAGAAGAGCGTGTAACACCTCTTTGCTGCCACTTTGGGCAATGCGGGGGATGTAGATGGCAGCATGTCTCTTATGCTGATCAGCTCAAGCAAAAGGAGGTCTGGATTCATCGCTACCTTGAGCCTTTTCTCCATTCTGAGGTCTCTTGGCATTCCATTATTCCTTGCTTACCCCCTTGGCAATACCGCAACAAAATGGAATTAACATTTTCCAGCGATAAAGCAGGCAACCGCTATTTAGGTTTAATTCTGTATGGAACTCGAGGACATGTATTCCAAATGCAAGAATGCCATCTGACTCATCCTTGGATCATTGATGCCGTCCAGGCAGTTTCTAAGTGGTGGGCGGATGCGGGACTGGAAGCCTATCATTTAGGGCGCGATGCCGGATCTTTGAGGACTTTAACCTTGCGCGAGGGGCAGCGTACAGGAGATCGTCTTGTGATGCTGACCGTTTCGGGCAATCCTCAGTATGCCATTCGGCAAACGGATTTGCAAAATTTTGTTTCGATCTTAAGGGAGAAACTCGAACCGGCTGATACCGATCAAAAGCTTTCAATTTTTTTGCGGATTCAACAAATCGCTAAAGGTAAGCCGACACAATTTTATGAGATGGTTTTATATGGTCCCGATCATATACGAGAGATCCTTCGATTAGAAATGGAGAATAAAGAGCCTCAAACATTACAGTTTCGCATTAGCCCTACAGCCTTTTTCCAACCCAATACACGCCAAGCAGAGCGATTATATTCTCGCGCCATCCAATTGACAAATATTTCTAAAGATGCGGCGGTTTATGATCTTTATTGCGGAGCAGGCACCCTCGGCATTTGTTTATCTAAGTGGGTTAAAGAGGTCATTGGCATTGAAATAAGCCCTGAGTCTGTCATTGATGCCCGAGAAAATATTAAACTCAATCATCTAAGCAATGTTTCCATTCACCAAGGCGATGTAGGATGCGTGCTGCCTACTCTTCTTCAGGACCAGCATCCTCCGGATGTTGTCATGGTAGATCCGCCCCGTGCTGGGCTCGACAACAAAGCGATTCAACATCTTCTTGGGATAAAAGCACCGCAACTCACCTATATTTCTTGCAACCCTGCCACCCAAGCCGCCAATCTAGAGGCTTTAGTAAAAGGAGGCTATCGTTTGAAAGCTGTCCAGCCAGTTGATCAGTTTCCGCAAACGATTCATGTAGAAAATATCGTTGTATTAACCCTTTAATATGACAAGATAGGCATGATTGCCTTCTACTCGATTCTTTCCCTCTTAAGTTCTTGATCTATAACTCGTTTCATATTTTTGGCTTTTTTTCAGACATGAAATCTCATATTTTTGGCGAAAAATCACGGATTATTTTATGGGATTTTGGCTTTTTTTCAGACATTTCTTTTGAATAACGCGAGTTTTGGATAAGCCTGTTTATCCAAAACGTGTTTAAATTGCACAATAAAAAAGCTTTGCTTATCCAAAACTCGCGTTGAATATATGCCCTATATTTTACCGATTTTTTCTTTTATGCAAAGCAGGGAGTCTATGATGAAAAATAATTATTGAAAAATTTGCCTTGTAAAATTTAAATCTGCTTAGCAAAAATGCCTTGTAAAAAATAAAGCAGTTTTGTATTTTGAAGGCATGAAGAGAGATATAGAGACTGACCTACTGCGCTGGAAAAATAATCCCAGACGGATGCCGCTACTTTTGCGCGGTGCAAGACAGGTGGGGAAGACTCATTTGATCGAAAAATTTGGAAGAGAAGAGTTTGAAAACTCCGTAATCCTTAACTTTGAGGAATATCCCGAGTATAAGAACTGTTTTAAGACTTTACAGCCCAATCGGATTATTAATGCTATTGAACTTGTGACAAATCATACAATTCAATCAGGCAAAACCCTTTTATTTCTTGATGAAATACAAGAGTGCCCTCAAGCTATAATGGCGCTGCGGTACTTCAAAGAGCAAATGGCGGATCTACACGTTATAGGCGCTGGCTCACTGCTAGAATTTGTCCTCAATGATGCCAATTTTCGGATGCCTGTTGGTCGTGTTCAATTTATGTATCTTAGGCCGCTATCTTTTGGAGAATACCTTGATGCATCAGGCCACACAAAATTAAGAAATTATCTCAAATCGCTTCTTATAACAGATGTTGTTGAAGAAGTGGTTCATGAGAGGCTGCTTTCCCTTGTTCGCGAGTATTTTGCCCTTGGTGGCATGCCGGCTGTACTTTCAGAATTCTTACTGTCGAAAAGTCTTTTGCATTGCCAGGACATTCAGACAGCTCTATTGACTACATTTAGAACAGATTTTGGAAAATACGCAGGAAGAACCCCGCATGAACATTTACAAACAATCTTTGCAAAGGTTCCGGGTTTAATTGGAAAGTGGTTAAAGTATTCAACTTTGGATCCTGATGCGGCAACAATTACCTTGAAAAACGCGCTCCGTAAACTGTCCGATGCCGGGTTGATTATTTTGGTTTATGCTACATCAGGGGTTGGTCTTCCCTTTATTACGCATGTTAATGAAAAAAAATGCAAATTTCTCTTTCTTGATATTGGACTTGTACAGCGGGCATGCAATCTTGGAATAGACCTTCTCTTTAAAGATGATCTTATGCTTATTAATGATGGTGCCTTGGCTGAACAATTTGTGGGACAAGAGCTTCTTGTCTATATGGGAAAAGAGGAGGCTAATGGTCTTTACACTTGGAAGCGGGAAGAAAAAAGCAGCAGCGCCGAGATAGATTTCTTGGTTGCTATTGATTCATTGATTGTCCCAATAGAAGTAAAAGCCGGAGCTATTGGCTCTCTTAGATCACTCAAGCTTTTTCTTGCTGAAAGAAAGTTGCCGCTTGGTATTCGCATATCTGAATTGCCTCTCTCCTTAAATCATCAAATACTTTCTATCCCATTTTACCTCATTGAGGAACTACCAAGATTGGTTAAGCAAATCCTCAAAGCAAAGGAATTACCCAGCTAAGGGCTCGTAAAGTAATAAAGTACCAGATTGGGCAGCGCCAAATCTCTCGTCCAATCTGGTACTTTATTACTTTATGACCCCTCAGGACGAAATTCACACATATTTCTTGCAATCCTATCACTCCAGCCGCTAATCTAGATGATTTAATTTATATTTAATTTGTATTTAATTTATGCCTTCTTTCTCCTTCCGTCTTGAAAAAAAAGATCTCCATTCTAAAGCCCGTTTAGGGGTTTTAGAGACTGCCCATGGAACCATGGAAACCCCCATATTTATGCCGGTAGGGACACGCGCTGCCGTTAAAACTCTGACGCAACAGCAATTATTAGAAATTGATGCACGCATCATTTTGGGCAATACCTACCATCTGATGCTAAAGCCTGGCATGACCATCATGGAAAAGGCAGGAGGTCTTCACCGCTTCATGAATTGGCCTCGGTCAATTTTAACTGATTCGGGAGGTTTTCAAGTATTTTCACTGGCAGGACTTAATAAGGTGACCGAGGAAGGGGTGTTTTTTAAATCCCATATAGATGGATCTAAACATTTCTTAGGTCCACGGGAAAGCATGCAAATTCAAAAGACACTAGGGTCAGACATTGTGATGGCTTTTGACGAATGTGTCCCTTATCCTTGTACTTATGAGGAAGCCCAAAGGTCGCTAGAGCGCACTCATTCCTGGGCGAGAGTGTGCCGAGACTTTGACTTGAAACCCCATCAGAATTTATTTGGAATTGTACAAGGAAGCACTTATGCAGATCTACGGCAGTTTTCCGCTCGTACTTTAACTCAGCTGCCTTTCGAAGGATTTGCCATTGGCGGACTTTCTGTTGGCGAGCCTGCTGATGAAATGAATGCCCTGCTTGAAGTTACCGAACCCTTTTTACCTGTTGACAAGCCGCGTTATCTGATGGGGGTGGGAACGCCTCGTAATATAATAGATGCAGTCATGCGTGGTGTAGATATGTTTGACTGCGTGATGCCTACTCGCAATGCTCGTAACGGTACAGCATTTACTTGGAGCGGTAAAATTCACATTAAGGCAGGCCGTTATTCTGAAGATTTCACACCATTAGATGCACAACTTGATTGCGCTGCTTCAGGATTTTCAAAGGCATATATCCGTCATCTTATTAATGTGGATGAAATCTCAGGGATGACTCTTGTTACCTTGCAAAACCTTGCGTTTTATCTTGATTTCATGCGTCAATTACGGCAAGCTATCAAGCAAGATACACTCCTAGATTTTTACAGGAAGGTATGCGCGATTTACACATAAACAACCTGAAGATATATACTGTTTAACAATAATCTTTTGCAAAAAAAAACGTACAGGTTTTTGCAAAAGTTACGCTATTGAGGAAAACGATGAAAGCAAAATGCTATACATTATTGAGTCTGTTTCTATTCTGTAACTTCCGTTTATTTGCAGAAGGACAAGAAAGCCTGCCTCCCCCTGACCAGAGTTTTTGGCAAACACTCGTCATGATTGGGATTGCTTTTCTCTTTTTTTACATCATTTTATGGAGACCGGAACAAAAGAGAAGGAAAGCATTAGAACAGCAGCGCAATACCTTGAAGAAAGGTGATCGCGTAACAGCAATGGGTATTATTGGTACTGTTATTCGGGTCGGGGAGCAGACAGTAATACTGAAAATGTACGATGGCTCAAAGTTGGAATTCTATAAGGCAGCGATTACCGATGTCTTACCTGAAATCGAAGAGAAGGATAAAGGAGGAGCATCCCCCTGAAGAAGAGCCGAGCAATTTCCGTGCCGGTGTGCGTATGCTATTACCCATAAATCACCTACAGGCTGCTAGAAGAGCGGAATGTTTCATGTAAATTTGTTTGTACTTAGTGAATTATTCTGGCAGCCCTTCAGGCCGTAAATTTTCTTTTTATCCCTACCCAGGGCGATGCCCTGGGTAAGGTTCAGATAATATTGCAGCCTGTAAGGCTGCTAGAGAAAAACAATGTTTCATGTAAATTTGTGTTTAATGAATCATTCTGGCAGCCTTTCAGGCTGCAAATTTTCTTTTATCCCTACCCAGGGCGATGCCTGGGCTGGGCTGTTACAATTTAAGCCTTTCAGGCTTATTTTTAATTGTTACAAGATGCTGAGATGAGCCTGAAGGGCTCCAATTGCTGTTTTGTATCAAGACATGGGTACAAGTTCTATCAATACATAGGTAACACTTTGTAAACTGCATTTTTTAATCAACATAGGAGATTAAAAGATGCCTTGGCAAACAAAGGATACCATATCTATGAGAGATGAATTTATAAATAAAGCTATGTCTAGTGAATTTACAATAAGTAAATTGTGCTCAGAATATAAGATCAGCAGGAAAACTGGATACAAGTCGATAAGAAAGATTTTAAAGAAGATGGGGTAGATGGATTACTTAATCATTCACGACGTCCTCAGTCTTCAGTCAATCGTACTTCTTGCGAGATCATCGATATAATTCTCAATACCCGAAATCGTTTTCCTGCTTGGGGAGCAAGAAAAGCTTAGACAATATCTCATTAATAAAGGGCATGATAACCTTCCTTCTGTAAATAACGTTTAATCGAGTTTTAAAGAAACATGGAAAGATCGATCCTATAGAATCAGAAAAAAGACAACATTTTATTCGATTCGAAAAAGAAATCCGACCAATTTATGGCAAATGGACTTCAAAGGCTATTTTAAGATGGGTTCCAAAAGATGTCATCCTTTAACAGTATTAGATGATCATTCGATTTTCTATTGTTTTGAAAGCATGCGAGGGTGAAACATTTCTAGAGGTGCATAATGGCTTGGAAATGCATTTCGAGAATATGGTTTACCTGATGGGATGACAATGGATAATGGTTCTCCTTGGAAAGGTAGTCCTCCATGGACATTATCACGGTTAACAGTGGGGGTTAATGCGCTTAGGAAT
>CAWCVY010000038.1:0-64086 GCA_963799115.1 uncultured Chlamydiae bacterium | reverse complement strand
GATAGCGGAGGAAGGAGAAGAGAAAGCAGAAGGAGAGAAGGTTGAAGAAGAAGTAAAAGAAGATGGGGTCATTGACGGAGAGAGAAAAGTAGCAGAAGTGAAAGAAGAAGGTATAATTGATGTAGCGGAGAAGAGAAAGTTGCAGAAGAAGTAAAAGAAGACGGGATTATTGAGGGAGAGAGAAAAATAGCAGAAGCGAAACAAGAAGGTATAATTGAGGTAGGCGGGGAAGAGAAAGTAGAAGAAGAGAAAGTTGCAGGAGAAGTAAAAGAAGACGGGATCATTGAGGAAGAGAGAAAAGTAGCAGAAGTGAAAGAAGAAGGTATAATTGAGGCTGATGGAAAGAAGAAAAAAGAAGAGAAAGTTGAAGAAGAGGTAAATGAAGAAGATAAGAAGACTGCGGTATGTGCCAGTTGAGCAGAGAGCGCAAGTGCTCGCTAGCATGTCCAAAGAAGACAAACTGAATATACTAGAGGGACAAAGGCCTAAATTTGAGTCGAGAACTTAGAGAAGCGGAACAGGCTCACGCAAATACAATACAAGACCTTGCAGAATATGAGAAGACAAAACCGGAACTGGATACCTCTGACGAGAAGATGGAAAAACTTCGTAATGCTTATAACATAAATCATAATCTTAAAAGAACCGAAACTTGTGAGAGATTATTAAAGCTAATGAAGGAAATTGAATCTTCTAAAGAAATGGAAAAAGAATTGCTAAAGGCAAAATCTAAATTAAAAGGCAACCTTAAGGCTGCTCAAATGAAATTTGACGAGTTAGAGCAAGAAGTTCAAAAGGTAAAAGAAGGGCAAATTTAGCCACACATAAATATACACAAACAATTTTTCTGGTTGTTTGTGTGTATATTCCAGATTTCTTGCATTGAATTGTGAAAAAGGTTTTTTTTGTGGTAACAGATACCCTCCTTCGTCGGGGTATCTGAATGAAAAGGTAATCAGGCCGTCTCGGCCTGATTCTAATGAAAACCTAAATATTGTCGGTTTTCCATCGCCATTGCCAGTTTTGCAACCTAGCTTTTTCTGAATTTTCCCATGTATACTGAATTTGAAAATGATATTCTTTTCTGCTGCGAATAATAGACTTCTTGCGTAATTAAGATTTTATTTTTTGGTTGGAAAAATCTTCAGATTATTATAAATGATGTCTTAATGATTAACGCTGAGACGGGGAGTAGGAAAAAACGCAAAAAAGTCCTGTAGTCTCTCCGACTACCCGTCTCAGCGTTAAAAAAAAATAATTACGCAAGAAGTCTAATATGATTATAAGCATCTCGCTGTTTTTGTTTTCCTCATTTACCTTTTGGCAATGGGGGTAGTAGCGAATGATATTCAAACCCATTGGCAATAATCTGAGAATATGCCACTTCCATTTGATTCAGGACCTCCTGAGGGAGGGTTCCTCGGTCTAGATATTTCAGCATTTTTCATTCGGTACCCCAACAAAACCAGTATCTCTACACTGAACAGAATACAAGAAAAAACTCGGTTGCAAAACTGGCAGAGGCAATGGAAAACCGACAATATTTAGGCTTTCATTGGAATTAGGCCGAGACGGCCTGATTACCTTTGTAATTTTTTCTGTATTTTTTTATACGGCCAATGAGGTTTGCGTTTCCACATTCCATTTATACCCATGGACATACCGCATCAGTGCAAACATATGGGGAATTGCCATGCCCGCCAGGAAAATATCTATGACAGACCAAAAAGTTTTAACCTCTGTGATTGCTCCAACTATGATCACACAAGCACTGAAGACAAAGTAATAACGAATCAGCTTCGGATTTGCAAGGTAAGCAAAGCATTGGCTGCCGTTATAACTGTTGCCGAGGCTAGTTCCAAATCCAATCAAGAAAGTGCAAAATGCTAAGATGGCAAGTCCAATACTTGAGAAATGCATATAGAAAGATGCAGCGATCATGCTGATTCCCAGGGGAAGCTTTGGATCCTGCCACGTATCTGTAACAAGCACCACACACATCCAGAAAGGAATGCCACGAAGCCTGCCGTATAGGTGGAAATCATCAAAGAGTCCCTTGAGCAATAGCATCTTCAGAGGCGGTCATGGAATGAGGTATAGTCTGTGTTCCAATACCAGCCTCGGTGGCTTGAGTGCCTTTAAAAATTCCCCAACGCAGAGCGCTGACCAAACCACCCACTAAGGTGCCGCTTGCCATTGCATACGGAGATAATGCAGAATAAAAAATTGTGGCAAAATGGAGGGGAGTCTTTCCACATTCAAGAACAAAATCCAAAAGCTTGATCCCAAGAATAAGATAAATATTAGGGGTACCATCTTCGCGGAAAGGGAGCTAATGCGTTTAATGCCTCCAAATAATGAAAATAGGACCAAGGCAGCAACGATAAATCCTGAAATCAAAGGGGAAACGCGGTATTCTCCAGCAATGGAGAATCGAATATAGCAGCGAGCTGGTTCGCCTGTGCACCACTCCAAGCTGTCATCAGGATGCAGCAGCTAAAGGCATACCATTTTGCAAGCGTGGGAGATAACAGCTTCTTTAAATATTCCATTGGTCCGCCGATAATGAAATCAGTTTTTAATTTATTTCTGAACTTAACGCATAAGCTGACTTCAGTAAAGGTTGCAGCGCTTCCCAATACCGATGTAAGAAGAAATCCTAGCAAAGCACCCGGACCTCCAAGATGAATCGCAATAACAGGACCTACTATGGTGCCTATCCCTAATGTTGTTGACATCGCAGTGAGTAAAGCCTTGTGAGGCAATATACTGTTTTTACTATCTTTTTCTTTAATAGAGATTGATCGCAGAAACATTTTAAAAAGATCTGGAAACAAGCGTAATTGAACAAATCGCGTTTTGAAAGAAATGTAAAGCTGCCGATCAAAAGAAATATACAAGCTGCAAACAGGATATAATCAATTATCGCTTCCATAGCAAAACCGGGTAACATAATGCCTCTGAAAATAGGATGTTAAACGAGTTAAAAACTTAAATTATTCCCTTTATCACTTTTTTAGAATGAGAACTAAAAACCTAAATAAATTAAAAAAAACTAAAGGTGTTAATTATTTCATTACAACTATTATTGTCGGGAAAAAGGTAAGGAGGATAAGATAAAGGAAAGTGTGGCACATAGTTTATTTTTTACGTTATAAGTGCCGGCTTTGTCAGATGCGTATCGACCTCTCGTTAATTAAAGAAAAATTATATATTAGACTAGAAATAAAATCAAGAAAATAGGTTAGGTTGTAGAGTTATGTTAGACAAAAATCATAAGCTCAGATCGGAGTTAATTCATAGGTTCCCAAGGCTCCAATTGGCCTCATAAATATAACTTCTTAAGGAAGTTCGCACCCTCGATTATTTCAATTCCCTTTTCAACTTTTTCTCTTTTAATTCTTTGACAACTTGGAAGGCGGGCGGTTGATATTTCTCATGGAAATAATGAAGACTATCGCTGATGGAATTATCTGCATATTTTACCTCAATCAATTTTTCAATGCGGTTATCTTTTATAAGGGCGAAATCTACTTCCTTTCGCTCTTTGGTATGGAGATATTTGAGGGAGTAATCTTCTGCAAGATAATCAATTTTTGAAATAATGTTTAAGTAAACATGTGGCAACAAAATTTTCAAATTTAATCCCATTGTTGCCTTTGACAAGGCCCGTATCAAAAAAATAGATTTTAGGTTCTTTAAGCAAACTGCGTGCGATATTTGAGAAAATGGGGTAATGCGAAAGATGATATAAAGGGCTTCCAAAATCTGAATATATTTTTTGACTGTGTTGGGAGAAATGGCAACATCTTCTGCAATAGAGGTGTAAGAGATGGGGGAACCAACCCTTTCTCTCAATAGTTCAAAAACAAGTCGAATAGCGTTTAAATTGTGTATATTCTCAAAATCGAGAACATCGATCCTGAGCAAGCTATCAATATATTGATTTCGCCAGCGGTTTGCATCGATAAGATCGTTTGTAAAAAAGGTTTCAGGAAAGCCTCCTCTTTCTAGAAAATGATCAATAGTATACTTTGCATTAACCTTATCGCATTCCGCAGGAGATAACGGCATGAGTCGATGGAGAAAATATCGGCCTGCAAGTAAATAGCCAACATGATTGAAAATCTCCAAACGAGCACTTTCAGTTACAAGTATTTTTTGGCCCGATGGCTTGGTGTCGTAGATTCCTTTTAGATAATTTTTCCATTTTGGCATCTTATGGATTTCATCCAGAATAAGTAGCTCTACTGAAGGAAGCCAAGATTCATTTAAAATGATTTTTCTATCTTCTGAGCGATCATAGGTAAGATAAATAGAAGATTCAAATTCTTTTCCAATTGATTTAGCTAAAGTTGTTTTACCTGCTTGCCGAGGCCCAGCCAAAAGAATCATTTTTTTTGGCAAATCATTCAAAATGGCTTGTTTTTGATATCTTTCCATTCTGACTATTTTGCATTCTATTGCAGAAAAGTCAAGACTATTTTGCATTCTATTGCAGAAAAGTCATCATCACTTCCTTTTGAGCCAATATTTGCAAAAATACGGCCAAAAGTAACGTGATTTAGCGTCTGTTAACAACCTAGATTATATTCCTAGTCAATGTCATTTCTGGAAGGATGTTTATCATGGAGAGAATAATAATATAACTGATTGACATCCACTTCCCATTCATCTCTTTCATTTGATAAATATCGGCATTGGCAGCGCATGAGACACTAGATTGTAAGATAGAATCTATAACTCTAGCATCATTACCCTGTTTTTTTGCAGCTGTGTGATCGTTGATTGTCCAATCGAGAACATTGCGAGAAGTTGAAGCTAAAAATCCCTCCTTTCCTCGGTTATGGGCTACACCCAATTGCTCCAATTGTCTTCTGGAAACAGTGGTAACTTTTAGAGAAAGAGTTCGATCAATAGATCTAAAATGATATTCTTTCCCTCGGATTTGATCGAATGTGTTTACTGCTACCAACGCTTTTTTTGTTTTTTCAAAATGGGAACCGACTAAACGGAGAGTCACTACACTGCGAATGCCTCTTGCTTGATTAAAAAAGAAACAGTTTCTATCTACAGGAGGCAGGAAATTTAAAAACAACATGCGATGAATCTTCAATAAATCGGCAACCGGGTAAATTTAAAAATAAAACATTATTAATATTTTCACTTTGATATATATCGGCAAATATTTTGAATCTATTTGATTTCTTAATTATTTCTAAAAACTTTTCTTCTTTACTTAATTCATGGTAACCATAGTCGATCGGACTGGTTGGATGAAGGTTCATGAGAAAAACTCCAATTAAAGATTAATGTAATAAAATTTTAACAAATTCGCAGCAAATTATAAAATTTGTCAACATACTAAAGGATATGAATTATAAAATCAATTATAAAGAAATTCTAAAGGGATAACCTTTAACCTAATAGTGTAGATATCTCTCAGTCTGTTCAACCAATGATCCACCTCTCATCAAATTTATTTTTATTTAATTTGGATTTACAGTGTCCGGAAAAAGAGAATCCAGTTCGGTCTCGTCGCTCTTGTCGGATTCGTTGATCTCGTTGAAAATGGAATCGATCCAACTTTCGGCTTTTTTTGGTTCTTCTCCACTATTAATAGAAGTTTCAACCATTTCGACAAAATGATGTTCTGCTTGCGATGTTGTTATTTGAGCATTCACCTCTGTAGGGGCATTTTCTTCAGTAGGAACCTTTTCTGAAGAAATTTCTGAATTTGTTTTGGATTTCTTGGTGCTTCTAAGAACCTGTTCAAAATCTTTTGTTAGATACAATAAACTACCACAGAGCCCACAGAGAACACAGAGAGGGGTCTTATGAATTATTTAATTAATCCAGATATATCTGAAGAAGTAGACGGGCGTGAAACTGATCCATTAACGGGTAATATCATTGGGGCCTCTATTGAACAATAGCCCCAATACATGAAGCACAATTACTGTCTTATTTACGGCTTTATGGAACCTGTACTCGAGGATTGCTTATTAATTTTAATAGACATCTTGCATAACCACAATTCCTTGCCCGTGCCCCTGCCCTTGCCCAATTAACGAAAAGATGTGGTGTTTACTCTTCGAGAAGTCCTTTTACTTTCAGCCTCTTTGATAACCGCTCTTTTTTGATTTTTTTTTGGGCAAGGGCACGGGCAAGGAAAATGAATTATGCAAGAAGTTTAATGTAAAGCGATTAGTAGATGGCATTTGTCGAATGAAGATATAACCCCCTCTCTGTGTTTTCTGTGGGCTCTGTGGTAGTTTTAACTGCTGAAGTGTTCGACACTAAAATTTTTTAGGCAAAGAAAGTTTCGAGAAATTGTCTATTTAAAAGATTTTGAACAGGTTCTAATAGCTCTATTTACAGCTTTTTCCTTACCTTTTCTTGAAGATGGGGTTGAAATTCTTTTGCGTTTTGTGCTTTTTGGGTTAATGGCTTGATTAATACCTTCTGTATGGATTGCTTGAGGAATCATATGGGAAGATGCTTGTTCAGAAAAAAGCTTCGCAAGTAAGAGGACTTTATTATTAAAATAGGCAATATCTGCTGTTAGTAAACTTATCAAATGATACAATTCGTGATAGGATTTAACTTCAGGAAAGCCTTCAAGATGAGAATGTACACAGTTGATACGGCTAGGATCTGCTGAATTTCTTTGAATTTTACAAATTTTCAGCCAAAGATGAGGTTGGGGAAAAAGGTGGAGAAGAATTCTCTTTTTCTTTTTCTGCTTGAGGAATTTTGAGTTCTTGATAATTTTGTTCTGATCTTCCCTCCCAGTCTCTTAATTGAGTTTGAATGCTTTGAATGATATCCTTTGTTATCGAATCGATTAAAGATGAGAGAAAACCTAGAGAAGATTGTTCACGACTCAAAATTTTAGTGAGATCGAAATATAAAGTTGGTTTTTCTTTTATTGAGTCATTTTGTAGTAATTCCTGAAGATACTCAATCTCTTTTTTTGTTTGTGCATAGATTAATATAGATTTTGCAGGTCCTTGTAATGCAATTTTCTCTGAATTTTCATGAGCATGAATAAATTGTGGCGTTTCTGTCCCATTTAGGATGAGCTGGGGCATTTTTTCAGATTGGTAATGCTGAATAATGGGATGATAAGCGGGAAAATTAGTAGATTCTATAAGTATTATATTCTACTTCGTTAATAAAAATATAATAAATTAAATTAATAATAATGACAATTATTAAATGATTGGGTATAGAAACGGGTTGAGCATGGGGTAGCATGAAAAGATAGGGCAGCCTAGAACTTGCTGAAGAGTAATTAAAAAGCCGTATTAATTGAGAATATTTAAATATTACAAAACAAAGGATCATTGTCCGTTCATAAAAGAGGACCTGGTAAGCTTTAAAAAGCGTTTCTTTACTAAAAGAAGCAACTACATGCTTAGGACTAACAGCATTATGAAAACAAGTTAGAGCTTATGGCGCGTTTCATTTAAGCATTTCATGCTTCATTTCAGCCTCTCCAGCAAGTGATCCCCCACACGAAGCGCATTTGCCATTGCGGTCAAAGAAGGATTGACTGCCCCGATGCTTGGAAAGAAACTAGTATCGACCACATATAAGTTATCGAGTTCATGGGCTTTGCAGTTGATATCAAGAACTGATGTTTTAGGATCTTTCCCGAATCTGCAGGTTCCGGCTTGATGGGCACATCCTGCGATGGGAATATCGCTTTTTAAATAGGCGTGACGGGGAATGAGATAATCGGGATGCATTCCCATATGGTTTAATAAGGATTTAAGCTTTTCATAGAGCTTCTGTTTAGGGACTTGGTTATTGGGGGTATAGCTCAATTTCACTCTTCCTTGTTTGTCTAAAGTCACACGATTATTAGGGTCGGGCAGATCCTCGGTGGAGAGCCAAAAATCGACAGAATGGTGAGCAATCTTGTCTAAAAGCATCATGGGGACTAAGGCAGTTTCTATGGCCTTTTCTCCTCGAAACATGGGCCCTAGGGATTTGCCAATCATTTGGATATTTCCCATGGGATAATTAAACCCTTCCATACCAAAGTAAAAGTCATTGATGGAAAGCGTTTTTTGGAAAAATGTCAAGTTTGGTTCTTTTGAGAGGGCAAGCATAGCTTGGCTGTTATGATACATATAATTCCTCCCCACTTGATCAGATCCGTTGGCCAGTCCATTAGGATGATGGCTATTCGCTGACATTAAAAGAAGCTTTGCCGAATTGGCCGCTCCGCAAGAGACAACCACGAGATCGCTGCGTAGAGTTTCCTGTTTGCCATCTCTTTCAATCACCACCTCTTGGACAATTTTTCCATCTGCACTTGTGTTAAGTTTGACCGCTTTTGCCCCGGTCAATAAGGTGACATTTGAATAGGCAATGGCTGGCCTCACCCCCATGATTTCTGCATCTGCTTTGGCTTGAACCAGGCAAGGAAATCCGTCGCAGGTTTGACATCTCACACAGGTGCTAAAAGGCATATTTTGTTCATCCAACATGATAGCGCAAGGGGCAAAAAAAGGATGGTAGCCTGCCTGTTTGAGATTATCCCAGAGCTGCTGTATTCTAGGTTCGTTTGAGACAGGGGGGTAGGGATAGGGAGCGCTAGCAGGAGGTTCGGTAGGATCCAACCCTCTTTCACCGTGGACATGATATAATTGTTCCCCCTTTGTGTAATAGGGTTCCAATTCTTCATAACTGATGGGCCAGGCAGGGGAGATGCCGCTATAATGCTTCAGTTCGCCAAAGTCCTCTTTACGGAGGCGATAAAGGGCGGCGCCGTACAATTTTGTGGCACCGCCAACAAAATAATGGACTTGAGGTTGAAACTCTTTTCCCCTTTCATCCACCCATGTTTCAGAAGAGATATACCTATTTTCGACAAAAACTGCCGTCGGATCCCAATTTGCCGCTTCCCGTTTGAGCCAATCTCCTTGCTCTAAGATTAATATATCCTTGCCAGAAGGAGCCAGATGGCGAGCTAGAGTTCCTCCTCCGGCCCCACTTCCAATAATGATTACGTCATAATGTGATTTCATAGCACTTCCTCTTTAAGCATTTATTAACTGCCAGGTTTGGAGAATCTGAGCCACAGACCAGGCTTGTGCAATACATCCTTTGGGATCCATCGGGGAGTCTCCATCAAATATTTCACTGCATGATCCAAGTCCTGAAGCTGCTAAATGGAAGGAAAGGGGCTTCAAGAATTGAAGGATCGCTTGTTTGTCTCGGTATACTTTATAATGCGCTTGGCAAAAAGGGCCGAGGAGCCATGCCCAAACCGTTCCCTGATGGTAGGCGGCATCTCTGTCAAAGGGACTCCCTACGTAGTGTCCCTTATAGTGAGGATCATGTGGAGAAAGACTCCGAAGGCCATGGCTGGTTAAAAGAAGTCTTTCGCAGAGATCAACAATGAGCTTCTCCTGTTCAGGGGACAAAAGACTTTGGCCCACAGAAATTGCCAGCAGCTGATTAGGCCGGACCGAAGAATCATTGCCGGTTAGACCGTCGATCACATCAAAACAGCAGCTATTTTCTTCATTCCAGAAGCGGCTAATATTTTTTATTGCGCGTGTGGCGGCTTGATCGTAGAGTTGAGAAGATTGTCCGAGTAAAGTTGCAAAAGCACTCATCGTTCTTAAGGCCTGAATCCATAAGGCATTCACTTCAATTGCTTTCCCTATTCGGGGAGTGGCTACCCAATCTCCAATTTTAGCATCCATCCAAGTAAGCTGCACCCCAGCTTCTCCGGCATAAAGAAGACCATCTTGAGGGTCGACATGGATGCTATAACGGGTCCCTTTCTGATACCATTCGATGATTTCAACTAGGACGGGAAACAGTTCTTGAATCAATGCTTGGTCTTGAGTTGCTTGGTAATAAGATTTTAGGGATTCAAAGAACCATAAGGCAGCATCTACTGTATTGTACTCCGGTTTACCATTGGTATCGAGAAAGCGATTGGGAAGCATTCCTTGGTCCACATATTGAGAAAAAGTAAGCAAGATCTCTTTGGCTATAGACGCACGTCCTGTTGTCAAGGTCAACCCGGGAAGGCTGATCATCGTATCCCTTCCCCAGTCTGTAAACCAGTGATACCCTGCAATGATCGTTTTTCCATTTGGTCCATTTGCATGAGGTCGTTCTACAATAAACTGATCAGCTGCAAGGATCAGTTGCTGAATCCAGCCAGGTGCGCCTGTGTGATTTACGTGAGAGTGTTGAAGGAGATTCTCTTGAGCCGCCATGCGGCGTTCCAAGGCTTTTTCTCCATTCAGATCAGGGGATTGGTCTGTTGAGATTACAAGGGTCAGACATTCCCCTTCTTTTAAGGTGGCTTGAAAGTTGCCTGCTAAAAGGTGGTCTTCGACGCAATCGAGCCATCGGTAAGCCTCTATGCTCAAATAAAAACCATGGTGCCATTCATTAGTTAGGGCGGGGCTTCCTTCGTTGCTTAATAAATAAAAAGGTACTGCTTCTTGGAAAGGCTGGATTTTCAATCCGTTTTTCAAAGGGGAAAGAGCCATCCTCCAGCCGTTAGCTTTTGTTAAGGAATGATATCCCCGGTAGTTGACATAAGCCTTCAAGAAGATTTTGATAGGCAAGGTGCTTCTCAAAACTTTGTAATGCACATAAGTCGTATTGCTCTTATCTTCCATCCAAATTCTCTTTTCCATCAAGGCATCTGCGCAAGCAAAATTCCAAACTGGAATTCCTCTGTCTAAATAAAAGGCTTCGATATTCCGGTAACCCTCAAGAGAGACTTGTTGGCTTGCCCATCGATTAGCCGATAGTGCATATTCAACCCCGTCGTAGATGATCTCCTCGTCAATTTTTGAAGCCAGGAGGGTGCGTTCGAGAGGAGGTTTTAAAGAGGCGACCAGCAGCCCGTGATAACGTCGAGTGAGAATGCCGCTAACTGTGCCAGAGGCATAGCTTCCCATCCCATTTGTGACAAGCCATTCTTTCGATTCAGAAAGGGCTAGGGCGCTAGTTGATTCACGGCCAAAAGAAATTGTTTCAAGAAAAGGACTATACATAACCCATAAACCCTTTATCGCTTTCTAGCTTAAACTTATAGAGACTCGGGGTTAAAATCAAATGACAATTTAATTTTTTATCTTCACTTTTCGTGATATATGACAAAGAAAACAACATATTCTTGTGAAAATATCACGTTTTATGAACATAAGATTGTAAACAAATCGATAAGTTGCTATTTTTGGACTTATGGAACGAGAATTTTATCAAAAACTACTCAAATGGAAAAAATCAGAATTTCGTAAACCTTTGGTATTGCGAGGTGCACGTCAAGTAGGAAAAACCTATATTCTAACTGAATTTGCAAAGCGAGAATATCAAGACTATGTCTATATTAATTTTGATGAAGAACCCCATTTTGCAAGTTTTTTTGACGAAAATTTAGATCCCAATAGAATTCTCAGAGAACTCAATATTTATTTCAAAAAAATGATTCAACCACACTCGACTCTCATTATATGGGATGAAATCCAAGAGTGTCCTCAAGCTTTGGCAAGTCTGAAATATTTTTGTGAAAAAAAGAACGAGTACCATTTGGCTGCGGCAGGTTCTCTACTTGGAGTAAAGCTGACAACGGGATTTCCTGTAGGCAAGGTCAATTTTCTCGATCTTGCGCCTATTGAATTTTTTTGAATTTTTACATGCCATGGGAGAGCATGATTTAGGTTTAATGCTCGAAGAAATGGAATATCCGCAATCAATTTCTGAAATTTTTCACCATAAATTACTCTACCCTTTTAAAATACTATTTTATTATTGGCGGTATGCCAGAAGCTGTTGCCGCCTATTTGAAAACAGAAAACCTTGAACAAGTCAGAGAGATACAAAAAGAAATCCTGGATGCCTATATACTAGATTTCGCAAAACATGCTCCCAAAGATGAAGTGATGAAAATCATGACTATTTGGGAGTCGGTTCCTAATCAATTGGCCAAAGAAAATAAAAAATTCATCTTTTCAGCCTTACGCAAAAGTGCCCGTGCAAGAGAATTTGAAACATCAATACAATGGTTAAAAAGTGCTGGACTTATCATTAAAGCTAATCATATTTCTACCCCTAAACTGCCCTTGGATGCTTATTCGGACAAGCAGGCATTTAAGATTTTTTTGCTGGATGTAGGATTGCTTGGGGCAATGAGCAAACTCGATCCGCGAATTATTTTAGAAGGGGATCACCTTTTTCAGGAATTTAAGGGATCTTTAACAGAAAATTTTGTGGCGATAGAACTTCATGACAAACATTTTGATGGGCTCTATTACTGGACAAGTGAAGGGATTGCAGAAGTGGATTTTGTGATTTCCACAGAACAGCAGATTTTTCCTCTGGAGGTAAAGGCCGGTTTTTCCAAAAAGAAAAAAAGCCTTTTAGTTTTTGATGAAAAATTTTCTAAAGAAGATAATAGCTCTATAGTACTCTCTAGGGCATCATTAAGAAATTTTGCTTTGGATGGGAAGATTATAAATTATCCTCTCTATGCGATTTGTCTTTTTCCTCGTTTTCGCTATAGCGAAAGAGCTATAGATAACCCATAAACTCTTTATGGCTTTCTGGCTTTAACTTATAGAGGCCATGGGTAAAAATCAAATTGGCAACTAAAGCTGTCCAACCTGTTTGATTGCTGGCTCCCAATCCGGCTCCGTTATCGCCATGAAAGTATTCATGAAATAGGATATAATCTTTCCAATGGGGGTCGGTTTGAAATTTTTCGATCCACCCGTAAACTGGCCTGCGCCCCTCTTTATCTTTGAGAAATAGATTGATCAGGCGCAGAGAGAGATCTTCTGCCACTTCCAATAGATTGGCCATCTTCCCAGATCCGGTAGGGCATTCTACTTTGAAATCATCCCCATAGAAATAATAGAACTTTTTTAGCGTCTCAATCAGAAGAAAATTTAAAGGAAACCAAACGGGTCCTCTCCAGTTTGAGTTTCCACCGAATAGGAAAGTTGTTGATTCAGCAGGTTCATAATCCAGTTTGAATTCTACTCCACCCCAGAGTAATCACGAAGGGGTTTTTGGCATGGTGTTTGGAGACCGATCGGATCCCATAAGGACTCAAGAATTGATCTTCATCAAGGATTTTACGAAAATTCTGGATAGTTTGTTAGCATCCGCAAACGCGAGGAGTATTCTTTCATTGTTTCCATCTTTTCCCAGGATAGCAATCCCGCTAATCATTTCT
Source organism: uncultured Chlamydiae bacterium (assembly GCA_963799115.1). Lineage (GTDB taxonomy): Bacteria > Chlamydiota > Chlamydiia > Chlamydiales > Parachlamydiaceae > CAWCVY01. The sequence goes on along the minus strand of CAWCVY010000038.1, from coordinate 50,861 downwards.
TTTCGATTTTCAATAAACCAAAGAAAGCGGCGGCGATAATGAGGGAACTCCTCAGTCGGATGGATCAAATCACTGGTAGCTGCTGCAAATAAGGGTACCATACCGACTAAATTGTCTTGATAAATGCGGAATTTTCTCCCATCTGGCATGATCAATAGGCCATAGTAGAAGCCTCTTTCTTCGTCCCACAAACCATCTTCTTGACCTGTGATATTATCGATCGCGTTGCCTATTCGCACAAAATGTTCAAAAAATTTTGTGGCCATATCTTCATAAACAGGATTCTTAGTAGCAAGTTCTAAGGAAATTTCTAAGAGCTTAAGGCAGTATACCCCCATCCAACCAGTCCCATCGGGTTGTTCAAGCGTACCTCCGCTGGGAGGGCCTAAGGTTCGATCGAAGGCTCCGATGTTATCGAGTCCCAGGAACCCCCCTTCAAAGATATTTCTCCCAGTGGAGTCTTTTCGATTCACCCACCAAGTAAAATTGATCACTAATTTTTGAAACACTCTTTCCAAAAAGATCAAATCCTTTCGTCCATAAATCAGATCTTCCAGGTGATAGACGCGCATGGCAGCCCATGCCTGAACAGGAGGATTGACATCGCCAAAGTTCCATTCATAGGCAGGGAGCATGCCATCTGTCGACATGTACCATTCATGTGTAAGTATGATTAGCTGTTTTTTTGCAAATACAGGGTCTATCAATGCTAAAGAGACAGCTTGGAAGCTCAAATCCCATGCAGCAAACCAGGGATATTCCCATTTGTCAGGCATTGCGATGACATCATAAGCATCGAAGTAGGGCCATCGATGGTTGCGCCCATTTTTACGGTCATGAGGTGGAGGAGGTTGGGTCGGATCTCCATTGAGCCATTTCGCTACGTTAAAATGGTAGGTCTGCTTATTCCATAAAAGGCCTGCAAAAGCTTGGCGTTGAATTTGGCGCATATCGTCTGAGATTTCGAAAGGAGTTACGCGCTGATAAAAGGCATCAGCTTCCATTTTCCTTCGCTTAAATATCTCATCAAATTCCTTGCCAAAAGGAGTTTGCAATTTTTCATTGTGGCTAAGACGGAGTTTGACCACCTTGGTTTCTCCCGCACCTATTTGCAAAGGATAATAAATAGCCGCTTTTGTTCCACGTTGCGAAGGGTTGACCGCCTCAGAGACCTTGTGGATGAAATAATCATTGATTCCATCTTTTACATGAGGGGAATCATTAGGAACTTGGAACAATCTACTTTTATTTGTTTCATTTTCGGTGAAAAGGATGGCAGGGGAATTCTCGCAGTAAAGCCACATCTCCCCCAAGGTTTGGTGAGTCGCTTTTAAAATAGTTTGATCCGGTAATTTTCTCTCGATTTCAATAGCAGGTTTTGTTGCTCCCGCTTCCCATGACCAGGTGTTTCGAAACCAAAGAGTGGGGAGAAGATGGAGGGTGGCGGCCTCCGGCCCGCGATTGGCGATGGTGATTTGAATCAAAATGTCTTTTGGATCAACTTTTGCATATTCAATAAACACATCGTAGTAGCGATCTGCATTAAAAATGCCTGTATCTAAAAGCTCATATTCAAATTCATAGCGATTTCTTCTGCGGTTTGTTTCAAGCAAATCATTATAGGGAAAAGCTTCTTGAGGATATTTATAGAGGTATTTCATGTATGCATGAGTGGGGACATTGTCGAGATAAAAGTAATATTCTTTTACATCTTCGCCATGATTCCCTTCATTGCCAGTTAAACCAAAAAGCCGCTCTTTCAAAATCGGATCGCGGCCATTCCACATCGAAAGGGCAAAGCAGAGGAGTTGCTGTTCGTCCGCTATGCCGGCAATGCCATCTTCCCCCCATCGATAAGCACGCGAACGGGCATGATCATGGGGAAAATATTCCCATGCGGTACCATAAGGGCTGTAGTCCTCTCGGACAGTTCCCCATTGGCGCTCGCTTAAGTAAGGCCCCCACAAACGCCAAGGAGCACTTCCTCTATTAGCTGCATCCAGGCGAAGTTCTTCTTCAGTCATGGTCTGACCGGTCATACCTTTTAAGCTCACTGATCTAAAGTCCAGGGCTTTGCTGCATTAATCCTCCATCCACAAACACTGTCGTGGCTGTCATGTAGCTGCCCCCATCTCCTGCCAAGAAAGAGACCACCCTACCGATTTCTTCAGGCTTTGCCATGCGGCCAAGAGGAATGGCCGCATCTAATGCCTGCATCAATTTTGGATTTTCCATGGTGGTTAAATTGATGGGCGTGGCTACAGCACCCGGACCCACACCGACCACTAAAATATTATACTTGCCAAGTTCTACCCCTGCAGTTCGGGTGAGCATGCGCATGCCTCCCTTTGATAGGCAATAGGGGATGTTATTGGGCATTGGCCAATCTTCATGGACTGAGGTGATATTGATGATGCGACCTCCGCCGCCCTGCTTGATCATTTGCTTGGCAGCCAGCTGTGTTCCAAAAAAAGCGCTTTTAAGGTTTACTTCAAGAACCTTTTCATATTGCGCTTCGGTGGTATCCAGAATGGAGGTACGCGTTTCGATGCCTGCATTATTAACCATAATGTCCAAGCGGCCAAATTTTTTGACCGCAGCATCGACTAGGTTTTGCAGATCTGAAACTTTGCTTACGTCTGCTTTGATGCCAATGGCTTGGTTGCCCAATGAGACAATTTTCTTTTCGATTTCTTCGGTCGCTTCGGGATTAAAAATATAATCGATGACAATATTGGCTCCTTGCTTGGCAAGCTCCAAAGCGATGCTTGCTCCGATGCCGCTATTGCCGCCGGTCACAATGGCGACCTTTCCTTTTAAGTTCATATATTCTCTCCTGTGTCTCTTTGTTTATCATGAGAGGCAGTTTTAACAATCGTTCTGGTTAACCATCCTACTAAGAGGGCTATAAAAGCCCCAAAAAAATAGATCTGTCTTAAAGTGAGAATTCCATTGTCTTGCAAGGGGCCGACCCCAAAAGCGGCAATTCCATATCCAAGCTGATAAAAGGAGATGACACCGCCTGCAACTGAGGCTGTAAATGTGCTTAGCTGCTTAGTCCCCATACTGATAATTAAAGGGAGCAGGGCAGAACATCCCAAACCTGCTAGACCAAACGCTATCACTCCACTATAGGGAATATTGGAAGGAAGAAAGGCAATGAGAACGAAGGCCGCGGCAGCCACAAAAGGAAGCACACGGAAAGTGCGCTCTTCTGGAATTTTTTTTTCTGCCGAAGCAAAAAAAATCCTTCCCACCGTGACCATTCCCCAGAAAGCTGTTAACGTCAAAGATTGCATTTGAATGGTGGCATTCTCCACCTTATCCATGTAAATAGAAATCCAATTTCCATTTAAGGTTTCGATGAACCCATATAATAGAGCTGCAGCGGCAAAGATCCAGAAGCGGGAGGGGATCGAGACCCTATGGGAAGAATGGCTTGAGAGCTTTATTTTACCTCCCGGAAGTGTTAAGGGGAGGCTGAAGAAGAACAGCGCCGAGAGTAGGAAAAGCATCATGACCGGGAGGCCCCACCAAAATCCAAAGCCGATGAAGAGAGCAATAAAGGCAGGCGCAAGAGCGGTTCCTATGCCTAATAAGGCATTCAGAATGAGAATAATGGAGTCTACTTGTTGAGGATATAACAAAGCAGCGACCATATTGATGGTTGGGACAGTAAAACCGAAACCAATCCCTAGACAGCCGGTGGCCATGAGCAAAAGAGTATAGGAAAGCGCGGCATGATGCATCGTGAAAGCACTGATGACTAAAAGAGACATGGCACAGAAATTAGCCAACAGTCCCAGCATGAAGACCAATTTTGAGCCATATTTTTTGTTCAGTTGAGTGCTCAGAAGAGAGGAGACGATGGAGAGGATGGTTTGAGGAATAAAGAGGCTGCCATAAGCTGTGCTTGAAAAGTTAAAAGCATGCGGATTGGTAAAAATCGTGCTGGCTGCAGGGAAAGCAACAAGCGTTATCCCTTGAATTAATCCAGCAGAGTAAACAGCAGCGATCTCTTGATTCTTCATGTTAATTTTTAATCTCTCTAATAGGAACTGCTCCTTTCGCGTTTAACTTAATTGCCCAAATGGAATCGGAGGAGCAGATGAAAAGGATGTTATTGTCCTTACCGCCGAAGGTGAGGTTTGCGGTTTGTTTTGCGAGGAGAATCTTTCCGATCAGCTTCCCTTGGGGATTGTATACTTGAATGCCATCGAGTGCTCCGACGTAAATATTACCATTCGCATCGAGTCGCATTCCATCAGGGAAACCAGGGGAGACAACGGTGAAAAGACGTTGATTTTCAACCCCATTTCCTTCTGCATTAACATCATAGGCATAAATTGCATGCGGATAGTTTACGTAGTAGGTTCTTGGAGCTTGGCAAGCGCCACTATCGATCACATAGAGGATCTTCTCATCGGGAGAAAAGGCAATTCCATTGGGCATTTTTAAGTCGGTGATAATTGCTTGAAGTTCTTTGGATTTTGGATCAAATCGATAGACATTATTTGGTAGATAACATTCTTGCGGGAACTGCAAGCATCCATAACTAGGATCTGTAAACCAAACAGTTCCGTCAGATTTGACTACAAGATCGTTAGGGGAGTTCAATGGTTTTCCTTCATAAAACCCCACTAACGTTCTCACCTCGCCGTTCAACTCCGTAATCGATACTCTTCTCCCGGTTGTTTCGGCAGTGAGAAGCCTGCCTTGCAAATCGGCAGTTTGGCCATCGGCAATATTTGAAGGGTGGCGGAAAATAACCGGTTTGCTCCAAGAGAGGGGAGTGATCTGTGCAAAGGGTCCCAAACCATGCCATCGCATGACATTAATATTTTGATTCAACTGGTCGGTGAAAAAAAGATAACCCTCCGAGCTGTCTTGGATTTGAATATAGACCGGCCCTTCTGTAAAGCCGAATCCTTTAGCGAGGTGGAACAGGTGGGTCTCACGCCAAGTATTTTGCTAAATTCTTCATCATAAACCAGTAAGTTGAGCTGGGGTGACTCATCGATCGAATAAGGTGGGTTTGTTTTCACGCTATCAAGTGTCCATGTGACGCAATAAGCAGTGGAGCATAAAAGCATAGACAAGAAGAGTGAGCTCAATATTTTCATAAGCACCTAAAGATGGCGAATGGTGAAAATGGTTACTTTTGCGTCATCCTAATGGAAGGTTGATTCGATTTCAAATATTATTAATTTTATTTGTTTAAAGTTCTTAGATTCAACACTCTTTTTTTTACTATTCTCCGACCAGGGCCAGATTTTTTCGGGTACGGGGAAAAAAGGTTATGCAGAGGTCTATTCATAGACCAATAGAGAAGGTTCAATAGACCTCTTGCGTAATTAAAATTTTATTTTTTTTCAAAGGGAAGTGGTGTGGAAAAATCTTCAAAATTACAATAAATGATGTCTTAATGATCAACGCAGAGACAGGGAGTCGCAGAGTTGCCCTATCCCTGGTGGAACCCCGTTCAGGAAGTAACTTTACTCGTAAAAATATATCCACCACAGAGATCACAGAGCTCACAGAGAGAGGTTTATGTTCTTATACGACGTAGATCTTCCTCTGTGAGCTCTGTGGTCTCTGTGGTTAATAATCTTTAAATAACACCCATCGATAACGTCCCAATTTAGGGAAGTTACTTGGGAGATGCAGAGGTAGGGGGCCTTCTCCTTGTCTCTGCGACTCCCTGTCTCTGCGTTAAAATTAATTACGCAAGAAGTATATTTCAGGCTTATAACGGATTCCTCAAAAAAAAGAGGTAGTAAAAAACTACCTCTAAAAACATTTTTTTACTGCTCCTTCAAGATAAAAGAGGGCAAATTCCCGAAGTAACTAATGGGCAAGGTGTGCATTTCATGTCCTCTCCCGTGACGAAGTCTCTCCAGTATTTTTCCACTTGCTTCCAAGCGCTAGCTTGTAAGCAGGTTCCATGTCCTGGAAAAACAAAGAAACGGGTATTAGAAAATGGTTCTATGAGATTTGAACATGAGCTGCATATCCCTACAATTGCTTCTGGGAGGGATGTATTAATAAAGGGACAGCCCAGACAGTATTTTGTCAAAGTGACAGCACAAGACTGTCTGGCAACAGCACTTGCATCGCCATTTAAACCATAAGAATTTGATGTCGGAATAGTAACACTAGCCATTAAGTCTGTCACATCTTGGGTAAGGACTACGGTAAAGTCTCTTTCAAGGAGGCCAGGAGCCTGTTGAATAGCATACTGGATAGCTGCCTGCATCTGTATGTTAGAATATTCAGGACAATCTGTCGTAGTAAAGCTACCTCCCAGAAGGACAGTCAAAGCTTCACAGGGATTTTCATTATATAAAGTAATTAAACCTGCAGCTTGTACAGTTGTAAGAAAGGCTAAACTACAAGGGTTATCGCTCACATAGCCTTGAGGAGAGGCATCTATGAAGAACATGGAAGAAAGAGGGTAACTAGTCATATAAGAAGGAGTGGTTGCATAAATAATCCCTGAAGGACAGCAGGTATCTACTGATATCCAGTCAAGGTGTCCTTTATTAAGTTCCAATTTTCCAAATAATATGTTCAGATAGTAGGCTTGTTGCGCATAAGAATAGCCAATAGGAGGAGATCCTGGAATATTATCCATGTCAGTAGGGAGATTTTTGCTCGATGATCCATTTCCTATCGAATTGATCGATACAGTATAGGAATCTTTGGATAATGCTTTTTGAAGACACTTATAGCCATCAGGACCAAAGTAGGTATCTAACATAACAACAGCTCGGCGACCATCATTTTTTCCCTGAATATAGACAGAAAACGTAATGGGATTTCCAGCATTATCCGTACCTACTGTGATTTCTTTATGTATTCGAGGATGGTGATGATGATCATCATGGCAGTCATGAGAGTGATGGGAATGATGAGAGTGATGGGAATGATGGGAATGATGGGGATGATGACAGTGATGGGAATGATGGTCTGAGCTGGCTATAGCGCCTTGACAATAAAATATAGGTGCTATCAAACATAGCATCGTTCTAATAAATCTATTCATTCAATTTTCTCCTTTGAAGTTAGTTAAGAGCACGTAAAAAAAAACATGTATAGTGCATTGGTAATTTTTTTATTAAATTTTGTCAATTAAAAAGAAGGGAAAATGAGCTTTTTTTATTTTATTTATCATGGGTATAGACCTCTTGCTTTTACACAAACAACTTGAAGAAGGCGTTTGCACATAAGCAAGAGCAAGTGCTAGCAAACTAATAAATTTTATTTACTTTGCTTCTTTTCCTGTTTCTTTGCTTTGCGCTCTTTGGCTGTAAGCGTAGGCTTTTTCTTGTCATCTTTTCGGTGTTTAACTACCTCTTTAGTCATAAAAAACTCTCCTGTGTTGGATCTTTATGTGTTTGATATTTATACCCATTCTTCATCATGATGGGTAAGTTGCGTTTGGATAAGTATATTAACCGCCGACGCCTTTTGACTCAAGATATTGATTGAAATCCAAGAATTTTTTTGGAAGCAGTGAACACTGGCCTTTAGCAAGCGTTCACTGTTTGAGCTAGGGCATCTTTTCCAGAGCATTGCCTTTTACATAAAGACTTCACTAGACAGTTGCCTTTCAAACGCAATTGAAACTTCCAATGCTTGATTCCCAATATTTAAAGTTGTCAACAGCTCTTTGAGTTCAGAGCCATGTAAGATAAGCTGTTTGAAAGATTTGTGCGAAATTTGGATTGGTATGAGTACGTTACGAGAAATATCGCCAGCTTTTAAGTTTAACTTAAAGAGTAAAAACTCTGGTTTATCACTTAGTTGAGAATCTGTCAGGCATTGAAACCAGCAATCTCCTTGTAGATCGACTTCAATAGTAGAAATGCATGCGCAGCCATCCCCATACATAACACTCCTAATCTGATTACTAATATCCCATTTAGTTGGATGGCCTAAAGAAATAGGGATAGGGAATCGATTAAACTGCATAGTGGAAAATAATCTTTTGGAAGTATCTTCGCGGATATTCTTTTTACAATATAAATGAACATCTCTATTATCTTTACCTGTAAATAGTGGCAGCCTATCTAAAATTAATATCCCTTTCCAATATTTTAACAATGTATCGCGTTCCATTAGAGCCCAGCGTACATGAGAAAAGGCCTTCATGTAGAGGGGAGATAATTCGGCACTGGGGCCTTTCTCTTTCTCATCTCTCTCTGTTTGTATTCTCAGCCAGTTTAAAAAAAGTTGAGCAACATCAGGCTCATGAAGACAAAGAGCTTCATGTTGTAAGATTTTAATAATAGATTCAGTACTCAGTTGCCCAAGCTGCTCAGGTGATGCATAAAAAAGGCAAGCATAGGCATTACAACAGATCCATTTAAGTACAGCTTCTTCAACGATAGGACAGAGTTGCATCTTTGGCAATTCAAGTATTGAGAGGGCATTAGAAAGACATAAGTTCTCATTTAAGGTATTTAAAATGAACCACTCATTAAATGCTTCAATTTCGCATTCACTTGCGCAGAGAAAAACATCTAATCCTTCTTCAAAACTTTTAAAAACAACTTCATTTTTATATAAAAAAAGGATCAAGATATCCATTATATTAGGAGTCAAAGTATATGATTGTAGTGAAATTTCCTTTAGATTATCATCGCTACCCTTAGCTGCTTCAATCAATCGGGAAAAATAAGGAGATTGTAGTGCTAAAACATGTTGATGGGCTCCAATACGTTGACCCTGTATATTGATCAGAAGATCGGCACTCTGTTCTCTTTCCTTATATAATTGTTCATAGCGTAAGATCACACGTGCTGTATTTTCTAAACTTTCAGATTCAATCCTACGCTTTTTTTGGGAAATGCTCTTTTCTTGAGGTGTTTCTGATTTCAATTGATCAAGTTTACCAAGATCTTGGAAAACTGTATAAAATGTACTTTCTATTTGCGCTATATGTTGGCTTATTTCTTTTGATTGATTTCTTCCAAGTCCGTTTTTTTGCGGCGGTGATAAGGAGATGCTTTGGTTAATTTCTCCATTTTTAGTTATAACAATTGAAAGTAAATTAATACAATTATCTATTAGATCAAGCTGTTCTCCGAGGTCATTATATGAGTTATGGGTTTGTTGTTTTCCAGGGGATAAGCCTGTTAATTGACATTCCATGAAATTCTCCTAATTATTATTAAATAATCTGTTAAATATTACCAAATGTGAAATCATCATCCTTAGTGTCATCAAGTATTCCAAATGTAGCGTACCAGGATTTTTCTTCCTCTTCTTCATCCGAAATATCGATTATCAAAGTTTTATCCCCAACCTCTGATTTTTTTACATTTATAACTTCAAGTCCATCTACATCTATAGCCTTAACCTCTAATTCTTCCACATCGCTCATATCCATATTTTGACTGTCGACTGTTGGGGTTTTTTCTGATAGGTCGGCTGTTGGCATTTCCTCTGACATATCGGCTTGATAAAGACTAAAGCCTATTGACATTTGTTTATTACGTAGCTGAGAAATTTCATTTTCATCCATTATTTCAAATAAATATTTCTCAGAAAATTCTTTTATTGGAAAGAAAATGTCTCGATATGTTTGATCTTCGAAATAATATAGAGATATTTTCAAGATTACAGAATCAGTTTTGCCTGTTTTCTCACCTAAGTAATCAAATTTAAGCGCCCCATCTTGAAAAATAAGGGATGCCGCTTGGCAACCTTTTGGATTGTTGATGTAAACACTCAAACATTCAAAAGGATTATTTAAAAAAAAATGGGTGAAAGTTAATTGAGCGTTGAATTCCTCATATGAAATTATCCTTGAAGAAGCTGTCCCAAATGCATCCGCTGCATCTTTAATCATTTCATCGCTAAAGAGGGGGTTATCACCAATTTTTATCTCAGCAAGAGTGTCATACAAATCATTTGCATTAAAGAGAGCTAATCTTACATAATGAGAGGTGTTTTTAATTAATGTTGGCATTTCAGTAGCAAGTTCAGATTTACGGTTTTCGAGCCACTTTACAATAACACTTACAACTTCATCTTCTTTAAGGGACAGGAACTCTTGTTCTAATAAGTTTATTAAAGAGTCGAATCCTAGCTGATTTAAATCTTCGTCGTTAGCATATAAAAGGCAATATTTAGCATTAAAACAAATATATTCTAAAAAATAGTTTTGGGCTTTAGGACAAAGCTTCTGATTGGCTAACTCAAAATAACGAAGAGCATTACATTGATTAAGGTTTTGAATGAGATAAGTCATGCATAATTTTTGGAGATCGCTTATGTCAAAATACTCTGCACACTTTAAAACATCAAGAGCGTGATTAGCATTACGCAATAATATCTTTCCGGTATAAATATAAGGGAGGACGTCTCCATTAACCAAACTCATAACTAGTTCTTCTTGTTTAAGCTGTGTTCTCACTTCCTCTTGAGGCTTTTGTCTAGTTTCTTTTTCCTTACCCTTTCTAGATTCTGACTTAAACTTTTGCTTTTCCTCTTCAATTAGTTCGAATTTCCGATTATCTGGTTCGTAAAAAAACACGCTATCAACCAATGACCCTAGTTGAATTAGTTTTTCTTTTGCCTCACTTGACTGAAAAGTAAATAAATTCTTAAAATAATCGGAACCGCTATTCCTTAATACGATAGCATGCGCGTTCCACCTTTGCTCACCAACTTGTATTCCAAAATCACCATCTTTTTCTTTATGATTAAACTGTTTTTTAGCAAGATCAGAAAAAAAATTTCTCTTTTCCCATTGCTTAGCTTCTTCTAAAGTGGCAAAGACTTTTTTTTCTTTTCTTGGCACAGAAGGTTGAGTCATAGAAGTTTCAGACTGATTAGAAGGGAATGCTTCCTCCCGGGAACGTTTTCCAGATAGTTTGGTTTTTTCTTTGGATTGTAAAGCTTCTAATTCAGATTTACGATTTATTAAATTATTTATTAAAATAGTAGTCCAAGATGTTAAACAATGGCTGGTATTGTTTAATGTAGTTGAACAGCTTTTTTTGATAGTTTGAGCTTTATTTGTTGTATGAGATTTTTCTTTACAGATTTCTAAGTGAAATTTCAAATGACCTATAAGAGTGTTGATGTCAATTGACAAACAATCTGAGCTGGGCAAATAGGGAGATTTGTTTTGAAGAGCAGGAAAAGGACATAATGGAAAGGGAGTTCCGAGAAAGGGAGCTGGTTGAGGATATGGTTGAGGATATGGTTGAGGATATAAGGCAGCCCAGCTTTGACCTTGGGCATATAAGGGAGCTTGACCTGGATGTAGAGGACCATATAATTGAGGTGCTTGAGGGTAGCTCCTGGTTGTATAATCTGGATTCATGCAAACTCCTTAGGATAAAAGATATTATTAATAATATGTGTAATTTATAAGATCAATGATAATGCCAGATTATAAAAACTTAAATGTTATATTGCAATCAAAAAAATCGGTTTGTTTAGAATTATTATTCAATAACTATTAAAAATTAATCGTTTCTTAATATTATATTAATCTTCGAATCTGACTAAAAATGCTCGGAAACTTGCAACTTCTGTGGTTTGTATGGTATAGCCAAAGTAATAACTTGAAAGGAGCCAACTAGTGATCACAAAGACTTGCACACTGAATAATTTGGAATTCGCTGCTGTGCAAAACGTGAGAACATGATGGACATTAATCTAGAAGAAATCACCCATCATGCCTCATGGGTGTTAATTATTTTTCTTATTGGATATGCAGCTATAGTGATCGAACAATTTATCAAGTTCAACAAGGCTGCTACTGCACTGTTAATGGCCATTGGTTGTTGGACAATTCTTTTTTTGGAACCAGCTGAATCTGTTGAAAGACATCTTTTTATCTTCACTTTTCAAATGTTCAAGGTCAGTCAGGTGCTGTTTTTTCTGATTGGGGCTTTAACCATTGTGGAAATTATCAATGCCCATAAGGGATTTCGAATCATCACCAAAAATCTCGTGATATCTTCCAAGCGGCTTATGTTATGGGTAACGGGTTTTGTAACCTTTTTCTTATCCTCAGTGCTAGATAATTTGACTACGACAATTGTCATGGTTTCACTAATTGCTAAAATTGTTGACGTACGCGAAGAGCGATTAATTTTAGGCGGGGTGATTGTGATAGCGGCTAATTCAGGAGGAGCCTGGACACCTATTGGCGATGTAGCAACAACTCTTTTGTGGATTAATGGTCAAGTATCCACTTTGGCCTTAGTACGCGATCTATTTTTGCCAAGCATACTTGGGTTAATCGCATGTTTACTTTGGTTTAATGTAGTCTTCAAGGGTGATTTCAAAAAAACGCATTTTGAACCAGAGAAGCCCGAGCCAGGAGGTACTCTTGTACTTATTTTGGGTATTTGTTCCCTTATTTTTGTCCCCATTTTTAAGGTGTTAACCGGTTTACCAGCTTTTATGGGGATGATGTTTGGCTTAGGACTTATGTGGGTAGTCACTGACTTACTGCATTATAAATATAAAGAGAGGGATTATTTGCGTGTCCCCGCCATCTTACCTAAGGTTGATATCTCGGTGATTCTTTTTTATCTAGGTGTGCTTCTATCCATTAATTCTTTAGAAAGTGCCGGTTTGTTAAAAAAGACCGCTCAATGGCTTGATCAATTTGTGCCCTCCTCAATGTTGATTCCCATTATCATTGGATTAGTTTCTTCAATCGTGGATAACGTCTCTTTGGTTGCCGCTACGATTGCCATGTATGATCTGCGCACCTTTACTATAGATTCCCCATTTTGGCTAGGAGTTGCTTATTGTGCTGGAACAGGGGGCAGCATTTTGATTATAGGTTCTGCTGCTGGAGTTGCTTTGATGGCCATGGAGCGGGTTGACTTTATGTGGTATACGAAAAAGATTACCCTGCCAGCTCTCTTAGCCTATTTTGTAGGCATTGCAGCCTATAGCTTAATTAGACTTCTTGCATAAATTGAAGTTTTACTCTAAGCTTTTCTCTCTTTTCAAATGTTCTTAAACGTGACTGATATGCGTAAGATTTGGCTAGGTTTTTTTATAGTCGCGGGGGTTATCCTTTGCCTGGGATTGGCATTTTATTTCCTATTGGAGCCAATTCCGGATCTCTCTAAATTTAATCTCCGTTATTCTTTTACAGACCCTCCGTTTATCAGTCCAAGAATTATCGAAGATCTCTCGAGTTGGAAGGGGGAAGAGGGGGATCAAGTTGTTGCGATTAATGTACCTGGATCCCAAGGATCCAATCGGTACTATGGTGAGATCATGTATGAAAATCCCCATGTTTATGTTACCAATCAGAACGATGACGAAAGTGCTCCGCATATCTATAGCTATCAATATATTGATAAGACACATGGGGGCATCTATATTTTGAAGAGAAGCCATCGGAAAGAAGGGGCTATTATTTCGCAAAGCATTTTATTTACAGAGTTTCAAAAAGATAGGGGAATAAAATTTGTCGAAAAGGGGAGTGGAGATCCAGATAAACCATTTTCTAGACATTCGGGTTTTATTTTAAATGATGACACTCCGGAAAGAATTTTGATTAAAAAGTTAGGCGAGATACCCTTAGAGGAAAATTGGAAGGGTGAAGTCACACTGAACGGGAATGTTCTCGTTATTGAAAAAGTCGGTGAGCTGAATTTTGAAAACCCTCTATACCGCAGGATAAAGTCTAGCCTTCATAAAATCGCATCTCATTTTTTTGACACGCCTTTTAGACTAGATTCAGTTCCTTATTCCCTGAATTTTGAGCCCTACATCAACCCCAAATTGATTCATGATTTAGAAGCATGGATCAGTGACGCTGGCGATCAGGTGGTGGCTATTGATTTGTTTGACTCTCAAAATTCTGCCAGGTATCAATGCGAGGGGGAATTTGGGGAGGGGGTAGGCGAAACAACCTATGCGCATATGGAAGATGGTTGGCGAGAAAAACACTACGGCGGATGGGATCGGGATCCTTTTTTTGAATATAGTTACATCGGACAAACAGACAATGGAATTTACGTTTTACTATCCAGAGAATGCACTGGAGGAATGGGAATTTTTCCTCGGCTTCTTATGGTGACCTTTGAGAAAGATCAAACGATGATCATCGATTGGGATCGAAAACTCATCCGCAAAGATAAAAACCGGCTTCTCATAAGAAAAGTGGGTAAAATTGCTTTGAATGATCATTGGATCGGAGAATTGAATGTTGAAGGGAATAAGTTGTTTATTGGAAGCGATGTGGGTAGATATGCACCTAAAAATGAAGAAGGAGACCCCCTCAATGATACCTCCGCTATATTGGAAATAATCTTTTAGAGGGTTCTGGTAATAGGTTTATTGAGGAATGAGGCGCGAGCGTCCAGACTGGCTAACGATGACATAAACAGGCTGTCCAATATTAAATAATTCGTCTTGGCCTTGAACTACAGTGATTAGGCCGCCGGTATCTAATTCTACAACATATTCAAAAGCTGATTGTTGTTTCAATTTTTTTTCTATAAATGAGCCGGCTACAGCACCTACAATAGCTCCCGCTGCGGTGGGTACAAAATTTCCTCGGCCAACAGAGCTCCCAATTACTCCCCCTGCAACCCCACCCCCAGCGATACCTAATCCATTGTCTTCCAACTGCTCTCCTTGTTGCATGCAAACTTCACGTACATTTTTGACATAACCTGCAAGAGTGGTCGAAACTTCGCCCACCTGTCTGGCTGCATAAACATCGGATGAAATTTGCCTTGCACATGATGTGAACAGCATAATACCAATTGCTAATACTGAAATATTTCTGATAATTAAATTTAGTTTCATATAATACCTTTTTTTTTGATTATTGATTATACCAATTCGATTCTTTTTTAGGTAGGAGGATATAGGTGTTTTAAAAATCTTTGATAATATTCTTGTGATCGACTAAAAAGAGTTTTAGTCTTTTAAGAGGGGGATCCGATGAAAGGAATCGTTTTATTAGGAAGAATCTTGTTTTCAGCTTTATTTATCTTATCGTCTTTTCACCATTTTTCTAAGGATTTGTTTGGATATGCCGCTAGCCAAGGAGTGCCCTTTCCAGCTCTCCTTGTCCCCTTGTCGGGAGTAATTGCCTTGTTGGGCGGATTAAGCATTCTCCTAGGATATAAGGCCCGCTGTGGTGCTTGGCTTTTGGTCATATTCCTCATTCCGGTTACGCTGATGATGCATAAATTTTGGGGACTTGTAGATCCTGCTGCAGCGCAGATGATGCAAATCATGTTTATGAAAAATCTTGCGTTATTGGGAGCCGCCTTTCTAATTACTTACTTTGGCTCAGGTCCTTTGAGTCTAGACAGAAAATAATTCCAAGGTTTTTCAAATGTTTTACGACAGACACGAAGCCGGAGGTTTACTTGCTCCGCGCCTGATTCAATATAAAGGAAAGCCTGATACGGTTGTTTTAGGTTTGGCAAGGGGAGGAGTTGTGGTTGCTTTCGATTTAGCAAATGCTTTATCGTTACCCCTTAATGTCGTTGTGCCTCGTAAAATTGGAGCTCCGGGCAATCCCGAGCTTGCCATTGGGGCTATTATGGAAAATGGAGAAGGCGTTTTCAATGATTCCATTATTCGCTTCCTCAATGTTTCCCCGAGCTATATTGCACGAGAAATTGAGCAAGAAAAAACCAGAGCTCAACAACGCCTGATTCTTTATCGGCAATATGCTCCTAAGCCCGATTTTAAAGAAAAGATGGTCATTTTGGTGGATGATGGCGTGGCAACAGGAGCTACCATGCTGGCTTCCATCAAAGGCATGCGGAAGGAAAAAGCTAAGAAAATCATCGTTGCAGTGCCTGTTGCAGCAACAGACTCCTTGCCTCAGATTGAAGAAGCAGCAGATGAAGTTGTGTGTTTGCATAGCCGTGAGGATTTCTCAGGGGTATCCTTTTTTTATGATGTTTTTAGACAGACCGAGGATGCTGAAGTCATCAATTTGCTTAAAGAGGCAAATAAAGATAGGGTAGGGACAAAAAAAGATAAAACTGCCCAAACTGTTCAAATTCCTGTGGGCGGCATTAAGCTTGAAGGGGAACTTAACCTTCCTGAAGGTGGGAAAGGTATAGTATTATTTGCACATGGCAGCGGCAGCAGCCGTTTCAGCCCTCGCAATCAATTTGTAGCGAAGTTTTTGGGTGAAAATGGGCTAGGAACGCTTTTGATCGACCTCTTAACTGCTGAGGAGGATGCCATTGATGAAGAAACCAGGGAATTTCGGTTTAATATTGATTTATTAGCCGAACGGTTATTAGGGGCAACGGAATGGCTTCAGCAAGATCCAAGGACAAAATCACTATCTATTGGGTATTTTGGGTCTAGTACAGGCGCTGCTGCGGCATTGATAGCTGCGGCAAAAAAAGGAAAAGAAGTCGGGGCTGTTGTTTCGCGAGGCGGTCGGCCCGATTTAGCCATGCACTATTTATCCCGCGTTAAAGCCCCCACCTTGTTAATAGTGGGAGGACATGATCCCGTGGTCATTGAATTGAATCAGCAAGCTTTTGATTCTCTGTCTTGTGAAAAGAAGATGGAAATTGTGCGGGGAGCCACGCATCTCTTCGAAGAACCTGGAACCTTGGAAACAGTGGCAAGTATGGCATCCAAGTGGTTTCTACAACATTTGAACAAGCGTTGAAATTCCCCTTCCGATTTATTAAAAGGAATGCGCTCTATGGTTAGCCATGCTATGCTTTTCAGCGGATCATCCAATCGTCCTTTGGCTCAAGAGATTGCCTCTTTGCTAGGAATCTCTTTAGGGAAAATGGATTTACATTTTTTCCCCGATAAGGAGATTTACGTTGAAATTCGCGAAAGTGTTGAACAACGCGATGTCTTTGTGCTTCAGACTCTTGCATTAGATCCCAATGTTTATCTCATGGAAATGCTGATCATTTTAGATGCTTTAAAGAGGGCAGGCGCTGCTTCTATCCGGGTGGTTTTACCTTATTATGCCTATGCTCGCCAAGACCGCCTTGACAAACCGGGCACAGCCATCACTGCCAAGTTGATAGCGGATGTGATGACCAAGGCGGGAGCAGATCATATCATTACTTTGGATCTGCATTCGGAGCAAATTGAGGGTTTTTTTGATATACCCATGGAACATCTTTTAACGCGTACGCTTTTGATTCCCTATTGTTCTTCCTTAAATTTGGAGAATCTCGTGGTCGTTGCTCCAGATAAGGGGGGAATTAAGATTGCCAGTGCTTATGCCAAGGAACTAGAGATTCCGATGGCTCTAATAGACAAAGAACGGCTTGATCCTTTTCGGGTTAAAATGACCATGTTTGTGGGCAATGTTAAGGGGTGTACGGTACTTTTGGTGGATGATATGTGTTCAACTGCCGGAACCCTCCTTCAAGCTGCCTCGGCTTGCGTTGAATTGGGAGCAACGCGTATTATTTCTGTAGTGGGTCATGGGTTGTTTATAGGCAATGCCCTAGAAAGTATTGCCAAAAGCCCCATTGAAATGGTGATCACAACTAATAGCGTCCCCATTTCAGAGAACGTCCGCTTGCATCCTAAAATTCGAGTCGTTTCCATTGCACCCCTTTTAGCTGATGCGATGCGTTTTTGCAGTATCGACGACAAATAAATAGATCTCTTATATGCCCTATTCTGCATTAGCCTTTATGTCGGTTGTTCTTTTTTCCCTGGTGCATCTTGGGGCAGAGAACATGCGAAAATGGGAATTTTCCTTGCAAGCCAGATTTCTTTCTGCGGGAGGAGGAATTGCAATTGCCTACGTTTTTATCGACCTCCTTCCTAAATTAGCTAAAAGTGATTTTCTTGTTAGTCAAGCTCTTAGTGGAGTGCTGCCCTATTTCGAACGGCACGTTTACGTGATGGCGTTGTTGGGCTTTTTGTTATTTTTTGTGGTTGATAGAAATCATCTTTTTTTAGGAAAAAAAGGGTCATTTTGGCTTACGCTAAGTGCTTATGCACTCTTTAATTTTCTTGTAGGATATGCTGTGGTTGACAAAGATGATCCTGAGGTGCAGCCATTAGTTCTATTTACCTTTGCTTTGGCCCTCCATTATTTTAGCAATGACTACAGTTTAAGCCAATCGCATGGGGAGGATTATCAAAGGGTCGGGAGGTGGCTATTGATTTTGAGCCTTTTTTTAGGATGGCTGGCTGGGATATGGATTAGGCTTTCGCCGACTGCAATTGCCCTAATTGGGGCCTTTATAGGTGGGGGAGTCATCATGAATGTTATGCGGCATGAATTACCTGAAGATAACCCGAATAGTTTGGGTGCATTTCTTTTGGCGGCGCTATGTTATACTATTTTATTGCTTGGAATAAGTTCAGGGTGAGTAGTTTGGTGTTTTGCCTTTCTGGCAACCCTATAGGCTACTGTTACATACTAAACCTAACCCAGGGCGATGCCCTATAAGCGCTAACTTATTTTCTTGATTGAATGTTTTTATGAGGGCTTCAATTGCAACAGACCAGGGCATCGCCCATGCTATTACCCACAAATCTTTTCTGGCAGCCCTACAGGCTGCAAATTTTATTTTATCCCTACCCAGGGCGATGCCCCATAAGCGTTAAGCTAAAAAATCGAGCATAAGAACACAGAGAGAAAAACCAAAAGCAAGAAAAATTTTTTTGTTTTTAAATTTTCCTCTCTGTGATTTTGTGAAAAATTTTTTTTATAATTTTAAACAGGATAGGCAGGATAGGCAGGATATAAACAAGATAAAATTTGAGTTGATTTTATCCTGCTTATCCTGCCTATCCTGTTAATAATTAATTTATTGTGTTTTATTTGCGCTTTCCCTGTTTTACTTAGCTTAACGCATATGGGGCGATGCCCTGGGCTGGGGTGTCACATTTGAAGGTTTTTTAATGCAATTTTTATAAAATATGTTCGGGTCCAATTGTGAAATTTAATTTCATAAAATAGCTCTTTCAACAAGACTAGAATGCATATTTTAAAATTAAATGGTCTTAAAAAAAGACCGATGTTAATTGCAAAAAAACACATAAAAACACTTCAAATGTGACACCTCAGCCCTGGGCTGTTGCAATCAGAAATCCTTCAGCCTCACTCAATCCGTCTTTAACTCTAGATGAGTTGCCTTCTCTGTACCATAGAAATGTTTATTGCCCTACTTTTGGATCTTGAACCATAGCATTCATAGGCATTATGGCCAAAGCTTCCTGAAATTTGATAGAAGCTTCTTCTAACTTGCCTTGAGCTTGTAACGTGTATCCATAATTGGTCAAAGCAAATGCGTTCTTAGGTTCATTGATCAAAGCTGCTTGAAACATGATCGCTGCTTCGTCAAATTTGTTTTGCAAGCGTAACGTCTCTGCATAATGAGCCAAAGCAAAAGCTTCATTAGGATCGATAGCTAAAGCTTCTCGGAATTTGATGGCAGCTTGTTCTAATTTGTTTTGTTTGCGCAACATTTCTGCATAGTGAGCTAAAGCATAAGCGTACTTAGGGTCAATGTTCAAAACTTCTTGAAATTTGATGGCTGCTTCCTGAAATTTGCCTTGTTGAAGTAAGGTGTCTGCATAACGGGCTAAATAATAAGTTTTCAAAGGTTTAATGTCTAAATTTTCTTTATATTTAGCTGCTGCTGCTTCGAATTTGTTTTGCATGTGTAAAGTCTCTGCATATTGACCTAAAGCAAAATAGTTCTTAGGATTAATAGTCAAAGCTCTTTGAAATTTGCTCTCGGCTTCGTCTAATTTGCCTAGCTGGCGTAACGTTTCTCCATAATGAACCCAGGCATGAGAGTACTTAGGTGCTATGTTCAAAGCTTCTTGTAATTTGATAGCTGACTCATCTAATTTGTGCTGTTTGCGTAATGTAACTGCATAACAGGTCAAAGCAAAAGCATTTTTAGGTTCAATGGCCAAAGCTTCTTGAAATTTGAGGGCTGCATCCTCTAATTTACCTTGAAAGTGTAAAGTATCCGCATAGCAAATCAAAGCCAAAGTATTCTTAGGTTCAATGGCTAAAACTTCTTGAAATTTGATTAATGCTTGCTCAAAGTTGTATTGCATGCGTATTGTGTATGCGTAACCAGCCATAGCAAAAGTGTTCTTAGGTTCAATGGCCAAAGCTTCTTGAAATTTGACAGCTGCATCCTCGTATTTGCGTTGCTTGTGTAACGTTTTTGCATAATGAGCCAAAGCAAAAGCATTCTTCGGTTCAATGATCAAAGCTTCTTGAAATGTGATTGAGGCTTCCTCTAATTTGCCTTTCTCGCGTAATGTTTCAGCATAGTGAGCCAAAGCAAAAGCATTCTTTGGTTCAATGGTCAAAGCTTCTCGAAATTTGATGGCTGCTTCCTCTAATAGGGCTACTCTAAAGTTTATGGGTCTTTCTGATTTGCTTTTCTCGCGTAAGGTCTCTGCAAAGCGAGCCATGGTATTAGCGTTCTTAGGTTCAAGGGCCAAGGCTTCTTGAAATTTGACGGCTGCTTCGTTAAATTTGCCCTGGAGTCGTAGCGTTTCTGCATAACCGGCCAAAGCAAGAGCAGCTGCTGCTTCTTGTCTTTTGATTTGAGGGTCTAAATTTCCGGCAGGACCATGATCTACAAACACATTTTTTTCTTGACACCCTAAAACAACAAAGACGCCACAGTAAATAACTGGCAGCTAAACACCCTAAGGCGAATAGAACAATGACCCCAATTCTTTTTTGTTGATTATCCAAAGAATATAAGATTTTATCTTTGACAATAGGAATCGAATAATTAGAAAAAGAATTGAAAAAATTTCCCGACAAAACAGCCATCACTTACCTCGTTTTATATACAGCATAAATTAAACAGTTTATATTTCTAATATAATTTTTGCAATCATTAATTACTTATTGTGTGCAAGTTTATGCAACTATGTGTGGTAGATGCTGCAAGGTGAAAAATTCGATTTAAGGGGCTTGTCAGATTAAAATAATATTTCAAAAATTTTATGATTTGGTTTATATCGAATTAAGATCAAGGCCTCAAGGTATCTATTATAGATTTTTGAGCATAAGACTCTCTAAAGGAGAAAACATGGATGTGCCGGCACAACTAATAAAATTTAAAGCTCCTTATCTTCCTCTAGATGTTGAAGGAGTTTCGCCATTAATAGAACTTGCTTTGGATTTAAGGTGGGCCTGGTATCACTATACCGATAACCTGTGGAAGGAGCTTGATGCTGGGCTATGGGAACTAACTCGAAATCCCTGGATTGTCTTAAAAACAGTGTCGCAGGAAAAACTCAGGAAAATGTTAGCCGATCCGGCTTTTCATAGCAAAATGGATGAGCTGATAAAAAAGAAAAGGGAAGAAAACGAAAAGCCTGCATGGTATCAGGAAAATTATTCCAAAAAACCTATATCCTGCATAGCTTATTTCTGCATGGAATATATGTTGAGTGAAGCCCTTCCTATTTATTCAGGGGGACTTGGTAACGTAGCGGGAGACCAACTGAAAACAGCGAGCGATCTCGGCATTCCAATTGTTGGGATCGGTCTGCTTTATCAACAAGGATATTTTCGCCAAGTCATCGATAAGAATGGAGCGCAGCAAGCGCTTTATCCTTACAATGAACCAGGGCAACTACCGATTACCCCTTTACGTCTTCCTAATGGTGAGTGGCTGCGCATTGAAATTGCCTTGCCTGGTTATTCAGTTTGGTTAAGAACTTGGCAGGTGCAAGTCGGTAGAACAAAACTCTATTTATTGGATAGTAATGATGCGGCAAACTACCCTGCTTATCGAGGGATTACGAGCGAGTTATATGGCGGCGGTCCTGAGTTAAGGATTAAGCAAGAGTTGCTATTGGGGATTGGGGGCTGGAGGCTGCTTCTAGCACTTGGCTTAAAACCCGAAGTTTGCCACTTAAATGAAGGGCATGCTGCCTTTGCCATTTTAGAGCGTGCAGCGACTTTAATGGAAGAACAGGGTGTGTCCTTTAATGTTGCCTTGGAGGTGACGCGTTGTGGTAATGTTTTCACCACTCATACGGCTGTTTCTGCTGGTTTTGACAGGTTTTCTCCTGCTCTGATGGAACAATATCTTAGTAGGTATGCAGAAAACACATTGGGCATTAGTTTTCACGATTTAATGGCGCTTGGGCGTCAGTATCCCGATGATTCAGCCGAGCCTTTCAACATGGCTTATTTAGCCATGCATGGCAGTGGTGCAATCAATGGGGTAAGCCGCTTACATGGGCAAGTTAGCCGCAGCCTCTTTACACCCCTATTTCCCCGTTGGCCAGAAAAAGAGGTGCCTGTTGGTTATCTGACAAATGGAGTCCATATGCCAAGCTGGGATTCGGTTGGGTCGGATAAACTTTGGACGGAAATCTGCGGTCCATGCCGCTGGCTGAGTGAAACAGAAATTTTAGAGAAAGAGTTTCGCAAAGTCTCTGATGCAATGCTTTGGCAGATGCGCAATTCTGCCCGCAAAGATTTAATAGAATATGCTCGCAAACGATTTGCACGCCAGTTAGCTGTAACGGGTCTTACTGAGCTTATGGAGCACGCTAAGCAATTATTCGATCCTCAGATTTTGACTTTAGGCTTTGCACGCAGGTTTGCCACTTATAAAAGACCTAATCTTTTGCTGCATGATTCCGAGCGGTTCGTGCGGATTTTAACTAATCCCCAAAGGCCGGTGCAGTTGCTTATTGCGGGTAAAGCCCACCCCGAGGATATGCCTGGTCAAGCCATGATTCAAGAATGGATTCTTTTTGCCAGAAGGCCCGAAGTGCGACCGCACGTTATGTTCCTTAGTGATTACGATATGCATTTAACTGAGCACTTAGCAGGAGGAGTTGATGTTTGGGTCAATAATCCACGCAGGCCGTGGGAAGCTTGCGGGACAAGTGGAATGAAGCTAGTAGTCAATGGTGGACTCAATCTTTCAGAATTAGATGGTTGGTGGGCGGAAGCTTATAATCCTGAAGTAGGATGGGCAATTGGCGATGGAAAAGAACATGGGAATGATCCCGCATGGGATGCTTTGGAAGCCAACCAACTTTATGAGGTACTCGAACAGCAAGTGATTCCCGAATTTTATAACCGAGATTCTGAAGGAATTCCTGTTAGTTGGATTAATCGCATAAGAGAGAGCATGGCTCAGCTGACGCCACAATTTTCGTCAAATCGTGCGGTGCGGGAATATACTGAAAAGTATTATATTCCAGCCGCAGAATCCTACCAAAAACGGTTAGCAGATAATTTGAAGATGGGTAAAGAGATAGTTAACTGGCAAAATGACCTTCGACGGTATTGGCCATTCCTACGATTTGGGGAAATCAAAATCCAGACTTTTGAAGACCGCCATGAATTTGAAGTTCAAGTTTATCTTTGCGACCTTGACTCCAAAAAGGTAAAAGTAGAATTGTATGCAGAGGGGCTTAGTGAAAACGGCCTTGTAGTTCGAGAAATGAACTGGATTCGCCAGTTGACAGGGGATCAATCAACACATGTTTACCACACAATCGTGCCTGCTACGCGTCCGGCAAGCGATTATACTGCACGGGTAATTCCCTCCTTTCCTGATGTTTTAGTTCCGTTAGAAGCCAATGAAATTTTATGGCAGCATTAATGAGGGCGAGCTAGCCTCCTTTAACAAACTTATAATTGATATTAATTTGATGCTAACCTTAGTCGTTTAATATATAAATTAATAGTTTGTTTTAAAGTAGGTGTAGTATGCAATCTGATTCCCCGTCTCTGCATTGATCATTAAGACATCATTTATTGTAATTCTGCAGATTTTTCACCATTTCTCTTTGTAAAATTAAATGGAAAATTTTCCCGATTTAATATATATTTTTCCCTATGTTTTTAATAGGTACTTTTTATGACGCGTGTCCTTGCAAATGAGCTTCTTCAGCATATTAACAAACCCGTTCTCGTCAGGGGCTGGTTAAACAATATCCGCTCTTTGGGAAAAGTTAATTTTCTCATTTTGAGAGACCGTACAGGTTTTTTACAAGTGGTCATCCAAGATAAGGAAGAATACCACAAGGTGAGCCATTTGCAGCCCGGATCCATTCTGGCCATTAAAGGGCTAGCTATGGCTTCTTCACAAGCAGATCTGAGGGTTGAGATTGTCAATCCCTTCATTGAAGTTGAGGTTCCGATTACCGATGTGACACCCGTGGAGTATTACAAACCCGAAATTCTCAATGAACTAGAATTTATTCTCGATCATCGCCCCATCGCTTTACGCAACCGCCGGCTGCAAGCGATTTTTAGAATCCAAGCTGCTCTCGCCCATGCTTACCGCCTTTTCATGTATGATGATGTAAAAGCTGTTGAATACTTTGCACCTTGTCTAATTGGAGCTTCCTCTGAAGGAGGGGCAGAATTTTTTTCGGTCGATTACTTTGGATATACTGCTACTCTTGCCCAAAGCAGCCAGCTTTACAAGCAGATCATGACCGGGGTAAATGAACGTGTTTTTGCTCTCATGCCCTTTTTTCGCGCCGAGAATTCCCATACTCCCCGTCACTTGACTGAAGGAAAACAGTTTGAATTTGAAATGGGATTTTTTAGTCATTGGCATGAGATTTTAGACATTCAAGAAAAGTGCATTAAGTACATGGTGAAATATTTGCAACAGCACTGTGCATCAGAAATCGCCGAGTTAGCGAATCAGATCATTAAAGCCCCAGAAAATGTCCCTTTTCCACGCCTGACATTTACAGAAGCGCAAGAGCTTTTTTATCAAAGAACGGGGATTGATGAGCGGCATGAGCCAGATTTAAGCCCTGCTGCGGAACGCGAACTCTGCCGGTATGCCCAAGAAGCTTTTGGGACCGACCTCATCTTCGTCATTGACTGGAAGACAACCAAGCGTCCCTTCTATGCATATCCCAAAGAAGACAATTCTGAATTAACCAATACTTTTGATCTTCTGTGCGCTGGAACTGAAATCACTTCTGGAGGGCAGCGACGCCATACCTATCAGTCTATGCTCGAAGGCATCAAAGCCAAAGGCATGGATCCTAATAATTTTGTGGATTATCTAAGCATTTTTAAGTATGGAATGCCGCCACATGGCGGGTTTGGGATGGGTCTCGAAAGGCTCACCATGACTATCTTAGGTCTTAAAAATATTCGTGAGGCCTCTCTCTTTCCATCTGATCCCAAACGTATTGCCGGTAACCGCATTAAAGCCCGCATCTTCTTTGGAGCCGAGAACATCCGCAATGAGATCATTCGGGTTTTAAAAGATCAGGAAATAGATTATAAATACACCACCCATGAAGCGACTCCTACCTCGGAAGATTCTGCTCGAGTTCGGGGGACCCGTTTGGAGGAAGGGATTAAATCTCTAATTCTCAGAGGAAAAAATAGTAAGAAAAACTACCAAATGAACATCCCTTCCCATTTGAAGCTCGACATGAAGGCAGTTACTGAATTAGTAGGGGAAAAGTGTGAATTTGAAACTCCGGAGGTCATTCATGAACGTTTTGGTCTTATTATAGGGGGTATTCCTCCCTTTGGACAGTTATTGAATCTGGATACCTTTTTTGATGAACGGATACCCAAAAGCGAAATTGCTGCGTTTAATTGTGGAATGCAGACGGAATCGATTATCATGAAATCGGCTGATTTGATCAAACTCGTACACCCTAAATGGGGAAGCTTTGCGAAAGAATAGTTCACCTAAATTTCGATCCACTGCTCGCTTTCACCGAAATGTTTTGATCATCCATTTCGACAATAAGCATTGTGCAATTTCCTAAATCGAAAGAACGATAATCGATATCAACGCCTCGGCTGGCCGCATCAGCCATAAAAAGTGCTTTCATAACTCCGCAATGGGTAGTAATGAGAACATTCTGTCCTTGGTGTTTAATATTAGTATCCTTTAAAAATTCAAGAGTTCGAGCGTAGATTTCGGCCAAACTTTCCATTTCAGGGTGGGCTTTAAAGCAAAATTTATCCAGAAACGATTTTTCAGGGCCAGTATTTTCGATTTCTTCCCTCTTCTTGATAGGTGCGTACTCTGCCTCTATGGCTCCCTCAAAGGGTCCATGATATTCTCTCATACAATCTTTCATCATCAGCAGGCTCTTGGGTATTGTTCAGCTGTTTCAGAATGTAATAAGCTGTTCTTTGGGTCCTTAAAGAAGGGGAGGAATAGACGGCATGAATACCCACAGGAAGATTAGAGAGTTGCTGTCCTATTGCTATCGCCTGTCGGATACCCTCTTCAGTAAGATCGGTATTGAGCGTTCTCCGCAACCGTTTTTTCTTTGTTGCTAGTCGATTCACCATGCCGTACGAAAATAAATCTCGTAGTATGAGGCATTATAGGCTTTGCCAAGTATTCGTAGGCATCATTGGCTATTGTAGGTACTTGCTTAAATTGTTCATTAGAATCAATAAAATTCAAAACGGAATTTTCGTTTGCTGCCAACGAACTAAAAATGATTTGCATTGAGAATAATAAAGAAATTTTTAGATTTTTGTTCATATTCATGAAATTTTTTAATTTAAGTGGCTTAGGATTCTTGATCAATAATATTAGATTTAAATGATAAAAATCAAGAACAGATCTTTTATACAGAGGTTTAATGTCTTTTGAGTGCGGCGAAAGTTCCTTTATAATCCACTGCTAGTTTTTCTGCCTGATATATCTTTGCCTCAAGTTGAATGCGCCCTTTGCCTTTAGAATGCAGCATTTTAATAAAACGATTCCACATAGTTTCTTCGGGGAAAATCCTTAGAGCCTGTTCAAAATCTTTTAAATAGACAATTTCTCGAAACTTTCTTTGCCTAAAAAATTTTAGTGTCGAACACTTCAGCAGTTAAAATTACCACAGAGTCCACAGAGAACACAGAGAAGGGTGTTTAATGAGCCTGGAGGGCTCTAACTGCTGTTTTGTATCAAGACATAGGTAACAACTTCTATCAGCACATAGGTAACACATTTTATTAAAAACCGTTGTTATTTTCTCTAACTTTCTTTTTGATCACAATCTCGCATTTTTCCTTGAGGGGATAAATAACGTTTTTTATAGCCTTAATGGTATTTTGTTAACATTTATGGCCCGGACTTAAGCCTCTGAAGCAATTCTTGCCAGTTTAGCTAGCCCAGAAAGCTATTTACAAGGCAAGAATCGCAACAGATGCAAAAGTCCTCACTCACTTTAAGCTTATTCTGGCAACCCTGGTATTTACAAAATATATTTCATAAACTCCTTCTACAGAAGTTGGTCTTATTGCCACATGTTCTCCTTTCAAATGTTCCCCTACAAAATATCTTATGTCATGAAAATTAATACAACCACATGCTTGTACCTTCCTCACTATATCATCAGGCTTATATTCAATTTCAGGCAGTTTTTCAGGATAAGGTCGAAGGCTAGATTTATAACGTTGAATTGGACAAAGAAGACCTATGCCTTCATGAGGCCTCTCAAAATTATATATCTTTCTCCATTCATCAAGTATTTTTTGAGTTTCTCTTAAATTTATAAATTGATGATACCTTAAAACCTCTTCTTTAAGGCTTCGATGGAATCGCTCGTCTTTTCCTTGTGTTTGCGGATGCCTTACCGATGAATGGCTTACCTTTATTCCTAAGCGCATTAACCACACTGTTAACCGTGATAATGTCCATGGAGGACTACCTTTCCAAGGAGAACCATTATCCATTGTCATCCCATCAGGTAAACCATATTCTCGAAATGCATTTTCCAAGCCATTATGCACCTCTAGAAATGTTTCACCCTCGCATGCTTTCAAAACAATAGAAAATCTAGAATGATCATCTAATACTGTTAAAGGATGACATCTTTTGGAACCCATCTTAAAATGGCCTTTGAAGTCCATTTGCCATAATTCGTTCGGATTTTCTTTTTCGAATCGAATAAAATGTTGTCTTTTTTCTGATTCTATAGGATCGATCTTTCCATGTTTCTTTAAAACTCGATTAAACGTTATTTCAGAAGGAAGGTTATCATGCCCTTTATTAATGAGATATTGTCTAAGCTTTCTTGCTCCCCAAGCAGGAAAACGATTTCGGGTATTGAGAATTATATCGATGATCTCGCAAGAAGTACGATTGACTGAAGACTGAGGACGTCGTGAATGATTAAGTAATCCATCTACCCCATCTTCTTTAAATCTTTCTATCCACTTGTATCCAGTTTTCCTGCTGATCTTATATTCTGAGCACAATTTACTTATTGTAAATTCACTAGACATAGCTTTATTTATAAATTCATCTCTCATAGATATGGTATCCTTTGTTTGCCAAGGCATCTTTTAATCTCCTATGTTGATTAAAAAATGCAGTTTACAAAGTGTTACCTATGTATTGATAGAACTTGTTACCCATGTCTTGATACAAAACAGCAATGCGAGCCCTTCAGGCTCATAAAACACCCCTCTCTGCATTCTCTGTGGGCTCTGTGGTAGTTTAGCTTAATTTGTTAAACTATTCACGATCAATATCACTAGGATAGGAATAAGGCATAAACACCTGTAATTATTTTGAAAAATAATCACTTATACAGAATTAGAAAGATTTTGAACAGGTTCTTAGACTTTGAAATCGGAAACGACAGGTGTAAGATAATCGACACTGCTGTGAGTGATCACAATTTCAATCGGGTTTAGATGCTTTAAATTGAGCTGAAGCAAACCCCAGCAAGCAAGGACTCCTAAAAATAAAGTACTAGTTAAGAGGCCTGTAGGGCTACAAATCCCATGGCAGAACGAAGGTCATCGAGGTATCTTAAGATGATTAAATCCTCTATTTGATTATAATCTTCTGCCATCTTCATGATGATGTCTGTTGAAAAATGGGGGCGGCGTCTTTGGCGGCTTTCAATTTTATTTTTTAGAAGGTAGTTTTTTGTCCTGGTCCAATAATGATTGATTCTTATCTTATCTAGTTCAATAGATTCTGAACGGGGTGAATCTAATTTTCTTTTGTTGCCATCGACCGCATATTTTTGTTCTTTGTATGTGAAAATATGGGCGCTTGTACAACCACTGACATATTCTGGTCTGACGATCGATTTAACAAAATGATGATGATCATAATTTTGTTTTGCACAATGTGTTAATAATTCAATCAAGCAAAAATCTGGGGGAATGTCTTCTACATCCGAGGTACCAAACATCACCCAATTGACACAGAGTCCTGCATATCTGTCGTAATTTTTTAAAAATTCAGGTAATTTTTCTCCCTGGGGACAAAATAAATACTCATCGACATCAATTGCAGCGAGCCACTTTGTCTTATCTCCATAGGTTTTAATACAATCCATGTAGGCCCCGGATTGGATTTCAATCCAGCGTCCATGATTACCTTCTTCATAGGTAAAGGGCCATTCAATGAGTTCAACTTCATTGCTCATTATATACGGTTCAAGTACCTCTAAATAATTATCTGTACTGTTATTATTATAGAGGTAGAATTTTGCTACTCCCTGTAATTTGTGAAATTCAATCCATTCCTTCAGGAACGGACCCTCATTTTGGAGTATAGCACAAATGGAAAGATCACATTTTGCAAAAAGTGAAGAAGCAAATGCCATCAAAAAAACAGAGAATCGGATAAAAAATAAGATATTCATGCACACTCCATCATTTTAAAAAATACCCGGGGATAAATTAATCTTAAACGCTCATCGAAAATTTGCTCTTTGAAGATACTCTTAAGTACATAAGATCCCATTTAAATTTTTTTTGAGCGGCGCTTGCCATCCTTAAAGAAAATTCTGATTTCATCGACCACTATTGCTTGATTTTCCACATGGCTTTTCTTGGGGGCAATGACCACTTTAAAATCTCCAAGCAATGAAGCTGCAATTGAGAAGGTTGAGCTTCCTCGAATGAGGCAGTCATATTGTGGAATGGAAAAAAAATCTTCTAGAACGTGAACGGTTGGTCCATTCTCACCTACTTGATAGTCAAATTCGATGTTGTGAAGATGGGATAAGGCTATACGATAGTTGTTGGCTATCTTGGCAGGTTCAAGATCATCTGTCATGATGTACACGTAGATCTGCGTATGATCAAATAACTCACTGATTGTTTCAAGGGCAGAAATAAAAAAGTGGTGGGATGGAAATTTTGAAGGGTATTTCAGTTGGGTTGCTTCGCTATCATATCCGCCACCTGTACGCACATGCGCAAGGACAGTTAATTTTCCTTGGGGAAGAGCAATTTCCTTAATAGGGAATCTGGGTTGAAGAAGCGGCCTGGCAAAAGTTTTAAACTCAGGGTTATCCCATAATATCCTAAAGGGTAATTTATTTATCCCCTTAGCACTAAAAAAGTTAAGTAGAATGAGAGTGGAATCTGCTGAATAGGGGATTTCAGAAACTTCTTTGGGTCTAAGAATGCGGGAAAACAAAGGTTCCCAATCAGAACGATAGAATTTTTCTTTTTCATGAAACGCAAATTGATCTGCAAAAGGAAAGGGAACATATAGTAATGGCAAATCGTATTGATGAGCAATCCATTTGCTGCAAAGGTAGGTAATGAGTTGATTGCCTAATCGGCCGCTGAGATCATAGGTCACAGCTTTTTGTTTTGGATCAAAGTCATCCTCAGAACCCGATAGAGGGAGAAAATTGATCGAAAGTAATGAAAAAGCAATAAAAAATAGCTGGAGAGGTAATTGTAAAAATTTCTTTTCTGGCAAAATAGAATTTTGCAGCTGTCTCTGAAAGGTCTTTAATAAAAACATTCTCATGGATACAACCACCCTTGAAATTTATTTTTAGAGATACTGAGTGAGCTGCAAAAACTCCTCCGTCAAAGAGAGTTTTGCAAAGATTTTATCTTAAGACTTCACCACACGCGCTGAACATATACATAAGCAACTAGCGAAATGGTTTGAGTATATGATGCGCAAAAAAAAATTTATAAATGACGTATTATTAAATGTAAAGAGGTTAAAATAGCCTTTCAGGAGTTCCCGCTTATTACCGGCGAAAGGCGAAAGGCCGGCAATTAACGGGAGCTCCTGTAATCATTTGTTGTTGTTTTTTGATATATTATTTTGATATAATCATAAATGATTAATTTTATTGTTATTGTTAATGTTAAAAACAATTTAAATTTCAATGAAATGGGGGTTGGCGGCCTTGGAAAAGAACTAAAAGATCTAATTGATCGGGTATTTTTATCCCGTGCCTTGCCCTTAGAATTTGCTGAAAAGTACGGGATGAAGCATGCGAAAGGGGTTCTCCTATATGGCTCTCCTGGGACGGGAAAAACCTTGATTGCCAGATCCATCGCCAGAATGTTAGGCACAAAAAAAATTAAGTACGTTAACGGACCTGAATTATTTAATAAATTTGTCGGCAATTCTGAACTTAATCTTCGTGCCTTATTTCGAGGTGCGGAAAAAGAATGGCGCCAAAAAGGCAAAGAGAGCGATCTCCACATCATCATTTTTGATGAGATTGATGCGCTGTTCAAAAAAAGGGGGACCACAAGGTCTGGGACAGGCATTGAAGACTCTTTGGTCAACCAAATGTTAACGAAATTGGACGGATTAGAACAGATAGGAAATATTTTAATTATTGGCACGACCAATCGTAAAGATCTGCTGGATGAAGCCCTGTTACGCAAGGGCAGGCTGGGGATACATATTCAAATTTGCCTTCCCGATGAGAAAGGACGGCGTGAAATTATGGATATCCATACAAAAAATCTTAGAGAAAACAATCTTTTGGACCCTGACGTGGATTTAGATGAATGGGCCAAAACAGCTGTTAATTTTACTGGCGCCGACATCGAAGGTTGGATCGATGAAGCACGTTATATCACTAACACGAGGAATTTTGCTTCTAAGGAAAAAGAAACGGTATTTAAGAGTGATAGTGAAGACTTGGCAGTTATTACGCAAGATGATTTACGGGAAGCTTTAAATAAAGTTACCCCAGCGTTCGGCGTCTCTAGGGAAAAATTAATGCCTTATCTGGCATACCCTTTTGTCCCCTATAATAGACATCTTGCATAACCTTAATTCCTTGCCCGTGCCTCTGCCCTTGCCCTTGCCCGAAAAAGTTCTGGCACGCAATTTTATTTTTTAATATAAGGGTCTGCTTCTTAAATCCATCGGCCATTTATGCAAAAATACGAAGCTATACAGAAATTTTTCGCCCACTGAATTTAGAAGATTAACAGGAGTACGAAAGGAGACCTTTGTACAAATGATTTCAATAGTTAAAGAGGCCGAGAAGCAGAGAATGTCCCAGGGAGGAAAGCCTTCTCGTCTCGTCGTCGAAGATAAATTACTTATGGCCCTGGAATACTTAAGAGAATACAGGACCTATTTTCATTTATGACAAAGCTATGGGCTGTGTGAGAGACATGATTTTAAGCTATTCAAAGACAGTAAGGTACGTTGGGTTCAAACGGTTCAAGGAATCGTTGATTTTGGGTATACCGGAATAGAAAAACTTCAAAATACGAGTCTATTGCCCAAAAAACGATCAAGAGGCAAAGCTCTTACAAGAGATGAAAAGCAGATGAATCGTGATATTTCTTCAAAGCGAGCTTTAAATGAAAATGTAATAGGGCGCTTAAAACGATTTAAAATTTTGAGTGATAAATATCGAAACAGAAGAAAAAGATTTGGATTGCGATTCAATCTGATCGCAGGGATTCAAAATTGGGAGTTAAAATATGACAATCGCCATTTCTCCAGTGCAGAAACGAATTCTTTTAGACCATGAAAAGTTAACCGTATACCAAGTGGCAATAGAATTTGTTGTACTTGCGGATGTTATAATAGAACATTTACCTCGGGGTAGGGCCTATTTAAGCGATCAGCTTCAACGTGAGGGTTTGTCAATACCATTGAATATTGCAGAAGGAGCGGGAGAATATTCCATCGATGAAAAAGCTCGATTTTATCGGATGGCTAAAAGGTCTGCTACAGAATGCGCGGGAATTTTGGATGTGTGTCAACGATTGCAGCTTGTGAATGAAGAACGATATACCAAAGGACGAGAACTGCTGATTAGCATCGTGTCTATGCTGGTGAAAATGGCTCAAAAACAACGCTAATAGGGCAAGGGCAGGGGCACGGGCAAGGAATTGAGGTTATGCAAGATGTCTATTCTTTTTTTCATGATCGAGTAGGAGGGAGTTTTCAACTCCCTCCTACTCGATCTTTTTCATAAAAGAAAAAGACTGATTACTTGTGTAAAAGGCGTTATTGCATTTTTGGCATAGAACATACAGAGAGAATCCTGGCCATCCAGCCCATACTGTTATTATTTTTTTCTCTGGTAACTTGTTCAGTGGCGCAATTAGGATTGCAGTTTGTCGAGGCTGTCAGCAAATTAACGAAAGTGATAAAATGGTCTTTTTCGTTCATCTCTTTTTTGACCAGTTTTTGCCTACTCTACTCGAGTATGTCAAAAACTGGACAAAAAGATCTGAACAAAAATTGCATATTTTCTCACTTCCGTTAATTTACTGACAGCCTCGTCATTATGCAGCATGGCTGTTATAAATACTTTTTCCTTGCTTAACACCAAATAATTTTTGGCAGCGTTCTTCACCCAGCCGTATATAATACCACCCATTTTTAGCATTACTAGGGCGAACAGTAGCCAATTTTTCATAAATGGTTTCTTCACCATAGCCTGCAGAAAAATGTACTTCGATAGTGGATTTTCCCTTCTCATCTTTACTTGGCTTAATATTAAAATATTTATGCGAGGCCATCATGCGCGCCTCTTCCGGAAGTAAACTAATGAGCTTGTCTTTCAAAATACTCTCATCATGTAGTTGATTTGCCGATTTAAATGCTTCTTGGGGAATGGCCATCGGTTTTAAAATAGATTTTTTGGAAGGAATTGATGATTTTGGCGCGTAACTACTGCCCATTGGACAATGTGCTAAGAGATGGTAATGTTTTTCAGTCAAAGGTCCTTGAAGATTTTGAATTCCGATTAACGATATTTCACGAACAGGAATTGTAAAGGATTTTCCTTTATGTTCATTAGCCATCAGTTTTCCAAATGCTTTCTTAGCTTCCTGGTTATTAAGTTGCAAAATTTCTGGATGTTGTCCTGAATGATTAGGAGGAAGATCTTTATATATATGATCATCAACATCAAGCACCCCAAGTGTGATATGGGTGGCATGATGTTTGGTTAATTTGTCTAGATCCGCATGCTCTGCATCTAGCTCATTGTGCTCTATAGCTTCTCTTACAGCTTCTTTTATTTTATTAGTAAGGTCTTTTAATTGATCTTTTGCCATTATCAGGGTTAGCCATTTATAAGGCCCTCTTTTGACGTGAGTGGTACTTACCATTTCAGCGTGATCCTGAAATTTCTCATTCATTTTAACTTGTAGGTTAAATTCAGGAATTTGAGAGACTTTTTCGGCAACTCTTTGCATTAATTTTGCTCTTTCAATATTGCTCAAACCATTTAAACCGGCATAAAGAGTGAAGTGGGCTTTTTCCATAGATGCAGGAGTCCATGTGGTCAATCCTTCTTGTTTTAGAATGTCCCCTACAGTATTTTGAATAGTAGCTATATGTTTCCAGGATTCCTCTGTAGGTTGAACAACGAGCATTTCCGCATCTGTTTGTAAATTCAAATTGACATCATGAAAGCAAGGTGTGTGATTAAAATTTGTTTCCATATATAAAACCTTAATTTATTTTGTTATGCATCTAATATAAAACATTTTTTTATATAACATATTAATTAATTGTTAAAATTATGTGAGAATAATGAGCTGCTGAGAAGGGCTTTTTTATTAAAAAGATTTGACAATGGTGGTGTTTAGATCATTAATAGTTCACCTAAATTTCAATCCACTGCTAGTTTTTCTTCCTGATAAATCTTTGCCTCAAGTTGAATGCGTCCTTTGCCTTTACTCTGCCTCATCGCATCCCCAGTGTCTCTGCGTTTATCATTGCAATTTCTGTCGGTTCGAGAGAGCTAGTTGCCGGGTTTTTATGAGCATAAAGCATTAGAATGGTCATATGAGGCACCACAATGCAAGCTAATACAATATCAATCACTGACCAGACGGCCTTAACTTCAGAGATAGCTCCGAGAAAAATAATGACCGCTGTTCCTATATAGTAATAGTTAATTTTCTTATTCTCTGTGAGGTATCCGAAACACTGGCTTCCATTGAAGCTGTTGCCTAAAATTGTCCCAAAAGCAAATAGAAAAGTGGTGATGGTAATCAGCACAATCCCGAACGAAGAAAAATAAAGCTGAAAAGAAGCAGCTACCATGCTGATGCCTAAGGGCAGTTGAGGATCTAGCCATGTCTGGGTTATTAATGCAACGCAACCAGATAAGAAGGCAACGACCCCTGCTGTAAAGCTCGAAAGCATAGCCAATGTTCCTTGAGCCGTGGGATCTTCGGTTTCAGCCATGGAATGGGGGATGGATTGAGTGCCAACCCCCGCTTCACAAACTTGAATCCCTTTGAAAATGCCCCATCGCAATGAACCCACAATTCCTCCCACTAATGTGCCGCTGGCTAGGGCATAGGGAGAAAATGCAGATTGAAAAATTTGTCCGAAAATGTCCCCTAATTTATCGAAGTTGCAAACCAGAATCCACAAGCAGGAACCTAAGTAAAGACAGAACATCGAGGGGACGAGTTTGGCTGACAAAGAACTAATGCGTTTAATCCCACCCATTAAGGTCAGGACGACGAGCACCGCAATGAGAGCTCCTGATACTAAGGTTGGAATGCGGTAAGAACCTAGTAAGGGGGAATCAAAAATAGCTGCAAGTTGGTTTGCCTGAGCACTAGACCAAGCAGCCATAAGAATAAAACAGCCCATTGCATACCATTTTGCGGCCGCAGGGGAGAAGAGATTTTTTAAGTACTGCATCGGACCTCCCATAATCACTCCTGAGCCCAGTTTTATCCGGTGCTGAATGCATAGGGTTACTTCAGTATAAGTAGCTGCACTTCCAAAAAATGCAGTTAAAAGAAATCCCAATAATGCTCCAGGCCCTCCTAAAGAAATAGCAATGATTGGGGCGACAATCGTGGATATTCCCAAGGTTGTGGACATGGCTGTAAGAAGAGCTTTATGCGGAAGAATGGAATGGCATCCTTCTTTTTGCTTGCTATTGAATATAGCCCTTTTAACCATCCTAAAAAGGGTGGGAATAAATCGAATCTGCACAAAACGCATTCTAAAAGAAATAAAAATGCTTCCGATGAGAATAAATAAGCAAGCAATAAATAAAATATAGTCAGCTACTAAAATAACGTTTTCAAAAAACATACCATCCTCTTGAATTTACAAAAACATTACACACAAACAATTCTTCAGGTTGTTTGTGTATAAATATGCGTATATAATCTGCCTTATAAAGCTTATGCAGCAGAGGCCGTCAAGACCTAGAAATTAAAAATGGAACAAATTAATTTTGAGAGTTGCAATTAAAATTGCTTTGTTGGAGGGAAGAAGATTGGATGGCAAAACGAAAAGTTGTTTTGTATAAGGGCGGTGCGAGATGGGAAATAAATAAACACATAATGACCTCTGCAATTAGTTCATGCATATTTAACTTTAAGGACCTGATGTCGTAACTTCAAAACCATGGTGCGGCTGGCCTATATTGGTCTGAGAGGCCGACAGTGGGAGAAAATAGTGCCAGTCTCAAATTCTGAGAAGCTCAATCTATCGTTAACAATTCTTGGTTCTTATCATAAATTTATAAAAGAAAAATACATTTAATGCAATTTTTTTTTGATTTTTTTAAGCACGGCCTGTGCAATTAAATTGAAACCTGGGTTCCAAAGCGAGTTCCATTTTTTATGAGATTTACAAAAACTCTTTTACCAGATTGTAATCAGGGTTTTCTAAAAAAGAATTTTCAACATATTCCATAATATCAAGTCGGCGTGCGCGGATTTGCTTTCTCATTTCTAAAAATGGGGTGGCACTAATCTCCTCATAAGATTTCTTTTCTTTTGAGGCTAGAAAAGTAAGGTGTATAGCAAAAACACCGCAATCCCACTGGTTCCATTGGAGATTACGTTTGATAGCCGGGGGAGTAATAGACCATGTCGGATCCTGATCTTTTTCTCGGATCCATTGTAGAGTTTGAGCAAGCTTTGCCTCAATCAATCGTTCAATTGGGGAAGGACCTTGTAATGCGTGACAGAGGCGATCGATAGGAGAGTTATGGACGATGCTATCTACATAAGTAATTGTTTTGTTTTCGAAATTGAAGTGAATTGTTGTCCAGTGGCAGTTTTCAATATTAATCATCATGGCTAATATTTTTTTGTTCTTCTGTACCATTAATTGCCTTAGAGGATGTTGATCGACTTCCTCTGCTTTAACTTTAAAATAGTTGACCTTAAGATCATTTACCATGCGCTCTAATAAAGGAGCGTTTTCTCGCTCATCTGCTTTGGACCAGTCTCCATTTATTCTCAGCATGCTAAAGTGGGGAGAGGAGATGAGGGCTTCATGATCTTCTTGGTTAAATTGATCAATGTAAATTGCCAAATGATCTGCACTTAATTGATCGGTATAGGTAACATGCTGCGAAATGCATTTCCTGAAAATATTTTGAATGGCTGCGAGCAAATAGTCTTTGAACCAGCAAAGAATCTCAACGACCTTAGAAGAGCGAACTTCGTTAGCGTAAAAGTTATTGTAGCGGAGCGGAGGTTGATAAACTGGTATAGGCTGCATAAAATATTCCTATTTAATTATTATAAGGAATGATGGAATTTATATTTTATATTATTTTAGCATCATTTAATAATAAAATTCAAGCAACATTCAATAATTGCAGGGATTTTAAATGAGATAACAAACATGATGGAGTAAGTCTTATTTTTGACGCCAGAATTGTGTACTATCTGGATGTGACGTCTACATAGGATTTCAGAAGATGATTTGGGCATTATTTGGAGCATTAGTTATTGGAATCAGCTTAGGTCTTTTGGGGGCAGGAGGATCTATACTTACTTTACCTGTCTTAGTGTTTATGTTGCATCGCCCCGAAAAATTGGCGATTGCAGAATCATTGCTTATTGTGGGTCTGATTTCTCTGGTGGGAGCAATTCCTTATGGAGCACGCCGTGAGATTCACTGGAGAAGCGTGCTGTACTTTGGACTGCCTGGCATGTTTGGGGCTTATCTAGGCGCTAGCTTCTCTATTTACCTTAACTCTTCAGTACAACTCACCCTATTTGCGTTAATGATGTTTGGGGTAGCTTGGTTCATGTTATTTGGTCCCTTGTCAATTCATGGAATTATCTCTTCAGGCAACTCTAATTGGTCTTTAGCGGCATGTGGAATTTCGGTGGGCTGCATTACTGGTTTGATCGGCATTGGGGGAGGATTTTGATTGTACCCGCCCTTCTTTTATTTGGCCATCTACCCATGACATGCGCGGTTGGAACAAGCCTTGCGATTATTGTCATTAATACTTCAACGGGGTTTATTCGACAATTGATCACCTTAAACCATTTGAATATGCAAATCAGCTGGCATACGATAGCCGTCATTTCCATTATGGGGATCTCGGGGAGTTTAGGTGGAGGGTTCATTGCCAAAAAAGTACCCCAAATTCATCTTAGGCAAGCCTTTGCTTTAAGCATTTTTCTCATAGGAACTTACATTCTTATGCAGCAGTTTTGAGGTTGAAAGCGTCTGTCCTAGCAAATAATCCAACTTTTTGATATGATCTACACTAATTTTTAAATTAATATTTTGAGGATGCTTTAAACCTTCTATGTAATTATGAAGGGATATACGGCAAATTAAAATTCTCTCTTATCGTATCTATTATTAATCACAAATATGGTAACAGTAACATCCCACTCTTTGAGGTGGGATATTTAATCATAATTTTAAACAGAGGTTAACATGCACGTTAATAGCTTTTTTAGGAATACACTAGAATGGCCCATCCAGGATGATGAAGATTTATTAAACGGGATACGGGAAATTTTCCTTTTAAGTAAGGGTAAAATTTCCACTGAACTAAATACATCTTGTGAAAGTTGGCACGACATACGCAAATACAAGTTTGAAGACAAATATTCCGTGGAAATTTTGTTTGCCCGCTATCAGCTTATATGGAGATCGTCTATTTCTATTGAGCAATTAGGAGCTAGTAAAGGGCCTATAACGGTCTATGAAAAAAAAGGGGTGCGAAAGTTTCGGTTAAAACGTGCATGGGAAGATAAAGACGATCAAAGGCTGCTCAATGCGGTGGGTAAATTTAGTAAATGGGAAGCTATAGCAGAGAAGGTTCGCGACTTTAGTGCCACAGAATGTGGAGAGCGCTTTGCAATCCTGGGCTATGCGATGGCCTGATAATGTGTTAAGAGCTATCCACCATGACCATAAAGTAGTCGTCACTTCTCAACCGAATTAAATGCTCACTTAAGAAAAAGAAAACTTCCTTTTAAAACAAGGCAAGAAAGAGGATGAAAATAAGAGAAGACGCATTGAAGATTCAGATAACCATAACCCCAGCCCCATCATTCCTTCCCCAGAGATTAACGGATCAGAAAGTAGCGATCAAGAAGCCAAAGAAACTATCCTAACTGCCCATGATTCGGTAGAAAAGGATGCCAACACTATTTATGGGGTTAAACATATAATTGATTTTTATAGCTCTAGGAGTAAGACTCTTTGATCCTTCTCAAGAAAAGGCTCCTCAATTGAATGATGGGGTAGACATTAATTCAATTGTTGTAGAAACAAGTTATAAAGAAATAAATCAGTCTACTGATGAAAAAAAAGATGTGAGGATTAAGGTTCCTAAAAAAGGCGGTAATGATCATAACTATTTAATTATAAGTGATGGAGAAGAAGAAGAAACCTATACCCTAGAAGTGAGCAATAATAATGAGGGCGAAGTTTCTGAAAAAGGCGTTTGTGATGATGAGCTTTCTGGAATAAGCGATAGTGATGATGAGCTTTCTGGGATAAGCGATGATGATAGTGATGTTAATGATGGGGATTATGACGAAATTCAGGGAAAAGAAGTATCCAGATCTCCTAAAGAAAAGCATCAAGACAAAGAAACAGACAATTAGTGTGAAAAAGAAAGGAAAGCTAGCCAAGGATAATTGGACCAATGAGGAAGTGGAGAATCTTTTGGAAAGCTGTTAGATTACATGGTTATAAATGGCATACTGTTCGGGCAACTCTTAAAAAACAGATATGATTGGTGCTCTTAAAACTTATTTTTTAAATCAGCTGAAAGATGCCTTTGAGCAAGTGCCTTGGGATGTTTACAGTAAAAATGAAAATATTAGACTCACTATCAATCGAGAGGCTGGAATCATTACGCATGAGAAACTAAAAGGAAATGAATCTCTTGTAAAGTTAATATATAAGGGTCAAAGAGAAAATCCATGGTCTGAAAAGGAAGATGAAATCCTTATAAGGTGGCATAAAAATGGAAAGAAACTGATTAATTTGCCAAGCAGATTAAATCACAAACATACCTATTATCGTTGTTGTGAAAGAGTATCGGCTTTGAGAAAAAAGGGCGCCTTATGAATTCGGCAATAATAAAGTAGTTTATTATACCATCCTCAAGTTAAAATATGCCATTCCAACCGTGGGAGCTTTCGCATGCTTGGAATGGGTAATTTTAACAGAGGGTGGTATAGGCCTCTTGCGTCAAATTTGCAAGAGGTCTAATGTGATACACATTATGAAGGATATTAAACAATGTTAGGCCTATCACCTCTTGGAAAAAGAACAACATATATTGAAAATTATGCTCCGGAATTGTTATTTCCGGTGCCTCGGAAAATGGCTAGAGAAAAAACGGGTATTCCTTTCCCCCTCCCTTTTGACGGTTGTGATATTTGGAATGGATATGAAGTTTCATGGTTAAATCCTAAGGGAAAACCTGAAATAGCCATGGCAGAATTTCATTTTTCTTGCCATTGTCCCAATATTGTCGAATCTAAGTCATTTAAACTATATTTAAATTCTTTTAATCAAACTTTCTTCGATTCTTTAGAAGAGGTGAAGGAGGTATTAATAAAGGATTTAAGTTCGGTTGCAGAAGGAGATATTAAGGTCAACCTCGTTCGACCTGACCAATTAGAATTTAACCATCTAGATCGATTTTCTGGCACAGGGTTTAGATCACTATGATATTGAAACGAATGTTTATCAGGTTCTGCCGAAATTCTTAAAAACGTCCTCAGATCACATAGAAGAATCTATTTATAGCAATTTACTTAAATCAAATTGTCTTGCAACGGGGCAGCCTGACTGGGGATCTGTCCTTATTCACTATAAGGGAAAAAAAATCGACCATGAAGGATTATTGAAATATATTATTTCTTACCGAAATCACCTGGGATTTCATGAAGATTGCGTCGAGCAAATATTTCATGACATTTTAAAAGAATGTCAACCGGAGCGTCTGGACCGTTTATGCCCGTTATACTCGTAGAGGAGGTTTAGACATTAACCCTTTCCGCTCTAAATTTTGAAATGCCGGCAAATATCCGTCTGGTGAGGCAGTAGGCCATCTTAATTACGTAAGAGGTCTAATTTTAACTAGAGGGTGGTATAAAGGAGGGGTATTTAAGACCCCTCCAAAAAGAAACACTACACTATGGCAATTGAGTGAAGTTGGCTTTTTTGGGCCTTCTTCTTTGCGAAGTAGTAGAAGTAGCAGCCGGTGCTACTTGAGCAGTAGCTGTAGGAGCAGGGGCAGCCAGGGCTCCTGTAGCAGCAGCCGTAGGAGCAGGAGCAAGGCCAGCCGGGGCGCCTGGAGTATCAGTTGTAGGTGTAATTATGTCCCCATTACTTAGACAGGTAACATAACTACTTGGAATTTTTACTTCACTATCAGTTAATAGCTTAATTTCAAATCTATTTGAGACATCCGTTCTGGCATCAAGATATCCCACTATAATACTGTTTTTTAACGCGGCATGTGGACCCACCAGTTTTTCAAATTCCTCTTGAAGTAGATTAGGTCGATTATTAATTGAAGTAAAGGCAAGCACAGGACGATCTTTTCGCCAGGTTGATCTAAGTTTTTCTACAGGAATCAGTCGTATCTGATCTGGAGTCAAACCATCATTCACTACTATCCACTTTTGCTGAGCAGGAGTATAGGGTGCAGGGTAAGGGGGAACGATGCCTGCTACTTTTGAAGCAACCTCGGGCGAAAAGTGATTGACAGAATGTGTATCAATGCAAAGAAATGCCCCACGCCATCTATACAAAAGTAAACAAGAGGGAATAACCGGAGTATAGTGAGGAATGAGCGTACTAACAGATGTCGTATGCATGATGATTGCTGTTGAGCGGACGGTTTTTTGCTCTCCTTCTCTTGATTCTCCCACTTCAGAAACATCATTATATAGCTTTCCACTAATTTCATTGTCAGAGTCTGATTCAGGTTCTATCTCTTTTAGCTCTCCCTCTTCTTGTTGAAGTACCAATCCTTCTAATTCCTGTAATATATCCATCAATCTTGACTTTCCTGTCTCATCTAAATCTAATTTTAGACAAAGCTCGTCTACCAGTTTAGGCATAGTTTCAACAAACTCTACTTCGCTGAAATCCTGAGTAAAAATCTCTCGGATTTCATGCGATCTCAACTCCAGTAAGCCGCTTGATTCCTGATTAGAAAAGGCATCCAAAATCACATCTTTACAACGAGCAAAAATCTCCGATGATGGCATAAACTCGCCACCCTCAACCCATTGCCCATTATGAAGCTCAGGTACATTAGGAATTCTTACATTATTAGAAATATTCTCTGGCTGCATAACAAATTCTCCTTTATATTAAACTAATAAATTCTTAACATTAATCTTATAATTAAAGAATAACTATCGAATTATTAAATAATTAAAACAAAAAATCAATATAAATTTTTGATGTGTAGAAGCTAATGGAAATGCCAGATTTATTCTAACCATGTCATCGAGCTGCAGAATAACTTGGGGTTTGAGATGAAAGAGCGCAGGCAGGAGGACAAATTCTTCTTCATGCATTTTGCGGTATATCGTAGGGATTTTCAGAAAATAATTCTTATTGACTTTGCAGTTCTTTTCAAGATATATCGAACAAATAGGGGAATTGATGGTTTTAGTTCCTGAACCAAGTTTTAATTGAAGACTTTTATGGAATTTGCAGCAATACCAAATATCAGGTCAAGTTTCGCGAATTGGATTAAGGGACTTGGGCCATGGCCGGTCCTTATGGGGTCAAAAGCGATGAACAAGAGTCCATCGATACCATCCATCGCGCTATTGATTTAGGAATTAATCTCATCGATACAGCCCCCGGTTATGGCTTCGGTGAATCCGAAAGGATAATTGGTAAAGCATTAAAGCATCACCCCAAGAAGCATGAGATCGTCATTGCGACAAAATTTGGACTTAATCTCGAAAAACAAAATGATGTGTATCGAGATACACGAAAACAGTCGATTTTAAAAGAAATTGATGCTTCCCTCCGGCTTTTGCAAATTGATAGCATCGATCTGTATCAAGTGCATTGGCCCGACCAACACACTCCTCACGATGAAACAGCGAGGGTATTAAATGAATTATTGGAAAAGGGGAAAATCAAAGCTATTGGTGTTTGTAATTATACGCTTGAAGAAATTGAAGAATTCAAAAAAGAGGCGCCCTTACATGCGCTTCAATTTCCATTTAACTTGTTTGAGCGGGAATCTGAAAAAACTGTTTTAGACTTTGCAATCAGGCATAAACTGGGTTCTCTAGGATATAGTTCGCTTTGCAGGGGATTGCTTACAGGTGTTCTTAAAGAAGATTCAAGAATTTGAAGAGCTGAGGAAGAATTTTGATCCAAAGTTCAGGAAGCCATACTATTCCCAATATCTTATTTGCGTGGGCCGGTTGGAACAGTGGGTGATCGATAAGTATAAACGTTCGCTGACGTCTCTGGCCATACGCTGGAGCTTGGATAAAGGTGTCAATGTCGCCCTGTGGGGAGCTCGTAAACCCGAAGAGCTTGACCCTATTAAAGATGTTCTAGGGTGGAAATTATCAGATTATGATTTTAAAGAAATAGATCAGATTATTGAAGAGACAATCAAAGAACCTATTGGCCTCCAATTTATGTCTCCTCCGGCCAGAAAAAAAGATGCATAAACACAAAGGAAGTGTGAAAATAAGTTGGACGATTCGACTGTGTCAAATCGTCCAACTTATTATTACACACTTTCAAAGGAGAAAGATTATGGAATTTACTGAAATCCCAGGCATTAAAAGCAAGATTTCCCGCATTGGGCTTGGTACATGGTCGATGGGGATCATTATGGGGCGGGTCTGATGAGAAGGAATCAATCAAGACAATTCATAAAGCGTTGGATCAGGGGATCAATTTAATTGACACTGCTCCAGCTTATGGAGAAAAGGGTGCGTCTGAAAAGATTTTAGGAAAGGCTCTGAAAGAATATGGACAGCGAGATCAAGTGATTATTGCTTCCAAATTTGGTTTAGTGCCCGACAATGGCGGGATTGTGAGGAATACCGAGAAATATTCTATCCTAAAAGAGATCGAAGACTCTTTAAAACGGCTTCAAGTGGATTATATAGACCTTTATCAAGTCCATTGGCCTGATCCACTGACACCTATTCATGAAACAGCTGAAACATTAAAAGAATTAAAGTCTCAAGGAATAATCCGAGCAATAGGAGTATGCAATTATTCCGTCGAACAAATCCAAGAATTTTGCAGAAGCGCTCCTCTGAATACTTGTCAATCTCCCTATAATCTTTTTGAAAGGGAGCTGGAAAATACTGTCCTTGCGTATTGTTTAAAGGAGAAAATAGCCCTCCTTGGTTACAGTTCCATCGCTAGAGGATTGCTCTCTGGAAAAATGCAAAACGATACGAAATTCCATGGTGACGATCTGCGGAAAAATATGGATCCTAAATTCAAGGAACCCCGTTTCTCCCAATATT
The DNA here is from genome assembly GCA_963799115.1 of uncultured Chlamydiae bacterium. Lineage (GTDB taxonomy): Bacteria > Chlamydiota > Chlamydiia > Chlamydiales > Parachlamydiaceae > CAWCVY01. Next base: position 5,938 of record CAWCVY010000038.1, on the reverse strand, counting down.
TAGCTTGCGCAGCATTATTGGATGAGTGGGTGAAAAAAGTATCATCGTCCTCTGATAGCTTTGGCAGTGCGATGGTCTTTAGATAAAGGCATTCATGTTGCCTTATGGGGGGCGCGCAAACCGGAGCAGCTCGATCCACTAAAAATGGTATTTGGATGGAAGCTGACAAAGGAAGATTTTGAGGCGATAGATAAAATCATTAAAGAGACAGTGAAAGATCCGATAGGGCCTGACTTTATGGCGCCCCCACTCCGGACTTTAAAAAAGGCCGGTATCTAAGAACGAAAGAGATGCAGTAACTGGTGAATGAAGAATTAATTTTAACGACCTAAGGAAGTATGCAAAAATAAGTTGGACGATTGGACAGTGTGCCAAAGCTCCCGGGGTTCAACGATCTGAAAGTGACCCCATATTATAATATTGGGTCACTTTCGATCGTTCAACCCCGGAAGCTTTCACACGGTCCAATCGTCCAACTTATTATTGCACACTTCCTAAAGCTTCGACATGCACCTTTGCAGCACCTGCAATTGCCTCAAGGCTATATCCCCCTTCAAGTACAGAAATGATGCGGCCATCCGCATATTTATTTGCTATTTGGACGCAAATCTCTGTAAGAAAAACATAGTCTTCATCCTCAAGCCCTAATCCGACAAGGGTGTCATTTTTATGCGCATCGAATCCGCAAGAAATAAGGATCAATTTTGGTTTAAAAACATCCATGGCCTTTGACAAATCCTCGGCAAAGGCTTTTCTAATTGCAGTTCTGGGATTTTCTTTGCTTGGATCTATCGGACAATTAAGCACAGTGCCTATGCCTTTATTTTCTCCAATTTGATCACGATGCCCCCAGTGGGAGCCGGGATAAAAGTTGTCTATTTTTGTATCTTTATGTGTGCTGAAATAAAATATATCACGGTCACCTTTCGTTAGTTCTTGTATGCCATCTCCATGATGGACATCCCAATCGACAACGAGGACACGTTCAATCCCTTTTTGAATTGCATATCGAGCTGCAATCGCTACATTATTAAAAACACAAAAACCAGACCCGGTATTTGCATGGGCGTGATGTCCAGGAGGGCGGACGATGCAGAATGCTCGCTTGGTATGGTTATCGGGGTTTAGAATATAATCTATTGCAGTCAGAGGTGTACCTGCAGCAAAGAGGGAAGATATAAATGTCATAGGACTAATTTGAAAATCTCCCTCAACGTGGGGTGCATGGCAAATGTCGCTTGAAAATTGTTGGGTACCCGCGTCAAGCTCTTTGACTTGTTTTTTTACCTCTTTATAATACCTTTCCGTATGGCAGAGGAGAATTTCTTCTTTGGTCGCTATTCGTGGTATAAGGGAATTTTTTTTATTTTTTAGACCAGCTTGTTTCAAAGCTTTTTTGATTGCATCAAAGCGTGCGGGAGACTCAGGATGATCTTTTCCCGTATAGTGAAGTTTAAAAACACTATCTGCTAAGATGATGACCCGTATGGGACTTTCAAAATCCACTTTTCTTTTTTTTCTTTTTTGCGCATGCGGCTCTAAGGGTAAAAATTTATGAGCAAAAGAACCGCTTGAAAATCTCTTGATTCCCCTCGCCCCTTTTTCTTGAGGAATAGATTTTTGTTGTTGCGGAATAGATTCTTGATAATGAATCTTTTTGCTGAATATTTCGTTTGTTTGCAGCTGGTCTATTCTTCGCTTCTTTATTCGCGTCTCAGTGGTGCATATCCCTTCGCGATCATACTTGTCTAAAAATTCTTCACTTTCAGAGGTTTTTTCATCACTCTCAGCACCCTCGCTTGAAGTCTTATCATCGTTTAAATCCTTTCCTTTTTTCTTCATCTCATCATCATCATCAATCCAAATATATTTTCGTTTAATTTCAGACTTTGAAGAATTAGAGGGGGGTATACTGCTATCATCATCAATCCAAATATATTTTCGTTCATCAGGTTTTGAAGAATTAAAAGTGGGTAAAATGATGTTATGCACCTCTTGAGATTGAAATTCTTCGGAATAGGATAGTCCTGAATACATCTGGTTCAGTATACTCTCAAAAAGTTCAGGAAAAAAATCCGACTGAATTGTAAGTGGCTGATAGACTGAAACATGACTTAAATCATTTTCTTGACTCACGAAATTGTCTTGGTGGCGCTAATATTTCATGTGTTGATGAGCTCAATTTTTTGCTAAAATCCTCTGTTTCTTTTGGACGATTATCATCTCCTAGAAAAAAGATGTCAGGATTAGGGGTGAAATTAAAACAGGGATAAATGGAAGACATAGAAAAATCTTGGTGATTAAATATAATTATTAATTATTCAACTATAATATGTTTGTGATTTATTTTCATTAATTAAAAATATTGTAAATTTTATGTAAATTTCCATGAAAAATAAGCCTTCCATAAATAACATGTTGTTTGCTTCCAATCTTAGAAAAAAAAGTTTAACGCAAAGAAACAACAAAAAGACGCGGAGGGCGCCAAGGAAACAACATAAAGCTACAGTGACTATAAGATTCACTTATTCAGGCGATGTGCGAATTTTTTTCTACCTCTGTGTGCTCTGTGATCTCTGTGGTTATTTTAACTACCACAGAGATCACAGAGCACACAGAGAGAAATACTTATGACTTTCATTTGTGAAAACTCGCACATCGCGTTTATTCCTTTTTCTTTATCCTGCTATGTGAATTGTCAGCCATATCGATCACTCCACCCAACTATTTCTCTAATTAGATTACTTGATGTCGTTCGTTGTGCCTTAAATTTTTAAAGCCTACCTGCTATTCGTGGTCAAACTCGTAAGTGCGCCACTAGTTGTTTTTTCGAACATTTTAAAAGTGGGGTGCTCTAAACTGCCGCACGTGATGCACTTTCATGCTCACTAGGATAATGTACAGAGTCACCCCGAAAGTCATCAAATTTTTCTTTTCAGGATCTTTGTTGGTTTATTTTTTTTCTAACCCTACGAGTCGTAGGACTTTTGCATCTGTTGCGATTCTTGCCATTTAAATAGACTTTAAGCTAGCCATACTGGCAAGAATCGCTTCTGATGCTTAAGTCCGGGCCTCAAACGTTACTACAAGTCAATTGAAGTTATAAAAAATGTTATTTACCCCCTCAAGAGAAAAATGCGATCGATGAAGCCGATAGGCGTAGTCGCATCGCTCCGAGATTGTGGTTTCTAATAATTTATTAATGGAATTTACCAAGGATAAAACCTTTCAAGCCACCAATTTATCTTTGTGTGTGCGTTGTTTTTTGTTTTGCGATGTTTTATTAAATTTTAAGGTCGCCCGCTCTACCTTCTGAGCTTCGTAAAGTTCTCCTGTCCTAAAGCAAGCTCTGATGCGTCCAATTAACCTTCTAGCGATAGCAACAATTGCTCTTTTAGCTCCTGATTTCGCAGCAATTCTCTCATAAATAATCTGAAGTTCTTGGTCATGCCGTATTGCTACCCAAGCAGCTTGAACAAGTATTTTCCTCACAATAGGCTTCCCTTGTTTTGTAATATGCCCTTGCCTCGTGTGCTCTCCGGAAGAGTGTTCGCTCGGAGTAAACCCTATATAACTAAATAACTGTCCTTCATTCTTAAATTGCTGTAGATTGCCCAATTCATTAGCTAGCACTCGAGCACTTGTCGGGCCAATTCCACTTGCTGTTTGGTACATTTCATCAATTGCACGATCCTTAATAGCTTGTTTTCTTATCTCTATGTCTATCTCTTTGATCTTTGCATTGAATTCAAACCACATTGCTACAAATTTTCCTACAGTAAACTTAACTCCTGGCAGCATTTCAAATTCAGAAACCCTCTTAATCCATTTTAGACTGACTTTTTTCTCGTCATCAGCAGATATCAGTCCATGTAGAAAAAGAAGGGATTTGATTTGGTTGCCAATCCGGGATCTTTCTTTACAAAAAGTATCTTTCAGCCTTGTTACGGTTCGGTGGTCTTCTTGTTCCACAGTCGGAATATGAACGTTTTTTAATTTACCCTCAGACAAGTGTGCCGCTATTTTAAGAGAATCTCGTTTATCTGTTTTTACTCGGCTATTTGACGTTTCTATACCTGCTGCATGAGCAACAATATTTTCAATTCCGGCGGCCTCTAAAGTTCTATGTAAATGAAAGCCGCAAAATCCCGCTTCATAAGCAGTCTTAATTTTTCCCGAGCCAAATCGCTTTTTAAGGTAGGCAATCAAACCCTGAGGTTCGGCTTTTAATGTGTCTCTCTTAACAATAGTTCCATCGCATATCGCCGTTACTGAATAGGTTTTTTTATGCACATCCATTCCTACAAAAATACTTTTTCCGGTATAGTCTTTCATATGCGAACCTCCATTTTGGATTTTGGTACAAATACCGTAATTGGAGTGTTCGCTCTTTTTCAAGAGAAATTTTCTTTAAAGATATACTAGAAACTCAGCATAGCAACTGCCGCTCACGGCAGAATAAGGAGCAATCTTTTCTTGAAGGATTCAAGAAAAGATAATTTTGTTGCCGTTCTCTGCGTCTTTGCTCCTCTTTGTTATTCCTTTGCGTTTAACCCTTTACGACTTTTTTCCCGATAGGGGGCTCCGAAGGGACTTCCATGCTTTGCGTTAAATTTTTTTCTAAGATTGGGAATTAACAACATGTTATTTAAGAGTGGGAAGAAGCGGAGGAAACTTGGGTCACTCAGATTTTGCGGTGGTGATGATGATAGTGATTAACAATAGTGAATATGAAAAAAGGGCAGCGCTGGCATAACCAACCTGCCCTCTAAATGCTAAAAAGAGATAATCAATTATCGTGAATTGTGAATTAATTGATTGCTTGTGCTGCCTTGTCCAGGAGGTTGATTATATTCATAACCCTGAGCTGAATTCATGTTGCTTGATCCAGATGCGTTGTGTCCAGTCTCATAACCCATTTCGCTACTGCTGTAGCTGTTATGACCCCCATAGGGATAGCTAGCGGCACCTGAATCATAACCTGAGCTTATGTTACCACCATATGTTGGAGCTCCATAGTTAGCCGAGTAACCTCCCTGTTGATCATAGGGATGAGACATAGGGTGCTCATGCATATTTCATGCTGTCCTGGTCCCATCATTTGCCCTTGGTCATACTGCATGGGATGGCCATCATGATACATAGGTTGACCATCATAATAAGGTTGAGACATCGAAGAATCAAAGCTTGGATAATTGCTCGATTGATTTGAATAATAACTGCTACGACCGCGTGGGAAGTTTGGACGGCTAGATCCACTAAAACCTCCACCATATTGAGGCTGATCATAACTGTAGCTGCCACCACTAGTGTTGCCTCCTTGTTGGTAAGGACATGGTCCCCCTCCAGGGCATTGGGCTAACAAGCTCGTCGCTACAAATGTAGATAGAATTGTAAGAACTAATTTGGATATGTTGTCCATATATTTACTCCTTTCTAATTAAAAACTTTCTTGAAGGTTCTGTTTTATACTTCGCATTGTCACAAATTGTGAGGGCTTCTTCCCTAATTCACCCCGCATCATTTCCTCCTGATTTTCGAATTGATCATGGCGTTGATCCCCATAGGTCGTCTGATGATTTTTTTCATAAATCTTCACACGAGGCCAATGAAAGAAGAAAAATATAACTTTTTTCATGCCTTAAACAGTTTTTTTTATAAAGAAAAATCTTCAGAAAAATGAAAAATTAAGGATTTTTTTAAGCAATTGGTCGATGATATAAATTACCCCATTATCCTGCCTCTTCAATACGCAAAACACGCAACCCATTGACAGTTACTATACCCTCTTTGTCTTCCAAAATAAGGTTATGACCCCCGATTGTTTTTATTTCTTTGCCCTGATTATTCTTGATATCCTCTTTGAGAATCTGTTTATCAACGACATGATTACTTACAATAGCAGACAATTTTTCGCGATTTTCGGGTTTCAACAACG
>CAWCVY010000037.1:0-19642 GCA_963799115.1 uncultured Chlamydiae bacterium | reverse complement strand
TAATCGAACCAAGCTATCCTTCATATAATCTCTTGCACTTACTTCCATAACGACTTCCCCTTAATGTTTTAATAGAATAAAAAGATTACATTATTCAGATAAACATAAATTAAATCAACTTAAAATTTTTTATATATAATAAATAAAATTACGAATTTATTAACTACTCCTAAAAGATAACATCTTTTTCAAACAACAGTAAGGCTTCAAGCAACAAACTTAAGCATTGACAATTTGGGGCTAAAAAGGACCGGTTGAATGCGTCCATAGAGTTTACTCTACTCTAATGACCTAAGGATGAGTTGTGAAGACTATTTTTTTATGTTTTTCATTGCCACAATTCGTTGATCGATAAGATGACTGTATTTTTAGAATTTAAAGCCCGAAAACCTTTTCCAAAACCCTTCCAGGAGTCATTATTATGAAAAAATTATTTACATTTTCTGCGATCTAGGAATTTTTTCTGAAGGATTTTCCTTTGCTGCGCAAAAAAATGGGCCTCAAGTAGCATTCCCTTTTATCAGAAAATCCCAACGTTCTCTATATCCGGATTTCGAAGAAGAATGCATTGCAGAGATCAATAACGTCCGGCAAGAGCATGGTTTGCAGCCATTGGAGGTATGGACGCAATTATCCGCTTGCACAAGGGAAATAACCAAAATATGGCAAATCAAAAATGCCCATTTGGCCATGATGGATTTGACCAAAGGGCCGATATATGTGGAGGCTAGCTTATTTATCCTCTTTTCCTGAAATGTTCCTTATAATCCAACTACAATATCCAGTAAAAATAGCTGTAATGGTTGGATGAAAAGCCCTGGGCACAAGAAAAATATCTTAGACGATTTTGATGAAACGGGGATGGGAGTCGTCATCAGCAATGAGGGCAGGTTTTATATTACCCAGCTTTTTGCCAAACGGTACAAATCTCGTTCTGCAACAAGACCTCGTTAATAGACCTCTTGCATTATTTATTTCCTTGCCCGTGCCCTTGCCTTTTATGACAAAAAGCAATGTCAAACTATTCTAAGGCAGGGACGCAGTTCATTGATGTTTTGTCCGATAAACGTTGATAGGCAGTCGGATTTCAGAGAATCCCCTAGAGAGACCTTGCCTGTTTATCTGATAGGCTCGTTTCGGCCATCAATGTAAAAATTCGAAAAATTTCACTATTGCCTTTGATGTCGCCTACACGTACCGAATCTGATATCTCGTCAGTGCTTCCGTATGAAATTGTACTCCGATCACTGGGAGCTCCAAATTGATTTTCGGCTGCATTATGCAGATGTTTCTTTCTCGAGAAATCCAAGCAGCTTTTCTATATTTCGGCTTGTCAAATCTCTTTCTTGCAAGATCCCTCACTGCGCGATCGTAGATTTCTTCCGCTCCGATGTCAACAGCAGCATCTCTCTGCCAGCGGCGACTGTTCCTTCAGCTTCTACAAAGTATTGCACAATTTTTGCTCTTTCTCCATCCACATCTGTTAGAGCATTAACACGCATAAAATTTCTCAACCCTTCGCCAAATTTGTCACTGATTGACGATGATTGAGTAAAACCGTGGTGGGAACTTTAAATGGTGTTGAAGGGAGAGTGGCGACCGATTCTCTAATTTTCGACAGCTCAATCTCATCCAAAGAATTCCTGAAGAAAACACCACCAGTCAACAATTTAGTTTATTCGGTGACCGCGTACAAATTCCCAGCAGCGGAATTCCAGTGGTTTTGCATCCGTTAATTAGGAAAAATTCTAGAATTGTTCTTCTTGGATCAAAATCGTAAAAACCTTTTGTTTCACCATGGATCTTCCTCCCCATAAAATTTTGGCTGGACACTTATACCTCCGGGAAGGATGGAAGCAGAATTTTGTGGAACAATATTATCAGCTATCACTTTTAATTTTCTTAAGAAAGGGTATTTTTTTCGTTTCCCTCGGTTGCTGCAGCAACTATGTTTTGAGGGATTGGTTTCGAATAATCATCTATAGAGAGGATCTTATTCAACTCCTGATTCAAGGCATCCGGATCAATCTGAGGGTTATAATAGTCAAAAGTTTGAAAAGAATTTAATAGATTTCACAACTTTCAATACCCGGGATATTTTTCTTTCTCATAATGCTTTGGCATGGCTAATGGAGGACGGGAATCAATGTCATCAAAAACATCTTTCGAGCACTCTGCTATTGACATAAAGGTATCAGCCTTTTTTGAATTATCTTCTCTGAGAGTCATTATGTCTATTCTCGGTTGAATGCCGGGAGATGAATATAAAGAATGCAATTCCATGTTTACCTCTCTAAATAAATAATTAATTTGAGTTGAATAATACCACAAATTATTAAAAAAATCAAATGACTTTAAATAGACTGAATGAATTTTTCGAATTTAACATTAAAATAAACTTTATTATGAATTATAATAAGGATAGTTAGAGGTTTGTTTATTTTTTTGAATGAAAAAATTTAAACTTGGGAGGTAAAAAATGAGCAATTTATCCATAAGTCCCAGTAGTGGAGGGATAGAACCTTCTAGAGAAGCAGATTCAAAACAGAAAGATAAAATTATATCTGATCCCAAATTAAAAGGTGTAGACGAGCAAGTCCAACGATCTAAAGAAGGAATTAGAATAGTATAATTATTTATACGATGACCCAACGAATTTGCATCATGGTCATGCTTTTGCTTATAAAGCCAAAAAAACTGCCGAAGATTTTGGTAAAAAGTAGAATCATAACTGGTCAAGCCCCACCATGAACTCAACAATTGTCAATTCTAAAGCATTGTCTAAAGAAATCGATATGATATTATTGCTAATAAGCAAAGTTCTTTGCCAATTCCTCAAATTATTGTGGCCGCTTCAGAAAAACACAGGGCAGCCATCTGGTACGGATAAATTTGCAGCCAGATCCTGAATTACAAAAGTTAAAAGCTATAGCAGATGGCATTGTAGAGGAAAATGATGGGATTATACTCCCGGGTGGTTCTAGTATTCACCCAAAATTCTATGGGGAACGTCTCTATGCAACAAGAAGATTCCAGTCAGTACGACAAATCAATGAGACTACCAGAAATACCCATGCAAGATTTTGCTAAATTCAAGGGCAGTGACACAGGGAAAGCCTCTCTTAGGGATCTGCCGTGGCCACCAAGCAATTAATGTCTTTTTTGTGAGGAGCATTAGTAGAGGGACAAGCTTGGTGATTTACAATCACCCAGAGTAAGACAGGCGATGGACAATCTCTCGACAAGATCCTAAATTTATCAAAGTTCCAAATAAAGTTTTCTTCAATCATAAACAAGTTGTTACTAAGATAGGTGATGAATTAGAAAATCTGGTTCAGCTGCAAACGAAGGGCAGACTTGGAAAAAGAAAAGAGCAAAATTGAGAGGAATCTCATAGAAGCTCGAGAAACAGTGACTCCCGGAAGAGATTTTTATTTAGATTTTGGAGAGGGAGCAGAAAAAATCTATGACGATGCAGAGAAAAAAATTGCAGAGGGAGAAAATTTAAAGAATAAAGTGGAGAAGTTATTAACCTATCTAGAGAGTGAAAAAGTGATTTCTCGCTGTGGAAAGCAAAAAAGGTATGTTTCCACTATTGGGTGCATCTTTATCAGAAATTGTGCTAAGGATGACACAGAAGACGATAATTCAGTTCCAAGGGAAGAGAATAGTAAAATAATCACAGATTTTGTTAAATATTCGGGGGTAATAAAAGACAGGACGCTCCTCTTGGGAAGAGATGACAGAACAGTTTGAGAATAAGAGAGTGGGGGGATATTTTAACAGCTGATTTGACTGAAGGGACTTTAACTATTCCAGAGCAAGGACGCAGTTTAACTCATTGATTTTTTGCTTGAACTGTTCGCGTAAGTTCAACTCCCCACTTGCTCTCAATGTGCAGAGTCGTGAACCATTTGGCTGCAGAGAGTGAAACTGAATTTGAATGGGAGTTCATCCTTGATGCTCGAAAAAGAGCTTTTTCCAAGCCAACAGATCGGCTCAAGCGAGTACAGTCTGCATCTAGTTTTATAGAAAATGGTTTCATAGGTATTTCCGGGGTTGCAGGCTTTTTAGATTTAGGATTAGGCTCACTTGCAGCTTTAGGATAGTTCTGCTTGACATGCCCCATGCGTGTCACTTGATGCTTGGCTTTATCGTAGGCCTTATCGCAGCTTCAATCATCGCTTCATCTGCTCGGTCAAATCATCAGCCATCGGCACGAGAGACGAAGTTCTTCACCTTTTTTATCCATTTGGAAAACAGCATAAAGCAGTTGATTTTCTTTTAAAAGATGACTTTTTTCTTCATATAGATCAGCCCATATGGGAAGTTCTTGCCTCTCAATGCCATCACTGATCATTAAAATAGCAAATTTCTTCTGCGATTTTGATGCAATTCGAATTTGCACCGATTCGACAATAAAAGCAGAACGAAAAACCGTATCGTGTTCCATCTGTTCGACGCGCCTCAAGGGAATGCAGGATAATCGCTGCAGAATTTCTTTATATTCATCCATGGATGGCCTGTGAGAAAAAAACCAAGCAAGTGCTTTTTCTTTACGCAAGATCTCTTGACGCGATGTGGGATGCTTCACTTCAGGAGGCTTGACTAAACCGATTTTCATTGCTGTCGCCCATTAACGAAAAAAGAGAAATAATTCCGATAGCTTGTTCTTTTTGTTCTTTGGAGACTGTCTCATATATGGGATCTATGCTCGAGCATCAAGGCATCGCGGGACCATCCGGTAAAATCAAAACAGCCCGCCTCGACTAAATTTTCGATGGCCTTTTTGCCCACTTTTCTTCGTATCGATGCGCTTGAAAAACTCATAAAAGCTTGTAAAAGGCCCCTTGCTTTGCGTTCTTGAATAATGGCTTCAACCACCCCTGCGCCGACGCCTTTAATTCCCGTCATGGCAAAGCGAATGCCTTGGGAAGTGGCCTGAAAGGAGGCGCCAGCTTCATTGATATCAGGAGGAAGCATGGGGATCTCCATGGATTGGCATTCGCGAATGAATTTGGCCACCTTTGTCAAATCATCGCGATCGCAAGTCATCAAAGCAGCCATCCATTCTCTCGGATAATTGGCTTTTAGATAAGCTGTGACATAGGATAAATAGCCATATGCAGCCGCATGGGATTTGTTAAAGCCATAGGCAGCAAATTTTTCCATTTTATCGAAAATACGCATTGAGGTTTCTTCATCGATTCCGATTTTCCAGAGCCCCTGGCGAAATTTCTCCCGCTGCTTCGCCATTTGTTCCATATCTTTTTTTCCCATGGCGCGGCGCAAAACATCCCCTTCTCCAAGAGAAAATTCGCCAATTTGCTGGCAATTTGCATGACCTGCTCTTGATAGACCATGATGCCATATGTTTCTGCAAGAATATCTTTCATCCAAGGATGGTCATATTCGATAGGTTCTCGTCCATGTTTACGATTAATAAATGAAGGAATCATGTCCATAGGACCTGGACGATAAAGGCACCCACGGCGATGATCTCTTCAAATTTATCCAGATGCAAGTTGCCGCGCAAGGTCCTGCATGCCGCCAGATTCTAACTGGAATACTCCCAATGTTTTTCCTTGATTGAGTAAATCAAAAGTGGGTTTATCATCTAAAGGAAGATTGATCCAATCAATTGTTCGATTCCTGTTTTGGCTCTAATGGCATCGACACACATTTGAATAGCCGTCAATGTTTTGAGTCCTAGAAAGTCCACTTTTAGCATTCCCACTAGCTTCTACAGGCTTCATGGAAAACTGCGTGACAGGCATGTCGGAGTCTTTTGCATTGCAAATGGGAATGAAATCGGTCAAGGGCGCTCCGCTGATGATGATGCCGGCAGCATGAATGCCTGTGTTGCGGATAGATCCTTCTAATTTTCTTGCCAGATCGATGATACGGGCACCTCTTCATCATGTCTCATACATGATTGCGCAGATCATGATCTTTTTCTAGAGCTTTTTCCAAAGTGATATTGAGATCTTCAGGAACCAGCTTGGCAATTTCATTGACTTTTGACAGAGGAACACTTAACACGCGTCCCACATCTTTAATAGCCATCTTCGCTTTCATCGTACCAAAGGTAATGATCTGGGCGACATTATCTTTGCCATATTTTTGCAGGGTATAATTGATCACCTCGCCTCGTCGATCCATGCAGATATCGACGTCGATATCGGGATAAGAAATCCGTTCTGGATTGATGAAACGTTCAAAAAACAAGATGAAAACGCAGAGGCTCGATATCTGTCACCCCAATCAAATAAAGAACGATAGAGCCAGCCCCTGATCCTCTTCCAGGGCCCATGGGAATGCCATTATTTTTTGCCCAGTTGATGAAATCCCAAACAATCAAGCAAATAATCGGCCATTCCCTTAGGAACAATGATGCTCATTTCATATTCAAGCGCTCTTGCACCACCTGCATGGGATCTGCGATCGGGATAGATTTCTTTAACTTTTGCCAATCGTTCCGGAGTATAGCGCTTCGGAATTCCCTCTTCGCATAGTTGCCAAAGAAATTTTTCCACTGCTTTGCTCTTGTTCTTCTTTTGTGTAGGATTGTCCTTTCAAGACCGGGAGGAATATAAACGGGATAATGTTTTGTTTTGAAATCAATTTCGACATGCACATTGTTCGGCGATCTTCTAGTCGTTTTAGAAATAGCTTCCGGAATATCTTGAAAAAGGTCTTGCCATTTGCTGCAGGCGATTTAAAATAATATTCATGTGAAGGATAAGTTTGCCGTTTGGGATTAGGCATGCGGAATTTCGGATTGCCATAGGAATCTTTTTCCCAAATTTCACAAGGCTCACCCGATTGAATATTCATCAAAATTTCATGGGCACGCCAATCTTCCCGATCGAATATAATGGATATCATTAGTCGCCACTAAAGGAATGGCATGCTGGCGGCTTAATGCGATGAGAGTTTCATTGACTTTTTGCTGCCGCTTGCATATAATCTTGGTATTGCTGAATGAGCCAAGATTCCTGATGAAACCCATCGGCTCTGGATATCTTCCGGGCGACATGAGAATGGCGCTGCAAATCGAAATAATAATCATTTCCAAAGAACTCCTGATACCGTTGCAAGCATGGGACTGAACACTTTCGGCATTACCATGTAAAATTTCATGCGCTAAGCGTGTTCCCAAACTGCCATCTAAGCAAATTAAGCCCTCTCGATGTATTGCAAGAAGCTCATCATCAATTCGAGGATAATAGTAAAATCCTTCTAAATAGCCGATAGAAGAGAGCTTACACAAATTCTGATAGCCTTGTTTGTTTTTAGCTAAAAGGGTGAGGTTGTAAGCAGCGCGCATGTCCATGGACTTTTGTTTTTTCCAAGCGCTGAGTGGGGGGCCACATAGAACTCACACCCCAAGATAGGTTTAATTTTAGCCTCTTTACAGGCCTTGTAAAATTCGATTACTCCAAATAGATTGCCATGATCTGTCAAGGCCATAGCTGACATTTGGATTTGGACAGCTCTTTGCACCAGATCCGTTACTGAAGCTGCAGCATCGAGAATGGAATATTGCGAATGAACGCGCAAATGCACAAATGAGAACATAAATTATGGATGGGGCTTAAGATAGAGGCAAAGTATAGCAGAAATGAGAAATAAACTTAAACGGACAAATATAGGGTGGGGCCCTTTTCGCTTAAGAAGATGCTCTTTTTAAATTAATTACAGATATTCAGATAATCTGATATATTTAAATTAAAGTTAAAAAGGCAACACCCCATATGAAAACAGAGATCGTAACAGTTGGTAAAAGAGGAACTATTGTGATTCCTGCATCATTAAGGAAACGTTTTGGAGTTCACGAAGGAGACATTTTAATTATACAAGATCATGGTGATGGAATTTTAATTACGCCAGCCATTGCTGTACCTATTGAGAATTACTCTCTTAAAAGAAAAGCAGAATTTATTCTTTCAAATGCTACAGATCGAAAGGATTATGAAAAGGCGTGCGGAGAGGTTCGCAAGCTAGGGTTGGATCCTGATACCATTAAGCATCATAAGCCTCATGATTAAGAAAATGAAAGAAGACGTTCTTTTTCTTGATGCAAATGTTTTATTTTCTGCTTCTTATCGTGAAGAATCAGGCATTCTACGATTTTGGAGACTTAAAGCGGTTAAGTTAGTTTCCTCAGCCTATGCAATCGAGGAAGCAAGGCGAAATCTTTCGCTGCCGCAACAAAGAGAGCGTTTAGAGAAACTGTTAGCAAACGTTGAAACTCCTCCATGTTGTTATGATGACATACAGCTTCCAGAAAAATGTGAAGATAAAAGAAAAAGGATAGGCCTGCAATTTCAATTGAAGCAGATTACCTTATCACCGGAGACATTAGAGATTTTGGAAAATTCTATGGAAAAAAAATTAATGGTGTAATCATTCTCCCCCCTTCAGATTATCTCAACAAAATATACACCCGACATTGACAGTTTAAAGCCTTCAGAAATGTAAGTTATTGATTTTATTCATGTTATTTTTTTAATGTTGTGCATGGAAAACTATTGATTGCACAATATGAAAGGTGGTTAAGGTTGTGCCTTCATTATAAAAACATGATAGGCAGGATCGCCTTCGGCGGCAGTTGCTATGCTGAGTTTCTAGTATATCTTTAAAGAAAATTTCTCTTGAAAAAGAGCGAACACTCCAATTACGGTATTTGTACCAAAATCCAAAATGGAGGTTCGCATATGAAAGACTATACCGGAAAAAGTATTTTTGTAGGAATGGATGTGCATAAAAAAACCTATTCAGTAACGGCGATATGCGATGGAACTATTGTTAAGAGAGACACATTAAAAGCCGAACCTCAGGGTTTGATTGCCTACCTTAAAAAGCGATTTGGCTCGGGAAAAATTAAGACTGCTTATGAAGCGGGATTTTGCGGCTTTCATTTACATAGAACTTTAGAGGCCGCCGGAATTGAAAATATTGTTGCTCATGCAGCAGGTATAGAAACGTCAAATAGCCGAGTAAAAACAGATAAACGAGATTCTCTTAAAATAGCGGCACACTTGTCTGAGGGTAAATTAAAAAACGTTCATATTCCGACTGTGGAACAAGAAGACCACCGAACCGTAACAAGGCTGAAAGATACTTTTTGTAAAGAAAGATCCCGGATTGGCAACCAAATCAAATCCCTTCTTTTTCTACATGGACTGATATCTGCTGATGACGAGAAAAAAGTCAGTCTAAAATGGATTAAGAGGGTTTCTGAATTTGAAATGCTGCCAGGAGTTAAGTTTACTGTAGGAAAATTTGTAGCAATGTGGTTTGAATTCAATGCAAAGATCAAAGAGATAGACATAGAGATAAGAAAACAAGCTATTAAGGATCGTGCAATTGATGAAATGTACCAAACAGCAAGTGGAATTGGCCCGACAAGTGCTCGAGTGCTAGCTAATGAATTGGGCAATCTACAGCAATTTAAGAATGAAGGACAGTTATTTAGTTATATAGGGTTTACTCCGAGCGAACACTCTTCCGGAGAGCACACGAGGCAAGGGCATATTACAAAACAAGGGAAGCCTATTGTGAGGAAAATACTTGTTCAAGCTGCTTGGGTAGCAATACGCCATGACCAAGAACTTCAGATTATTTATGAGAGAATTGCTGCGAAATCAGGAGCTAAAAGAGCAATTGTTGCTATCGCTAGAAGGTTAATTGGACGCATCAGAGCTTGCTTTAGGACAGGAGAACTTTACGAAGCTCAGAAGGTAGAGCGGGCGACCTTAAAATTTAATAAAACATCGCAAAACAAAAAACAACGCACACACAAAGATAAATTGGTGGCTTGAAAGGTTTTATCCTTGGTAAATTCCATTAATAAATTATTAGAAACCACAATCTCGGAGCGATGCGACTACGCCTATCGGCTTCATCGATCGCATTTTTCTCTTGAGGGGGTAAATAACATTTTTTATAACTTCAATTGACTTGTAGTAACGTTTGAG
Source organism: uncultured Chlamydiae bacterium (assembly GCA_963799115.1). GTDB lineage: Bacteria > Chlamydiota > Chlamydiia > Chlamydiales > Parachlamydiaceae > CAWCVY01. The sequence goes on along the minus strand of CAWCVY010000037.1, from coordinate 9,659 downwards.
GCCCGGACTTAAGCATCAGAAGCGATTCTTGCCAGTATGGCTAGCTTAAAGTCTATTTAAATGGCAAGAATCGCAACAGATGCAAAAGTCCTACGACTCGTAGGGTTAGAAAAAAAATAAACCAACAAAGATCCTGAAAAGAAAAATTTGATGACTTTCGGGGTGACTCTGTACATTATCCTAGTGAGCATGAAAGTGCATCACGTGCGGCAGTTTAGACACCCCACTTTTAAAATGTTCGAAAAAACAACTAGTGGCGCACTTACGAGTTTGACCACGAATAGCAGGTAGGCTTTAAAAATTTAAGGCACAACGAACGACATCAAGTAATCTAATTAGAGAAATAGTTGGGTGGAGTGATCGATATGGCTTGACAATTCACATAGCAGGATAATGAATGATCTAAACTTAGACCCAAGACTTCCACATTCTCAACTTTCTTCAGCAATTTTAGGAAGCTGTTTCGAAGTAATGAACGAACTTGGTATTGGATTTCTAGATACCTGTAGGGTTGTTAGTCAATTTTAACAATAAACAACATGACTACAAAAGATTACATCACCCAATACATCATCCTGCCGCCGAAGGCGATCCTGCTTATCATGTTATTTCTTAATGTTGTGCCTGAATTTTCCTTATTAAGCTGTTGAATACGAACATCTTAATAATCAACTGTCAAAGTCGGGATTAAGCAGGATTCAGGTTTATTGCATGGCTTTCCAGGCATGTTCGATAATCAATTCCAGCGATGAATAAGCAGGATGCCAATCCAATTCCCGTTTAGCTTTGCAGCTGCTAGCTACAAGGATGGGCGGATCCCCTGGGCGCCGATTACCCTCACGTGTTTGGATCTTGTGCCCTGTGACTTTCTCCACGGCAGCAATGACCTGGCGCACACTGAATCCCTCTCCATTCCCCAAATTGTAGCAGGTAGAGGGCGCACCATTTAAAAGCTTTTCTAGGGCAGCAATGTGAGCTGTTCCTAGATCTTCAATATGAATATAATCACGGATGCATGTACCATCAGGTGTCGGATAATCAGTGCCAAAAATGGTGATGACCCCGCCAGGCTTTTGGATACTCCTTAAGATAATCGGAATGAGATTGGAGTCCATTGATTTAGAGTTTTTTATTTTTCCCTCAGGATCTCCTCCTGCCGCATTAAAATACCTAAGGCAGCAATAGCGGAGACCGTAGGCCAGGTCAAAATCGTTGAGGATATTTTCAACCATAAGTTTTGTTCTACCATAAGGATTGATGGGAAGGCAGGGGATGCATCTTCTGAAATGGGGACCTCAACTGGATGGCCAAAGATAGCCGCAGAAGAGGAGAAATCAAGATCTTTACATGATGCCTATGCATGGCCTTAAGTAAATTGAGGGTGTTGGAGACATTGTTCTCATAATAGCTTAAGGGTTCCTTGACCGACTCTCCAACATCTTTCAAGGCTGCAAAATGCATGACTGCATCGATTTGATGGGAGCTGAAGATTTGATCGAGCAAGTCGGCATCAGCCAGATCCCCTTCGATAAAGAGACCATTTTTGACTGAATCGCGGCTTCCATGGCTTAAATTATCGAGAACAATTGTTTTGTAGCCTTGACGGAAAAGCATTTCATTGACATGCGAACCAATGAACCCAGCCCCACCTACCACCAATATCGCACGAGAGATTGCCGGGGAGCATTGCAGTTGAATTGGAAGTAATAAAATTACAGAAAGGGCGATCAGGTGTAATGTGTTCATTTGAAGACTTTCCTTTATTCTTTTCTATGTAATCTTTTATTGCTTTTTCTGAGTATTCAGGAGTAAATTTTCAGGCAACAGATGCCCTACTCCGTTTACTTTTGTAAGACTCTTGAAATCGTAAGCAATAAAGGATTTTTACCGCCACCATTTTTACTGGAAAATCAAGCACTGCCTCTATATATAAAATGTGGCTTCAGGATAATGTTGTTTAAGGATTTCTATCCCGCCTGCTGATTTGATTTTAGTACATCCTCTGAGGTCGAGATTTTTAACTGACATCCCATCTAAATATTTTAATACTCCCTCGGTACTAATTTGAGCCATGTCGCGGAAATTCCAATTTTCTTCGATCACTACCTCTTTGAAGAGAAGTAGAACCTCATCGGTAAGTTGAGCGCATATTTTTTTTGAAGGATGCAGTAATGCAAGGGGATGTTGCTTTGGAAATAAGACCTTTAAAACTTCCAGCTTTTTCACAAAAGTTTCTAGATCTTGAATATTTTTCAGCTCTTCATTTTTAACGTTGATGATCTGTGGAAGATTTTGCAGAAGGGCTAAGCCGGGGCCTCGGGTAACAATTTCTCATCTCCCCATAAACATAGATACCTTAAATTTGCACAGTGTACTAAAGGTTCAAAATTTTTTTGATTCTTTAAGATCTCTTCATTGAAGTTGATAACAAGATCAAATTGTTTTAGATGTGAGAAACAATGGATAATAGATTCTAGAGGATTTAATTGTTCAGAAGAATTAAAGTTAACTCGGTATTGCACAGTAATATTTCGTGAGAGATTGCTTGTCAGCTTGCTCAAGGCATGTAAGTGAGGGAGATTCTTTTGAAAGCATACGATTTGTTTCGCAATCTTTAAACGTAATTACAAAAACTTTGGGGTTAAAGTCGATTTGCATTTCCGACGATGAAAATACGATTTTCAAACCATTTTGAGTAAGCTCAGCAATCATATTCGCATCAAAATGCACTAAATCGGAAGATTCAAAATTTATAATCAGAGATTTAACTTTTTTATCGGTATTATTTTTAAGATAATTATCTAAAAAGGGCTTTAAAAATTCTTTTTCCCTAAGAACTCCAAAAGGAAGAGAAATTTTTGATTGGATATGGGATGCCCCAAATTTAAGTGCAGAATAGAGGACTGGAGTATTGTCCATGTATAAACTCATGGGATTAACTTCCCTTAAAAGCCTCAGAAAAGTGGCTGTTCCCATTAAAGACATATCTGCCAGAAAAAGAGAAGTGGCTGGAGGAATTTTTTTCGCGTTTAGCAATTTATCAATATGTTGGTCTGTAAATTGCTTTCTATAGTGGCTAAATCTTGTTTTTTTAAAAAGGTCTCTTCCAAAATGTCGATCGATGAGTAAGATAAAATCTTCTACAGAAAATTGCTCTTCGCCAATCTCCTTCTCGATTCTTTGACAATTAGCGATGCAATGCAAACGATCATTATCTGGAAAAGTTTTTAAAATTTCTAATACAGCTTGAGAGGAGATTTGGTGCATTCCGGTAAAATTCAAATTAGAGATGCATTTTTTGGGTATCAAAGCCAAAAATTCTCTATCTGTTACTTCGGTTTTTTGCTCTTGCGTTAAACACCTCAAGGGCTGAAAATTTGGCAAAAGATCTTTAATACCTACTAGTTTCTTTATAAAATCTTCCCGATTGATGGTACCACTTTCAAGATTATCAATGACCACATCAACAGGATAATCTTGCAGATCTGGCAGGTAAGAAAATCGATTTAAAAAATCAGCAGAAGAAAAACGAAGAACTTTTAGATGATAGAATCCCTTTAAGGCCCTGGGATCAAAATCACAACAGCCCACCACTAGCTCAGATAGATAAGGAAAAGCTTGAGAAAGACCAATTAAAGTCTTAGCTGAAGTATTAATTCCTTTCATATCGAGAATAATCGGCATCCCACGGAAGTTTTGTAAAAGTTGAGAGAAACAAGCCAAGTGTTTCCTAGATTGCTCATTTTCATCAATGCCTGAATTAAGAAGATCTTCTCCTAATTCAATCTTAAGAAAATTTTGTCCAAGAGTCAGCAAGACTCCTTCCGGAGATTGAAACTTAATCTGAAATGACGAAAAATGTCCAAAGAACTTAACCAATGCGGGAGGAATTATGGGATTTTTTTTCCAGGGATCTACCATAACCAGAAGATCTTTGCATTGCCCTTTCTTGATAACGTTAATTAACCAATTTACAGATGCGTTGGTCTGAAAAAATGCGAGAGAGAGGGTCAGTTTTTTAAGTCCTGGCGCCGTCTGGGGCAGCGAGTGAAGAAAAGGAAGAAGATCAGGGGAAAAGAGATTTAATTTTAACTCTTCTAAGTTTGTCAGGTTATTAAAAATTATATTTATTATTTCTATCGAAATTTTAGGCATATCTGAGAGATCAAGAAAGGGGGATTTAAAATCAAATTTTTTAGCGTCAATGAGATTTTGGATGTGTTTATTTTGTATCTTGCTTCTAAGCTGTATGGGCCATTTGTGACAAGTTGTGGGGGATGTTTCTAAACATTTTAATTGTATAAAATGATCCGCGGCAAGGGTGCATCTTGAAGTGCAGTATTCATCAAAATATTGACTGATATCGAAAGAGATTTCCCATTCTTCTTTTATAGGGAATTTTTTGAAACTTCCAAAAAAACTCACTCAAAGGTGAAGGTAAATAAATGACAACTTTTTTTAATTTTTCAAAAGATTTTAAAAATTTCCAATTAATTAATTGGTTATGTTTTGAATTCATATAGTTATATTTAAAATCAATAGCAATCGTTTTTGTATTGGGAAAACATGAAATCAGACTACTTCGTTGTTTAACACTTATCCTACTCAAACTTAAAATATTTAAATAATTACTTGCCATATCTTTAAAAATTGAAACATTTTGAAGTTCAGATAGAAGGTCCTCTAAGCTGCTTGAGCTATCTATTGTGATGTTAATTTCAGTTTCTGCTCCTAATAACCAATTTGCATTTTCATTAGGTGAACAGGGGCAGATGGACAAGTTTTGAGATTTTAACAATTCAATGAGCTTGTTTTCTACATTAGGAAATAGAAAATTCATCCCCTTAAGTTTACTTGCTTTTTGAAATTGATAAATTTGCTCCAAGAGAGAAAAAACGTTATCTTGATTGATCTGAAAAGACTGTAGCGCATCATCACAATCACGCATAAGGGAAGGAATTTCAAATGGGTCAACGGCTATCATAAACTTTAAAATTTCATTAACACTCATATCGCAAAATACAAAACGTGAAGGATTTCGAAGCCATTTATCAAATATTTGATAATTTTCTTCATCAATATCTAGTTCTAATGGTTCTACGTTGTTATTAGAATCTGCAAAAAAATTGCTGTTAAGAAGAACATCAAAAAAGGAACTATTACATCTTAGTAGAAAAGGTTTTGGAATGTGAAAGAGAGTTCCCTTAACTGATAGCGTGACGACCTGTTCAAAAATACGGGTACAGTCCGTAATGCGCTTTAGTGTTTTTGGTTCAATAGAGGGATGATCGCTGTGTCTAGTAAAAATGTCAAAAATGATTTGTAATTGGCGAAAGTGAGCTTGACGAAACTCACGACGGATAATTAACTTGAACTGTTTGCTAATTTTCACCTGAGAGCTGATGCCATGCAACGGATCAATGCCCTCCTCAAAAATTCTCTTTTCCCAAGCGGTCGAATCCACTCCCATTTCCGCCCACTCTTTTTCTGCTTCCTCTATGGCTGTACTAGTATTAAGCTTTTGGAAATAGAGGGCAGTATCTTGAAGTTCTTGAATTCTTTTGAGAAGATTTTCATATTTTTTTGACTGTGCTAAAGAGGAGGTAGAATCCTTGAATACGCAGATCCTTTCAGATAGGATTTCCCTTTTTCTTTTTTCTGGGGTATTGAAGAGGTCCTTTTCAGGGTTATTAGAGTTAACATCCTCCTGATCGAGGCCTTTTTCCTTTTCTTCTTTTTCTCTTTTCCTTTTACCTAGAATACTCTCATTCGACCCACCTAAATTAGCACCTCGACTCCAAAAAGGAGAAGATTGACCACCAACTTCCATAACGACACCTTAAATATAATGTATTAGAAAAACACTGAAATGAAACTATCAATTCTCTATAATTTTTGAGAGGATTATATTCAAGAAATCAACTTTTGTAAAGAAAGATTGGACTCGTTGGACTAATTGAGACGATTGCATAAGTGACAATAATTTATTTTAAATATTTTTATAACTAAATTATTCACATTGAGTTATGTCTTAAAATTAGCAAAAATAGCCAAAATGACATAAAAAATAATAATAGCCCTCAAACCATATCCAGAACTGGCTTAAAATAATTTATTGTCACTTATGCAATCGTCTCAATTGGACATGTTAGAATTGGTCCAATTCGTCCAAATAGTCCAGGAGCAGGGGCAAAGACACATACCTCTAAGCTGCCTTTAGAGGTTCAGGAGAAACACTAGCTTCTTTAGGCTTAGAACGCATGTTTGCAGCGGTGACAGACCAAAGAGGAATCAGCAATAGCGTTGATAGTGCACAACAAGCTATTAGAGCCCAGAAAAATCCTCCCCATCCTAAAGTTTGCGTAATTGTTCCCAATGGATAACCGGCACAAGCTGCTCCAATATAGGCAAAGAACCCTGCAAAGCCAGTGGATGTCGCAGCTGCTTTCTTATGGGACAACTCTGCAGCAGCAAGTCCAATCATCATTTGAGGGCCAAAAATGGAGAATCCAATAAGAAACATGACAATGGAATCAACAACAATATATCCCGCAGGAATTGCCCAAAATAGGCCTATAGAGACCAACATGCCGGCAGCAAAAAGGACATTAATAGGACCTCTTCTCGCCCCAAAAAGCCGATCCGACGACCAGCCAGCAACCAAACTTCCAAAGAATCCCCCTACTTCGAATAAGGAAACAATGCCATTTGCACCAATACTGTTATAATTTTTTGATTCAACTAGGAAAAGGGCAGTCCAATCGTTAATTCCCGTACGTACTGCATAAACAAAAAAATAGGAAATTGCCAAGAGCCAAATATAGGGGTTTTTGAGCACATAGTCGACCAGGAGTTTTTTGGTCGTTAAATCTTTCTCATTTACACCCGCTTCGGTTTTATCAGCATAATCATTTCGGTATTTTTCGATAGGGGGAAGGCCTAAAGATTGGGGTGTATCGCGTAAACGATTAATCAAAAAACACCCTATCAAAATGCACAAAACACCAGGAAAATACATCGCATATCGCCATCCAAAGTATTGAAGGGCTATCCCTGCGACCCAAGGGATTAAGAATCCGCCCACGTTATGCGAGACATTCCACGTCGCCCACCAAGAACCTCTTTCCGAATGGGAATACCACTGAGTCAGGAATCGCGCACAAGGAGGCCATCCAAAACCCTGAAACCAGCCATTTAAACCCCAAAATAGCGCAAAGAAAAAAATCGAGGAAGAAAGCCCAAAACAAATGTTACACACACCTGTCAGAATTAACCCTAAGGCCATCATATAACGCGGGTTTACCCGGTCTCCAATTATTCCACTACCAAACTTGCTAATCCCATAGGAAATAGACAAAATACTACTCAAAATCCCCAGTTGGGTTTTATCAAATCCTAAGTCCTGAATCAAGCCCGGCATAGCAAAAGTGAAGCTTTTCCTTGTGAAGTAGTAAAAAGCGTAACCAATAAACATTGAGTAAAGAATGCGAATACGCCAATATTTGTATTCTTCATTGACACGCTCCTTATCTTCAATCTCAGGAACGTGAGGCGCAGGCTGCATCAACTTGAGAAGAGTATTCACATTTTCTCCTTAATTTCTATACTCGGGTTATCATTACTTTCCCACTCCCGAACTATCTCAAAAACCCTTTTATCATTTAAGGCAGTTGCAAAAAGCATCGTGAATGGATCCGTAACGTTTAACAAATTATTTTTTTAAATTCAAACCCTCCTAAAGGAGCAAATCATACCAAGTGATAACAAACCAAAAATAGAATGGAAATTTTAGATTCTGTCAAGTTTTTTCCTCTTTTCCCGTTTGCCAATTAGAAACGTTTTTGTTTATAACAAATACTAATTATAATTTCAAATTTAATTAAAATCAAGCATTAATTTAATAAAAATATATTTTAAATCACTTATTCAACAAAAAAAATTAAAAATAAGAATTTTGAATTCGTGACACTAAAGGGAAAATCTTTTAATATTCACCAAACAACATGAGATAGCATCATTCGCTCGGCCGCTCATTACTGAGGATTAGAAAAAGAGCAAAACAATCGAGAGATGACTTCCAAGCCTTTTTTGCCATGCGTGAGATAAACAAACAACCTGAGGAGTTGGTTTTTTGTGCCCGTGCGCCGATTTCTTCGGGCACGTAACCAAACTGTTCATAAGATGTGTATAAGGCCCTAGAAAACAACTGAAAAAAAATATTAAGGTTTTAGATTCTTCATGATACGGCTGACTCTTAATGCCACATCAGATCCAGAAATTCACCTATTTAACAAATCGACAATTTTAATAGGTGCTAATTCCCCCCTTATTGATCTTTCTCTCCCGGGATCAGATATTCAACCTATCCACCTTAAAATTACCGAACAAAATGGGGTTTTGATCATCATCAATTATGCTAATGACCCTTTTGTCTCTTTGAATGGGCATCCCTTTGGTAAAAAATTGCTGAATTCTGGAGATGTCATTCTAGTTAATCAAACAACCATTCTTTTTGAGAATCTCGATTCGCAGCAAACAAAAGGCGTTGAAGAAGACACTGCCATACCGCACCAACCTCTTACTTGCCCACTCGAGAAAAACATCAAAAAACAGGAAAAAGCCGAAGCCGGACATCAGAAATTACTTACTGCAGAAGATACTGTAAGTTCCTCCTTTACCCTTCCTTTTGAAAATGAAGTTGAGGCTTTGAAGGAGGAGGAGTGGCAACAAACATCTCTTGAAACATATTTAAGAGAATTTGATTGCGATCAAAGAACACCAAAAGAAATACCCTTACTAGGTCCAAAAGGCCCTCTTGAACGAAAGCAGCCACCGAGCTTAAAAGATGATTATTTTCAGGATTTAAATGACGAAGATCATCCTAAAACAGGGGGATCATTTGGCCATTTACCAGATCCTAACCACCTTTATCAGGCCTGGAAATCGATTTTATTTTTTATCTTTTCCCTGCTTCTCATTTCTGGATTAATAGGGACTATCATTTATTTTAGCATCAGTGACAATACAGATGCGCAAGAGACAAAAGCTGCTCAAGGGGTCGCAGACATTGCCATGGCTTTAGTTAATGCTCAACTCTCCCATTCAAAACCACCTAACCACAATTGGTCGGATGTTGAATTTTTGAAAAGCAATTTACAAGCCATTTTACCGAATATCCCTTCCTACGCCTCCCAAATTGATGCACACGGTCAATTCAATTGCTGCCCATATAGCTTGCGTATTTATACAGGGAGTGATCTTGCCCACTTTTTATTGATTGCTCAACCTGCCCCTAGCCTCCTGCAATGGCTTATTCCAAAATCACTTATAGTCGTCGATTCTCAGCTGATGGAATTGCGCACGTTAAAAGATGTGAGGAGCCTCAATCGATTATTGGCGAATGCCGACCCCTTAGAAGGCAACAATGCCAAAGAGATCTCGGCATTAGTTAAACAGGGGGCTCTTATTCAGCCTTCTAACTTAACAAGTGAATCAAGGCATAGCGATTTTTCCCCTCCTAAAAACCTTGCATGGATGAGGGCCGGAGCCGAAAATTTAATTTATAACGCTCCACGGTATTATCGATTAGGGCAGAGTTTAGGCCAAAAAGCCCTAAATCTGTCTACCGAAAAAGATCAAGCCAAGAAGTGGCTGAATTG
>CAWCVY010000036.1:0-58539 GCA_963799115.1 uncultured Chlamydiae bacterium | reverse complement strand
CATCTTGGATTTGCAAGGTATCAAGCAATGCTTCTAATAAAATCACTTTTTGTTTTGACGATAGTCTGCTCAAGCAATCCATTGCTTGCACAGTCAAAGAGTCCAAGGGGACGGGATGAAAAATCCAACAGATTTTTTTGGTATCTATATATTTGTCTTTGATCGATTTAAAATCTTTTTTGAACAGAGATAAGCAATGAGGACAAGTCATGGAAAAATATTGCGTACCACTTGAATTGAAGCTTGAGGATCGCCAAAAACGACTAAGTATTTTTCGTCTCTAACTTGTCCAGACTGAAATCCCAAAGACAGGCAAACAGATAATAAAAAGTGAAGTTCTCCATATGGGGGTTTTCATGATCTTCTTCTGCTTGTTTCTCGGATTTTTTTTAAGTTGGCCCGTGCATGGATGTCCCCCATGCTAAACCCATGAGTAAAAGTAACATCAACAATACGACCCGCATTCACTTGAAGCACTGGTTGGACTTGCTCAGCACGTTTAATATAATAAGATGCAAGCATGCTAAAGGCATCTGAAGTGGAGTTAGCGGAACTTTGGGCAAAATCTGTTCCAATCGTATAGGCATTAATGTTTTCCTTTGGTGGGCGTGTGCAAGCAGCTTGAAGAGTTTGAGCAATACCAGATAATACTCCACTTCCCACCGCATTCTTCAGAATTTTAGCAGAACGATCGACAACTATTCCTCGCATGCCAAAGCGTCCATCTTCTCCTGATATATAACCGGTGACTTCGGATTCGATAGCCAATCCGTTTGGATTGACTTTTGTAAGGTTTTCCAATCGCATATAGACGCGTTCGCTTGAGATATCACCAAAGGCGCTTGCTCCAAGAAGGCACCCTTTGAGTTTAACCGTAACGCCACTTGGTAAATGCCCATCGTCTAATAAGCGCAGTTTGACGGGAATCGGATCACTTTGTGCATTTAAGCGGCAGACAGCATCAACGCTAGAAATTAGAATAGCTTTGACGCTAACGTTCGCAGGGGTTCTTTTATCTACTGAAAAGAGGTTATTTTTTTCTTCTTCTGGTAGGATGTATTCACAAAGAGGGGGCTTTAAAGTTTCCTCTAACTGATCTTGGAAATTCTCTCCATCTTTTGATAAAGAGTACGGAAGAGTGGTAAAAGGATCGGAAGAAAGGTTTTTTTGAGATATATCAAGAGAGGTGAGCTTTTCCTCATTTGAATTAGTGTAATGCAGGTGTTCTTCAGGGAGAACCCTAACCTCCATAGGAGATTGCTTATCAGACTCTACTTGTGAAAGTCTTTCATCAGATTCTTCCATTTCCTTTTTGAGCTGCGCTAAATGGCGCTTAAGCTCCATTTTTTCTTTCTCATTCGCTTGATCTTTCTCTTTGTACTCTAACAATGTTTCTTCATAATACTTCTGTTTTTGCGACAAAAAATTGACTTGTGACTCTAAGCGATCCATCCAAACTTCTTTTGATTTAAATTCATCAACGGGCAGATCGATTTTAGGCTCAAATAAGTCATACGAGTGGGAACGATAATTTTTGACCATATAACCCCCTAAACCAAAGGCAGCTACTCCCACAATGATAACTGCTATGATAAGATTGATTCTTTGTCTTCTAATGGCTTGCAAGGATGGATCACTCATACTTAGCCACCGAGATGATGCTTAATATCTTTTGCTTCGGTTTGAGAATATTCGTTTCTAAAAATACCCATTGAGCATCTTCACACTCTAGTTCACATTCAAGCAGTGTCTGACGTTGTTTTAAGGTGTTTGTAGCTTCGTAAATGTAGATCAAGTTATGAGGACCCTCTAATTTTGTCTTTAGCTCAAACTTGATTCCTTTTTTAGGCATCCATGTCGTATAGGCGATGGAACAGGGTATGTACCCTGAAGGGATATTCCCTGATAAAATTTCTTCCACTAGGATTAAGGCACAATTGTCTGCAATATTTTGCTGCTCTTTTTGTTGTTCTCTTGATAAGCTTCTTCTTCTGGATCTTGAAGAATTACTACTTCAGGCGTTCTTTCTAAGAAATGAATCTGGATGTCTTGGATAACTCCTGTATCTGAGACAATAGAAATGGAAGTTTCTTTTGGGTTGGTATCTCTCGCGTAAATAAAAACTTGTCCAGTAATTTCTTCCATCTGAATGGAGAGTCTTTCATTCTCAGAAGCGATCACTTTTTTTATCCGTCCATTCTGATCATGACTCGATTTTGAAATTGAGATGATAAATAGCATTGTAGAGGGCTTGTCGTATCGATGGTGAAAAAGGTCACAGCTGAAAGAGAAGAGGAGTAGAGACATACGCATCTCATGAAAAATGCTAAACATTTTTTCATGATCGATCCCCTAATAATGTTGATTCTTTCTTCTGCGAAATCTCTTTCAGAAGTAGGCGAGCGCCTTTGTATACAAAGTGCAATGTATAAGCGCAGCTTTCATTAAGCAGCTTTTGACCTGCGACAAAAAATTGACGGTCTCCAAAAAGGGTGACCGTTAGCAAATCCGCATTAACGGTTAAATTATTCAAATAAAACACATAGGACGCATTTTGCTTTTTTAGAAGTTTCCTCCTCCTCCACAAGTTTCTGTTTAAGTGGGCTCAGATAATTCGGTTCTGTATGACGGCACAAAATAGTTCGGTGTAAGTCAGCTGAATAAGAAGATTTAGTCAATAACAATTGCCCTAGAAAGAGACCAAATTGTTCCAAGTAGGTTGCCGAAACGGTGCTTGAATCAACCCAGAATTCTTTTTCGATTACGGAAGGAACAACCACAATTCTTTCTTTCTTCAAAAATAAAAAAGATGTCGCAAGAATAAGTCCTACAGCTAGCAATAAAGATAAACCTGTTAAGAAATTTCTCTGAACTAGCAGGCTATTAAGATTGCGTTCAAAAAAAAGGCGATCCATATAACCTCCTAGGTTAAAAATACTTCTTTGAGATGCGATGGGGGAAGTCCTTCAAAGTATTCAAATTTTTGACATACGTTTGTTGGGAAATAAACATAAAGATAATGGCTAAAAGACTGATAGCGGCATGCCTTTTTCACATGTGTATAAAAGATTTTGAGTGAAAGAGCCAACGCAAGCAGAAATAGACTTCTAAAGAAAATCCCCACAAAACACATAGGGATTAAGATCAGAAACTCATCTACCGTCCAAAATAGGATTCTGATCGATTGGTCAAAAGTCTTGCATGTCATGCGTTGGTCTAAAGTCATTGTTGATTCCTTTTGTTTTTAAGGCAGTAACATCGAAGCCCCAAACACCCCAGTGAGAAATGGTGGTATAACGAATGAAGCAGCCGTCAGAAGGGCATAACATCCCATTGCCGAATAGTTATTCGCCATAAAAGACTGAATGGTATAAATAGCGCCAAATATCCCTGCGGCAAAAGGCACAACAACTTTGAACAGGAAATCCTTTAATTTGCTGCCTGATGTCAACAATGTCTTTTGCACCATAGGCTTCCGTTGTGTTTGCCAAAACTTCTGTAGGTAGCGCTAAGCTTAAAACTACTCCTAAACAAATCAATGATAATAATCCTTTGTTTTTCATACTAATATACCTCCTTCAGGTTATCTTTTCTTAAAAAATTCTTTAACTAAACTTAATGATTGTGTGCGAGGATAGTTATCTATTATAATTAATATTTTATTCATAAAATACGTAAAATTTTACCTATGCAATGAGTGGGATCTTACTTATATTATGAGTAACAATTAGCTCATATTATGAGCATTTTTTTACTCATAAAATGAGTAGGATTTTACTCATTTAGTAAGTAAATATACCGATAAATTTGTTTTTTGCAAGGAATTGATAAAGATTTCGTAAAATAACATCTACAGTATATTCTAAGGCATACGGTTGGAATTTATTTTTGTAAAACCAATTTACAGTATATCCTGTGGTATATGATTAAAAGTTGTTTTTGAAAAATCAATTTTCTGACAATATTGCCATGCTTATACCTGAAAATGGTTTTAGAATAGGTTAAGGAACTTGGAATGATTTAAATGATCCCAAAAGCCTAAAGATAGTAAAAAATTAATTTGATTACAAAACACTAATTCCCAATACATTCAAAGGACTTAAGAGGTAGAAATTGAATCCCGATAATACAGAATCAGAAATTGAAACGATCAGGTACGCAATTGAAATAAAAGCTGAACTTGATGATCGCTTATCTGGGCACATTCGTGCGCTCAAGCATCTAGAAGGTCGAGGATATACCAAACAAAGATGGATACAAGAAGCAATCAAAGAAAAATTAGAGGTCTGCCGAAAAGCTGATGATAAGAAAATTCGGCGTAATCGTAAATTAAATTTTATCATCAACCGACAAACCCATGAAGAGATTACTAAGATCCTTGGAATTCTAAAAGAACAAAAGGTCAGAGGGGCCTCTAAAACAGAATTTTTTTTAGAAGCTATTCTAGAGAAATTGGAAAGAGATCAATTACATGTTAAAGCCCTTTTTGATGAGCTACTCCAAAAAGCCTTAAAAAACAATACCAGCGCATCTAAATAATCTGAAACAATGTAAGAAAGGACTTGTGCTTTTGAAAAAGGGGAATCCCCAGATCCCTTAAATCGATTAGCAAGCAACAATTAGTCCCACACGTTGAAGTTAGGGTTAGTTAGCTTTAAATTTTTTTCCTAGTTCAATTGTTGTTGAATGAGAAGACCTCGTTATCTGGCAATGACAAAAAATAGTTCCTTTGAAGTCATGAGTAACATTTTGCATCAATGTTGACCCTTTCTGAATGCCCGGGTTTTTTCCCCATCTTTCACATATTCCTAATGTCAATTATTAAAATTCCTTAACATTGACAAGAACCGCATCACCCATCTTGTTTAACGTCATCGTGTTTTTAAATATGAACAAATAATTATTCAATGTCGTTTCGAATGAATCGGGTTGCAAAGTAAAAGTCTCGCTCTTTTCATTTGTAACGTGAATTTGTCGGAAAATGTGCTTATGCTCCCACCTTGGGGCATTTGGAGTGCAACCTAGTAATCGACTCGCTAAATCTGATACTGGTTTTATATATTCTGAAAAAGTCGAAACGATGACATATCTGCCATCAGCAGTTGAACTCATGCTAAAATTAAATTTTTCTTTAGGATCTTCGCCCTCACTTACAGTGAAAGAAAAAGGGTTTGGCATATTTATGTATTCTGGAACAAACATAACATATCATCCTCAGCTTAAAATTTTTGATAACATTTTTAGATATCGAAAGTTGCAAAACTATAAAAAACCACATTTTTTTTAGAAAATAAAAAAACTTTCCTGTTCTGTGTGGATAAATCAAAATACTCTACAATAACACCAGAACAAGGAGTAATCATCTGTGACAACTAATCCGAAGCTTATCACAGCACTGGAATAAAACCCAAGGTGCACTTTTCCCTGGCTTGAAATTTTAGATCTTCTTACAAATTTGCAAGCTCAGAAGGTGTCATTTTAATGGTGCTCCTCCTACTCTTCTACGAGCTCTTACTGAAAGCTAGTCCGACTTTCAATTCCAGTTCAAATTTTACTAAGGCTGCAAAAATACCGATAAGAAAATGGACCAGTCTCATGCTGAAACCTAATCAAAAATTGATTTATATATTTCTGATTAACAATGCTTTATATAAATTTCCAAATAGACAAAAATTTAGGAATCATGGTAAACGATAATATCCGATCTATCGGAGGAAGAAAAAAGAACTTCTCGATTAAGTAAAGCAAGCTGTTATCCATCTGTCAACTATAGAAGGTCCATGAGAACTCCAGCGAAGACAATGAGGACAGTTTTAGAGAGAAGCTATCTTATTTCGAAAGAAAAAAAGTATTTGGAACTTTAAAATTAGATGAATGAGTAAAAGAATCAATGAACTGATATTTTGTAAAAGCAAAAAAAAACAAAGCCCGAGTTGATCGCTCGGGCTATGACTTAACAACGACTTGTTAGCCCAACTTGGACGGTAAAACTAACAGTCAAAGGGACTTAGATAGCGATGCATAAATGAAAAGCTAGACAACGCTTCCAAAAAGGTTGTAGAAGGTGTATTCTTCTAACAACAGTTTTCGTATTTAAAATACCACAAGTCTAGTTTTTCGTCTACACCATCATTTATCTTTGTCCTCTATTTTTAATCAAATAAGAGGCAAATATATGCTGTATTCAATTTACATTATAATTTTTTTATCTAAAAGAAATGAATATATTTTTCACAAATTTGGATATTATTTTCTTTTAATATCGTATTAAGTTCCTGATTTATAAAAGAATTAATAAATTAAAAGGAACTTTTTATATGCAAATTTTCGATCTTTCAAGTGAAAAAACTTATTTCACTCAAATCCCCAACATCATTGACGATCTAGGACTTACTCCAATCATTTTTCGCTTTTACATCAAGTTGAAACGCACAGCTGGTGATAAAGGCTGTTGTTGGAAATCAACTCGCACTTTAGCAGCTGAGTTAGGGGTGTCCATTGGAACAATCTCGAAACTCAAAAAAGAATTAGAAAAGCCTTTTGATCTACTGGGAGGTAAAAGTCTTATTAGAATTGAGAAAGGCGATATCCAAAAAAATGAGACGGACAGGATCTACATCACAGATATTTGGCCTGAAAATATGCTCTATTTCACGAAGATATCGGCACCCTGTTCATCCCAGGAAACAGGGGTGTTTTCTGGAGGAAACACCCCTGTTTCCTGGAGTGAACAAAAGAAGAACCCTATTAAGAAGAACCCTATTAAGAATCCTCCTCCTACCTCCCCCAAAGCAAACCCCTCAAAATTAGCTAAATTGGAGGAGGAGGAAAAAATTTACGCATGTGTCAAAGAAGTAAATCTGAATTCAGAAGAAAGAAAACGCATATGCAAATTTCCAGAAAAACTCGTCAATCAAGCTATTAAATACGCTTACCACCCCACAACAAGGGATACTCAGCAACATATTGGACGTATCATGCACTTTCTCAAAAACCCCAAACTTTATGAAGAGCATATGAAGACCCTAGATAAACCACTTAGACAAAAAAAGCCCTTTCTCGATGAAATTAAAGAGGCATTTAAAAAAGGTGAATTCTATCAAGGCTATGAATGTTTGATGGATAACATTGGGATTGGTTTTCTAAAGCCTGGAAGCCACTCTCAACCCTATTCTGTTCATTGGAAAGATTTTCGATTTAAAGAAAAATTTTACGAGATTTTGAAAAAGCTTAGCATCATGTCTCCATTAACTGGAGAGATTTGAGTATACCGTTTTGAGGGGATATAAAAATGACTCTATTTATCAGTTTAGCCCGTCATGCTTGACTCATTGACTCCTGCTAACATAGTGGTTAAGATTGGCAGCTTAAAACATTCAGATATTGAGAATCCAAGTATGGCAAAAGAGAAGAAGACAAAAGCCGTAGCTACTCTACTTTCAAACCAAGAATATAAATCGACTTTGGCTGAACTAAAGAAAAAAATTCAAGAATCTCAATTACGCGCTATCACAGCTGTCAACAAAGAGTTAATCCGTACAGTTGGCAAAAGATTTACAGAATGAATTGACAGGAATAGAGGGATTTTTCAGAGCGAATGTATTTAGAATGAAAGCTCTCTTCTCGGCCACGAAAAAGTCGCACGAGCTGGTGCGACAATTCGAAAGATGCTGGACCTTTTAGAATCCCTAGGGAAGAAATTGAAAAATTCATTAGAGGCGACAGGACAATGGCAAGGAAGACGACCAACTTACCAACGAAAAAAGATGCTGAAAACACAGTCTCAAATGAATACGAAAAGACGCTTGCGGATCTAAAGAGGCAGATTCAAGCATCTCAATTGAAAGCTGCTGTAGCTGTTAACAAGGAACTCATTCGCCTTTATTGGACAATCGGCAAGACAGTTGTTGAAAAGCAGGAAAATAGCGGGTGGGGGAGCAAATTTATCGAAAATCTTGCAAAAGACCTCCAAAATGAATTTCCTGGTGTAGAGGGGTTTTCACGCACAAAATGTGTTTAGGATGAGAGCATTCTATAAAGAGTACAAAATAGTCCCACCACTGGTGGGACAAATTGAAGAAATCGAACATTTTGGGCGTCTTAACGCAAATTCCTTGGAGTCACAACATTTCACGGATTCCCGCTTAATAATTGTTTTGATAATTGGGTAATAGCCAAACCTTTTGCTCCTCAGCGACAAACTATGATAGCCAAATCAATTGAATTATTCACCCTGAAAGAAAAACTACATATCTTTCAATAGAGCACGTTGTTAATTTTATTTTATAGATGGATTAACTAAAGAAGTCCTTTTTAAAAGATTAAAGAAACTGGTGGTCGGAGTAGGTTGGACAGGAAAATAAGTTAGACCCATAATCCCGTTTTGGTTTTTAAAAACAATTTTTCAGGCAAGCCGCAGTTCCAACAAATGTAACTTTGAAATGCTTGCCATATTGCTGCCTTACAATCTCGTAAAGTTGAAAAGGCTTCGTCCCCGATCTTGCTTTTCCCGAACAAATCTATCGTTGTAGGGCATCAAGGCGACGAAGGCCTTTTCACAAGATCCATCGTATTTGAAAAAACTCTGCATCAAGGTACGGTAAAGCAAAGGCTTTTCCTGTAACCAAGTACGGTAAACCTGCAACGAGGTACGGTAAGTAAACGATTTTTATTCTAAATTCCATATACGCAATGAATCTTGTTTTTGCAAAAGGAGTTTCCTTGTTTTTATTTTTAAGTAAGCCGCCTGTCTCAGCGGAAGTCCTTCTCACAAGATCTCATGAAATCCCTCGTCGTATTTATGAGAAAAAACTCTGCATCAAGGTACGGTAAACTAAAGATCTTTTCTGTAACCAAGTACGGTAAACCTGCAACGAGGTACGGTAAGTAAACGATTTGATGCATTGAGTTCTATCTACAATTGAATCAAACTTTCATTTAGGAACATGAAGGTCAAAATCCTCAATGCTTATATTTTGGGCAAGCCGCCGCCGAAGGCATAAGAGCGGCGAAGCCCTTCTCATGAGATCTCTTATGATTCTCATAAGATCTCATAACATCTCCCGTCATATTTTTTAGAGAGTAAACTCTGCAATAAGGTACGGTGAATTCTGCATCAAGGTACGCTAAACTCTGCTATGAAGTACGGTAAAGTAAATGATTTTTTGCAGTGAGGTACGGTAAACTCTGCAACGAGGTACGGTAAAGTAAATGATTTAAGGCATTCATCGCATTTCCTTTTTCTCATTCAAAGTCCGGGTTGAGGTGAAATATATATTTTGGTTGGCCCATAGCGCCTTCTGTAAGCTCAACATTTAAAATTATTCCTAGATTCCTATTCGCTTTGATGGCACCATTGATTCTGTTTGTTATGAGTTTTTTCCGATGTGCTTTTATATAATTATCAAGTTTTAAAATGTATGGAAGCTTGTCTGAGTTGATTTCACATTTGTATCGTTTATTGCTTATCTCTCTTAACATGTAATCCCTGAGAGCATTAATACTCTCTGTTACATGCAAATGCCCGCCACTAGCAATCATTGTTCTTTTGTTGATGTCTGTTGGGTACTCGACGTATTTAGAATTGATTTGATCAGTAAGTAATGGGTTTAGTGCTATTACTAGCTCTCCTTTTTGATTTCTGACGTCAGATTCGCCTTGTTCAAGGCTGTGTACTTCGGTATCGGTCATATCTTCGATATAGCTAACAATTTTGATTAAATTTTGAAACTCTTCAATTCTATCCGTTCTATTCTCTATTTTATTTCCATTTTTAATTTTTCGTTTTCTATCATATATTATCAAAAATTTTTTTTCGTTTAATCCGTATAATATATTCTTAATATTTTCTATTTCTTTTCCTGAGTAATCTTCTTCTCCTATGTACTCTTTATAAAGTTCGGTTGGTTTAATTCTTAAAAAAGCGGATCGCGCTTTTTGTTCTTCTCCTCCATATGAGACAAGTTGCGCAGGATCATTTCCGCTATAAAATAATTCAGATTGTGTATTTTGATTTTCACTTTTGTCATGTAAAAGCTTATATATTGCATTAATGAGCTTGTCTTCTGATGGGGTTAGTTTAATTCCAATTGTCTTTGAAAACTCTACGTTTGAACTTTCTATTTTTTCTTTAGTTGCTGGTGATAAAATATCAAATAATGAAGGAATTTGATTTTTGGGATAGTTATACTGTAGTTTACAGTCAGTAAAATGACCTGCGTGTCTTACTTTTTTTATTTTTCGTGGTTTGCGGATTTCTTCAATGAGGGTGACGATTTCCTTTCTAGTCAGTGGTTTTTCTGGCCCGAGCTTTTCTAGAGCAGCTTTTAAAGTCTCATGTTGTTCTTTATTTAGATTTTTAGCATTGGCGGTTTCTTTTTCCCAATCATTTAATTCTTTTGATTTAATCCTCAGGCAAATTCCCTCGCAAAGTTCAAATGGTTGTACTTGTTCTAACATGCTTACAATTTCCCCAGTTCTTTTATCAATCACATGCAGATCAGGAGCTTTATTCCATTCACTGGGTGGGTGGATTTGGACTTGATAACGGTCATCTTCAAAATTCCGGTGATAATGTTCATGTAGCATTTTTTTATTTTTTCTTAGATAATCATGTAGCTCATGATACCTAGTTGGATCAAAAAGTTCTTTAGGCACAAGCCCTGCTTCCCACCATTTTTGAAGTTCTTCAGGTGTCCATGATATTTCATCTGCATCTTTTTGATTTTCTTCCATTTTTATATCTTTCATTTTCATTAAAAACTCACTGTTGGTTTAAAGTTAACCGTAGATGGATTTATGCGGTTTGTGAGGGTTCCTGTGTTGCCTTCAAAATTCATAATTGACGATTGACCAGGCGCACGTCCGCGACTTTTCATGATTTCAAAGTAAATTGTGGGCTCTTTCGAGATTTTATTTCCTTCTTTATCGATATTTCCTTCTCGGCTGAAACCTGAAAAATTACGATTCCACATACCAATTAATAAAGATGCTATTTGTTCTATATCTCCAGCTTCTCGTATATTTGTTGGACTTAAATCAGCCTGGGCAACGACTGTGCGATTGAATTGTGCTCCAAGCAATATTGGCAGCCCTGTTTCAATTGAACAGTCTTTAAGCATTAAGCAAATTTGTTTAAGCTCTTCTTACGACTACCTTGAGGGTATTTCAATGACTTTAGCATTTGCATGTAATCAATACAGACTAATCCAACATTGGTATTTTTTTTAATGAAATGGATTGCTGCGATCAACTCTTCAACTGGCATATCGGAGTAAAATACTTTCAAGCGTCCGTTGTTGATTAAGTTTTCAAAGAATGCCTTTTTATCTCTCAAAAAATCCTGTCTCTTTTCTTCTTTTATATGCTCGACATTGTTATTGAGAAAATGGCTCCTAATAGAGTCTCTATTACTTTTAGATAGTTCTTTATTTATGTAAGTGTTAATAAACAGGGTTTGAATAGAAGCACCGCTCTCTTCATAAGTAAAAAAATAAACGCTATTATCGTGATTATGATTTAAAACACCTAATGAAAAATTAATTAAAGTTGCTGTTTTGCCGTGAGATGTGGGACCGGCAATTATTGAAATTGCTCCCCCAGGAATTGTAATATCATCGTCTCCTATTGTGAAGCCTGTTGAAACGCCAGGAGAAGTTTGCTTTAATTCTTCAATCAGATTTTTTTCAGAATTATTATCGAGAAGGTATCTAAAAGATGATTCAGGTATGAGTGTTATTCTTTTCGATTTTGCTGATCTTGTCTTTCAATTTCTCAATGATTTTGGAAAGATCAGCGCTTTTTTGTAGATCTTCGACCAAATCTTTGCTTAGTGAAATCAATTCTCGTTTTGCTGTCAGTTGTTTAAGGTCCATGCAATATTCTTTGATATTTGATGATGTCCCGGCATATTGTGGAAGTGTAATTAAGTAATGGAACCCTCCTGCTTCTTCTAGATTTTCTTCAACCTTTAACTTATTTCTTATTAAAGATATATCTACTACGTTCTTTTCCAGAAATACGGTTCGCATCGCTTTAAAAATGATTTTATGCTTTTTCTCAAAAAAATCATTTTCATTAACTAATTTTAGACCAACTGATAAATTTTCATGGGTGTTTAGCATAGCCCCTAAGACCTGCATTTCGTTATCAATTGATGAAGATTCAATTGTTTTATTCATATTTGCATCATCCTTTAAATAATGTCTTCGAACTCATCTTTCAGCCCCTACTTTGAGGGATCTAAATAATTCCTCTATTGCGAATATCATAGCCTTCAGAAAAACATGTTTATCCAAAAGCACAACTGTAGGGCTGCCCAAGTGTGTATCATTGTTTCACAATAGACATTTGACTATCAATTTTTCAGAAAACCAATTATTCTCAATAAGGATTTTATTGAGCAACACGTATACCCAAACCAACCACCTTACGTCTATTAAATTTTTTTGAACAAGAAAAAATTATCGACATTATTTTTGGAAATGGAGGAAGGTAAGTGTTTTTGCTTTTAGTCGTTTAGTTAAGATTGCTCGTTAATCATTAATTAACAGAAAAGACCTTCCAGTATTCTATAGGCTGTTTTCTGAAACTTTCTAAATTCACTTTTTTCAATTCCGGAATCTTGGAATAATCTACCGATCCTTTTTTCATAATTCTGGTTAGTTTTATCCCGCCACCTATTGAACTTTTCTTCTGAGATAAAGAAATTAATCGATCTTTAAGCTCTTCTTCTCTATTTTTTAAGTCGGCTAATTTTTGATTCGTTGACAACCACTCTTCTGCTGTCCGAATCCAATCTGTGTCTATTCTGGGCTCAAAATCTCTGTCTGTCATTTTGGGAGGGATAAAATTCTGAATACAATCCCAAAACTCACCTTCTTCGCTAACCATCTTCTTGATGTAATTATCATCTCTGCGGATTTCTAATAACGTGCCTTCTTGGCCGTCAAAGGAAAAGTAGTAACCCATTTCTAAGTGGCATACTTCAAGTTGATGCTGCAATTGAGGATAATACTTAGTGGGAATTTTCCCTTTTTTAGCTAGTTCATGGTCTTTTTTTCCTGGACATTTGATTTCAACAAAATGCTTCTTTTCTACGTCGATGCCGTCAAGTGAAGCTATCATCCATTCAATTTTTGGATGAACAATAACATCGGGCAAAACAAACAATCCTGTCATTTGCTCAAAATTAAGTCTAGCCTTCTCTTCAAGTTGGATTCCTCGTTTCATTGGAAAAGAAAGGAAGCAGCTAGAATCAAGCCCTACCTTTTCTTCCCATAATTTATATTTTGTTTTCCAGGGACTTACACCCATAACAATGGATGCATCGCTTGACCCTATTTTATTTTTGCGAAATTCCAACCATTCTTTTGTTCCTTGGATAAATGCGGTCATCTCTTGTCCTTCAAGTTTTTTGTTTTTCCTATCAAGAGAGTGATCCACTTGGATCCTCTCTTTTGTGGCTTCCTTATTATTCATTGGTTAACCAAAGTGATGAAATTGATCTTTTTTTGAATTCATCCCTCTTTCTCATCGCGGCTTTTTTTATTCTTTCAAAATATGAAGCTGGTAATTCTTCGATGCTATTCACCCACAAAGGGGGCTTTCTAAGAGTGGAAAGAAGTTGCTCTTGATAGGAAGGATCGCATTCCGAAAGAAGAGCCTTTAATGATTCGATTTCTTCTTTCGTTACATTAGGTTCATTTTTGGGATTAGCTTCCAAGTTTTCATTGTTAAAAATTCCTATGGTGCGATGTTCCCATTCTGTAGCAAATGGATCTGTATTTTCAAACATTGCTTCTAAATTACAAGGTCTGTCGCGAAAGCATTTTATAATTTTAGGATCTAGTTGTTTATGAGGCAAGGGATTTACCAAATATTGGGTTTTTATGCCCTCTGTCTTTTTTGTGATTTTAATATCGTAGAAAAAGGGAGAGCCCCAATCATTATCTTTGCATAATGACTCAATGTTATTTCTGATTGTGGATTGCGTGAGATGCAGAATTTGGATTTGTTCATCGTTATAATTCCATACAATGAAGCTCCAAAAGTGTTTAAAAGGTTTTTTTGCATCAAATGATTTTGTAGGCTTGTTGTTGAATCGATACCTAACAGGTTTATTATCGATCCAATCTTCCCAACCTAAGATAGGATGAGTTAAAATTCGTATTCGATTTTCGCCTTCTTGAAATTTCATGAACGAGTTGGATAACCTTGGCGCTTGGTAGTCTTCCGGTAAGAATGTTACTTTGATCATCTTATATTCCTTCTTTAAGAATTTGCTTCATATCTTTAGCTTTCCCCGCTTTAGCTATCCGCCGATCTATCAGGCGTGGACGTTAATCGCGGTACTTGCTTTGATGAACCTAAATATAAGGAACGAGAGAATATAATGCAATAAAAAATATTACATTGCATATGAAAAGGTGAATACGTTTTCAAAAAATATATCCTAGAGCTTACATGGAAGTGTTTTCTTTGAATGAATATATCAGTAATTGCAAAATAAACTATTTTATTATAGGATTGTATATCAATCTCAATGAACTAACATAAGAGGGGTATGGAACTAAAAGAATATCTTAAGAAAAACAAAATCAAAATTGGAGATCTAGCGGAAATCTTAGGTGTTCATCGCAACCATTTGTCAGCTATCATTAATAAACGGTATGTGCCTAGTATTTTGCTAGCTAGGCAGATAGTGAAATTGACTAAGGGTGATGTAACAGTAAATGAACTTATTCCACAAGAAGAGGTAAAGTTTTGTCCTTGCTGTAAAAGAAAACTCCCGAAAGGTAAAGTTATTGAATGGCCCCAAGCCTAATAAATCTTTTTTTTAAGTCCCCCTTGGTATTATCTTGAACACCGATTAATTGATCATTCTATGTGCCATCCTGAAGGCGTCTTAAAATCTTAGTATTTTCTCAAGTACCTATTTAAAGTCATTCTTGTTCTTAATTTCCCTTTTCAAACCCTTGTGAACATGTTTATAAACCTCTCACAATACTTCTAAAGAGATGTTTTTTCACATGCTAAAAATCCTCATATTTAATAAATCTAAAAGATTTAAAAACCCAGGCTCTCCACAATATATTTTGGACAAAGGTAAGTGAAAAAAACATAATGCAATGTAATAATATATATTGTATTATATTTGTGGATTGAATATGATAGACATCAAAGCAAGTACGGTGATTAACGTCCGCGCCTGATAGATCGGCGGATAGCTAAAGCGGGGATAGCTAGATAAGAAATCAAAACAGGGAGATTAAAAATCTACGAAGACTTAGGAGATAAGTTAAGCGCAATGTATGAATCAATGAGTCATCAGATGATTGACCAAATGTTTCGTGAAGATGAGGAATTAACAGAGGAAGAGATTGAAGACATTGAATTAGCTAAAGGGGAGTCCGCTTATTATGATTATCTAGATAGACAAGAGTATGACCGCAGCGTCTGCTACTAAAGAAAACAAATCAGATCGCGACACCGGGGCACGGTGTTGCGGTCACACGATTCATCATTTCACATTAGAGAATAAACATCAATCACGAGGAAAATCAAATGAAGTTACTAACTAAAGAACTTGAGAAGTCTTTGCCAAAACTGGGGGAAACAGAAAATGAAGAGAATCCACTTGTGCGAATCAAATTTTTTGATCCTTTCGGAACTTGGTATTGGTATGTTATTGAAGGTTCTAGACATAAAAATGGTGCTGTAACCATATTAGAGAATAAAGAATACCCTGACGATATGGTATTCTATGGGCTGATTAAAGGTTTTGAAAATGAGTTAGGTTATTTTTCTTTAGCAG
This sequence comes from uncultured Chlamydiae bacterium, assembly GCA_963799115.1. GTDB lineage: Bacteria > Chlamydiota > Chlamydiia > Chlamydiales > Parachlamydiaceae > CAWCVY01. The sequence goes on along the minus strand of CAWCVY010000036.1, from coordinate 42,725 downwards.
AGCTTGAATCTATCAAAACAGCTTGGGGAGCCTCCAGAATAGAAAGAGACTTATGTTTTGAGCCAACTCGGTTAAGTGAACTGAGGAAAAATTAATTTTGAGCATATACTCAACTGACAACTTAGTTTTGTGTTGGTTGAGTCACCAAAGGTTTTTTTGTGGCTCGATCCATTTTTCTTCCTGGTGTGAACTTAACAACAGAGCAAGCAGGAATTACAATAGGTTGTTCGGCATTTTTTGGATTTCTGCCGATCTTTTGTTTCCTTTGGATTACATCAAAGATCCCAAAGTCTCGAAATCTAAACGTTTCCCTTTTGCTAAAGAATCTAGAATTTTGTCTAGAAGTGCTTGTATGATTTGGCGGGCATCATCTGGATGAATTCCCTTATCTTTTGCAACAAGCTCAATGAGATTCTTTTTTGTAGCTGTCTTCTTCTTGGCCATATACATTTCCCATTAGTTTTAATGATTGTTTAGCATTCAAAATAATTAGTGCTAGGGAGCATATAAGTGCATTATATAACGTGGCTGGTAAACCAAATAATTTCCAGCTAACCGCTGAACAAGAAATTTTTGGCTGCGCTAGCATTCTCATGAAATCTTCCATAGTTTCAATACTTTGTGCTGTACAACGATCGCTTAGCCATCCAAATTGGATTAGAGTGTGATAAGTTGATAAACACAAACCTGCTAGAAAAATTATATTTAAAGTGATTCTAATTGACGAATTGAGGTGCTGTGCTAATCCAAGCGGTGAGAAAGAAAACACTAAGATGTATAAAAAGCGTTGCCATATGCAAAGTTTGCAAGGTTCGATTTTATTGACATATTGATGAAAAAAAGAAGTACCTAAAACTAATCCCGATATCATCCAAATGATGACTAAAATATAATCAGAAACCCATATTCTTTTATGGTATAAATTTATTGTTGTCATATTAGCTTTCTAATGTTAGTTAAAAAATTCTTCGATCTTTACCTTACAGTCTTTCAATAAATTTTCTAAATCAGATCGTAGACCTTTTGCATAATATTCTTTTCGGAAACGATTCCAGATAAATTTTTTTCTTTAAATATTTTTTTCATTTCTTGGCTTGGATTATCCTCAAAAGAGATGCTATAGAGTTTTTCTGAACCAACTTGTGAATTTGCAAAATCTTCTGCAATTTGATTCCAATGCTTTAGCTTGTCATCATTGGTATTATTTGCAATTTCCAAGAAAGCACCGAATAGTGTTCGATCGTCTAACTGATCGATATTTGCACGGAATGCTAGCTTACCAATATCGCTCAATTTAGACATTCTTTGCCTTTTTTCTTTTTCTAGAAGTTCTTTTCTGCGCTTTTGATTTTTTTTATTTTGCTCATCCAATTTTCTTTTTTTTTCTTCTAGCTTATCAAGCATGCTTTTCTCCACTGTAGATGATTTCTGAGTCTTAATATATGGAACATTTTTTCGGATTCTAAATCCTAGTCGATAGAAGAATATTTTGGTAGGGAAATCTGTAACTGGAGAAAAAAATGAGTTAGGCAGAATAAAAAGAAAGAAATCGTTAGGAAAAACTATATTATATATACGCAACATGCAAACTAAAGTTTGCTTGCTTCAAGTTCTGCTTGACAGCCCTTTCAATTATGCCTATTATGCAAGGAAAATTTCATAAAAGAATTATATGGCTATTGGATTTGCAAAAGTTAACTTTGTTCAAAGATCTGCGGGACAGAACGCCTGTGCAAAATCTGCCTATATTGGTAGAGACAAAATTCATTTTCAAGGAACAGCTTTTTCTGAAGCAAAAGTCTATGATTGGTCTCATAAAGACAAAGTTGTTTTTAATGAAATTCTCTTACCTAAACACGTCAGCAAAATATTTCTAAATCCAGAAGTCTTATGGAATGAAGCTGAAGCTAAAGAAAATCGACAAAACTCTCAAACAGCAATGGAAATGGTTTTAGCCCTTCCAGACGATTTAGAAGTTTCTATTGAAGATAAAATTGAATTAATTAAGAGCTATGTTCAAGAGAACTATGTTGATAAAGGACTTGGTGCACAGATTGCTATCCATCCCCCAGAATCAAAAATCCAGTTTGATCCTGAAGCTGATGAACTTGAGAATTTTGATCATAATTGGCATGCCCATGTACTCTTAACAACCCGCTTATTTAAAGAAAATGGCGAAGAATTAGAAGATGCAAAAGCACGACATCTAATGCCTGTTATGAGACGCAACAAATTAGGTATTCCAAGTGTCATTTCAGGTCCTGACAATGGGAAGTTATGGGGTGAGCATCAAAATCGCTTTTTTGAATCTAAAGGGATGTCATTGCGAGTTGATCCGAATGGTGCTATCGCACAAATTCATTTAGGGCCCACGCGTTTGAGAGGCAGAGCGTTTTCTCTTCTAGAAAAAAATGAAGAACTCAAACAACTCAATATTGAAGAAATTAAAAATCCAGAAAAGCTATTAGAAAAAGTCATTGAACAAAACAACATTTTTACTCCAGATGATTTACGAAGAATCATCGATAAATTTGTTGGTCATCAATATGCATCAGAATTAGTCAAGGCTGTTATAGATCAGCCAAATGTCATTCAACTCTTAGATCCCGAAACTGGAAAGCTTCCTATCGATCCCAAAACTGATAAACCAATAGAAAAATATACTACTGTCGAAGTTCTATTAGAAGAAAAGAAATGTTTGACCCATGCAAGCAATATTCAAAAAAAAGATGCTCTTAAAGTTAATGCTAATGAATGCTTTGAGCAATTTTCATCTCATTTAACTCCTGAACAAAAAGTTGCTTTTCAAAATATTTTAAATGGAAGCAGATTAAGCTGTATTGAAGGACATGCAGGAACGGGAAAAAGTCATTTGCTTGTTGCACTTAAAAATGCTTATGAAAAAGAAGGTTATGCTGTTCGTGCATTCGGTCCAGATTCGGCAACAGCTCAAGTTTTAAAAGAAAAAGGCTTTTCAACCGCGGATAACGTTTACCATTTCCTTTTTAGCATTAATCGAGCGGAAACCAATCAAAAATCTGAGTATTGGAAAGCTAATCAACTTAAACGTGGTCATCCCTATTTTTCTAAAGGCAAAGAAAAAGAATCTCAAAAAAGTCTTAAAATCAACGAAGGTAAAGAAGTTGGCTTATTGATGAAGTAACAAAATTGGGAAATCGCCCCATGTTGCAAATATTAAAATTTGCGGAAAAATACGACGCTCAAATAGTACTTTCTGGGGGTGCTTCACAATTATTGCCAGTTGAGAGGGGATGTTTATATGATGTATTAGCTAAGCGCTATGGATCTCAGAAATTAGAAGATATTCAAAGACAAAAAGATCAGTACCAAAAAGAAATTTCCCAAAAAATAGCCAAAGGAGATCTAGCGGGGGCTATTGATCGCTTGGTTGCTTCTAACAGCATCATTTGGGTAGATAGTCGCCAAGATGAAAAAATTAGGTCATCTCGCGATTTTGTAGAGACTGCTTTTGGGAATGAAGACTATGAGCGCAAACTCAAAGATAAAGAAAAAGCAATTGAAGAACTGGTAAAAAAATGGGCATTAGATCGCGAAGCCTTCCCAGCAAGCTCCTCGCTGATTATTGCTTGCTCAAACCATGAGATGAGAACGATCAATGAAATGGTTCGCACCTACCGGAAAGAACGAGGAGAAATAGCTAAACAAGACTTTAAATGTGATACGCAATTTGGAGAAATTTTTGTTAGCCAAGGTGATACCATTGAATTTAGCTCAAACGACAAAAAATTAGGTGTTACTAATGGGATGCAGGGTACGCTCATCAAAGCGTCAAGCGAACAATTTACCATTTTAATGAGGGATAAAAAAGAAAAGGTTCGGGAAATCTCTTTTGATCCTAATGAGTATGCGAGCTTTAAATTGGGATATGCCACAACTTATTTTCGATCTCAAGGTTGTACAGTTGATCGAGCATATGTTCTCCATTCCCTTCATACAAATAGAGAGATGTTCTACGTAGGACTCACTCGGCATGTCCATAAAGCTTACTTCTTTGTTCCTAAATCCAATCTCAATTATTTGTCTTATTTTGAAAGCTCAAGCCGCTGGTTATCAAGATAAATATTCTAAATATTTAGCTATTAATGATTATTTTCAGAACAAAGATACCCAAAAATACCTTGAAGATTTAATAGAACAAACAAGTCAATCGACTCCTAAATTTTCTACGACAGATTTTGTTACAGATGACCAGTTCAATAGGCTAGAAAAAGATCAACACCTCGCCGACCTTAAATCCTCCTCCTCCTTTGTTTAGTCGTTTGAAAGGTCATACATTAACTATTTGGGATAAAGCGAATACAAAAATTGAAAACTTTTTACAGGCTAAACAACAGAACAAAAAAGAATCTGCATTCTTCTCTCCAATTATCGAATCATTGCCAAAAAAAATTAGGATTCAAGAATTAGGGCTTGCTGAACCTTCCGCTCAGGAGTACCGCCAAGCTTTTATTCGCAGCCTTCTACAATCCAATAAGCAACCATCCTCTAAATCAATTTTGGGAAAACTTAACTCCAGTTCATCAAAAGTTTGTAAGAGACTATCTTAAGCAAGCTAATAAAGCATGGTCTCTCCAACAAAAATTTGAAAAAGTAAACAACGGAGATTTTGGGAGAATAAACCAATCCAAACATTTTGATGAGTGGCAAAAAGTATGTAGCAAAAGGGATGAGTTAGCTTATCAACTTGTACAAACACTTCCTAAAGAGGCGATTGATCAATTATTTGGAGAAAAGTATCTTGAAAATTTGAAATCGCAGTCTAATCATCATGACCAATCTTTGCAAAAACAACCGGAAGATGATGTTCAGCAATTTAAAGACAACAAAGAAGCACTTTTTAAAAGAGAAAAGCTCTCAACAATTCGATCTATTTGAATTATTTTTTTGAACGAGAAAAATTATCAAAATCTTATCGTCAAGTCTCCGAAGAATCAGCCTCATTGTATGCCCTTGTACAAGCTGAAAGTGAAGGAATAAAAAATAACGAAAAATCCACTTCCCATTATATGGCTTGGCAAGTTGTTTGTGGAAAAAGAAATGCAGCCGCTCATCAACTCGTAGGTGCACTTTCAAAGGAAAATCTTTCCCTTGCATTAGGTCAAAAGTCTTTAGAGTTTTTAATCGATCAAGCGCAGCGACATGAACGCTTAAGCAATCGCAAGGAAAATCGCTTTTTAGATTTAGAAACAAAGCTTAAGGACAATTTAGAATCGCTTCTATATCGTCTTTTTCCCGACGGACCAACTAGAAAGGAGCGAACAAAATGGCGTTTTGGAGCAAAAGGATCTTTAGCAGTCATTTGCCAAGGGGATAAATTAGGAAGCTTTTTATAGCTTCGAAGAAGGAAATGGAGGGGGCCCTCTTAAACTCATTCAAACTATATTGGGATTAGATGCCAAAGATGCGAAAGAATGGGCTCAGAGCTTCTTAGGAGAAGCAAAAATTCTAGATGTTCCTTCCCAATTCAAAATGGAACGTAAGCAAGTAAATGATAAATCTGAATGGATTGCTATTAAACCAAATAGGGATCATCCCGCTCCTTCTTTAAAAAAGATGCCAGGCTCTAAACTTGCTATCTACTGTAGAGAAGAAGCACGCTACGCGTATTGCGATGAGAAAGGAGATCTGCTGTTTTATACACTTGGTTTGATCGACAAAGAAAAGAGCAAAAAATAGTGTTCCTCCTTTGAGTTATGGAATTGAAAAAGGAAAAGACGAAATGCCTCATTGGGAATTTAGGATTTACCAAAAAACGCAAAGGACGCTTTATAACCTACAGCTGCTACAACAAAATCCCTCCGCCAAGGTGGTGATTGTTGAAGGGGAGAAAACTGCTGTTGCAGCCAATAAATTGCTTAATGCACAAGGTATGATTTGTTTAACATGGTCGGGAGGTGCTAAAGCTACACCTCTAACAGATTGGTCTTCCTTACATGGTAGAGATGTAATTATTTGGCCAGACAACGATCAAGCGGGTTTTAAAGCCGCTGAAAGTATTTGTTCAGAACTTCGAAAAGAAGGTGTAAAATCCCTTCGAGTTGTTGATCAAGATGTTTTGGTTAAAGTATTTCCCCCCAAATGGGATCTAGCCGATCCTCTTCCTGCAGAAGCCAAGCAAACTTTGATCCGAGATTTATTAATGAGCGCCAATGAGAAAAGCGTAGACATTACCCATTTGACTTTTGCGGTTGATAAATCCAATAAAGAAATTGAGTTGCTAAAGGTTAAAGAGATTCTATGGCGTGTAGAAGAACGGCTACGTCCAGAATTGGAAAAAACTCTAAAAAATACCCCTCAAGAAATTCGATCGGCATTGATTAATGAAACCGTTGCCATTTTCCAACAGAAAAATCAGATTGCACAAGATATCAAAACGCAATTAATGGTTGATGAGCATCAAGCAGATCGTCTAGCCTTTCAAAGTCTGCTATATAAAGCTCAATATGGAAAAGAACCATCCAAAGCAAACATTTTAGAAATGAAGGAAATTTTGCAAAATTCAAAAATTTTGCCTAAGTGCAAAAGTGATGATCATTTGGAAAAAGAAATGCATTCTTTGGCTGTCGATAAAGCCTTAGCTGCTGTGTTCGGGCGTCAGATAAATGAAAAGAAACTCAGCGAAATTACACTTTCTGTAGAAAGAGAAATCTCTAAAACAAATCAAGAGATTCTACAGCAAGTTGCATTGCAGCGAATGGCTAAGCTGCAGCAGAGTGTAATACAAGGAATGGATTTGTCTCTGTGAAAGTGAAAGTTCCTGCTAAGAGGATGATAAATAAGCTCAAAAAGAACGCGTTAGTACTATTCCTGCTCTGTGGAAATGACACTTGTCTTCAAAGTTAAAAAAGCGATATTCAAGGCCTAACTTTAGATTGTGGCAAAAGGAATAGCTAATTCCTGCAATAATTTGCCAAGTAAAAGCCCCTCCATCGAACTCACGCTTCACTCGTCCTTTTGCCACAAGGACACCAAAGTTATTAAATCTAAAAGAATCGGTTTGCTGTTTCCGTGTGCACATTAATTCTTCAAATACCTTGTGCACATCCAAATCTTCAAATACCTCATCTAAATCTTCATATACAAAGGGGTTAGTTTCCCATATCTCAAATGTGTCATATTCGGAAGAATGATTTCTAGAGTATCCCAAACTAATTCCAATATAGGGATTTATAGGGAAGTTTAAGTCAAAATCATATAGAAGATTGGCCATATAGGACCAAGATCTTGAGTGGCCATCAACCTTTTTGTGTTGGTGTCGAGGTCGAAATTCAACATAGTTCATCTCGATTCGTTGATATGAAATCTCGCATTCAATTTTAAAATTATTGTCAAATTTGTAACCTAAAGCACCCCCTAAATAGTAACCAGGGTGATAGTGTAAGTTACAATTGTTCGTATCAAAGAAATCGATTCCACCTATTAAACTGAGATAAAGCCCTTTGCCTTCCCTATCTTGAAACGTGGGGTTTTCTGCTAGTTCTGTTTGGTAGCAATCAGCATGGCCTAAATTTGCAAGACAGCAAAAAAGTAACACCAAAATTAGTAAGTATCTCATTTATAAATACCTATATGATAAGCATTTTCACTAGTGCTTTTTAGGGAAGATCAAGAGAGGATTTGCTTTCGCTGTGAAATGCGATCAATCGACTTAAACCTTCTTTCAATTTATTGACATTCCTTATCTTACTATGATGCATTGAAAATTAAAATATTAAGTACATTATAATTTAATTTTTTTTGTCTCATATCGGACCTAATTTGAAACAACATATCCTATGCTCACATTTCTTTCCAGAAAGGATATGCAGGTAAAAAAAATAGTAGTAATTTATCTGCTATAAAAAAATATTTTATAAATATTTAAAAATATAAATTACGATAAAGTAAAATAAATATTTTAGTATTGATTGATTTAAACTGATTATTTATAAAGCAAATTAATAATTGGAGCAAGAAGGTGAAGGATGCAAATTGTAAAATTTACAATACCAAAAGATTTGCACAAGTTTGAGACACAGTCTTGCGCCAGACCACTTTGCAGAACAGCCCACTATTTATGCTTGCTAGCCAGAAAAGAAAAGTTGTCTCTAAAGGAATTATACCTTTTAGAGAGGATTGGTTTTTGCCTTGAGCTTAAACATGAAATCCAAGATACTGAACCTAAATGATTTTTGGAAGTGGTAAAAATGGAAATTCATTCAAAATTAAATCCTACCTATCCCAGCATCTTGATGATAAGGAGATTTTCATGATTCGCTCAACTATTTGGATTCTCTTCAGCCTCTACTTTATAACCCTTTTTGCTGAAGAGGAGACTATTCCACCTCTTGAGCCATTCAACTCCTCTCTTGTTGAAACACAAAGTTTATTGTCAACGATCGTTGATTCTGTTTCTACAATATCAGGAGACTGGCTTATTTCTGAAACTGATCTTGTTGTATTGGGTCCTGACCCCCTTGGTCTTGAATCGCCATTATTCTGGAGACCTTTCTCATAGTGATAAACTAGGCTACAATTGGGATTTTAATCGCCCGCATAAACTTATTTTTGACTCAAAGGAAAAAGGTGCAAGGCATTTTAAAGTTAGAGCCCGTTTGAATCAGGCATCAGGTGTAGCGACTATTCATAGTGCTAAGCCGTCTGATAGGGAATTCACTGGCGGTATATATCCCTTGCTCCTGAGCCGAACTCAAGGATTGACGAACTGCCGGTCTGGAGAAATTAGCGCTAAAACAAACCTTCACAATACCTTTATTGAATTAAGCTCCAAAGATGAGCACTGTGCAGCCATCTCAGGTAACGGAAACCTGACTTATTACGCTTTTCCTCACAGGCAAGATTTAAGCGAACGCAGAGAACAGCTTATTGGGATGACGAGTATTCGTATTCCTCGTTTTGTCGACCATTATAAGGCTATTTATGAAAGAAAAGCTAACGGGAATACTTTTCTCTTTAAGAATCAAAAGATCATAGCCACCGACTCATCCGAAAAGAAGCATTTTGGAGATATTACATTTTACCATATTGACGACAACACACTGATAGCTCAGGCAAGCGATGGTAAAACAGTGAGGTATAAGTTCACAACCTACAATCATTTCGAAAATAGATACCCCTTGTTGGGATTTAAAAAAAAACAACGATATTATTTGGAAGAAGTTAATTTTAGCCATAAGCCAAAAGAAACTTATGAATATACTCATCAGCCACCGAACAATTGTACGAGTAATCCTAACAACCCTTTGCTCAAATGCAGACGCCTACCTGATAATCGCTTTCAAGAAGTAGAATACTATCAATTAGGAAAAAATCACGTTGACGATAACCATCAATTCGAGCTTTGGGATGAGGAGGACTTTCGCATCAATCGCGTTAAGTTTTTAAAAGCTCCTGTGGGTACTGGTAAGAAAGCTATCATTACTCATCGCTTCATTTATGAGCCTGATAAATTTTATCAACCCGTGAAGAAAAAGCATCAAAAATTTAGCGGAAAAACAATAGTTTACGATGCTTATTCGCGCAAAACCGTCTATGAATACAATGTAGATCATCGTCCCACAAGCGTCAAACGCTATGGTCTTAAGAATAAGCTTTATTTCGAAGAATGCTATGTTTGGGACGACAAATATTTTTATCCCAGCCAATTGAGATCACAAGCGCCCTTGGATTCCTCCAATTTACAAGAAAACCATCTTCGACTTGTTGATAGGGAAAATTTACCCAGTGAAGAATTCATCTCTTCAATTGCAGAATCCATTTATTCTTGTCTTGAAGAAGAATCTCATGATGAGAATATGGCCGAATGTCTGAGGATTAAAAAACTTCTTCCCAAAGAACTTGCTAAAAAAATCTCTATCGATGAGCTGATTAAAGCATGTTCCAGGCAAAAAGTTCTCCAATGGGGTGGTGCAGGCAACTTAATAGGAAAGTATCGAAAAAATAATAAAGATGAAATTCTCTATGCCCAATTCTTTGATTATGATGATCATGGCAACATCACGCTCGACCGTTTTTACGGAAATCTGACAGGAACAAAATCTGAGCCTATCCTACTTGATCTTCACCAAAAACCAAGAAATAAGGATGCAGAATGCTATAAAAAACGATTTACCTATTCTGATGCCATCGCTAATCTTCTTCTAACAGAGAAAGAAGACAACGGAAAAGGAATAGAATATGAATATTACCCCAATTCAGATCTTGTCTCTGCGAAATACGTCACCGAAAATGCTGAAATACGATTTAGACAGTTTTTTATTTATGATTCCAATGCCACGCTTACCAAACTTATAAAAGATGATGGATGTGCGAAAGGAGAAGGCAACTTAAAAGGCGTATCGGAAAGACAAGTAACAGAAATTTCTCCAAGACAGGGAAAACCCTTTGGTTTGCCAGAATGTATAGAGGAAAAGTATGTAGATTTGGGCTCTCTAAACAATCCAGAGATATTATTAAAAAAAGTCTCTTGTGAATATGACCAAGAAGGACATCTTCTCAGACAAGGTCACTATGATGCGAATAATACACTTTGTTATTTCCTTGAATGGAATTACGATACGCATGGGAATGTCACCTTTGAAAAAAATGCTTTAGGCCAAATTCTACGCAAAAAGTATGACGAAAACGATAATCTCATCTATGAAGAAGGACCCTATTACGAAAATCAACCCTCCAATTACAAACGCAGTGACATATGCAAAACACATACTTATGATTACGTTAACCGCTTAACAAAAACCGTAGAAAAACACCCCGATGATAAAACCTTCTGCATCTCTCATGAATATGACTATATTGGCAATCGCATCTCTACAACTAACCGCTATGGAGAAAAAACTCTTTATAAATACGACGGTTGTAATCGATTAAAGTACATTCAATACCCCACGGTTTTGAATGATCAAGGTGAGCAGATTGAACCATCCACTTTAAAAAAATATGACAGTGCTAATCGCCTCATTTCAACGACCGATGCCTGCAAACATGAAACCAAGACAACTTATAATGCCAGAGGGGCGCCTCTTACCATTACCTATCCAGATAGCACCGTCGAAAGATTTGAGTATAATTTAGATGGGACTCTGGCCCAAAAGTATTGCCCCGAATGGCACTCAAACTGTTTATGTGAGAGATTTCTTAGGAAGAGTCTTGCAAGAAGAAATTCATGATTCAAAAAATAAATTATTAAGCAGCCAATTCTATACCTATAAAGGTCTAAGACTCATTTCTCAAATAGATGCAGAAAGATGTGAGACAACCTATGCCTATGATGGAGCTGGCCGACTGAAAGAAGAAATACGCGTCGATAACCAACAGATTTATGATTATGACAGCTTAGGTCGAGTAGAAAAGATCACTGCATGGTATGGAAACTTACCGCATGAAGTAACCATAAAAGTATTTAAATACGATTTACTCAATCGCCCAATAGAAGAGCGGATAGAAGATGCAGCAGGCATCGTCTTGCATCAAATTCTGTATGCATACGATGAGCAAGGCAACCGTATCCAAACCACCCTGTATAAAGAAGCTGGAGAAAGTGTCACTTCAATCAACTATAATTCTGATAAAAAGCCCATAAAAATTGTTAACCCAGAAGGGGAGACAACCTATAATTCCTATGAAGAAGAACATCGTAATATCCTTGGTCAAAATGTTCTGAAAGTAACCACCACAGATGCATTAGGAAGAATCACTCAACAAATCCACGATGCTCTTGGACGAGTCACTGAAGTGATTCGAAAAGATCCCCTTGGAATGATCATTGCCCAACAAAATATCTTTTATGACCCCATGGGACGACGGACAAAAACAATTGATACAGTCTATTCAGAAGGCATTGTTTTAAGATCCTCCACCAACACCTGGCATTATCATGCCAATGGACAGGAAGATGAAGTTACCGAAGCCTTTGAAACCCCTCTGCAAAAAACGACAACTACCCGTTATAACACCTATGGAGAAAAATGGAAAATTATCAAACCCGATGGAGAGGAGCTCACACATGAATATGACCCCTTTGGCCGGTTAAGCCAACTCACCTCAACAGATAATGCCGTTTCCTATACGTATAAGTACAACCTCCGCCATCAAATTAAGCAAGTCGAAGACCTAGAAAATCAAACGATCACAACTTATGACTATGACAATAATGGCCGACTGAAAGAAGAAAAGTTAGGAAACGACTTGAAAATGGTTTACGACTATGATCGTCTTGATCGTTTGAAAGAGTTGACTTTGCCTGATGGATCTGCCGTTAAGTACCTTTATGATGCTGCTCATCTGAAAGAGGTGCAGCGCTATAAAAAGAAAAATCTCGTTTATAAACATGTCTATTCCCGTTTCGATCGATCAGGCGACCTGCTTTCCGCTTCCTTGATTGGCAAAGGGGGAGATATTAACTATGCCTACGATCGAGCTGGACGCCCTAAACAAACCAACAGCCAACAGTGGTCACAACAAGTATACAAAGATGGATATGATCCCGTCGGGCGTCTTGTGGCAACAACTATCCAGGATGCCCTTGGAAACACCCCATATGTATTTAGCTATGATGATCTTGATCACTTAACAAAAGAACAAGGGCATGTTTCAAACACCTATCAAATAGATTCCATCCACAACCGTGTAAATAAAAATCAGCAGCCTTATGAAATTAACGCACTCAACCAGATTAATGGACAGTCTGAATGTATCTACAAATATGATCTCAACGGAAATCTTAAATGCAAAATCCAAGGATCTCAAGTCACGAATTATGACTATGATGCTCTCAATCGCCTTATAGCTGTTTATTCAGATACTGAAAGGACAGACCAAACAGAATATCTTTACGATGCTTTCAATAGACGTTTAAGTAAGGTCCACAAAGGGATCACTTATCGCTATCTTTACCAAGGCCAAGATGAAATTGCTTGTGTGGATGAAAAAGGACAAATTCAAGAACTGCGTATATTAGGATCAGGATTGGAATCAGAAATGGGTTCCGCAGTAGCTCTTGAATTATACGGAAAGATTTTTGCTCCTATTCATGATCAGCAAGGGCATCTTGCCTGCCTGGTCGATAGTTCAACAGGTCAAACAGCAGAAGCCTATCGCTATACTGCATTTGGCGAAGAAACGATAATTAACGTTGAAGGAGAGTCAATCTCCGACTCACAAGTGGGAAATCCCTGGCGTTATGCCTGCAAACGAATAGATCCCGAGACTGGTTGGATCTATTTTGGTAGACGTTATTACGATCCAGAGGTTGGGCGCTGGACAACCCCTGATCCTCTTTTTTTGAAGATGGACCAAACCTTTATGCCTACTTGCATCATAGCCCTATCATGAGATATGATGCTTATGGTTTATTTGCTGATGAAACGCACTCAGATCAAGTCGGAGAAAGAAACTTATTCTCCCATAGCAGGAGTAGATCGACGAGATCGGCAGAAGGATAATGGCTCCTTTTCCAAAAAACAAAAGATGCATTTTGCGCCGGTTTTAAAGACCCATTCACAGGTCTAACAAAGCGCCATGTAAAACAATATTGCATTGATACAAATCAAACTGATTTTATACAAAGTGATCAAAGATACAGCGTAGAAACTGAGAAAAAAACATTTACTGATGAATGGTGTGACATTGCGAAAACACAGGCGCTGTGATAGCTTATATTACAGTACTTGTAAAAGGTCCTCAGGGATTGGCGAAGTCGGGATTTGCTGGTTTGACCGGATTTTTGTCTCGAAAATATTTTGGTCAAGCCGTTCGCAATGAACTTGAAATTGCCTCGACAAGAGCGGCACCTGGTCAAAGCGGACCGATAACGGTAGCGGAAACTGTTGAAACGAGTGTTGGGCAAGGTTTAACGGAAGTTGGTCAAGTTCCAAGAGTTGCGGAACAATATACAAGGTCGAATTTAAGGCTTGGACAGCAAACGCATAAGACATATAGAGAGGACCAGGTTCTTTTTCCAGATAGAGTTAAAGAATATATCCTACCAAGTAAAAGGAGAATTGACTTTATTGATATAAAAAATGGCAAAATTTATCAATTAAAGCCAAACAACCCAAGATCTATTAAACAAGGACAAAAGCAACTTGATTTGTACAAGCGTGAATTGGAAACGATTAAAAATTTTGAAGGCGTTGAATGGGAAACAATTTTGGAAACTTATTAGATATGGAAAAGAAAAAGATTTAAAAAATTATTCGATGAAGTGGCTAAGAGCAATGATTTTGAATCGGCATTTAGTGGATGGTTTAAAGAGTCTAATGAATGCGTTGTCGTTCTTGATTTACAAAAGTCAAATTATGGAAATTATTATGAGTTGAATATTAAGACATTTATTCAGGGAATGTTTGGAAGGCATTATACCAAATGCAAAGATTTGGTAAAAAATGATACCGGTCACTTTTTTGGAAGACAGCCTAAAGAATACAATTGCGTCTTAGATTTAGACTCACAAATAGATGATGACTTAAGAAGAGCAAAATTAGATTCATTATTTAAAGATTTTATTGTGCCAACTACTAACAAAACTCTTACACGAGCAGGACTTGGTGAGCTTGCAAAAAGCGGTGTATTTTTACTTCCTGCAGTAAAAAAAGAATTGGGCTTATGAGCTCTGCATTCCAATCCCTGTTCATTCCGAATAGGGAACTACCGATGTAGCCTCCCAATGAGAACTAGGGATGGTTTAAATCCATTTCGCTGGACTATGACTACTTTTAAAAGCAAGTACCGGTGAGTCATTAAGCGCATTTTAGAGGAGTTGACCATAATAACGCAAATAAATATGCCTAGTTTTGACAATTTATTTGCAGAATCTAAAGATCGCTTAATAGAGGAAAGAAAAGCATTTTTTGAAAGCGTTCGTAAAGACGTGAGATTGTTTTTGAAAGAGAGTGGGGTATAAATGATGGCTGAGCAATCTTACGAAGCAATGATTCACTTGATAACAGAGGAGCGGTTCAACCAGGTACCCCAATACATCGATCGCATCGGCATTTGTAATGAAGCGTATCGGGTTGGGTTAAAAGAGCGTGAAGTCATCGATCGCCTCAGCCCACATGATCGATTTTTAATTGGATCGCACGACCATATCCCAAAATTTAGGGCTTTGGGCATCCGTGTGCCTTATATTTTAGCCGAAGACTACAGTAAAAATCTGATTCCATTTTCCTACCAAGTCCTGAGCAGAATCGATGGAGAAGATCTAGGACAGGTCATTGAGACTATAAGTACATTTAGAAAAAAGTATTGCAAAGACTAACTATTGAATAACAAAATAATTAAGAGGTTCTCTATGTTAAAAGAATCGCCCCTTGGGCAAAATACTGTATATGTAGAAACATATACTCCTGATTTGTTATATCCTGTTCCAAGAACTCTAGCGAGGAACAAAACTGGGATTAGCCATCCTTTGCCATTTGAAGGCGTGGATATCTGGAATGCTTATGAAATTTCTTGGCTTAATTCAAAAGGAAAGCCTGAGATCGCTTTAGCTGAACTCTCTTTCTCTTGCCATTCTCCTAATATCGTTGAGTCAAAATCATTGAAGCTTTATCTAAACTCATTCAATCAGACTTATTTTGAATCGGCTGAATCTATAAAAAAAGCGATTGAAAATGATTTGACAAAGATAATACAGGACCATGTAACAGTCGAACTATATTCGTCTGCTCAATTTTAACAAAAGTCATTGGTAGAGTTTTCTGGAATTTGTTTGGACCTACTTGATATAGAAACAAATACTTACCAAGTTGAACCAAAATTTTTAATGACTGAGTCAAGAAAAGTGGAAGAAACAGTCTATAGCGATCTACTTAAATCCAATTGCCTTGCTACAGGACAACCAGATTGGGGTTCTGTATTCTTCATTCATTATTTTGGTCCTAAAATCGACCATTGCGGCTTGTTAAAGTATCTGATTTCTTTTCGTAATCATAGTGGATTTGGAGAACACTGCGTAGAACAGATATTTAATGATATTACTTTGCAATGTCGACCGGAACAATTGACAGTTTATGCTAGATATACTCGAAGAGGTGGATTAGATATCAATCCGTTTCGCTCCAATTTTGAAAAAGCCCCATCAAATCTCCGTCAAATTAGACAATGAGTAAAGGAATTTTTATGCGTACGAAAAATCAATATGCTTTGGCTCTTTTAGCCTTCTTTTGTGCTAACACTCATCGTTGTCCGCCACAGAAGCCTTCAGAGGGGCTATTGTTCATTTTCTTAGCGATCCTTCTAAGACAACTTAAAATTAGTTATGAATATTATGAGGATGATCTTTGGCTGAAAAAAAAACTAGGGATATAACAGAAAAAGATCTTTGGCAAATTTTCAAATCCAAATTGCTCTGAACTTCCATTATCGAATCAATATCGTTTATTGGATATTAACCATTCTTCATTACTACTTAGAGGCTACCTCAGAAACGGATTACAATTTGGAGCTAATCAACTTAATTGATCAAGACATCCCTACATCCCTTTTATGGAAGTCGACGGATGATGGCTTGGCTCGATTGTTAAGGGGTATGCGAGTGAATAGAAAATGCGTTCAAAGGCTAATGCAGAATAATGGAGATAGAAGCCATTTATCCCAAACGAAATCTGAGCAGATCAGATTTAGAAGTATAGAAATATCCTTATCTTTTAACCAAGGAGGTGATGTTACCGGATCATGTTTGGAGTACAGACATCACCTACGTCAAGCTTTTTGGGTGGTTTTGCGTATTGTACAGCAATAATAGACTGGTATAGTCGTTATGTTATAGCCTGGAGGATTTCAAACACTCTCGATACTAGTTTTTGCCTAGATAAAAGCTCTTGGGAGGCATTCAAAAAAGGGAAGCCTGAAATTTTTGATACAGACCAGAGGGGTGCGATTTTACCTGTTTAGCTTTTATGGAATGCTAGAAAAGGCCAACATTAAAATTAGCATCGATAGTCAGAGGACGAGCTTTGGATAACATATTTGTGGAGTTAGTTTTGGAGGGCATTGAAATACGAAGACATCTATTTAAAGGATTATAGATCAGTGAAAAAAGTATCGAGAAAGAGGATTTTAATCACGATCTCGGAATTTTATTTGAGGGGATAAATAACATCTTTTATAGCCTTAATGGAATTTTATTAACATTAATGGTAAGGACTTAAGCATCTGAAGCAATTCTGCCAGTTCTAGCTAGCTTAGGACCTATTTAGAAGGCAAGAATCGCAACAGGAGTGCAAAAGTCCCTCAGTCTGGTATGAGGAAAAATCAGGATGTAACTTGTTTTACTGAAAAAGTTGTCTTGACTTTGGGGTCCACTATAGTGATGGGAAGATGGTGGCGATCAATTTTTGCCTATTTACCAAACGCTAGCACAACAGGAAGAAAATTTAAGTAAAGTTTTTTTAGGAAAATGCAGGGAGTGGGCGCAATGTCAAAAAAGAAGCTTTGACCATCAAATGGCATTGACTAATCCGCCTTGGTTTTTGCGTTATTGTTTGCGATTTTCGACACTCCTAAATTGCTGATTATGAGGATTAAGAATTTATGGAGGATTGAGACAAGACATCGGTTTCTTGAATCAAGTATCTTGCGATGGCTATTCTATTTTGGGCTTAACTTCCGGGTAGGTATTCTTATATAGAAGATGCTCATAACCAGATGAATCGGATTTTTTCACCAACCTGCATATTTTATTAGTTTCTCAAATAAAGCATCAACTATTTCTGATATATCTTAGGGTTTATATTCTTTGGGGGGGAGATTTTAATATAATTTACTGCATAATCAATAAAGGGTACTCCATCTTTGAGAAAAAGATCTGCATAAGGCTTAAGCATACCCCTAAGGAATTTTCAGTTTTTTCGACTTCTTCTGTTACTTTCTTTTCAGTATTTTTTAAGCTTTTTGCACTTCCTGAATTTTCTGCGGGTAAAGGTAGAGAGCGATGAACAATTTCTTGTATGCGTTTATATGTTCGATCATATTTTAATTTAACATCTGGCTGATTTGGGCTAATTCTATTTTTTCATTAGTAATTGTACATTCCACTAATATATTCACATCTTTTAAATTGTTCCCAATGCTTGTTGATTTAAAATTTGAGCTACCAACTCAGCAATTTTCTTTGTACTTTCTTCCGAAAGCTTGAGAGGTTGGGCATCATTAAATACTTTAACTGTATAAACTTTATCTCCAAATCTAAAAAACCTGTTTTTTCATCATAAATGACTTTTTTAATAGGTTCTTGTGAAGATGAAGATACTTCAATTTTTGGACTTATTGGAACATTCATATCAACCCTAATTTATTAAATCAATTTTATTTTATTATAGCAATTATTTATTAAACTTAAATATTTATTTGAGTACCCTAAAGAAAAATTGAAATTCAACATTTTTATTCAGCAATTTTATTTATTTAAACTATTTTCAAAAATAATATAAATTTCCTGGTATTCGTTATCGGGAGGGAAAATAATGGTCAAAAAGGGAGATAAATAGAAAGTAGGGGATAGTTTTCGTCAATCTTTGCTATACTCCCTGTGGAACTCTCCTAGGAGTTTTTGGAAGAAGGAAGGAAATCAAAGAATTTTATTGAAATTGAATAGTGAAATCCGTATGGTATATGCATGAACGGAAATTCTTTTCAAATATTATATTCCTTTTGCGAGTTCACTTAGTTCATCCATCTCGAATTTTTCGACTAATGTCCACCGCTTATAATCATTGTCTTGAAAAAGGGTAATAAAATATGAATCTATATTTTGCGCGATTAAATCGTTTAAATTTAAGATTTAAACTGTTAAAATTTTGTAAATTTCCTATCTTACGGAAAAAAAGTGAAAAAATTGAAAAAGGAGAAAATTTATGATGACTTTAGTTCAAAACTCAGCTACTCCCCATCCCGCAAGCAGCGAAAATCCATCAACTTTATTTTAGCTGCTTCAGAAAATATTCCAAAATAACTCTGTTATTCCAATATATTTACAAAAATAGGGTTGTTTACATTTACCGATAGAAATACAAAGGAAAGTTATAAAACTTATTGCATATCCTTCCTGCGTAACTTAAATACTGAAACATCGGTATCATTAAAGTATTTAATTGAAAATAAACGAATAGGGGCACTTCATATCGAGAACCACACAATAAAATCATTAACTCTTTCGCAAGAAATCATTGATATTTTTAACAAATTTAGTCCCAAAGGTGTTACTCTTGAAGAGAAGGAAGAACACTTCGTAGTAGACAGTAACCCAATAATAAGATCCTTTATATCTGATGAACAGTATATTAAATTTGCAGCACGATTGTTTTAAATAGACCTTACTTCCTCAAAATCCAAGCATTTCAAGATTTGCTTGGATTTTTCTATTTATTCAATTATAATGAATTATAATTGAATCTTACGCCTTTTTTTTCAAAATCTTGTCTAAACTGTCTAAACCACCCAATTTAAGATTGGAGACCTAACAGCTTCTCTAAGAAGTTTTTGAATTAGACCTTCCATGTTGTTTATTTCGTTTTTATAATAAATTTTTTTTTATTTATACACATTGTTTTTAAATAAATTTTTATGATATAATTAATTTATGATATAATTAATTTTGTTTAGATCGAGGTAATTTATGATAAATAATCAAAATTATGATCCAATAGAAAATTTATTTAATTCAACATCAGGAATATTTTTATCTAACCCACACGAACTAAGCGTTTCAAAAGATTCTGATTACGATCCAATAGCCATGGCCATAACGGATGACTCTTTAAAATCTTCTTTTAATCTTATTTCTACCGATCTGAATAATATTTCCCAAAAAAATAACGATAATATGGTCTTTTTTAAAGCTGATGTAGCTGAGTATGATTTGTTTAATCTACATCCTCCAGGTATTTTGAGGAGTACTATTTTTGAAACATTTGACACTTTACCACAAGAATTTGAAAAAGTATCACATGAAAATTTAGAAAATTTGGAAAAGTAGTAGATGATGTTTATGTACATATTATTGATCCAATCGATATAGAAAAACTTAAAAGACTTAAAAAATTGGAAAATTTAGAAAAAACTACAGAAAAAATAGATATTAATATAAAAAGAGTCAATGTTAGAAGAAATATAGAAGAAGTTGCTCTAGCAATAAAGAATAAGGCTTTATTTGTTATTGATGAAATAGCAGAAGAAAATAAACCTAAAATTCACAATGTTAAAGTTGATGCACAATGGGCCGGTTTATTAGGAAAACATGTACAAAAAATTAATGTATATGATGAAAATAGGCAATTAAAAAGACAACTCAATCCAGGGGAATTTCGTATCTGTGAAATGACTGCTGCTGAAGCAGAATATGTTACCAAATTAGTATTTTATACTATTCAACTTAGCTATTGCTTAAGAGACTTAGAAATTAAAAGAGAAGAACAAAAAAAAGCCGAGGAAGAAAAAAAAAGAGCCGAAGCCGATTTATTAAGGCAACAAATAATTAATAATAATAATAAAATTAATGAAAAACGTGGAGAACGACTAGATGACATTAGAAAAGTAGAAGTAAAAATTAGTTTTTCTCATAAATTTGATAAGCTTTTTTTAATCTTAAAAAAGCTTTCTGATTTGTATGCTCAAGTGGAAAAAAAAGAGGAAGATATTCGAGAACAAAAAACCGAAGTAAGACAAACTGATTTACGTCTTTTAAAATTGAAAAGAAGCATTAAATCAAGGCTATTGGAAGAAGAGATAAATCAAGCTGATATCCTAATATCAGAAATTTCTAAGAAGGCTCTAGACACGAAAATTTCTTCTCATCTTTCTCTTAAAGGTATCAATCAAACCTCTAGCATCATTTAACGAGAATGGTTTTTATGACTATTACAAAGAGTTTTGATGACAAAAATCAACCAAACCCTATTCATTGGGATCGCCATGAAGCAATGAGCATCTCTCAGTCTCATTTAGATTTAGTCTTTTCGCAACATTCAAAGGATCATTCCTCTAGCCAACAAAAAAGTTTTGCCGCTTGGCAACAAGAAGCAGATAGGGGAGATGCAGAAGCGCAATACCAAGTAGGGATACGTTTTGAGGAAGGTTGGGGAGTAAAAAAGTCATATAAAAAAGCATTAAAATATTTTCGGTTAGCGGCAGATCAAGGACATCAGGATGCACAAATTTCTTTAGCACTATGTTTAGAAACGGAATTCGGAACACAGCCCTCCGATGAGCAAGCTTTTTATTATTATCAACTAGCTTCTAATCAAGGCAATCCAATAGCTCAAGCTATGGTGGGAAAATACTATGAAGAAGGGAAGATTGTAGAAAGGGATCTTACCAAAGCGATTTCCTATTATCAACAAGCAGCTGATCAAGAAGTTAGAATTGCTTGGGATTATTTAGCAGAGGCTTATGAGAAAGGAATTGGGGTTGAGAAGTCATTAGAAAAAGCCTACTTTTATCGTCAAAAGCGATTTCATCTTTACAAGGGAGAAGCTGATGCAGGCGATGCTGAAGCACAAGCTATGGTAGGATGGTTTTTTGAAAATGGAGAGGGGGTTGAAAAATCGCTAAAATCTGCCACTTATTACTACAATTTAGCAGCGGAACAAAATCATCCATCAGGATTCTTTTATTTAGCGCAATGTTTTGAGCAGGGCTTTGGAGTTCCACAATCGATTGAACGTGCTATTCATTACTATGAGCTAGCTGCTGCTCAAGGTCAACTTCTATCAATGTTAAATTTAGCTGATTTGTTAATTGACAACCACACTGATGAAGAATTGGCCGTTCATTACCTAAAGTTAATCGTGGGACGGGCTGTTGAAAGTAAATCCAGAACTTTTGCTCAAGCTCAGTACAAACTGGCTGATTGTTTCGAAAAAGGGATTGGGATCAACCAATCTAACCAAAATGCGCTCTATTATTATCAACTAGCTGCAGAAATTGGGTACGACTTTGCTAACTATCGGTTGGGAAATGCTTACCTAGAAGGGGAACTGGGGTTAAAACAAGATGGCTTTAAAGCTGTTCATCATTATCGTCTTGCAGCAAATCAAGGTTCATCAAGTGCTTTAGAGGCACTAGCTAAATGTTACGAAAAAGGAATAGGGGTTGAGAAGTCATTAACAAAAGCTTTTGAGTACTATCAGAATGCTGCAAAAATAGAAATTGAGGAAAAATATACTGATGATGCCTCAATGCTTTCTTCAGCAAGGCGTTATCTTTTGGGAAAAGGTATTCCTCAATCGATTCTAAAAGCGATTGCAATCGGTTTTCAAATAGGAGAAGAAGGCCGATCGTTAATAAGTTCGACTTATCTCGAAATATCCGATGAAGAATCTTTGCAGAAGCTCTTTGATTGTTTCAAACAAGTGGTAAAACAAGGCGAACCGTGGGGATATTATTTTCTAGCGGATATGTATGCAAGTGGTCATGGGGTAGCAAGATCTGATGAAAAAGCGTTTAAATATTTCAAGTTAGCTGCCGATGCTGGGATACCAGAAGCCCAAGATATTGTTTCTAAGTATGAAGAAAACCGGACATTACTTGAAGCCCAGCAACAAGCCTTTCGCAATCTCCTTTTATCTGTTGAGCAAGGCGATGCGGATGTTCAATACGGTCTTGGGTATTGCTTTGGATTTGGTAGGGGAACCGACCAAGATTTAGAACGCGCTGTTTTTTACTATCGACAGGCAGCCAATCAAGGTAATTGTCAAGCATTATGCGCTCTGGGAAATTGCTATGAATATGGTAAAGGAATAAAGCAATCTTATGAAGAAGCCTTTAAACTTTATAAGAAAGCCGCAGATCAAGGTTATGTTTGTGGTCAATTTGACGTTGGGTTTTGTTATAAATGGGGAAGAGGAGTTGAAAAGTCACTAGAGAAGGCTATAGAATATTTTAATTATTTATTAGAAGGGGATTTTGAAGATAAGAAATATTTAGAGGGCGTGATATACGATTGCAAGAAAGAATTAGACGAATCGCTTGCCGAAGCTAAACGGAAATTTTACCAATTAAAAGCTCAGCAGGTAAGTGCGATCTTACCAGCTCAAAATATTGTCTATGCAGAAGCCAAAAAGCTTGACACTAGTCTATATGTACATGATCGTCGAATCGAAGTTCTTAGAGGAACTTTTGAAAAATCCAAGGATGAGCCCATTTTTCTCTTTGGTTCAAGTGTATCTTATGAGGAAATGATTGTAATTAGGGATGCGATGTTAGAAAATCCCCGGTTCACTTTTATTTGTCATAGTCCTGATTATTATAGTCTTTATGAAGCTTTTCATCGTCTAGGTTATTATGAAAGCAGCTTGAAGAAGCGTTGGGTTAGTAGTAAAGACGGCAATGTATGGTATGGCTTTCTATTTGTCAAGTAACGCCGACGAAACCTTAATGGGAGATAAAATTTATGACTCCTGAAAGAAATCCAGATAAAAAAAGCCCGTCAGATTCCATTCACTGCCATCATCACGATGCAATAAGTATTTCCAAATCTTACCTAAATCAAATGTTTTCCCAACCATCTAAACCTGAACAGGAAGTGTTCCTTGCTTGTAAGAAAATTGCGGACGATGGTCAAGCAGAGGCCCAATTTCTCGTTGGCTTGTGTTATGCAGAAGGTCGCGGCACTGAGCAATCTTATAAATTAGCATTTCATTATTTCAATTTGGCAGCTGGTCAGGGGTATGGCCCAGCGCAATATCAACTTGCTAGATGTTATAGAGAAGGAAAAGGAGTTGTTGCCTCTCAAGAAGAAGAACTTAGATTTAATCTGATGGCAGCTAATCAAAATTATATTCCGAGCCTCATTGAGATGGTCAGTTTTATTGGTTTAAAGAATTGGAAACAACAGTTAAATATTTTAAACTTGCTCTCGAACAAGAAGGCTTAGATAGTTTCTATGCAGAAAATCTCGAATATAAACTCAGCTATTGTGAAAAAAAAATTATTGGAGATAAAAAATCGGAAAAAGTAAAAGCTTATCGATCAAAAGCTCAGCAAGTGAGTATCACATTAGCTTTGGAAAATATCGTTTATCCTGATGCTCAAAGGCTTGACATAAGTCGTTATATCCCAAATCGTCAGTTAAGTGTTCTTAGACAAATTTTTGAAGAGTCTAAAGACAAGCCAATTTTTCTCTATGCCTCAGGTTTTTCTTATGAAGAAATGAATGTTGTAAGAGATGCCATGCTTGAAAATCCAAAATTCACTTTTATTTGCAATCCTCCAGATACTTATAGCCTCTGTGAAGCCTTCCGGCGTTTAGGTTATTGGGAAAATTGCTTAAGAAAGTGCCGAATTGCTAGCCATGATAGCAATGAATGGTATGGTTTTTTATTTGTCGGGTAATGCTGATGAAATCTTAGTGGAGGAAAAATTTATGGCTTCTGAAATTAATCCAGATAAAAAAAGCCAAACAGACCCTATTCATTGGCATCATCACGATGCAATAAGCATTACCAAATCTCACCTAAATCAAATGTTTTCCCAATCACTTAATCCTGAACAGGAAGTATTTGCCGCTTGTAAGAAAGTGGCAGATGATGGTCATGCAGAGGCCCAATTTCGGGATCGGCCTATGCTACGAAGAAGGTCGTGGTACACAACAATCCCATAAATTAGCCTTTCGCTATTATAAGTTAGCAGCGGATCAAGGTTATCGTGGAGCTCTAGTTTCATTAGCCTTGCTCTATGAAAATGGCCTTGGTACAAAGCAAGACTATCATCGAGCTTTTTATTATTATAAACTAGCTGGCTGATCAAGGCAATCCAGTAGCTCTAGCAATGGTGGGTAAATACTATGAAGAAGGTAAGGTAGTAGAAAAGGGATCTTACCAAAGCGATTTTTTGTTATCAACAAGCAGCTGATCAAGAAGTCTCCATCGCTTGGGAATATTTAGCAGAGGCTTATGAGAAAGGAATTGGTGTTGAAGAGTCTTTAGGAAAAGCCTACTTTTATCGTCAAAAACGATTTCATCTTTATAAGAAAGAAGCTGATGCAGGCGACGCTGAATCTCAAGCTATGGTAGGGTGGTTTTTTGAAAATGGCGAAGGTGTCGAGAAATCATTAGATTCAGCTATTTACTATTATCAGCTGTCGGCTGAGCAGAATCCCCTTAGAGGCTTATATTTTTTAGCAGGATGTTTTGCTATTGGAAAAGGTATTGAAAAGTCCATTGAGAAGGCCATCCATTACTATAAACTCGCTGCGGAGAGTGGATTTACTTTAGCAATACTTGATCTTGTTGATTTCTTACTGAAAAATAAAATAAATCAACATGAAGCTGTTCATTATTTAAAATTAATTGTGCAAAGTGGATCTGATGTAAGTCTACCCGTTATGTTACTGTGTCAATATGATTTGGCTAGATGTTTTGAAAAAGGAACTGGTGTTAGAAGATCAGCGCAAAATGCCCTCTTTTATTACAAACTTGCTGCGGACAATGGAGACCAACTATCTCAAGAAAGACTTGGAGATGCCTATCAAAATGGGGAATTAGGCCTTGATAAGTCTCCCGAACAGGCGGTTTATTATTACCAATTAGCCGCTAATCAAGGAAGTTCATCTGCTCTAGAAACGTTAGGTCACTGTTATGAAAGAGGACTAGGAGCTGAACGGTCTCCAGAAAAAGCTTTTCATTACTACAGTTTAGCTGCTGAAATCGATATTCAAAAAGGACGATCCTCTTCAATTTTCGAATTAGCACGTTGTCATCAATATGGAATTGGAACAGGAAGGTCTCTAGATAAAGCAATTTATTATTATAAATTGGCGGGGGAGAATGGACTACTCGTAGGTTATAAAAAAGCAGGCTATTGCTATGAGAAAATGGGAGGAAAAATAGAAAATCAAAAGAAAGCCGATGCCTTTTTTAAAATGGCCAAAACCGCTGAAAACACTCGTGTTGAAACACAAGTAAAAGGGATGAAACAAGCTCACCATTTCAAGTCTTTTGATCATTCAAATCAACTAATTCAGAAATTAGCGCAGGCTTTCCCCTCGCTTAATAATCCCTCATCTTCAACAAAGTTAGTAGGTGGTCCTTTATTTACACAACGCAAAGAAGCGGCTGCTAAAGGTGATGCGGAAGCACAATATCAAATGGGATTGAATACCAAATCAAAGGAAGAATCATTAAAATATTTCAAATTAGCAGCCGATCAAGGACATTGTCTTGCACAAGTTAAAATTGGGGATATTTTTGACCAGCAGGAACAATATGAAGAGGCTTACAAATACTACAAATTGGCGGCGAATCAAGGGGATAGTAAAGCACAAAATATCTTAGGATATTATTTCCAAAATGGGTTGGGTGTTAACAAGAACGCTTCAGAAGCCTTTCATTTTTATCAATTGGCTGCAAATAGAAGAAAATAAGCTAGGGCAATGCAATCTTGCATTGTGCTATGAAAAGGGAATAGGAGCTGAAGAATTTTTAGAGGAAGCCTTTAATCTTTTTAAAAAAGCGGCCGACCAAGGATATGCTCGTGGTCAGTTTCATACTGGACGTTGTTATGCTAGCGGCATTGGAACTGAAGAATCACTTCAAAAAGCAATCGAATATTACGAATTGGCTCTTGCACAAGATTTTGAAAGAGAAGAAGTAATCAAACGAATTGAATTCTGCAAATCCACTCTAAAAGCTTTCGAAAAACTTAAAATGGAGGCCCAACAAGGAGATGCAGAGGCACAATATCAATTAGGAGAGGCTTATTTATATGGTAGCCTTGAAGAAGATGATTCTACTGCTATTTACTTTTATACTCTTGCAGCCCAGCAAGGGCATGTAAAAGCATGTGAAGAGCTATATCATTGTTATCATAATGGAAAATACGAGGTTGAGAAATCTCACGCAAAAGCTTTAGAATATCTCAAAATCCTTGTCGATCAAAATGATCTTTTAGGTTTAAATAATCTTGGTTTTTATTTTGCAAATGGTCTGGGAGGATTAGAAAAATCCTACGAGAAAGCTTTTGAGTATTTCAAGAGGGCTGCCGATCAGGGCTATTCTCCCAGTCAATTCAACGTGGGTTTGTATTTTCAAGAAGGACGGGGTATTGAAAAATCAGATAAACAGGCAATTAAGTATTATAAACTCGCAGCAGAGCAGGGTGATCAGGGCGCAATGAAAGCTTTGGCAAGCAACTATCACTATGGGATAGATTTGAATAAATCTTACGATGAAAATCTCGCCTATATCAAACGCTTGATGAACTTTGGAGATACTATTTTCCTCTATAATTTGGGAATTAATTTTCATTATGGGAAAAAAAGTTTACAACAATCCTATGAAGAAGCGTTTAAGTGTTTCAAGATTGCTGCTGACAAAGGAGATATTGATGCGCAGTATAATCTAGGTCAATATTTCAGAAATGGTTGGGCATGTCAACAATCAGATGAAGAGGCTTTGAAATATTATAAGCGTGCTGCCGATCAAGGACATGTTCCTAGCCAATATCTATTAGGACAATATTTTAAAAGAGGTATTGGAGGGGTAGAAAAATCTGACAACGAAGCATTTAAGTACTTTAAACTGGCAGCGGATCAGGGAAATATTCTAGCTTGTATAGATTTGGCAGGACTTTATCATACCGGAAAGGGAACCGAACAGTCGTATGAAAAAGCAGCAAAATATTTCACTATTGCAGCCAATAAAGGGAACGCTGTAGCACTACACAATTTAGGGCTTTATTATAAAAAAGGCGTAGGAGGATTATCTAAATCTTATGAAAAAGCTCTCGAAAATTTCAAACTAGCAGCCGATCAAGGTCATAAAGGTGCACAATTTCAAGTTGGACTTTGCCACGAGTTGGGGTTAGGGATAGACAAATCTTTAGAAAAAGCCATCGATTATTTCCAATTAGCATTGGCTCAGAATTACCAAGTAGAGAGAATAAAAGCCAGAATAGAAGCTTGTGAAAAAGCCTTACGACATGCTGGTGTAATAAATCCTGGTGTGAAAGTTGCAAGAGAGGCTTATTCTAAGATTCAGCAGATTGGGTTAGTCATCGCTCGCAGTCAATTAGTCGATGAGGTAATTTTTCCCAATGCTCAAAAATTGGACATTAATGCCTATCTAAAAGATCGCAAAATTACGACATTGAAAGACATTTTTCAGAAAAACAGAAATTTACCTATCTTTCTTCAAGCCTTTCATCCAACAAATTTGGAAATTGAAGTGATAAGAGATGCCATGATCGATAATCCTCAGTTCACTCTTCTTTGTCCAAAATCAATCGCTCAGAGAGTTTATCGTGCTTTTTATAAAGTCGGTTATGACGTTGATGATTGCTTAAGGTGTCGTCAATTAGAAATTGAAGGGCGGGATCTTTATGGAATTTTGTTTATGAGAGAAGCAGCTTAGTCATATAAGACATTAGGATCTTGGGCTCTGCTTCCTGTTAAGGGTTTTTAAAGACCTAACTGGTACCAGTTAGGGCCTACCCGGTCTTTAGATTACTCCCTCGACTGAAATCGAGCGAGGGAGAATCCATCCAAAGTTTGCATGAATTTTACATTATAATTCTTGCAATATTCTGAAATTGTGTTATACTTAATTGCAGGAGGACTGCAGAATGACAGCTTTGCAAGAAATTAGGGTTCACCTGAATCCCGGACAAGTCTATAGGCGAGCTGACATCGAAAAATGGTCGAATGCCGTTGATCGTCATCTGAATCAGCTTCAAAAAGAAAAAACCCTGTTTAAGCTATCAGGTGGTATGTACTATTGTCCAAAGAAATCTCCGTTTGGCCCAGTACCTCCAAGTGATTATGAACTTGTCAAAGCTTTCCTTAAGGATGATAGATTCCTCTTGACGACCCCAAATGCCTATAATAGCCTTGGAGTTGGGACAACTCAGCTTTATAATGAAACTGTTGTATACAACCATAAACGCCATGGTATCTTCAAATTGGGAGTGCGATCTTTTCGATTTGTCTTAAAACACCACTTCCCATCGGATCTCTCTGACGAATTTCTGTTGGTTGATCTTGTAGATCATATCAATCAATTGGCTGAAAACCGAGAACGAATCTTAAATCTTGTAAAGAGAAAAGCACAATCAATGAATCAAAAATATCTTAAAAGTGCCATTTTAAATTATGGTGGAGTGCGCGCAAAAAAAATGTTTAAATCCATCGCGGAAATATAGACAATGACTGGTTATTTGCATAACCACTACAATTTCAACGACCTTATATCAATTTTATCAAATGAATTGTCTATTAGTCCTGTTCTTATAGTTAAGGATTATTGGATTATGCATTGCCTATATCTGATTTCTTGGAAAAATAGGGGTATTTATTTGTAAAATACGAGCATTTACCTGTAACTTTACAAATATTTACGAGTGAAATTTCTGGTTGGGCAGTTATTAAAAGAATTAAAATCTTATCGTCAAGTCTCCAAAGAATCAGCCTCATTGTATGCCCTTGTACAAGCTGAAAGTGAAGGAATAAAAAATAACGAAAAATCCACTTCTCATTATATGGCTTGGCAAGTTGTTTGTGGAAAGAGAAATGCAGCCGCTCATCAACTCGTAGGTGCACTTTCAAAGGAAAATCTTTCCCTTGCATTAGGTCAAAAGTCTTTAGAGTTTTTAATCGATCAAGCGCAACGACATGAACGCTCAAGCAATCGCAAGGAAAATCGATTTTTAGATTTAGAAACAAAGCTTAAGGACAATTTAGAATCGCTTCTATATCGTCTTTTTCCCGACGGACCAACTAGAAAGGAGGGAACAAAATGGCGTTTTGGAGCAAAAGGATCTTTAGCAGTCATTTGCCAAGGGGATAAATTAGGAAGCTTTTATAGCTTCGAAGAAGGAAATGGAGGGGGCCCTCTTAAACTCATTCAAACTATATTGGGATTAGATGCCAAAGATGCGAAAGAATGGGCTCAGAGCTTCTTAGGAGAAGCAAAAAATCTAGATGTTCCTTCCCAATTCAAAATGGAACGTAAGCAAGTAAATGATAAATCTGAATGGATTGCTATTAAACCAAATAGGGATCATCCCGCTCCTTCTTTAAAAAAGATGCCAGGCTCTAAACTTGCTCTCTACTGTCGAGAAGAAGCGCGCTATGCATATTGCGATGAAAAAGGAGAGTTGTTGTTTTATACACTTCGTTTGATCGACAAAGAAGGCAAAAAAAGCGTTCTTCCTTTGAGTTTTGGAATTGAAAAAGGGAAAGACGAAATTCCACATTGGGAATTTAGGATTTACCGAAAAAACGCAAAGGACGCTTTATAACCTACAGCTGCTACAACAAAATCCCTCCGCTAAGGTGGTTATCGTTGAGGGTGAGAAAACCGCCGATGTGGCCAATAAATTGCTTAATGCACAAGGTATGATTTGTTTAACATGGTCGGGAGGCGCTAAAGCTACACCTCTAACAGATTGGTCTTCCTTACATGGTAGAGATGTAATTATTTGGCCAGACAACGATCAAGCCGGTTTTGAAGCTGCTGGAAGTATTTGCTCAGA
This sequence comes from uncultured Chlamydiae bacterium, assembly GCA_963799115.1. Taxonomy (GTDB): domain Bacteria; phylum Chlamydiota; class Chlamydiia; order Chlamydiales; family Parachlamydiaceae; genus CAWCVY01. The sequence continues at coordinate 12,215 of CAWCVY010000036.1, read as the reverse complement.
ACTTCGAAAAGGAGGTGTAAAATCCCTTCGAGTTGTTGATCAAGATGTTTTAGTTAAAGTGTTTCCTCCCAAATGGGATCTAGCAGATCCTCTTCCTGCTGGAGCCAAGGAGACTTTGGTCCGAGATTTATTAATGAGTGCCAATGAGAAAAGCGTAGACATTACCCATTTGACGTTTGCAGTTGATAAATCGAATCAAGAAATAGAATTGCTAAAGGTTAAAGAGATCCTATGGCGTGTAGAAGAACGGCTACGTCCAGAACTGGAGGAATCCCTGAAAAAATACTCCTCAAGAGATTCGATCGTCATTGATTAATGAAACCGTTTCCATTTTCCGACAAAAAAATCAGATCGCAGAGGATATCAAAACTCAATTAGGTGTTGATGAGCATCAGGCAGACCGATTAGCCTTTCAAACTCTGCTATATAAAGCTCAATATGGAAAAGAACCATCCAAAGCAAACATTTTAGAAATGAAGGAAATTTTGCAAAATTCAAAAATGTTGCCGCAGTGCAAAGGTAATGATCCTTTGGAAAAGGAAATGCATTCCTTGGCTGTCGATAAAGCATTAGCTGCTGTATTCGGGCATCAGATAAATGAAAAGAAACTCGGTGAGATTACACTTTCTGTAGAAAGAGAAATCTCTAAAACAAATCAAGCGATTCAACAAAAAGTTGCATTGCGGCAAATGGCTAAGCAGCAGGCTGGAGTACAAGGCATGGATTTATCTCTGTGAAAGTCAACTTAAATCTTCTCAATTTATTGCCATCCCCAATCTTATTTTTAACAAATTGAAATTTAAATCCTCAGGTAAGGAGGATTTTAAAGTTTTTCTGGATTAATGAAAGGCTTAATTTGCAACAGTATATATTATGCACAAATTTCTTTCCAGAAAGGATGCAAATGAAAAAATTGCTATTTTATCTAAATGAAAAAATTAATTAATAATATTTAAAATTTTAAATTACACTAAAAAACAAAACAAAATATTTTAATATTGATTGATTTAAACTGATTTTTTATAAAGCAAATTCATAGTTAGAGCAAGAAGGTGAGGAATGCAAATTATAAAATTTACAATACCAAAAGATTTGCACCAGTTTGAGACACAGTCTTGCGCCAGACCACTTTGCAGAACAGCCCACTATTTATGCTTGCTAGCCAGAAAAGAAAAGTTATCCCTAAAGGAATTATATTTGGTAGAAAAAATCGGTTTTTGCCTTGAGCTTAAACATGAAGGTCAAGATTCTGGATCTAAATGATTTTTTGAACGTGGCAAAAATGGAAACCTATGTGGGTGACCTTTCTCATAGTGATAAGGTGGAGCTGAACAATTAAACGTGAATTGCAAAATGAAAAACAAAATTTAAGTATTATCATTTGCCACGGGAGCTTTTTTTTATGAAATATTATTTCACTCTACTCATCCACTTCATTCTTCTTATCACAACACCGATGACACTGTTGGCTTGTCCACAACACATACAGCTTATTGATAACCTGCCGAATCCATCAGGGGAGGATCTAGAAGATGACGTAGAAGATGAACTTCCAACTTATGATGATTTTCTTAAGTTTCTCGAAGAAGTAGAATCTGATGATTTGGAAAAATATACCCTTGATCAAGTGGAGTGGATGGTTCGAGTTTTAGCACTTCTTGCTAAAAATGGTGTACTTCCTGATCAAGCAGAAGATGAAGTGGTTCTTGATGATGATATTCAAGAGCTTTTATCTGATTTCACTTTTAAAGAACCTCAACCGCTATCTATTGTCAGCTGTTATATCGGTGACTATGGATATGTCCCAGCCGTATATTATGGTGAAGTAAAGATTATACCTTGTAACTGGTTCTCGAAAAAATGGAAGCACATCAAACATTTTTGCCATCGTCACAGGAAGAAAATCATTATTGGCTCCGCAATCATCTTAGCTGTTGCTGGGGTGACATACTTATACTTAGCTGCTGAAGCGGCCGAAGCCGCAGGAGCTGCTCAAGCAGTAGGTGAAGCAGTAGGTGTTGCAGGAGCCGCTGGGGCAGCAGCCGTACCTAATGAATCAGGAAATAAACATAGTCACAAAACCTCTTCACACCGCAATTCCAAGGAAAAAATACGAGATGCATCGATCAAGAAAGTAATTACTGATAATATTGCTCATTCCCTTAAAGAAAATCCTGAGGTCAACAACGACATTCTCCTTTGCGACGCAGACGATGCTAGTTGTTATGCACGTGCTATAGAAGCAACACGACATGTTGTATCTAGAATTGCGCATGATGTTGTTGATGGCTTTGCTGATGTGGGTGCTATTTTACCCGCTTTTATGGATGAAGTTAAAGATGTAAACGATAATCATCTTCCAGAATGGCTGAAGCTTCCTCCAATCCAACCATTTGCACCTTGTGACGATGATGACGAGGACATTACTCACATGGAAAGATATCAAAGTGATATTGCAAAAACACATGAGTGGATCGATTATGCTTTCGACGACAGTTTAGCTGAGCATTATACACCAGAAGCCAAAGCGGCACGAGCTGAAGGTGTAACTATTGGGGATACGCATATTGATGGGACTACTCTTGGAATCCTTCCCCCTCCTCAAGGAATTGGAAAAGAGGCTGGTTCTGTAGTTGCAAAAGGAGCAGAAATTGTCTCTGTAGAGACTTTAATAGCTGAAAGGAAATTTCTGCCGAAAACTCTTGCTTCGAATAAATGCGGTTGGAAAGTCGGACAAGATATTACAAATCGTACCCGTTTGGGGAATGTGCCTAAATGGAGCACAGTGAGATATCGGTATTGGAAAAATAAAGCTTATGAGATAAAATCAGATCCAATATTTAGACCTCGTTATGCTACACCAGAAAATATAAAGAGAATGGAAAAAGGAAGGGCTCCCCAACAATTTAATGATAGAACAGGTCGATGGGAAAGCAGGGAACTTCATCACATTCCACCACAGAGGGATGGTGGACTTTTTGACGTTATTGAACTTTGGCCGGATGAACATGCGACAGCCGATAAATTTAGACATATAGGAAAATAGGTATGCCAAGTTTTAACGATTTATTTATAGAATCAAAAGGTAAACCTATCATTTACAATGGAAAAAGTATAATTCGATTGGATAAATTTCCTGTATCTAATGGTGATATTTTGATTTCCTCAATTGAAGGGACAAACGGTGATTGCCGACAGGGATTCGTAATTGATATTACAGGCTATTGTGAAATAGATGGAGAAATTATTAAAAAAGGAAAAAGAGTACGAATGACCTTTTGGCAAGATACAATGCCAAAGGAAGTAAAGCTAAAAGTATTTACCAAGCAAAACTTCGTATGTGTTCATAATATATGGGAAAGCACAACTTCTTACCTGGCAAATGGTATGAGAAAAGATTCAAAAATTACTGAATATTTTGCTGAGGGCTCGGCAATGATTGTAGAAGAAATTCAGAATGGCAGACGCTACCACTGCAATGATGGCGAACCGGATGATGATTTTGATGACATTATATTCACGGTTCGAAAAGAAGTATCTTAATCAAGCTAAGGAAATTTGACTTAACCTCTTATTTAATAGCTTTAGATCTCATGACTTCCTCAACACCTCTCTTGTAATTGATACTATTAACTTTTCGCTGATTCCAGTTTTGGCCGGATGAACATGCAGGATTTGATAAACATAGAGAAATAAATATGCCGAGTTTTGACCATTTATTTGCAGAATCTAAAGATGGCTTAATAAATTACAATGGTAAGAATTTAATTCGAGCTGATAAATTTCCAGTAAAAAATGGCGATACTTTGATCGCTTCAATCGAAAAAGCTAATAGTGATTGCCTACAAGGATTTGTAATTAATATTACAGGCTACTGTGAAATGGATGGAGAAATTTTTAAAAAAGGCAAAGGTGTACGAATGATATTTTGGCAAGACACAATGCCAAAAGAGGTAAAACTCAAAATATTTACTAAACAAGATTTTGTGCGCGTCTATAACATATGGGAAGAGACGTCTTCCTATTCCGTTTGCCTACGTGATCCCTATAATAATACTGTTATTAACAAGGAATTTTTTTTAATGCGCTTGTGTATAGCTTATATTAATCTTTGTCTACAGTAAGTTAATCTACAATATTTCTATTCTGTATAATTGATTTTATTAAAATAATTATACTATAATAAGATTAATGATTTTGCTCATTTTTTTTATTATAATTATTTGAGGTATGAGTATGGATGCACCAATAAGAGACTCTAGTTTAAACAACCCCGGTTTCATCACTCTTGTGCAGGCTATGAAGAGTATTCAGCCACAACAAGAAGAAGTAACTGCAAAGTCCCCTCAGAAAACCGATAAAAAACGCTACGTTGCCTGGGAAAAAGATAGTTTTAAGCTATTATCTAAAAATGATAGGAAATCAGGAAAATTAAGTGCCTTAGAGCTTGCGGAAAAAATTTGCGGTATTCTTACATCAAGTAAATTCGAAAAATCGGATAAGGAAGATTTACGGAATGTGATCAAAGGATTAGATGTTTTGCAAAGTCGCGTCAAGTCACATCAGGAATCACAAGGTTACATAAAACGTGTAGTTTTTAGGTTATTCGGCTTAGATAAAACCGATGCAGTCTTAAAGCAAATAGAGACGGCGAGAGTGATTGCTAAGAAAAATTTCTTAAAAATAGAAATAAACAATTTAGAAACTGAAATTTCTAAATTGGAAAAAGAGATCCAAAAAAAACAAAAAGAACGAAATGACAATCAATCGAGCGAGAGGCGTGTACTAGGGCATAACGATAAATCAGTTCAAGAAAAGAAAAAAGAAACAAAAATACATAAGCCACCCGAGGATACAAAGGAAAAGAAAATTACGAGATTAAAGGAAAAAGCTGCGCGGTTTAGGGAAAAAACTGTTGGATTTTTTAAAGAAACAAAGAACACGGAAGAAGTTCAAGTTGAAAGGGTTGAAGAAAAAACCCACTCAGAAGAAGTACAAAAAAAGAAGACTAAAAGATCGTCTCCTATTGAAACGGGAGTGCTAAAGAAACAGGGTCAATTAACAATTTTAAAAAATCGATTGGAAAATAAAAAACAAAAATTTAACCGTATTGTTTCTTCACCAAAAGAAAAATTAGCTGTGCTACTTCCAAAGCCAGATGCTAAAGAAAGAGAGAGGCGCTTAGAAAATATTACATCTGAATCTAGATATTTAGAGGGAATCTTTAATTCAAGTAATTCAACTTCCCTTGGTGAGGTAATAAAATCCGAACTTGGTCTTGATGATCCTAAAAAGTATGAGATTTTTCTACGGAAATTGCTTTTTGGATTTTCTGTTGGGCAAGGAATGGCTATTGAAGAGCTTAGAAAATTTGTTCCGGACCTGAGTGTAACTAATCTCGAAGATATGTTGGAAGGAGGCAGTGGTGTGGTAAATATGTTCTACCTTGCTATCTTTTTGAAAGAATACATCTCCCGATCGAAAGGGGTTGGTGACGAATATATCGGAAAGTTAAAAATGATTCAATCTACGATCATCAAGAGCTTACCATTTGCCTTAAGATCTTACAAATATGAAATGGTATCACAATCAGAAGGAGAGGTTCGAAGTCAATTGATGAGAGTATTGTATGAGATGAAACCCGGTGAACGTCTAATATTACCTGTAGGAACTCAAGATCATGAAACTTTGCTTTATCTGGTAAAAACAAAAAAAGGATATATAACGACTTTATATAATACAGGCGATGGTGTTGGCGAACATATGAATCAAAATCTGAAAGGTTTTTATAATGCATTTTTTCGAGGAAGATTTCCAACCAAGAAAACATTTGGCGAACATTCTGGGAATGATGAAAATTTTAGAAAAACGATCATTCAATTACTTAGTAATAGGAAAGAAAACAGGTCAATTACTCATATTAACAATGCATTAACTAAAAATCTTGGAGAAGGTCAAACTAGTGATCCTAAAGACATACAAATAAACGGGACCTGTTCTTTTCAAGTTTTCACCACAGCCTTAGAAGATTTGTTGGGTGAACATTACGATCAATTTAAATTAGACTTATTGAAGCACATCCGAGCTGAATTCCAAGCATTCACAGACGATATAGCTCTCAAAATAGACAATGGAAGAGAAGACAAAATTGCTCTTAAATTATACCAAACAATGTTGAAAGAAAATCAAGAAGAAATTGGAAGGGTAAAGAAAAAGTTAAGGGAGACCGGTAAAAATTCCTGATTATTGTTCTTTTCAAGTCCCCTTTAGCAACTCCTCATCTTAACTCCATTTTCTACGATTAAATTCAAAATACTTGTTTTTTCTGATTCCATAGATTGCTATCTTCGAATTTTTAACAATCTAACGTTTTACATTAATTTTTAATTCTCAAGAATTTCCTTCATGAATAACATGTATCTAAAGACGAACGAGAATCATGGTCCTTTATTCTTATACAAAGGAACCATACACCTCAGTATTTCTTTCTGTGATAGTATCTTAGGTTTTCCCTATTGGTCTTCTACTGCTCCCAAAACCAGTTGTGACAGGCAAATTGTTTGGCAGCCGAACAACCGATTGATTCTTTTCCGGAATTGAATCACGGTTCCTAAATCAAATTTTTGCTTCCATTACTATTTCTCTATTTTTTTCTGGAATCTAGACCGGTTTGTTTTGACTTGTTACTGTTGCTTTTCTTCAGGATGAATTGGCAAAACCAAAGTAGCAAGATTCTTAATTTTTTTCAAAAATGGCTGGTGGCGATCCGTTGGCCTCCATGGACACCCCGGTTTGTTAGTAAAGCTCTTTAGAAAAATCTCCAATTCGACGATTCCTATACGTCCGAACAGGGGCTGATGCTTTATTTAAATCTTCAATTTTCAAAAGGGTGAGGGACCTAGAAATGATAAAATTTAACAAAAGTCTTGCATCATTAAAAGGCGAATTAGATAGTGGGAACGAAATATTTCTGAGGATTACTTCATAAGGATTCTTAGAAAAATTTTCCTTAGACAGCAACAGAAATTGCTAATGTTGCCCAGAATTAGGATTAACTTTAGGTTATATATGAGTTATTATTTCAACCTACTCGTTCATGTCATTCTTTTTATTACAACGCCGACATTATTCGTTGTTTCACAAAATATGCAATTCATTGATAATCAGTTAATTCCTTTTCAAGATGATCGAGAAGATAAAGTACTAACCTTGGAAGATTATGCTGAGTTTTACGATGATTTTTTTGGACTTCCGGAAGTACTGGAATCTGGTGATTTGGAAATATTCTCACCTGATCAATTGGAGAGGATGGTTCGTCTTTTAGCACTTCTTGCTAAAAATGGTGTACTTTCTGATCAAGGAGGGAAAGCTGCGATTCTTGAATATGACATTCGAGAGCTCTTATCGGACTTCAATTTTGATGTATCCCGCAATTCGCAAATCAAGGATTATGCAATTGCCCCACCCATATTCGAAAGGCAATCGAACGTACTTTGTAACCGGTTTTCAAAAAAAGAGAAAATCACACACTTTTGCCAACGATATAGAAAAGAGGTCATGATTGGTTTCGCGGTTGTTATATCTGTTGCTGCTTTGATAGTGGTAATTTCCAAAGTTGAGAAAAGACCTCTATCTAAACAATTAAGAAATAAACACAAAACCCCTACATGTCGTAATTTCAAAAACAATATGAGAGATGTCTCAATAAAAAAAAGAATTGTAGATAATATTACTTATGTTCTTAAAGAAACAGGTGAAGTCGATAAGGACATTTTTCATCGAGATGATGGTTGCTATGCTCTTGCTGAAGACGTACTAAGATACGCTGCCTCTAAAACTTCACATGAACTTATTGAAGAAGTCGATGATGTTTTTTCTGCAACACCCTATTTTGTAGATGAGATTGAAAATATACAAGCTAGTAATTTTCCGGAATGGCTAACGCTTATCGATAAAATTTTCTCAACCGACTTAGCAAATAGATACAGGAAACGAGTCTACGAGTCGATGGTCGTTGAAGCAAGAATTAATGAGTGAAATATTTGTCCGTAAATTATAAATAGGCACTTCCAATGCTTATATTGACTTTGTGATTTGCCATTTTCTACTCATCTAAAGATCTAAATTTTGAGTATGTAAGTTTGTAATATGCTTAACTTAAATCGGAATACCCTACATAGGTATTGATGAATATGAAGTATATACGGCTTGGACACCTTGTTTTGATGATGATTGGAAATGTGATAGAGGACATTGGAGTGCCTATTACGAAAATAAATGTGTTACGTGTGGACTACTCAGAAAGGCTAATTCACCACGATAGGGAGATTTCAACTAGAATGATTTATCACTATTTCAAGCTTTATATGAATATGAGCAAATCTAAAATATTTTTATGCTATTTCACTGTTTTTGCTATAAATATAGCTTGGCAAAATACAGTGAATAGCGCAACTGATAACATCGACAAGAGAGTTTTAGCGACTAATGAGAGTGTTGATTTACACAAAAAATCCAATTTTTTGGAAAAAGAAAATATTCAATTGATATTAGAAAATCTCTCAGGAGAAGATAGAGAAAGTTTAGATAAGTTTTTTAGAAATTTAATTGTTTTTGATTCGATTGGATATGTCATCTTCGGCTACAAACCAATGGTTTGGGGCAATCTGTCTGCAAAAAAAACATGTATAAATTTAAGAAGCACAGAAATAATTTTTTACGATCGTTCATGGAACGATTATCTTGTTTGGAAGAAATATCAACATCTTTTCCAAATGAAAAATTATATTTTTCGTGTTTATAATTCACCTTATATTGACGATAATCGAGATTTCTTATTTATAAATAAGAAAAAATGCATTGAAACTGTTCAAGATAACCTTAATCTGTTTAAGAAAAAACTGGGAAATTCGATTACAGCTGAATATATCTTACAGCAATTAGAAACAAAAGAAGATATCATTGACGAAGTTTTTCATGGTAATGAAGATCTATTAGGATTACTTTTAGGTTTTGGCAAACATAATTCCCAAACATACCAGAATCGTCTGGAACTTGAAAATCAATATCGCCCACCATTCGATATAGATAAAATTTGTAACATTAAATTAACAGGATTTCCCTCTAACGATGAGGAAAAACAACCCTTTAATTTTATATCCCTTCCCTATTTCGTAGAGGATAAAGATCACCCTTAAAGCATTCAAGTGCGTCAAAAATACATAGATGTACAGAAAAAGTTGTGCGAGATTTATTCGGAAGGTAATTTCCTAGAAATTACTCTTGATGCTTTAATAAAAAAGGATTAGTTTTTGTCTTTCAATTCATTTTCGAGATGTCTTAGGAGAGATTCAAATCATCAAGAAAATCGTTAATATGGTCAAATATTCGTGAGGATTGAACTTCTTCAGTTACTCCATTGATATAGATAAATACAGATCGCACCGATTACAATCTAGGTATTGAAAGTCGTTCGATTTTTTCCTCAACTTCACCAATGACAGAATTCCCTATTGGATTTTCAGAAAATTTGATCTTGTTATTACAAGAACAGAGACTTCTTCTGAAGTACAGTGAATGTTCATTGGAATAATAGTAATAAATTGCGATAAATCTACGTAGGGGGCTTCGCCCATGTTTTTTTGATAGGAATAAACAGCAAAAAAAGTTAAATATTAAAAAATTAATTAATATTTAAATAAAAAAATATTATTTAAATAATTGTAAATAAATAATTTAATCATTGATTACTTTGAAATGGTTCTTTATAAGCTATAAACACATAATGGTTGAGAGCAAGAAGGTGTGTTATGAAAATTGCAAAATTTACAATACCAAAAGATTTAAACGTCTTTGAGACACAACCTTGTGCAAAGCCTATTTGTAAAAAAGCTTGTTACTTATGCCTGCTAGCAAGAAGAGAAAGGTTATCACTGAAAGAGTTATACTTGTTAGAGAAAATTGGCTTTCGCCTTGAATTTAAATATGAAGATCAAAGCGCTAGCCAAATTTCTGATCATGCTTAGGAAAATCATATTTCTAACAGAAAGGAAATCCCTAATGAGGCATTGTTTCAACACAATTTTTTTATTCCTCTTAACTTGCTGCTTAGGCTTTGCTGAAGATACAGCAGAATACCTGGAATGCCTACCGTTATCAATTCTTCACTATAAATCCGAAGATATTGAGAAGATGGACATTGCTCTTTCGGCAGAATGCGAACCATTAACCACTGTTGGAGGTTGCATAAATGTGATTTCCGGCCATTTTTTTCAGGCTGACCAGGATTTGATTGGCAATACGATCGATCCCTTGCGTTTGACACGCTATTATGACAGCGCTAATTGCATGGAAACTTTTCTTGGAACCGGTTTTGGCTCTCAATATCCTCTACTTGCTTCCAAAAGTCAAAATGGGACTAGGCACAATTACGTGCTGATCAGTGAGCGGGATGGATTTCTGATTCCTTACCGGTGTAAATTAGATGATCATCACTATCGAATTGATCCACGCCTTCTCGAAAAAGGATATACTAACCTAAGCCGTGTGGGTATTAGTGGCCACGCCAACTTTGTCAATTGGCAGGCACTTTGGCAGTTAAATGGCTGGGGTTTGCAATTAGGAGATGGAACAAAACGCTTTTATACAAAGCTGATAGAGCTTGAAAGAATAGAGAAAATGAAATTAAAGCTGCCTTCAAAAAAAGTCTATCTTTTAACCAAAGAAGAGAAGCCCAACGGTAATAAAGTTAATTTCGACTATGACGATGAACACCGCTTATCTTGAAAATTTGGACAACAAACCGCGATGGAAAAACGATCAATAAAATCAATGTTCAGTATACTTCAGAGGGTTGCGAGTATAAAAAGTTCAATGTGGCACCCGAGTCGATTATTCTCAAGAAATGATCAATTATCCCCATTCAAGTGGTCCTTTCCAAACAAAAATACTTAAAACAGTCCATTCGAGTCAAAAGGGGAATGTTGATTATCAATATCCCTCAGATCATCACCGCGCATCTTGTGTTGAAAAGGTATTCAAACCAAACGGGCGTTGTATCGAAGTTCACTACAATAAAAAAGGACAAGTAGAAAGATTATCAGAGCCCCTTGGACCTAAAGGAAAGATGATTGATACCTATTCCTTTCAATATGAAAAAGAATACACCAGAGTCCTGAATGTTTTAAATCAATTGAGCATTTACCGCTTTGACTCCAAACAACGTTTAGAGCGCATCGACACTCATGATGGTTTATCCCTTGTCAGGCAGGAAGTCTTTGACTGGAGCAAAGTGGATGGGCAAGAAGGATGGCTCAAATCCAAATCTATTCAATTGGCTGGAGAGATCTATTATTTAAAAACTTATACTTATGATCACAACGGTAATATCAAACGCCAGTCACTCTACGGCAATTTGACTGGAAAGAAGCACCATCAATTTACCCTTTCCAAAAAAAGAGAGATGGATCGCTACAGTGTGGAATATGACTATTCACAAGATGAGTATAATCTCCTAATCCGCAAGACCACTCCAGAAGGTTTGGTCATCACCTATGACTATTTGTCCGGTACCAACCTCTGCACGAAAGAATTGCACTCCTATCAAGGCAAAATACAAGAAAGGTTCTTTTGGGGAATATGATAGTAATGGCCAAGTGAACCGAAGCATCGAAGATGACGGAAGTAGTAAAAAAATAGATGATCTAATCGACGTGACATACAGAAGAGTAAAAACAATTGAAGCAGAACAAGATTTCAACCTCCCTTCATTTGGCAAACCTAAAGGCATGGCGGAATCCTATCTTGACAACGGCCAGCTCATTCCCCCGAAACGCATAGAGTTTTTCTATGATGAACAGGGAAACGAAAACGGACAAAAGGTGTATGACTCACAGGGGAAACTTCTGTTATGAAATCAGTAAAACCTATGATCAAAGGCAACGCCTGATCCAGAATCCAATGCCTTAAATGATGTCAAAACATACGCTTATGATGATAACAATAACAAAAAAGAAGAAGTCCACTTAGGTGGCAAGACAATCCATTATCATTATGATCTAGGCAACCGGTTACGAGTTAAGGAAGAAACTCATCAAAGCGGGAAGAAATTTGTCACAAACTATAAATACAATGCCTTAAATCAACTGAAAGCTGAAATCGATCCTTACAAACAGAAGACATTCTATAAATATGACCGCTTAGGACGCCAAAAACAA
>CAWCVY010000035.1:0-55114 GCA_963799115.1 uncultured Chlamydiae bacterium | reverse complement strand
ATATGTCCTCTATCAACCATCGTATTGCTGTTCATCATGTGATCCTTCTTTCTTCTTTGGATATGAACAAGACAAGTCTGGAATTAAAATGGCAAGCCCTGAAAAGGCCCTCGTGGATTATTTTTATTTCCAACCGGCAAAATCAAAATTATTTCGTTTTCATCCTGAATTGGAATTACCGGAAAATTTTGATATTCAAAAAGCCCGAGAAATCATTGAAAAAATTGATTCCAAGGGCAGGCGTAGCTTGGTTTCCAAACTTTTCGAAGATTTTATCAAAAATTGAGAAGATCTGCAATTGTAAAACCGTCTTGTCTTAATGTTTCGAAAACTCCTACAAACTACAGGACAACCGCTCTAATTCTTCTTCAAGCCAAGGAAAAAAAGGAAAAGCTCTCCTTTTTTTTCTCAGTATCTTGATATAGTTTGGCCAAGCTGACTCATTTGAGCTCCTTTGTGTCTGTTATGTATTTGTAAAGTATAAAAACAACACAAATGAGCCTTTTAAGCTGGACAAAAGGGCTTTTTACTTAACTTAGAGTTGAGATGAATACAGTTTATATGGGTTATTTGGGTGGAGGAGCTGCTTTGGGTCTTGCTACTGCTGGTGTAGCCTGTGTGTTATTTCCGCCTGCTACGCCGTTAGTTGGTACTCTGATTTGTTGTGCTGGTACAGGCACGGGTCTAGTCGCAGGACATGCTGTACACCAAGCCGAGGTCGTGGCACACAAAGTCGAGGTTGTGGTAGACAAAGCAGGGGCTGCTGGGAAAGCTGCTGTTGTCTTTGCGGGCAATGTTGTTGGAGAGGTTGGAGGCGGTGTAAAGGACGCAAGCCAAGCACTATGGAAAGGTATAAAAATCACAGGTAATGAATTAAATCACAGGCTGAATCGATTGGAATTGCTTGGTACATTCGCAGGTTTTAGTGGGCTGACAATTTGTGCTGTGGGTCTGGTGTTGGATCAATCACGCGCATACTGTTCAGAATCTCAAGATCTATATTGTAGTGCAGTTAAATGCGTTGGAGCGGCTGGAATCACTATTGTATTTATTACGGCATCAAGTGTTGGTTATCATCTCCATAAAAAAACTATAACAGTAATTAAACTCGATAGTGAAATAGCAGCTAACGATAAAAGGGGGAACTTGAAAGAGAGAAAGTTAAAAGTGAATACGCTCCAAAACTAGAGAAACAGAAGCAAGAATTAGAAATGCAAAGATTAGCTATAGAATCCAAAAAATTAGATTTGCAAGGCGAAGGACTAGATTTGCAATCCAAAGAACAAAAAATAAAATCCAAAAAATTAGATGCGGAAGACCAAGAATTAGAATTGCAATCATTGGAAATGGGAGCAAAGAAAAAAGTGCTTCTTAACAAAATTCAAACTATTGGGACTACAGATAACTTTCACTTTCTTAAAGCAAATAAAAATACGTTAGAAGAATTGACAGCTACTACGGTTGCTGCTCCTGTCTGGACAGCTGTTTTATCCGGGGGAGCTATTGTTGCTGTTCCTGCGGCGGCGCCTATAGTTGTTCCTATCATTGTTGCATTCATGGGAATTAGTTACTTAGTTGTAACAGTATTAAATTTTAGAAAACTTAAGTTTTCTGGCTCATCGAGCAAATGAGTACCTGCCCGAGGCTTTGGCCCACCGCCCAATCTGGTACTTTATTACTTTACGAGCCCTAAGAAGCCCCGTCGAAAATCTGCTATAAAAATTTAACATCCAAAGTATGTAATACCTCTTGTTTAAAAAAGGGGGGAATTTCCGTCATAACGATAAAGCCCGATAAATGGATAAAAATTGTACAAAGTCGAGGTTAAAATAAAAGCAACTTAATTTCAGAAATTTAGATTGATTGTAAATGGTTTTTATAAGATAATTCTATGATCGCAAAATCCGGTTGGATTTTGAAGATCGTAACGCTGGATGCTAAAGCATGAATTTTAAAATCAGATTCCCTTCACAATTTGCAAGTAGGCGATTTACGCAGCTATTCTGCTCTGTTTTTTTGATTGGTGAAAACCTTGTAAAAATAGGGTTTGCTAATAGCTTTTCTTAATCCCGAGTCAGCATATCTTTTGTTTTGACATTTCTCACCTCCAGCTGTATGTGCATGTGGTCTAGTTGAGCAAACCTAGCTGCTAAAGTGGTGCCCATTGAGAATAATGTTCAAAAATGCAGGACATTCAAGGTTTTTATTATTGGTGTCTCAGCAACCATCGCCCGGACAGTACGGCTAAGTGTGCCCATACCGGTTCTTTTATATTCGCAGCGTTGAAAATCTCTAAAGAACCGTTCCATAAGTTGGTTGTTCGCTGAGGATATACTTGGACGATGTCACCAGAGGGTAAACGTGCATCAACCGCCCTAGCAAAAAGCATCTTCCAGTATTTCAAAAACTGTTTTCTCAACTTTATATAAGCTTTGTCCGGGTTGTTTTTGATCCTTTCTGAGTTCATGAAGGCTTTAAGCTCAGTTCTCCATAAGTGTCATGTCGCACTCTTCACCATCGTCATTCAATCCTTTTACTCCCCATGTAGGTGCTATTTTCATGATAGTACGCAAGTGATCGAAGTCTTCTATTTTTCTGGAGATCAGCATCCATCTGTTTTTGGAAATCCTGGTCCTCTAAAAGGCTAGCGAGAAAAAACTGCAACTCGATAGTTCTCCAGAATCGAAAGGGTATTCTTGGAGGCTATCATAGTTCTTTTTCATTCTTTGTAGATAGGTATACTCAGATCGATCAAATGGCTGGCCATAGCCGTTAAGCTCTTGCTCATAAGTAAGAACCCACCGAATTTTGTAATATGCCTGAACTACCTCGGGGAATTGATGAAACTCAGAACGGCATCTTTCCTCATCATACGTCAGATAATGAATGAGACTTAGAATCTGCTTCTATTTTTTGCTGGGAGTCTTGAAGAAGCTCCTTAAGTCTCTGATTCACATTGTATTGTTTAAGAAACCTTGCAATTTAGTGGTCTCGTATTCCAGGAAATCTTTACCTATCGATCGCAGAAAATGGAAATGGCAAATAAGCAACAAGCGTTTGGAAAAACTTCTTTAAAAGCCGCCAAATTGGATGCTAGCAAGTCAAGCCCTAAAAAATGCAATGAGATGAGGTTGCTCCTAGCAGAAGCAAATTGAGTAAACGGAAGTCCGAAATTCTGGGGATTCGGCGGGCTTCCCCATAGCGAAACAGCAAAAATTTTCCTAATAAACAGCTTAAAATGAATACAAGAAATCCAGCGCGGATTACCCATGATGAGAAAAGGTACCCGAGGAATCCTACGAAAGAATTGAGAAGCAATATAGATGACTATGGCAGTGTTGATCAAAACCATCGCATTGCTCACAATGTATACCACACGGGTAAACGCCTTAGTCGTTTGCATGGAAATTTGCAGATGAGCATAGCAGCAGACCCCTGCCAACTTTGTAAAAGAATCACCACCATTTCAATAATGATCAGCAGGGTGATCCATCTGCTCACTTGTTTAATTTTCTTCTCCCCTAAAGTGGTTTTTAAGTACTCCAAATACCAACCTAATGTGAAGACGTAAATACCAAATGAGAGGGAAAATTTAAATGGTTTTAGCCAATGACAGATCTCAGAGAGTGAATGACGACAGATTCCAAAGGCAGCCAGAAAGACCAAGAACAGGGCGAACAAACACATTCCTAAATAGAAAAATAACCCGTTACGCCTTCGCGATTCTAATAAAAAACCGCCTATTTGGTTTAATATCCTCATTTTAATCCTTGGATGGAGTAAAAACGGACTTTAACCTTGCTCCTAAAATCTTGCAATATTTTCCTAATCGAAATTCCAGATCCCCACCTTCGCTCCCTTGCCCAAAAAAACCAAAACAGCGTTAATCGGGCAAGGGCATCGGCAAGGAAATGAATTATGCAAGAAGTCTAATAAATTTCAGAAATTGCTCATGCGGACCAAAAATTGCATTTGCACCAGGCATTTAGCCTGCTTTGCGCCGACGACTTTTTTTCTGCACATACTTTTCTTGATACTCTTTCACATCGTCACTATGAATCACCCAAGCAGCTCCCTTGCGAAGCGCTTTCAACAAACCAATGCGAGTCGCATAATAAATCTTCTGAGCAGGAACACTTAACATTTCGGCAACCTGATTAACCGAAAAATATCCCTTGTTATTATCGAACAACAGCTCTCCATCAAAAACAGACTTTGTACGAGAATACTTTTGAAGTCGGTATTCCTCTAAGTCATCCAAATTGATCGTCCAGCGAGTGGTTTCCTTGGTCGCCTTCAACAAGAGGGTTTCTGAATTTGAAATGCTGCCAGGAGTTAAGTTTACTGTAGGAAAATTTGTAGCAATGTGGTTTGAATTCAATGCAAAGATCAAAGAGATAGACATAGAGATAAGAAAACAAGCTATTAAGGATCGTGCAATTGATGAAATGTACCAAACAGCAAGTGGAATTGGCCCGACAAGTGCTCGAGTGCTAGCTAATGAATTGGGCAATCTACAGCAATTTAAGAATGAAGGACAGTTATTTAGTTATATAGGGTTTACTCCGAGCGAACACTCTTCCGGAGAGCACACGAGGCAAGGGCATATTACAAAACAAGGGAAGCCTATTGTGAGGAAAATACTTGTTCAAGCTGCTTGGGTAGCAATACGGCATGACCAAGAACTTCAGATTATTTATGAGAGAATTGCTGCGAAATCAGGAGCTAAAAGAGCAATTGTTGCTATCGCTAGAAGGTTAATTGGACGCATCAGAGCTTGCTTTAGGACAGGAGAACTTTACGAAGCTCAGAAGGTAGAGCGGGCGACCTTAAAATTTAATAAAACATCGCAAAACAAAAAACAACGCACACACAAAGATAAATTGGTGGCTTGAAAGGTTTTATCCTTGGTAAATTCCATTAATAAATTATTAGAAACCACAATCTCGGAGCGATGCGACTACGCCTATCGGCTTCATCGATCGCATTTTTCTCTTGAGGGGGTAAATAACATTTTTTATAACTTCAATTGACTTGTAGTAACGTTTGAGGCCCGGACTTAAGCATCAGAAGCGATTCTTGCCAGTATGGCTAGCTTAAAGTCTATTTAAATGGCAAGAATCGCAACAGATGCAAAAGTCCTACGACTCGTAGGGTTAGAAAAAAAATAAACCAACAAAGATCCTGAAAAGAAAAATTTGATGACTTTCGGGGTGACTCTGTACATTATCCTAGTGAGCATGAAAGTGCATCACGTGCGGCAGTTTAGAGCACCCCACTTTTAAAATGTTCGAAAAAACAACTAGTGGCGCACTTACGAGTTTGACCACGAATAGCAGGTAGGCTTTAAAAATTTAAGGCACAACGAACGACATCAAGTAATCTAATTAGAGAAATAGTTGGGTGGAGTGATCGATATGGCTTGACAATTCACATAGCAGGATAAACAAAATAAATAAAAGAAACGAACTTTCACTATAGAATATGATCTATCGTCTTAATTATCCTGCCTGCGTTAGCCGATCCTGCAGATCCTGTTCTTTATTTAAGATTTTGATTATATAATTTTTATGTTTTGAAATTTTGAATTAGCTTGATGCGTATATCTTTCAAAAAAAGATTAGGTAAATAGCATGATCCTGCATATCTTGTGCAAAATTATATAAAATTCTTACCACAGAGATCGTGTAGAGGAAAATTTAAAAACAAAAAATTTTTTCTTGCTTTGGTTTTTCTCTCTGTGTTCTTGTGCTCGATTTTTTAGCTTAACGCATATGGGGCGATGCCCTGGGCTGTTGCAATTGTTTTGTATCAAGACATGGGTAACAAGTTCTATCAATACATAGGTAACACTTTGTAAACTGCATTTTTTAATCAACATAGGAGATTAAAAGATGCCTTGGCAAACAAAGGATACCATATCTATGAGAGATGAATTTATAAATAAAGCTATGTCTAGTGAATTTACAATAAGTAAATTGTGCTCAGAATATAAGATCAGCAGGAAAACTGGATACAAGTGGATAGAAAGATTTAAAGAAGATGGGGTAGATGGATTACTTAATCATTCACGACGTCCTCAGTCTTCAGTCAATCGTACTTCTTGCGAGATCATCGATATAATTCTCAATACCCGAAATCGTTTTCCTGCTTGGGGAGCAAGAAAGCTTAGACAATATCTCATTAATAAAGGGCATGATAACCTTCCTTCTGAAATAACGTTTAATCGAGTTTTAAAGAAACATGGAAAGATCGATCCTATAGAATCAGAAAAAAGACAACATTTTATTCGATTCGAAAAAGAAAATCCGAACGAATTATGGCAAATGGACTTCAAAGGCCATTTTAAGATGGGTTCCAAAAGATGTCATCCTTTAACAGTATTAGATGATCATTCTAGATTTTCTATTGTTTTGAAAGCATGCGAGGGTGAAACATTTCTAGAGGTGCATAATGGCTTGGAAAATGCATTTCGAGAATATGGTTTACCTGATGGGATGACAATGGATAATGGTTCTCCTTGGAAAGGTAGTCCTCCATGGACATTATCACGGTTAACAGTGTGGTTAATGCGCTTAGGAATAAAGGTAAGCCATTCATCGGTAAGGCATCCGCAAACACAAGGAAAAGACGAGCGATTCCATCGAAGCCTTAAAGAAGAGGTTTTAAGGTATCATCAATTTATAAATTT
This sequence comes from uncultured Chlamydiae bacterium, assembly GCA_963799115.1. Taxonomy (GTDB): domain Bacteria; phylum Chlamydiota; class Chlamydiia; order Chlamydiales; family Parachlamydiaceae; genus CAWCVY01. The sequence goes on along the minus strand of CAWCVY010000035.1, from coordinate 48,423 downwards.
AAGAGAAACTCAAAAAATACTTGATGAATGGAGAAAGATATATAATTTTGAAAGGCCTCATGAAGGCATAGGTCTTCTTTGTCCAATTCAACGTTATAAATCTAGCCTTCGACCTTATCCTGAAAAACTGCCTGAAATTGAATATAAGCCTGATGATATAGTGAGGAAGGTACAAGCATGTGGTTGTATTAATTTTCATGACATAAGATATTTTGTAGGGGAACATTTGAAAGGAGAACATGTGGCAATAAGACCAACTTCTGTAGAAGGAGTTTATGAAATATATTTTGTAAATACCAGGGTTGCCAGAATAAGCTTAAAGTGAGTGAGGACTTTTGCATCTGTTGCGATTCTTGCCTTGTAAATAGCTTTCTGGGCTAGCTAAACTGGCAAGAATTGCTTCAGAGGCTTAAGTCCGGGCCATAAATGTTAACAAAATACCATTAAGGCTATAAAAAACGTTATTTATCCCCTCAAGGAAAAATGCGAGATTGTGATCAAAAAGAAAGTTAGAGAAAATAACAACGGTTTTTAATAAAATGTGTTACCTATGTGCTGATAGAAGTTGTTACCTATGTCATGAAACTAAACAGCAATTAGAGCCCTTCAGGCTCATTCATCCAGATACTAGCTTCAATTGAGTCGTTTCAAAATGCATTAAATGAAAAATCTGAATGAAAATCCGTGCTGGACTATTGCAATTAGAGCCTTTCAGGCTCATTCAACCATCCTTAACCAAATTATACCATCAATCCCCCGAGATAGCGCTAATTTGTGCTAAACGTTGCGATTGGGGAGCCAACTGCTTTGCGATATGCACGGCTGACATAATAGCGCTTTCATGGGAATCGTTATCATGCGTATAATTCCCTGCAAACCACAGATTCCGATTGCCTTGGACTATGCCAATGGCTTTTTGAGCCTGAAAATATTTCAAATCAGCTTTAGGATGTTCATAATAAACGAGGGCATATAAGGGATCCGGCAGCGGGCTACCCTGATCTTCAGAAGAGCGCACATCATAGGTCAGCCACGATTTGAAAATAGGGGAAGTAGGGCTGAGCCAACCCTTGTATGCAGTGGTAGCACTATTGATACCGTCATAGCGAACATTCACCACTGACCAGTCTTTGCTTTCGGCAGGCATGAAGCGCGGGTCGCCATGAATAGCTATGGTGGTTTTAAAGTATTCGATTTGACTCAGGATAGTACGAATATCAAGAGCTTCAGGGATATTTTTTAATAGTTCGCTTGCTTGATTTGCATTTGTGGCAACCACAAGATGATCAAATTCCGCATGGGTCCCATCAGTTTCGACGATGGTGTATACATTATCGTGATAAGTCAAGCTGACAATGCTTGCAGAGAGTTTAATTGTTGCATTAACGAGTTGGGCGGCTAAAGCTTGAATATATTTTTGTGTGCCGCCTACAATTTCAATCCATTGATAATGCTTGGCTTCTTTACTTTCAACCACATATTTCAAAGCATCATATGCGGCGAATTGTTTAATATCTTCCTTGCTTACGCCCCAGCCTGCAGCCAAAAAGGGATAGAGGAATTCATTTTTGAATTGATCGGTAACCAGAAGGGAATCCATGAAATTTTCCAATGTGATCCCAACATTCTGAGTCTGGATTAATGGCTTTCCAGCATTGAGTATATGGTCAAATTCCATCATGGTAAATGCTGCATGGGGTAATAGCGATTGCCATTCGAGTTTTCCATCATGCAGAGGGGGGAGAATCAAAACATCTGTGTTATCCGTCCGGTAGAAGGTTGAGGTCAAAGTATATTCATGCAAGGCAACTTTCAAAATATTTTTTAAGAGGTTGTAAAAATGGGGAAATTGAGATTCGCAAATGAATTCAAAACCTGCTTCGATCGGGATTAAATTTCCTGCGATGTCAACTTCTATAGAGTTGGCATGCACTCCCAGGCGATTCTGCGCTTCAAATAGGGTGACATCGTAATCTGCATCGAGGAGCCAAGTGGTGGTCAATCCCGATCCGCCGCCGCCGATCACAGCTACACGCTGTTTTGGGGCGCATTGCAAAGAGTTTGCAAATAAAAAAGAGATACTGACAAACCAGATAAGCGCTAACTTTCTTTTCATAGTAACTCCATAAATGATTTTAAGGGGATTATATCTATAGCAGATATTTACTAGATGATGCAATAAGAAACTTGACAAGCTAAATTCAATCAAATAAAAGAAGATCTAGATTTTTAACTATTCTTATTTATAATTAACATTGTTAGTTTTATAACTTTTTATAAGTTCTGGCTCTCAATTTTTTGAAGAAATTTCAAGTAAGGAAAATTTATGGTAACTATTCAGAGTTTCTCTAATTTTGCGGCATCTTTTTTTACGCAGAGCATTCAACCATCCCTTGCCATGCAGAAGAAAAAAATTCTTTTGATTGTTTCATTAGCTTTTGCCTGTTTGGCTGCCCTCTATGTTTTACGTCATCGGTGCTTTAAAGGCACAGTCCAAAATCGTAAGGAAGAGGGTCTTGGGATTGAAGTCAAAGAGGAAAAGCAAAATGATAGAAGAAAAATTGTTTATCCTGATGGAATAATTGAGGAAGGGATATTTATCGAGGGACAACTTACCGGTCAAGGAACAAGAACTTATCCAGACGGAGAAAAGGAGGAAGGGGAGTTTAAATTTGGCAGATTAAATGGCCCTGGTAAGAGAACAACTAGTGATGGGGGCATATTGAAACAAACTGAGGTAGGTGATTTTATTTCTGGCAAGTTACATGGACAAGGAAAGAAAACACTTAGTAATGGAACCGTTTTGGAAGGCACCTTTGAAAATGGTGTCTTTGATGGTTGCCTAGTTGACTCACAAATTAGAGATTTGATTTTAAAATATCTGAGTGAGAATGATGTTGAAAAAAGAGCATCTTTGTGGTCAAGCATCTACGTGGGCTTACCGTCAGGAAAACTCGCACATCGCGTTATTTGATCGTAGGAAAGATCTTGGATTGACAATGTATCGATATCATGGTGGTAATGTTCTTTGGCCTAATACTCTAGATTTGTCCCATTTAGATTTATCAAAAATGTCATTAAAAGGCCTGCACCAGAAAGGAGCTATTTTTAAAAACACGAATTTATCAAATTCTGTATTAGAAAATTGCGAGCTTTATAAATGCTGCTTCCTTAACTGCAACCTACAAGATGTTATTTTTTCTCAGTGCGATTTCAGAGGCGAAGAGACTTCTTTTTTGATGAGTGATATAAAAGGTGCTGTGTTCAACCCCCCATGCCGTCTGGAAAAAAAGACTACATGTAGAGTGATTTCTGATTGGGAAGAATTTAAATTAGAATTGAAATCGCGGGGTGCCCTCAATGTTGACACCATCACTCATGGACATGCATTGGGTTAAAAAACAGCCTGAGCGCGGCAAATAAAGCTAGTTTCATTGCGGAATTTATGACATTTATTGATCAGAGTACGATTAAACCAAAGATACTGTCCATCCAATTTAATGGCAACGCGAGGATTGAGATACCAATTCAGACCAAAAATAGGACCATGAAGAAAATTAGCTCCTTTGGCAAAACCGATAGTGATCATTTTTTTTGAAGCATAAAAGATTTGATAACGTGCGCCAATTTCCCAAGCGCCCCAATGATTTTTACAGGGATCAAAATTGTGCTTGGGGTAAAGAGGCCCATTGCGAGGTTTATCCTCGCCAGTGAGAATGTAGGCGCATTCGGCATATCCCCCTTGTCCATGGAATTGAGCTGATTGATCACCCATGCGGATTTTTCCCCAACTCGTATAAAGATATTCAGCACTAACATAAAAAGAACCTGCCAACCATTCTAAATCCATTCCCAAGCGGATGCGTGTATCATGGTTTTCAACAGGATGCTCAGAATTATCCCTCCATATCCAAAAAGGATTAAATGTTTGTGTCACAAATTCAGTTCCGCTCAGAACTTCATCGAATTTCCCCGTAGCTCCAGAAAAACCTAAATAGAGACTACCGTATGAGGATGAAGCGAGGAGTTTTAAGACTAATCGTCCTACCATTTCCTTATTGTTGTTATTATCAAGTCTTCTTCCTCGACCATTAAAAAAACCAAGGCTATAGTCTATGCGATCAGTAAAGATATCCCCATAAGCCATAATTCCAATGTCGAAAATGAGGCAATAGTTTCTAATCACTAAGCTAAGTTCGTTAAAATTACGGAAAAGATCGAATTTAAGAGCTTCCAAGCTAAACGGTTCTTTGACTAATCCCATTCTCAGACGGGCCCAAAAAGGGTGCAGTGTTTCCAACCAACCATATGCTAAATCGAAATTTTCATGTCTATCCCATCTTGGCTGTATCATGTAGCGACACACATTATATAATTCGCCTGTCATGAAGATGCGTGCCCTACGAATAAGAAAAGTTGATTTTGGCTGATCTTCTCCAATGAAGAAAAGCCCATCAAGTTCAAGAAAGCCGCCAATGTTCATTGATTCTATTGGAGAGTGGATCAGAACGAACCCTTCTTGCAGATTATAGGCTATGGCAAGATTGTTGTGATGGTAGGGATTCTCATAACCAACCGAATATCCAAGAGCTCTAGTAGAATTTTCGGTAGCACTAATACTAGTAGAATTTTCAGTAGCATTAGTAGAATCTTCAACAGCATTTAAAAAAAAAGAGTAAATGGAGAGGAGAGCAAAGAAACCAATGACCTTCAAGTGAAGAATGGTGTTTTTCATTTCATTCCGGGAAATAGAGAATATAGGGAGAACTTTCTCAAATTGGTCAATTTTATGACAATAAAAAACCGGCGCAAATAAAAATAGAGCCACTGAAGATCCTATAACTCAAAGGGGTGCTAATTGCACAAAACCCAGGGCGATTTCCCATAAGCGCTAAATTATTTTAATGGTGGACCGTTTGAATGAGCCTGAAGAGCTCAAATTGCAACACCCCTGGGTATATCCCTGGGTAGTGATAAAAATAAATTTACAGCCTGTATGGCTGCTAGAATGATTCATTAATCACAAATACATATTTATCAAAAAAAGTCGCTTTATGGCAGCCCTACAGGCTGCTGTTTTGTTTTAACCTTACCCAGGTCGATGCCCTGGGCTGTTGCTGTTAGAGCCCTTCAGGCTCATACAAGCAGTCGATCAAGAATTAAATTAGCATTTATGCTGTTGTAATTTAAGCCCTTCAGGTACATAGAAACAACCAATCAAGAAATTGAATTAGCATTTATGTTGTTCCAATTAGAGCCCTTCGGGCTCATTCAACTAACTCCGCACTGAGTAACCTTCACCGTAACTCGGTGTAAACGGCTTACAGGTGGATTTTTCGGTCAGAAGGGAATACGGGTTAAGGGCTCTAAGTCAATGGGGTCGCCTTGCCCTTTTTTTAGGTAGCTATAGTAACCCAAACCCGCAATCATAGCTGCATTGTCAAGGCTTAGACCAAAAGAGGGCCAAGCAAATTGCAACCCCATTTTTTCCTCTTTGGCAAAAAGTTGGCGTAACTGCTGATTATTGGTGACTCCTCCTCCTAAAACAACCGTTTTCACTTGATGCCGGGAGGCAGCCACTAAGGTCTTTTTGACAATGTCTTCTAAAGCCGCACGTTGAAATGAAGCTGCTAAATCACATTTTACTTCCCAAGATAGAGGCATAGAGAAGGGAGAATGAAGCTCGATATCTTTGATCGCATAAAGGACCGCAGTTTTTAAGCCGCTGAAGGAAAAATCTAAGGGCTTGCCCTTGACTTGGCCTCCTTTAAAGGGAAAGCTCTGCGAATTGCCTGATAAGGCTAGCCGCTCAATTTCGGGCCCTCCAGGATAAGGAAGTCCAAGCAATTTGGCGACTTTGTCAAAGGCCTCTCCAATAGCATCATCGGCGGTTTGACTGATCGGTTCATAGACACCTAATTCTTTAATCAGAACGAGGTTGGTATGTCCGCCCGATAACACAACCCCTAAGCAAGGAAAGGAAACAGGTTCTGGTTGCGACATGAGTGCAGCATACAGATGAGCTTCAACATGATTCACACCGATAAAAGGTTTCTGCGTAGCTAAAGACAAAGCTTTAGCTGTGCTTAAGCCGATTAAAAGGGCCCCAATTAGACCGGGTCCATGGGCAACTGCTATGAGGTCCACATCTGGTAAACGGATGCCCGCATCTTTCAAAGCTTGATCGATGACAGGCATGATCAAATCAATATGGCGGCGGCAAGCCAGTTCAGGAACAACTCCCCCATATTCTTTATGCAAATCAATTTGAGAGGCGACAACATTTGATAAAATAGTGCGGCCGTTCTGAACTACAGCACAGGCTGTTTCGTCACAAGTGGTTTCGATGCCTAAAACGAGCATATCTCTTTATAATAATAACATCAAAAGTTTGTTGAGAAAAAAATAGATTTCTATTGTATATAGAATATATATCATAACTAATAAAAAGTAAAGAGTACAGGGAAATGCACAGTCTTTTGAGAACTCTGAAATGGTTGATTTGTCTATTTTTGCTATCATTTTCTGATTGTTGTTCAAACCCACAAATGGTTTGGACTCCAGCTGAGATGATGAAATTAAAAATGATTAAAGATGTCCAAATTTCTCCCGATCATGAAACTGCTTTATTCGTTGCGACAGAAGCTAGGATGGCTGAGGATCAAGCTGCTTATATTTCTCGAATTTACCAAACATCAATTAAGGGGAATCGAGAGGTATTTGCCATTACTGAGTGGGATAGTTCAGCCATGCAACCCAGATGTTCTCATGATGGCAAATGGATTGCCTTTCTTTCTAAACACTCAGGAATAAACAACCTTTACATCATGGATCCAGTTGAACATAAAGCTATTGCGATTACTGACCTTAAATATGATGTGCAAACATTCAAATGGTGTCCTGATAGTCGTCGGATTGCTTTTGTCTCGGCTGATGATCTTTCTATACAAAGACAAAAGAACGCTGCTTATCTCTATGAGGAAGATAGTATTATTAATCGTCTATGGGTAATCGATATTCAAAATCAAGCAGAGCTCCCAAAGGCATTAACCAGAAATGAATATCACGTAAGAGGTTGTGGAGATTTAGGGACAGCCAACGAAGAATTCGATTGGTCCCCGGATAGTAAAGAAATTATTTTTGCTCATTCGCCTTTATCGGGTTTTGATAAATTCTACTTAGATAGCAGTCTGGCAATTCTTGAAATGAGCAGCGGAAAAATCACTCCTATAGAAAAACATGCTCAACACGAATCCATGCCCAGGTATTCACCTGATGGATACTGGATAAGTTACCTATCAAGCGAGCCCGTGGCAACCTATGCCTTTAACCGACAGGTTATGGTGCGTTCCCGAGATGGAGTGCAGCGGTTTAAGTTAGCTCCGACATCTAATGAAGGCCTTTTTTTGGCTGGCCCCAACCTTTTAGGATGGACAGCCGATAGCCAGCATGTATTATTTTTTGAACCAATAGGAACAAAATTTCACATCGTCATGCTACCCAGAGATGGGAAACCGGGAAAAGAATTAATTGCAGGGAATTTATGTTTTAAAGATCCGATTCTTAGTTGTGACGGAAAGTTTATGGGCTTTATAGCAGAGTCTTCAGATATCCCTCCCGAAGCATTTGTTGCTAATTTAGAGTCTTTTCAACCCCTCCAAATTTCCGAATTAAATAGGGCTTTTATCTCTCACCCTTCCTTTAAGACTCAACTGATGCGCTGGAAATCGACTGATGGATTACAAATCGAAGGGCTTTTGACCTATCCTTATGGTTATCAAAAGGGCGTTCGCTATCCGCTTCTGTTAGTGATTCATGGCGGTCCTATGTCATTTTTCGATGAAGGCTATCTGGGAATGCCCTCTGCTTATCCCCTTGCATCTTTTGCAGAAGCAGGTTTTATGGTTTTACGGGCGAATCCAAGAGGATCTTGCGGGTATGGTAAAACCTTTAGATGTCTCAATTATGGAGATTGGGGAGGCAAAGATTACCAGGATCTCATGGCAGGAATTGATGCAGTGATTGAAAAGGGCTTGGCTGATCCTCAGCGCTTAGGTGTAATGGGTTGGAGTTATGGGGGATATATGACTGCATGGATAATTACCCAAACAACGAGATTTCAAGCAGCTTCAGTGGGGGCAGGCATCAGCAATTTAGTAAGCGCCTCGGGGACACTCGATTTACATCGCCTATTATCAGATTATTTCGGCGATTTTGGCCAGGGCCGCAAAATTTATCACCAACGCTCTCCGCTCTATTATGCGCACAAAGTGGCAACTCCCTGTCAAATGCAGCATGGTTTAGAAGATAAGAGAGTTCCCGTTTCCCAAGCTTATGAATTTTACCATGCTTTGAAAAGAAATGGGAAAGAGGCCACTCTCATTTTGTACCCAGGTATGGGACACCGTTTTAGCGACCCAAAACTTCAACTAGATCTGATGGAAAGAAATCTCAATTGGTTTAGCGAGCATTTAAATTAAAGATTTATCGTAACAGTTCAGATACTCTCCTTCGTCGGGGTATCTGAGCGAAGGTAATCAGGCCGTCTCGGCCTGGTGCTAATGAAAGCCTAAAGATTGTCGGTTTTCCATCGCCATTGCCAGTTTTGCAACCTAGCTTTTTCTGGATTCTCCCACGTCTTTCATTAGAATCAGGCCGAGACGGCCTGATTACCTTACGATTTATCCAAGTATTACTTCTTTTATCTTATTGACAGCTTTGTAGGTTCCAACAGCTAGCCCTGCTCCCGTAACCACTACTGCAGCTGTAACTGGATTTGTCGCAGCAAAAGCTCCTAGACCATATAAAGCCACTGTCCCCACACCAGCACCAGCCCCAAAAATGGCAGCATTTTTTACTTTGTCTTTGGTAGAAACTTGGGGATTAACCATATCATATAGAGAACTCTTCGCGACCTCGACGATGGCACCGCCGGTATATTGATCAAGTTGAGACAAGTTTTTATAGGTTGAAAGCAGCATAGCTTGGGTAATCTCCTCAGAGTGTTTTTTTAAGAGAACGACGTCTTTGTCAAATTGTTCCGCCAAGTGTTCTCTCAATATTTTTAAATCTATTACATCCATTGTATTCATCTGTAAAGTAAATGCATCGCCTAAGTCGGCTTCAATATTTTCTAAAAGCGAAATTTCATTTGGATGATCATCGGGATTGTTATCGCTATCTATTGCAAGATGTTTGATCAAAACATCAAGATAGATCATTGTCTTCAGTCTTTGATTGATCTGTTCACGTCTTTCCGTATGAACCCCGACAATTACTGGCTCCCCATTTTTCATTAAAATGGGGCTGCAGTGATGACCCAAAAGACCCGGTTTTGTGGCTTCAAAGCGTATTATTTGACGGTTAGCATTAAAAGATTCGAGAATAAATCCGGCTAAACGTTCTCCAAAATTATGGACGATGTCTTTATCGATGATGTTATAGGCAAAATCCACTTTTGTATTCATCGTCTGTGGATTTTTGGCTAAAGCTTCCAGATTATCTGCAATATCTTGCGCTTCTTTCTCCAGTACCGAGGGAGAGTTCCAAACAACCACTCGGATATGCTTGGCCGATTTTAGTGGAGAATCCGATGCATTGATTTCCTTTAAAACAATATCCAATCCATGTTGGGCCAAGGATCCTCCCTGGCTATGCCCATTAAATTCAATGCTGGTGTCTGCATGCAAGGCAAGAGTTGATTTTAAATTATCTAAAATTTTCCTTGCATTTTCAGAAAATGGTTTGAGGCCGACGCTTTTACCAAAGCAATGAGAAACACTTGCGATATCCCCTGGGTCTGTTCCTCGGAATAAGACATGGAATTTTTTTGGTCCCTCTGAATTGATTTTAGAAAGAAGAAAATAAGCAAAACCATTTTTTTCTATGCTTCCTTCAACCTTGAAATATGTTGGTTTTTGCGATTTTGTCGGTACCGGAACAATCATCCCCTTTCTCAAAGAGGCATAAGCTAAACTGCGGCTCATGTATTCAGATAGTGCGAGCCCTTCAACATCAACCACAAGGGAGTTTTCAGAAAGCTCTATTTTTTCTCCATTAATTCGGAGGGCAGCATTGCAGTCAAATTCAGCCAATTGTTGAATCCTTTCTAAAAGTATTTTGTCTTGATGGAAATGTTTGGTTGCTTTGGGTGATAGATCTATCCCTTCCAAGGCATTTTTGGTTGGCATAGCGAGGGGGAAGTGTTCGCCATTTGTTCCAAGCTCTGTGCGGAACACATTTAGCATTTGTTCTAAACCTTCATCGTCTATTTCCTCAAATGATGTTCTTTTGGCCAGAACTATTAAATGAGTGAGCTCTTCTTTAGTTAAGAGAAAAAGGAAAGGTTCCTCTTCCTTTGAAGCGAGCTCCAAGTTTTGCAGAGCCGTGTGCAAATGCTTAAGATCATCCCAAGTAACACGAGCACTAATCGCACCCATGATGATTTGAATTTTTTCAGGGGTGATGGGATCATTAAATTTATAACGTTGCAGTACCTCATCGATAATTCGCTCACCATATAGATACTTAAGCAATCCAAGAGCCTTTTCACTATTTTCTGTTTCCAATAATTTTTTAACTAATAAAGGAATAGGAGGAGCAGAAGAGACAGGGGATCTCCAAAATCCAAAGTAAGCGCTAGAAGACAAGTCTTCATGAGGGATATTTGTCAGAACAGTTTCTTCTGAAAGTTTCTTTTCCCTTTTCTACTTTCGAATCATTTTTAGATGAAACTCTCGAATCTTTTGTGATAGAAGATTGAAGATTAACCATATCATGCGTGCCTTTAATTAATAAAATATTACTAATCTTGTATTAAATAAATTTAATAATAATATTAAAGCATAACATAAACTGAATTAAAAATATAGAAAGTTATTGTTGATTTGTGAGATTTTCTTTTGGGGTTTAAAGGGGGCTGGACTAGTTTTGGACTAATTGGACTTGACGGATTTGGTCCAATTTGTCCAATTCCGTCCAACTAGTCCAATTAGTCCAATGTCCAATTACTCATTCGTGATGGCTTTATTTAATGCACCCGCCCTGCTTTGCTGCTTCAAGTAAATGGCTAAAAGTATTAACAAGATGATTGGTACTGCTATATCAGTCCACAATGGCACTCCAATGTTCCCCTCGGCATAGTTATTATTGGCCACCATGTCAATCAAATGCGTGACGCCATCGCTTAAAATCCATATTGAAAATCCTAGTATTGTAGCCATCCAAAAGTAGCCTCTATACCAAATACATAAAATCCCCAAAACTCCAAATGATAAGTTTACATTGGCCAGCAGCTGTTCGAAAGTACTAGGCGTCCAGCCAGAATAAATAGCGACATATTCTTTCATAAAAGTAAGACCGAAGAAGGCCATGAAACTCGTGAGGCCCAGACTAAAGACAATTTGATAAAGTAGAAAGAGTTCAATTACCCGTTCTTTAGTCCTGGGCTGTTTATCGAGAAAAAGATGGATAAAAAAACCGATAATGCCAAATACATAAATGCTTAGAAAAAGTGCCATGCTTATACCCATTTGGTTAAGTTTTGTAACCATTTCAAAGAGCCTAGCCTCACCTAAGGTCTGACACTCTCATCAACAGTTACTCATTTTCAACTATACACAAACCACTTCTTCAGGTTGTTTGTGTATAATTTGGGTATACGATAAATAAAATTTTAATGCTTTGAAACTTTCTGCCTCTTTTAGACTAAAATTAAATCGGTATGGCCGGGACGATTAAGGAGAAAGAACGGTTTCTTCTTCTCATTTTTCATTCTGGCATAAAATCATGAATGATTTTATCTTCAGGTTCAAAATATACTTCGGAACGGTACCAACTGAGGGGCTGTTGAAATAGGTTGCTGAGGCTAAGTGCATCATTGATGGTGCCTTGCAATAATTCTTGGCCAAGGCCAGGTCGTATAGCATTCGCTCTTCGCATCAGTAATTCAAAGATAGATAATTCCCCGAGAATTACCTCTTCCTGGCCTTTGAGATGTATCAGATAATTGCCCATTTTTGAGCCATTTAGAGCTATATTCAAGGAGGAAGCTTTTCTTAAGAAAATGATCAAGGATTGATCAAACTCCTCCTGTCCCATTAGTTCCACCATTTTCCTTTGCACTTCATCGGGAGTCGCTAGTCCTTTAAATTCTTGGAAATAATGAGTCAATTTGGTGTGTGCAAGTTTTAACCCTGCTACTTGCTCTTGAATAGCCTTTTGATTTTGAGGTAAATTAAGGGCTTCTACTTGACTTTCTATGATGGAGGCTATCTCTCTTTTTTCATCAAAGCCGGTTTTTAAATCAGAACCTTCCTTGGTCATCTTTCCATCTGCGTCATGATACTGTTTTGGATGCAGCTTCAATAATGCTTCAGATTGTTCGGCTTCTCTCCGCATTTTTTCAACTTCATCCCTTATTTCTATGATTTTTTCGCCAATTGCGGCTGTGGCTCCTTCCAACTGATTTGTAATTTGTTCAAATTTATTAAACAGCTTTTCATATACAGACAGCGGTTCTTCTAAACATGATTGAAGCAATAAACCTGCTCCTATTGACCTGAAGGTGCAGTCCCCATCACCTCTGATATCAATAAAAAGACCATGCTCTAATTCAGGTCGTTTTTCTCTTAAATAATGAAGATTTCTTGTTTGGATATTGTCATACCCTTATATTCATTTTTGAATCCAAGAGAGGAATGGAGCTGTCTTATTGCTAATAAAGCATAGGTCGCGATCAGCAGCTTTTGCAAAAATTTGATCCAAAGCGGGTTTAAAAGTACCCTCAAAAAAGGAAAACAGTGGAGCAAATTTTGGACCGGCTCCTCTTTTTTCAGATCTTTCGGTGAACCCCTAATAGGTTATGATTCTTGTTCAGGCTCTTTCTCAATGAGGGGCAGGCTCAGGTTCGTTATTATTTAGTATGATGTACTATCTGGAAATCTGAGATTACTCGAATTTTATGATAAGCCAGTTAAAGTATAAAAAACAGCTCCACCTGCAGCTATCCCTGCCGGAACTCCTGCTAAAATACTTGCAAAGTACCCCTGTGATGATAGCCAGTGCAAGCAATTGCCACTTTACCCCTCAGACTGTAAACTTCAATTTTTTCTCGCCTGCGGGTTAGAAATTGTAAAAGGGTGTAACAGATGTGGGATAGGTGAAAAATGGATTTGTTCCATAAACCTCTTTTTATTATAAAATTTATTATAAATATAACATAAACTAAATTATTAACACAGAATATTTTAAAGATCTTGCTTTTTTTGAATAAAATTTTGGATAATAACACTTATCTATTGATTGACAAAAATGCCAAATTATTTAATATTCGTTATATTTAAACTTTAAAGTAGGTTACTTATGCAAGCTTTTTCTGATAGCCCTCGATTGAATCCTATAGATTCTGGGATTAACCTTGTCATTTCATCATCTTCAGATAATCATGCCGATCGAACAGAACCTACCCATTCTGCCTCGGCATATTATCTGAAGACGAATAGGCAAATGGCTCAACTTGCTGCTTCTAACGAGCATTTGTATGCCCAACATATTTCAAAAGGCAAAGAACTTATTTTAGAAGCTGCTAAAGGATTAGATAAGAATGCCTTAGTAGTGGGAGTGGGGAATGGCAATGATATACCCCTTAAGGAATTAGCGCAACAATTCGAACAATTAACTTTAGTCGATATTGATTCTGAAGCTATGGAAAGGGCGGTTAACACATTAGAACCTGAATTACAAAAGAAAATCATCACCCATTCATGCGATATAACCGGTGTCGTGGCTCCTTTATCCCATATTGTGGAACAACTGGCTGAAGAGAGGGATTATGGGCACTTTTGTGATAAATTTTTCGAATGTTTAGAAACAACCCAGCCCACTATAACCCCTATGATACCCCTTCACCAGGCCCAATTAGTCGTGTCTTCTCTGGTATTAAGCCAATTAGGTTCGGAATTGATGCTCTACATATGTGATTTTGTCAAGAGTCGCTATCATATTGATATCATGGGAAATCAAACCTTTCTTGAAAAAATATCTGAATATGCCAATCAATTGCAGAAACACCATCTGGAAGATTTATCAAATTGGACAAGTGAATCGGGCAAGGTATACTTATCTGATACAATAGCGGAAATTTATTTGAGGCACAATCTCAGTGGGGGTATCGATCAAACAGATCCATATCCTATGATTTTAAAGCCGACCTATGATCATTTGGACGCGTTATATATTAAGAATGTGGAAAAAGATTGGAATTGGATCAAGCAGATGCCTAAGGCTGGCGCGATAGGGAGTTTAATGGTGGTGAGTGCTTATATCCTTACACCTAAAAAGGAGTCAATAGAAACTCTTTTTTTCAATTTAAGTTCTCTTAAGGTGTAGCTTAAAGCGACAGGTCCCTTTCTCTTTAGGACCCAACAGTCATGTCACCAGCCGCCATTTAAAGGGGGATCAGTTTGAGATTCGCCCATAAATGCACGTTAAGAAATTTGACTTATTAATTTTCCATTTTGGAATGAGCCTTCTTCTACTGTTCCATTAGGAAGGGTTTTCTTGCCTTGACCATTTAACTTCCCATTCGCGAATTCACCTTCTTTTATTGTTCCCGTAGCAAGGGTTTTCTTACCTTGTCCATGTAAATCATTATTTTTGAATTCACCTTCCCATACTGTTCCATCAGAACTAGTTATCTTTCCCCTGCCATTTAATTCGCCATCTTTGAATTCACCTTCGCATACTATTTCATCAGGACTAGTTATCTTTCCCCAGCCATTTAATTCGCCATCTTTTGAATTCTCCTTCTATTACTACTTCGTTAGGCAAGAGTTGTTTTCCTTGACCATTTAGCTCGCCATCTATGAATTCTCCTTCCTCTATCATTTTAAAAAATAGAGGAATATATTTAAGATATGCTTTCCTTGGCCATTTAATTCGCCATCTTTGAATTCTCCTTCCCGTACAATTAATCCGAATAGTTCGGAATTCACCCCTTGACCATTCAAAACCTTAGCCTTAAAGCAGCAACGTCTCACTACATAGCAAGTAGACAAAAAGCCAAAGATTATCGAGGCAATAAATAAAATTTTCTTTTGCTGATAGGTTAAAGAAGGCAGAACACTTTCTCTGAATAAAGAGACTGAATAATTAGAAAGAAGAATATTAATATTCATTATAAATCCTTTTGTAATTGAAATTATTATTTGATTATATTAGAATCCAATGATTTAAAGCCAGCATCTTTAAACGATCCATCACTATTCACATAAGAATAAAGCGTGGCTGTTGTAATATCAAGTCTTTTAGCTACTACAGAGTTAGGTCTACCCATTTACGAGTTTTTCACTTGCTGCAGTGTCAAGGATCCAAAGAGCTTTGTGAGAAGGCGTGCCAATCCTTTGCACAGGGTAATTATCTGGATCATAAGGCCCCATGAGTGCTCGCGCAACCATATTTGCTTTATTTGCTCCCATGACGTAAATGCAAATTGTCTTAGCCATATGGATACATTCAAACGTCATGCTCAAGCGCCAGGTATTTTTTTGAGGAACAAAATTGGCAATGATGAGGCGGTTTTTAGTATGCAAGCCATGTGTGCGGGGAAATAATGAGGCTGTATGTCCATCTTCACCCATGCCTAACATGATAAGGTCGAAATGCAAAGAAGGAACTTTCTGGCGGATGAGATTTTCATAGAGGCGAGCATGCTCTTCAATATTTTCTCCCGTCGGTATCGGAAAAATATTTTCGGGGAGAAGGGGAAGAGCAGCTAAACCAGCATTGCATGGCAGCGTAGTAGTTGCTTTCAGGATCATTATGAGGGACGTTGCGCTCGTCGCTCCAAAAACATAATACTTTAGACCAGTCTAAGCTGTCGCGGTAGGCAGGTTTGCTTAATTCTTTATACATTGCATGAGGAGTTTGGCCGCCCGATAAAGCCACGGCATAGATCCCCTTTTCCCGGATAGCGTCAATGCCAATTTGGAGAAATTGCCTTGTGCAAAACAGAATAGTTTCTTCTGCATTGCCAGGTATGATAATGTCTCTGCGCTCATCAAGAGACTGGATCATTTTTTTCCAATTAAATTCTTCCATCACTTAGCTCCAGTTAACTAAACTTATCAACTTCAACATGGGGACATATTGGTCGCTGACTCTTTGGTAAAAAATCTCCTGCATAAAACTCCTTCCTGTTCGCAAAGTAGGCATCAAGAGGCTGAAAGGAAGTTCACATTGGTACTGATTGCTTGCGTGCACATCTACTTTATCGGCTTCTTTTCGTACAAAATGGCAGCTATAATTTTCGGAGCCTGATACCTCCATCTCTAAAATTTCTTCTGGTGGGAATTTTTGGTCGGCTTTAGGTGATAGCCGGACTTCGTGAAGAACTCCTTTGTTTTGATAATGCAAGATGTGCGATTGGTTGATCTTTTCTGCCCTAATAAAATCCCAGCTTAAACGGGATGCTAACCAACCTTGCATGTAGATAGCTTGTGTTTCCGGGTGAAAGAAAAGCGGGTTTGGCTGACTATTGTAAATGATAGTAATCAAATTGGCTTTTGCCAACTGATCGAATCTTTCCATACTATCAAATGTTTTGGCTATCACCTCGCGCCATCCGCCGATTCTAGCCCAGTTCATGTCCACAACCGGAATGCATGATGTTTTTAAGCGTTCAAGCATATTCTTACTGAACGATTGAAGATTATCTGTGGCTTCAGAGTCAAAAATTAAACGCGTGGCTAAACACTGCAGATAGGGGAGAATAGTACTTTCTGTGGTGGGATCCTGCCCCCAAAAAAGATAAATGGGTAAATCGGGAATTAAAAGTGTGAGTAGAAGAAAGCGAACCCGAACTAATTCAGGGCCTGAAGCTTCGATGCAAATTTGTTCACAAGTAATTTTATGCTTATCTTGGCTTTCTTCAATTGATACATTGATGGTTAAGTTGGAATCTTTGCTTGTTGGATTCCCTTTGATAAAGATGATTCGACAGGGAAACCGCTCCATAATCATTTTGGTAAGATCTTGGAAATAATCTGTACGGCGAGGGTCGTGGGTATAGACAATCAAGTTAAATAAACATGCTTTTGTTTTATATCCCCACAAACTATTGAGCTCAGCTTGAATATTTTGAATGGGAACGTTTGTTTTGGTTACCATGTTGCCTGCCTTTAAATGGAACGCCAGTAATGTCCTTCACGCTGCAACATGAAATCGGCCCCTTCAGGCCCCCATGTTCCAGCAGCATAATTGGGGAAATCTTGGGGAGGGATGGCCTGCCAATGTTTTAATATAGGCGTTAGCAGCTTCCATGACATGAGCACCTCATCGTCGTGGGCAAAAAGAGTTTTATCTCCCGCCATACAATCGCAAATTAACCGTTCATAGGCCTCCGGAGGAGTCGAGCCAAAATAAGACTCATAGCGAAAATCCATTTTGACCGGTTGAATCACTGTACCCAATGAGGGAACTTTGCTATTGATTTTCAGGGAAATGCCTTCATCGGGTTGAATCCGGATAACGAGAACATTAGGATCAATAATTGCCGTCGCCTCTTGAAATAAGTAGCCGGGTGCTTTTTTGAAAGAGATTGCGATCTCTGTGGCCCTTTTAGGAAGGCGTTTGCCTGCTCGTAAATAGAAAGGAACGCCTGCCCAGCGCCAATTATCCAGGGTTAACTTAAGTGCAACATATGTTTCCACTGCGGAATGGGGGTTGACATCCTTTTCTTCACGATAGCCTATAACTGGTTCTCCATTGATGTATCCGGGCCCATATTGGCCTCGAACTACATATTCATCCAGATGTTCATCAGGTAAAGGGCGAATAGACTCTAAGACTTTCACTTTTTCACTGTGGATGGACGATGCGTGTAAATTCGTGGGCGGTTCCAAAGCTACGAGAGATAAGAGCTGCATGACATGATTTTGGACGATGTCTCTTAACATCCCGGCTTCTTCAAAAAAGTGGCCTCTGGTACCTATTCCAATTTCTTCCGCTACTGTAATTTGGACATTGTCGATATGCCGATTATTCCAAACAGATTCAAAAATAGAGTTGCCGAAGCGAAATAAAAGCAAATTCTGAACTGTTTCCTTCCCCAAGTAATGGTCGATGCGGTAAATCTGGCTTTCATCTAGATGACGGGTGAGATTTTGCTGCAATAGTCTAGCTGAGTCTATGTCTTCACCAAATGGTTTCTCTATAACCACTCTGCTCCACTTATTTTTGATCTGGTTGGGGGGATAAATCAAATGGTGCTGGCTGAGTTTTTCGACTACGGTGGTAAAAAAACTAGGTTGAATGGATAAATAATAGACCCGGTTGCCTTTTGTGCCTAATTGAGAATCGAGTTTTTGCAAAAATTGATACAGGCCTTCATACCCTTGATCATTGTCAAATTCTGACTGATAATAGAATAATTGTTCACTAAATGTTTTCCATAATTGGGGATCTACAGGAGCTGACCGGGAAAATTTATTGACTGCCTGCAGCATTTCATTGCGGAATTGGTCATGGTTTTTAGGCCTCCTGGCAAAACCCACGCAAGCAAAATGCCCGGGCAGCAAACCTTCCCGTGCAAGGTTGTAAAGAGCCGGGACCAATTTGCGGGCAGTTAAATCGCCTGTTGCGCCAAAGATGACTAAAATGCAGGATTCTGCGGTCTTTAACAAGCGATTAGAGTCAATCAGAGGATTTGTGAAGGTCGAAGTTATTGTCATAAGCCAATCCCATATTCCTATTACATTAAGCGCAGCATAATGCTTTAATCTGAATATATCAAATGTTCATTGAAGGGAAAAAAACTTATACTAGTAACCCAACTTTTCTTATTTTCAAAAACTATTCCTAAAAAACCCACCAGTTTAGCTTAATTTCTATTTAAAAGTAGTTTTCTTTCAAGTTTTCTACATTGCGTTGTTGCTACTTCTAAATTTTAGCCATCTTACTATAAAGAAGAGCCTCATCTCTCTCCTATAACTCCTCCAACAAATCTACCGCTCTAACCATAGAGTCTATTATCCAGATATTGATAAAAATATCTTCTTCTATAAGTTTTTTATAGATTTCAAGCTCTTCTTTTTTTTTCCCTTCATTTTCAAATTGTTTTGCTCTACTGTAATCCTGTTGCTAATCTCTTTCAATTTCTTTAACTCTTAAATATACTGCATTTTGTGCTTTTATCTCTATTAATTCTTGCCAGAATTTATAAAAAGTTATTTTGTTTACATTCCCATCCTCACCCACTTTCTTTATATTAATAGTTTTTATGTTAATAGATAAATATTTAAAAGAATTCAGTAAAACTTTAGAAATATTGAATACCTAGAAGTGAGAGAAGAGAGAGAGTACTTAACAATACATATAGAGTATCTACCTCTAAAAGATATCCCTGTCAATCCTTAACTCAAACTTATAAATCTTGTTCCAATAAAAATACCACCTAATAGTTACATAACTAACCCCCCAATCTTTTTACATTTATATATAGAAGAACTAGCTATAAGATGTAACATAAAGAAAAGAAAAAGTCAAAATATAAAAATAGAAAACTAAAATAAACAGTTCAAATACCCCTACTAAAAAGAGATATTTAAAAGTTAATCACTAAATTAGACTTGAGCTTAAGATAAAACTTTAACTGCTTTAAACTGTTTTTCCACAAACCGCTTTAATGTTCCTCTTGTTAAGTAAATACCATAAAAAGGGGGGAAAAATGACAAAGGAACCCAGTCTACCCAGAGCTGTCATGCCTAAAGGTTTCCAGCTTCTGCATCATGTTCACAAAAGATGAGTCGAACTCTCATGGTAGAAAACATATCTTCATGTGCGAGTACACCTTTCCTTTTGTTATTACTAACAACTTTATAATAATTTATGCCCTTATTTGCCACATAATCTACTAAAGTCACAGTATCATTTTTTTGCCAAAATATTTTTATAGAAGTAAGCTGTTGTTTTTGAATCAAATGTTGTCATTTTTTAAATCTGCTGAAGAAAGTCCATTTGCTCCTTAAGCCATGACTTTTTCTACTTGTTGAGTAAAGTTCAAAGCAGTTCTCCAAGCATGTGCTCCCCCTAGACTTTTACCATAAATAATTGCCTTAGAGTGTATTGTGTGCGCCTCAAGCCAATCATTTATTCTTTGTTTACCCATTGCGTAGATATAGGCCCCTACAGAAGCGAAGTTATTAAGATCAGTCATCAAGCTTAACCCTAATCCCTTATCTTAGTTATAGGTCGTTCCTTTAAAAAGTACTAGAGTTGAGTCACAAGTATGCTATTGAAGGGTTAGCTAAAAGCCATCACTTCTTTGCTCGCTGCCATTTGCAGCTTAATGGTATTTCTTCAATTTTAGCTGATCAATTAAATCCATATTGCATCGATTAATACCAGCTGTTGCCCTTCACCTGTGACTTTTAGGAGCTAGAAAAGGATAAAGAGAAAGCAGATCGCCGATGATCATTTCCATATGAAATTGTTCTGATGGAAGTAAGTGCTCTTTATTGAGTTGATCGCATAGATCTACCAGCAAATGATTAATCAAAGTTTTAGCGTCGCCTAGAATTTCAGCGTTTTCTTTCCATAAGATGCCTAATAAATATATCTTTTCTAAGGATTTCTTTTTTCGAAATGCAATTTCCTCGAATTATAGCCAACATGATTTTTTGAATAGAAGAGAGCGCTTCAGTATTTAAAGAGCGTTTCCAAGGAGTTTTCGCACAGACCATAATTTGATCAATCGCGCACTGTAATTGCGTTTTTTGTTTAGCATTTGGGTTTATCTTTACATTGTTTTATTTCGATCTCTAAATCTTTAAAAGCAGCTTTAGCAATAGCTAATCTGCTATTTTAGCTGACTGAATAAGTCCATTATTCATATAAATAAGATGCTGTCATGCCCCATATGATTTACTAGTTTTTTTGTATTATTTGGTTCTTATTGATATTTTTTCATAATATAAAATAATTTGTTTAGTTATTTATAATTAAATCAAATAATAATAGTAATAAGATTAATTAATGATAAATAAATCAAAACACATCTAATTGTAATAGTTGGTATGATTGTACTAGTTGTACTAGTTGTACTAGTTGAGTTGGACAGATTGTACATGTTCGATTAGTCCAATTAGTCCAACTAGTCCAACTAGTCCAACTTATCTATGTCCAATCTGTCTAATTTAGTTGAACTTTTTTTATAATTTCCACGGGGGATATAAATTAAAATTTTCTTCTTGATTTATAGTGAGGTAAATTAAATTATAATTTAAGTTTATTTATCAACGTTAACATAAATTTTTAAACAACATGATTTTACTTTGAAAGAACTTTGAAATTTAATCGGCACCAGAGGGATTTAGCTATGTACAACCAGGTGTAAGAACAACACGGGGCGGTGGATCCTCAGCTCAATCTGGTTACGGAGGAGAGCTTGTCATCGGAACAACAGTCGATATAGATAATTTCGTTCACAGTTATTTCTTTAACACCGAAAATGGAAAACTCAGTTTCTACCTAAAAGAAGGTGTAAGATTTGTTTATCAGCCTTTCAATGAAGAGCTTGATTTCAAAGCTAGTCGTTCACCATTAAGTGCTACCGATGCCTTATTAAATCGACTAGGAACAACTGTCTTACAAATCCCTGTGAAAGACAGCGATGTGACAACAAATGTGATCCTGCTCAATGGCTTTAAGAGCCTACAACCAAGCATCAAAGAAGGACCAGGAGTTTTATGGTATCGAGATCATTATGATGATGGTGATCAAAACCCGATTGCTTTTTATTTAATCCAGGATGAAGCATTTGATCGAGGATCTGTTGAGCAAGCAAGGGATGGCAGTGAATATTCTATTTCATTAAAATCAGTGTATAGAGAAAATCCTCATGTAATCTTTGCCATTCATGATCTCTTAAATAGAGCGAATGGAATTAGAAAAGTCTAGAAATCATAAAGCTAAACAACGTACCTCCAGAAAAAAAGACATTGGGGATGGTATGATGCAATATGCCCAAAGGGATCAGGCCTAACCTGATCCCCCTTCTCTTTTAATTTTCCCTATAGAAAGAAAAGGATTTGCTTCAGAGAGAAAAGAGAAGGAATTTTTATCTATACGTTTCCATCTATGTAAAGATCTTTAAGAAGCAATTAATTGTCTCACATGTTCGGGTAATGTATTTAAATTTTCCTGGATAACCTTTTGCTCTTCAGCAGTTAATAAATGAAAATAAACATAGTTGGTCATTTCAGGATAACAAGTTAAAGAGGCATAAAAGAAATTATAAAAGGGAACGACCTTTCCTAGTTCTTGAAAGGGGCATTCTTTTCGAAGATACTGTATTAAGCCAAGTATAGAAGCCATTGGATAACACGACTGATAAGCATTCATGATAATATTAAATTTTTCAAAATTATTTTTGCCTTTAAACTCATTTAACAGCTGGTAGAGTAATTCAGGTCGAGCAAAACACAGTGTGTTTGGTACAATTTGCAATGCCTTAATAGCGAAAGCTGAATCTTCTGTAGATAGATCTAATCTTTCTAAAAAAGAAGCTAAAATAGAGATATCAAGTTCAAAAACATTAGTCTTAATTGGTCCATGATCAAAGCAGCATTTGATCAAAATATTACAGATATTCTCGTTTGATAAACTTGTGACAAACGTTTTAGCTATAGATTCATTAAAACCAAAAAATAGCTGAAATCCCCCCTCTTTAAAAGCTTTAATATGATTCGGCGGATATTTTATGAGTATGGCAAAAGCTTCTTTAAGCGTTGCTAAGGAAAATAATTGATGCAAAAGAGCGTAATGGGTTTTAGTATATTTATATTTTTGCAGAGCTTTTGCCAGTTCTTCTACCTTAAATTCACCTATCTTAGCTATTAGAGCTTTAATGGCTTCATCAGAGTAAGAAAACGCTATTATCAATGATTTCCCCCATAAGAACCCATGCACACCACGCCGATAAACAATTGTTATCTAAAAGGGCTTGTACGATAGGGGGGTTATTAGCGAGTTTTTTAAAGAAGTCGAGAGGAGTAGTATAATTATCTAACTCCCCTTGCATGACCGATCCCAATTCAAAGGGGGTTGAGGTTAAACCCAACGACCCATTTGATAAATAGATTGAGATAATTCCCTCATTAAGTTGGAAAGGGGTCTCATGGAGAAGGGGAAGCACATGTTCCCATTTTTCTTCTACTGTAAAGGGTGAAAGAGGGTCCACGTGTTTTTCGCATGCAATTCTTGCAATTTTGGCTCGATTGCATAACTGGTTGAAGTCTACTTTATAAAGATGGGGTTGGGAAGCGAGAAAATCCAGACAGATTGATGCTAAAGAAGATATTCTTCCATTTAAATAATGTGGGTTTAAGAAATTCTCATCAATATCTTTTAAGCGCTGTGCATGCTGTGGAGAAAATGCATCTAAATGAGCTCGAATAACTTCTCGTTCTTCACTCGTTAAGATATAATGATAAACATAATGTGTTATTTCTAAAGTACCAGTTAAAGCGGCTTCAAGAAAATGAAAATAAACAACCATGGGATGATATTTTTCATAGTTTGCACTCTGTGGCTTCTCAACATCATATTTTTGTTCTAAGTCCTTTTTGTTAAGAAGCCAAAAAAGAAAATTCTCTATAGAATTCTCCCTATGAGCTTTAAAAGCATTTATAAGAATAGGTAGTTTTTTCTTATGAATTCCTCCCATACTCTTTAAAATATGCTTGTATGTTTCGGGGGGATATTTATGAATATGGCAAAGTCTCACGATATCTGTAATAAATCTTTTGGAATCATCCGATCCGTCCAATTTTAAAAAAAGGTAAGGCAAAATATGTACGGGAAGCGATTCCCAATTTAGGCACATATTTTCATTTACTTGAAACTGAAAGTGACAACTTTTTATTTGTTTGAAAATCGAATTAGGTAAAATTGAGATAAAATTTTGAATTAGAATATTATTATTAGGTAAACCGTACAATAAACCAAAATAATGAGGATAATGCACCAATGCAGTGGAAGGAAATCTAGGTGAACTAAAATATCTTACATGATGACTTGAATTTTCGTTGCTAATTTTTACAAGAGAAGCTAAAGGGTATAATTGATGTAGAAGAGCATAATGAGTTTTATTACATATATTATTTAAACAAAATTTTGCGATTTCGGAAGCTGCTAGATTGCTTACTTTCAGCTTTAAAGCGGTGATTATTCTTGGGTCGTACCGTTGAATAAGGGGGATATCACGTTGGATATAGCCTAATAATAGCCATGCTACAGAATTATTTATACGATTTACAAAAGATCCCACAAGGTTGGGACAATTCGCATAAAGTTGGATAAGACGATCGGGTATTTCTTTATCCCAATCTCCCCGTTCTACTTGTTTATTAACTTGCTCTGCCAATTCAACAAATGCAAGTTTCTGAACTTGTTGTGTAGTTGCAAACTCTTCTGATAAATGCTCTGATACCCTACCATAATTCGAGGGTGTTGGTGGCTTAGAGTTAGGCTGCTCTTCTCTAGCATTTTCAAAACCAGGATTTTTTCTTTTTTCTCCCCTTTGCGTGGATGAGTAATTTTGCATCAATGAATTATTTATATCCATGTATAATCTACTTATTTTAAATTTATTTTGATTTCATATATAAAATATAATAGAAAACAGAAATATTGTAAAATGTTATATGTTAGCTGCCATTTTGCATCGATCAAGACCGGTACTTGAAGCTTTTCACCACTTTTAGGACCTAGAAAAGGATAAAGAGAAAGCAGATCGCCGATGATCATTTCCATATGAAATTGTTCTGATGGAAGTAAGTGCTCTTTATTGAGTTGATCGCATAGATCTACCAGCAAATGATTAATCAAAGTTTTAGCTTCGCCAAGAATTTCAGGGTTTTCTTTCCATAAGATGCCTAATAAGTAATCTTTTCTAAGGATGTCTTTATTGGGAACGGAATTTCCTCGAATTACTGCCAACATGATTTTTTGAATAGAAGAGAGGGCTTCAGGATTTAAAGAGGGTTTCCAAGGAGTTTTCGCACTGACCATGGTTTGACCAATCGCGCGCTGTAATTGCGTTTTTTGTTGGGCAGTTAAGGGTTTATCTTTAGGCAAGCTTATGCTGACAGTTTGTGGAGAGTCAAAAGTAGGAGTGGCTAGAAAGCTCGGAATAGGAGAGGCTACAGTATATCGAATCCTAAAATCATGTAAGCTGTACAACTGCGTAATAACAACCGAAAATCCTTAACCCGGTTTTCTGTTCCATTGCGCCTCAACCTCCAATGATGGGTTTAAGGGTATGAAAAAATTTATAAAATTAGGGTTTTCAATGATTCGTTGTTTTTTGTGTTTCGGACTTTTATTATTTTTTCCAATTAATGCCTTAATTGTAGAAAGTTTAGATCTTGAATCATTAAAATTAGAGATCGCTTTTGTCGATCAGAAAAGTCTGTTTGTTTTCGATGTAGATGAGACGCTTATCACCTCGAAAGATCCTTTTTTTTGTTCCCATAACAACCTTCCTGCAAACTGTCTTTCGATCCAATCTTACTTTGGGGATTTAGATTTATTTTTAGATGGGCATGACATCCTTAAGGGATGGAAAGAAACTTGGATTAGCAGAATTTTAGCCAAAATGGAATGGCAACTTGTTGATTCTCAATTTCCTAATCTTGTATATTTTCAATACTATCGTGTGTGTTCATACGATTGAAATTCAGTTAGAGTTGAGCTTCGTGAGGAAATCTTAATGGCTCAAGCTAAGAACCTGTTCAGAATCTTTTGTTAGATACAATAAACTACCACAGAGCCCACAGAGAACACAGAGAGGGGTCTTATGAATTATTTAATTAATCCAGATATATCTGAAGAAATAGACGGGCGTGAAACTGATCCATTAACGGGTAATATCATTGGGGCCGCTATTGAACAATAGCCCCAATACATGAAGCACAATTACTGTCTTATTTACGGCTTTATGGAACCTGTGCTCGAGGATTGCTTAATAATTTTAATGTAAAGCGATTAGTAGATGGCATTTGTCGAATGAAGATATAACCCCCTCTCTGTGTTCTCTGTGGGCTCTGTGGTAGTTTTAACTGCTGAAGTGTTCGACACTAAAATTTTTTAGGCAAAGAAAGTTTCGAGAAATTATCTATTTAAAAGATTTTGAACAGGCTCTAAGAAAAAAAGAAGAATCCACTCTTATTGGAATTCGCAGCTAAGGTAAGAAACCGACGACATACGTTATCACTTACTCAAGAACAACTTGCCGAGAGGATTGACTTTCATGTAAATTACATACCTTTAGAATTAATTTCTAAAGTTTTACTTATCAAGATCGACAGAATAGCAGAGGAGTAATTTTATGGACGCAAAAAACTATCGAGTTCGTGTTTTAGACGTGAAATACCAACCTGCTGTTGAACAATTAACCTTCCAGTATCTCACATACGAAGTGCTTGCGGGAAATGAAGAGAAGGCCATCAAAAAGGCTCGTGCTCTCTATATGAAAGGCGAGAAAGAGCTAACTTGTGAGGAAAATTGCCTTTTCTTTTGAAGATGTTTGCAGGGCTGAAAAAGAAATGAAGGATTGAAATTCTACTATTGATTACGTAATCAATAGTGTGTTAAACTAAGGTTATGAGACAGCAAAAATATAAAAATCAGACTTTTTCATTACCTGAAGAGATTGCTAATGATCTGCATTCTCTCGTTAAACGCAGGGAAATGAGCCGCTTTGTTGCTGATGCTATACGCAAAGAACTAGAAGTTAAAAAACAAAATCTTAGAAATGCTTATATTGCAGCAAACAAAGACATCGGACAAATCGAAGCCTTGGAAGAATGGAAAGAGACTTTATCGGATGGTGTAGATGAGTGGTAAAAAACACCCGAAACGTGGTGAAATCTATTGGGTTGATCTGGAACCTGCAATTGGCGGAGAAACAAGAAAGATACGTCCAGGACTTATAGTTTCTAACGATATAGGAAATGAAGTCTCTCTTGTTGTCATGGTGGCTCCTATTACAAGTAAGGTCAATGATGTATATCAATTCGAGGTAAAAACAATAGTGAATGGTAAGCCAGCAAAAATCATGCTAAATCAATGCAAAGCTCTTGATAAATCTAGATTAAAAGATAAAGTAGGTAACGTTAATGCCGCCACAATGCGCGAAGCAGAAGAAGCCATAAAAATTGTATTCGGATTAAATTAATACTGCTTAAAATATGATTTAGAATACTTTATTGATCTTAGATACTAATAGCTTACTAGCATGGCAAAACGAAGAAACTCCAAGCTCTCCTTCCCTTAAACCTTGGTTAGCTACACTCATTGCTGGCATTGCTATAGGCATATCTAGCCAGCATATTCCTCAAGTAAAGGCTTACACCGAGGAAGTTTTTCCGTTAGAAAGCGCTCTTCCCAGGCACCATATTTCGTCATTCATGATTCAACGCTCAGGCTATTCTTTGGCTTATGACGCGTGCAACCGTCCAACATGGATATATAACATCTTCATCCGATGAAAAGAAGTTCATTTTCGACGCTTAATGAATTAGTTCTCATTTTATCCGTTGAAGAATTTCGTAGCGTTCTGCGAAGGCCAGGGCAATGTCTTGAACTGTTCCATTTAGTTGCTCAATAGACATCTTGCATAACCTCAATTCCTTGCCCGTGCCCCTGCCCTTGCCCCTGCCCTATTAGCGTTGTTTTTGAGCCATTTTCACCAGCATAGACACGATACTAATCAGCAGTTCTCGTCCTTTGGTATATCGTTCTTCATTCACAAGCTGCAATCGTTGACACACATCCAAAATTCCCGCGCATTCTGTAGCAGACCTTTTAGCCATCCGATAAAATCGAGCTTTTTCATCGATGGAATATTCTCCCGCTCCTTCTGCAATATTCAATGGTATTGACAAACCCGCACGTTGAAGCTGATCGCTTAAATAGGCCCTACCCCGAGGTAAATGTTCTATTATAACATCCGCAAGTACAACAAATTCTATTGCCACTTGGTATACGGTTAACTTTTCATGGTCTAAAAGAATTCGTTTCTGCGCTGGAGAAATGGCGATTGTCATATTTTAACTCCCAATTTTGAATCCCTGCGATCAGATTGAATCGCAATCCAAATCTTTTTCTTCTGTTTCGATATTTATCACTCAAAATTTTAAATCGTTTTTAAGCGCCCTATTACATTTTCATTTAAAGCTCGCTTTGAAGAAATATCACGATTCATCTGCTTTTCATCTCTTGTAAGAGCTTTGCCTCCTGATCGTTTTTTGGGCAATCGTATTTTGAAGTTTTTTTATTCCGGTATACCCAGAATCAACGATTCCTTGAACCGTTTGAACCCAACGTACCTTACTGTCTTTGAATAGCTTAAAATCATGTTTCTCACACAGCCCATAGGGCCATAAGTAATTTATCTTCGACGACGAGACGAGAAGGCTTTCCTCCCTGGGACATTCTCTGCTTCTCGGCCTCTTTAACTATTGAAAACATTTGTACAAAGGGTCTCCTTTCGTACTCCTGTTAATCTTCTAAATTCAGTGGGCGAAAGTTTCTGTATAGCTTCGTATTTTTGCATAAATGGCCGATGGATTTAAGAAGCATACCCTTATATTAAAAAATAAAATTGCGTGCCAGAACTTTTTCGGGCAAGGGCAAGGGCAGAGGCACGGGCAAGGAATTGAGGTTATGCAAGATGTCTATTAAATTTGGCTTTGCGAGGAGCTGCCTTTCCTACTCAAGATGTTTGCGGTGGCTGAAAGAATAAGTCTTTAGATAAATCTTTTTTAATCTTTTTGTGAATGAGTCTGAAGGGCTCAAGATTGAAATAGCCCAGGGGCCCTGAGCTGTTGCAATTTGGAGCCCTTCAGGCTCATCTATCCATTCCATCCATCCCTAACTTGACATGAGTTGCATTCTAGTGTTTTAGAATGGCAACCCCTGGGAATTGATTAAGCTGCCATAGCTGCTTCCGTGATCATAATTCTAATAGAGCCATCTGATGTGTGAATCACTTTGTAGGGAAGATCAACCATATCTCTATAAAAGATAAAGCTTGTATTCGATGTTTTGAATAATGGAATTAAGAAGCTGATGGCAAGCCTCTCTATTGCCCTCGGTACAAAGTGCCAAAAATTTCCTGATATTGGGTAAAATAATTTCAAAAAATTCATCAAGTTCAACATTGCTGCAAGGATTATTTCCGTATACCTTAGGGGTAGAGACAAGGGGGTCGAATCTGAACAGCAAATATACATCTGTATGTTGTCGCAATTGAGGTTATTATATGCAAGTCGGAAAGGCTCAAAAGCATAATAAGCTTGTCCGTGATGCCCAATAAAAACTACCCCGCCATTTTCTAAAATTCTTGATAAATAATTTTCTACACGCTTGGTATATTCTTCGTGGGCATTTTCTGGAATGCATTCACTGAAGCATTGAATCTCCATATTATCCTTTCTGAAGGTAACTCCGTCATGTTCCCAATCTTTTAAAAAGGCATATTCGCTGGAGGAAGGATCTTGAGATAATCGGGGATCGATTGCTATTATTTTAGCTTTACTATCAGGATAATTATTGGCAATCTCTTGAAAATAGCTTGGCAGCATTTGCTCTTCACAGTTTTCGGGAAATTCATCACCTATGCCTGGAGCTAAGCACAAAAGCACTAATTGTTCACCTTCATATTTGTCCCAGCTTGCGAAGAGAGTCTGAGTAAAAAAAATCGCTATGACAAGTATATACTTCATTTTAATACACGATCCTAATTACCTAATTATTTGTTTCTATATTCCTGAGCAGACAAATGCTTAAGATCTAAATAGCTTTGCAAAATGATGGCAGCACTGACTATATCAACGACTTTGGAACGCTTTTTACGCGTCATTGGCTTTCACGCAAAGATCGCTCAGCTTGCACAGTGGTTAAGCGTTCATCCCATGTGCGAATGGGAATAGAAGTTACTTGGGATAAGAGTTGAACGAAATGCTTGACCTCATCGGCCAAAAAACCCATACGCCCGCTCATCATCAAGGGCAACCCAATGATAATTTCCTCAATTTCGCAATTATTTTTCTGTTCTAATTCCACTAAGAGAGCTAAGAGTTTTGCAATGGTTTGATCGGTTTTTTTTTCAGTCTTCAGGGTTAAAAGAGGAGAGGCAATGATCTGCCTCTCATCAGAAAGTGCTAACCCTATGCGGCTCATCCCAAAATCAATGCCTATTAAGCGTTTGGGTTTCTTTTTAGGAGGATGCATGAGCCTCTGCATGTTGAGCTCTTTTCTGATAAGCGATCATAGCCTGAACAAAATCACGGAATAGGGGATGAGGATCGGTTGGTTTTGATTTAAACTCAGGATGAAACTGAACGCCAACCATCCAAGGATGATCTTTAATTTCAGCAATTTCACACAAATTATCATCTTTTAAGATACCTGAAATGACAAACCCTTTCTTTTCCATCACCTCTTTATAGAAATTGTTAAATTCATAGCGGTGGCGATGGCGTTCGCTAATTTGGCTTTGTTTATAAGCGCGTTGTGCGTGTGTATTGGGTTTAATTTCACATGTATAAGCACCGAGACGCATGGTACCGCCAAGATCCTGCACTCCTCGCTGTTCAGTTAGTAAGGAAATCACAGGAGCGGCTGTGTCAGAATCAATTTCAGTGGAATTAGCATCTACTAAACCAACAGCATTTCGGGCAAACTCCACAGACATAACTTGCATTCCCAAACAAATGCCAAAAAAGGGAATATTATTTTCACGACAATATTTTGTAGATTGAATTTTACCTTCCCACCCCCGCTCACCAAATCCTCCCGGAACTAGATAACCATCGCAACCTTGCAGGGTTTGGCTAAGCAGCTGTGGGTCTAAAGGCAATTTGTCGGCTTCAAAACGTTTGATATTGAGTTTATATCCTGCTGCTAGTGCACCATGGAAAAGGGATTCAAAAACAGATTTATAAGCATCTTGATGCTGGACATATTTTCCCACAATCCCCACGGTAATTGTTCCTTTAGGATGGAGGATTGTCTCAACGATTTGCTCCCAGTCTTTGAGGTCTATGGGAGGATTGGGCAGTTTCAATAATTCGCAAATCATGGTATCGATGCCTTCTTGATGCAACTGCAAAGGCACCTCATAGATGCTATGCTTGACATCGACTTCTTCGATGACTGCGCGGCGGTTGACATTGCAAAAAAGGCTGATTTTATCTTTAACTTCATCATCTAATGAAAATTCACAACGGCAAATAATGATATCTGGAAAAATGCCGATTTCCCTTAAAACTTGAGCGGAATGTTGGGAGGGTTTTGTTTTCACTTCACCAGCGGCTCGAAGATAAGGGACATAGGTTAGATGTATGTTTAGACAGCTAGTACGATGTTCATAGGTAAATTGTCGAATGGCTTCAAGAAAAGGGAGCGATTCAATATCGCCAACGGTTCCGCCCACTTCCACCAGAACGACATCTATCCCTTCTTGTTGCTTAGCGCAAGTTAAAATCCTCTGCTTGATTTCATCGGTAATGTGGGGAATGACTTGTACGGTTTTACCTAAGTAATCACCGCGGCGTTCGCGCCGGATGACCGTATTGTAAATTTGCCCTGAGGTTGCATTGGAAGCCTGGGAAAGAAAGGAGTTTGTATAACGATAGTAATGACCCAAATCCAAATCGGTTTCTGCTCCGTCATCAGTTACGTAGACTTCGCCATGTTGAAAAGGGCTCATGGTGCCAGGGTCGACGTTCAAATAAGGGTCGAATTTCAACATGGCAATTTTAAGCCCTTTTTTTTCCAACAGCAATCCGATTGCTGCTGAAGTCAGGCCTTTACCGAGAGAGGAGCAGACGCCCCCTGTTATAAAAATGTACTTTGTTTGCATATCCATTGCTCAACTTTTTTTAGGTCTTCAGGTAGATCCACACCAATACTCTCTTTATCCGTTAGTGCTACTTTAATGCGAAAGCCATGCTCTAAAACTTTTAACTGTTCTAAGTCTTCTTCTAATTGCAGGGGAGTAGAGGGGAGTTCTTGATAATGGAGGACAAAAGCAGGCCGATAAACGTAAAGTCCAATATGGTGATAGTATGTCCCTTTGGGGTTAAAATGCTGCTTGATATTCCCTGGGATTAGTGCCCGGCTGAAATATAAGGCATTGTTTTTTTGGTCCATGGTGCATTTGACAACCGAGGAATTACAAGCTTCTTCTAATGTTCTCAGAGGGGTTGCAAGGGTCGCCATGCTTGCTTGAGGGTCTTGAAGGAGTAATTGCACAGCATCTGTAATGGCTTGCGGATCGGTACATGGCAGGTCTCCTTGAATATTGACGATTGCTTCTGCCTTCAACCATTCAGGATAGTTCCTGAGAACTTCTGCAATGACGGTCAGTTCCTGTGGGGCAATCCTTAGAAGTCATGACTGCTGTTCCGCCAAATTGTTTGACGTGTTCAAATATACGGACATCGTCTGTGGCTACAATCAGTTCATCTATAATAGCGGCTCGCCTTGCATTTTCAAATGTTCTTTGAAGGAGGGTTTTGCCTAGGATGGGAATCAGGGGTTTGCCAGGAAGACGTGTACTTGCAAAACGAGCAGGGATAATCCCTATAACTTTAGTTGTCATTTTTACATAACTTCAAGAGTTGAATAACAAAGCGATTATAAGGAAAGGGGGGATAAATGACAAGGCTGATGATAAATAAAGCAGGAACTCCTGACTAAACATCATCCCTCTCTTACAGAAGATGCACGAACAATAAACTTCTTGCATAATTCATTTCCTTGCCCGTGCCCTTGCCCATGCCCATGCCCAAAAAAAAATCAAAAAAGAGCGGTTATCAAAGAGGCTGAAAGTAAAAGGACTTCTCGAAGAGGAAAACACCACATCTTTTCGTCGGACCAGGGCAAGGGCAAGGGCAGGGCATGGGCAAGGAAACCCAAGTTGCTAATTCTTGGATCGAATTTCGAATGGAAGCTGCCAAGGCTTGCATTAAGTAGACATCTTGCATAACCTCAATTCCTTGCCCGTGCCTCTGCCCTTGCCCTATTAGCGTTGTTTTTGAGCCATTTTCACCAGCATAGACACGATGCTAATCAGCAGTTCTCGTCCTTTGGTATATCGTTCTTCATTCACAAGCTGCAATCGTTGACACACATCCAAAATTCCAGCGCATTCTGTAGCAGACCTTTTAGCCATCCGATAAAATCGAGCTTTTTCATCGATGGAATATTCTCCCGCTCCTTCTGCAATATTCAATGGTATTGACAAACCCGCACGTTGAAGCTGATCGCTTAAATAGGTCCTACCCCGAGGTAAATGTTCTATTATAACATCCGCAAGTACAACAAATTCTATTGCCACTTGGTATACGGTTAACTTTTCATGGTCTAAAAGAATTCGTTTCTGCACTGGAGAAATGGGATTGTCATATTTTAACTCCCAATTTTGAATCCCTGCGATCAGATTGAATCGCAATCCAAATCTTTTTCTTCTGTTTCGATATTTATCACTCAAAATTTTAAATCGTTTTAAGCGCCCTATTACATTTTCATTTAAAGCTCGCTTTGAAGAAATATCACGATTCATCTGCTTTTCATCTCTTGTAAGAGCTTTGCCTCTTGATCGTTTTTTGGGCAATAGACTCGTATTTTGAAGTTTTTTTATTCCGGTATACCCAGAATCAACGATTCCTTGAACCGTTTGAACCCAACGTACCTTACTGTCTTTGAATAGCTTAAAATCATGTTTCTCACTCAGCCCATAGCTTTGTCCTAAATGAAAATAGGTCCTGTATTCTCTTAAGTATTCCAGGGCCATAAGTAATTTATCTTCGACGACGAGACGAGAAGGCTTTCCTCCCTGGGACATTCTCTGCTTCTCGGCCTCTTTAACTATTGAAATCATTTGTACAAAGGTCTCCTTTCGTACTCCTGTTAATCTTCTAAATTCAGTGGGCGAAAGTTTCTGTATAGCTTCGTATTTTTGCATAAATGGCCGATGGATTTAAGAAGCAGACCCTTATATTAAAAAATAAAATTGCGTGCCAGAACTTTTTCGGGCAAGGGCAAGGGCAGAGGCACGTGCAAGGAATTGAGGTTATGCAAGATGTCTATTTAATTATCCTTGAAATAACATTTGTTATTTTCAGGATAGGTTCATTTTTTTAGGATGGCACAAGCAATTTTTCGGCAGAGAAAAGGAATCTAAAAAGCTTAAAGATTTATGGAAAAAGCGAAGTGCCAGTATGGTTGTTGTACGAGGCAGACGCCGCATCGGAAAAAGTACATTAATTGAAGAAATTGGCAAAGAAGAAAAGTTTTTTGCGCGCTCGCTCCCATCTATAAGGTTTTCCTAAAGAACACAGCATCGTAATTTTCTATCCATTTAGGAATAATACCAATGCACTCAAAACCTAACTTCCTATAAAAATCTACTGCTTGATACGCAAAAGTAAACAATTGCATGTGCGAGCAATTTTTTGTTCTGGCTAATATTTCAGCCTCCTCAAACAGTTGATTTCCAAGCCCTTGGTTCCGCCTATTTTCATTCACCCAGGCATAATCCACATGAGCCCATGATCCATTAGCACCTTCAAAAATATACCCACAAAGTCCACCAATAATTTCGGACTGGTCATTTTTTGCATATATCACAAATAAATTTACTTCTAAAGTCTCATACTTTTGCCTAAAGAACCCCATATTAAATTCTTCTAGCCCATTAAGAATAACGTTACATGCGTCAGGGTTAGAAGATTCTACAATAATTTCGTAATCTGCTGAAAATAAATAACATGAGACAGCAAGCATAAATAAAGTGTATTTGAGCATCAAAATCCCCTGATCTCTTTGCAGCTGAACGAGAAGGCAAACATGAGCCAAATCTCTTACGTACAATTTTTTTTGCATGCTAAAGAATTGTCCTTAATTTTTCAAGTATAACATTGACGGACAATGGACTTGGATAGCGTGATTAATAAACTCTTCCTAAGCTCACAGATAGAAAATGAGACTCGCAAATATTTTATGAATATGATAACATCCTTATCTAGTAATAAAAATTCATCCTTATGTTTATTAAACTTTTCTTTGCTACATCTTTCTTGTTGACCGCTTCTGCAATGGCTTCATTGGATCTTGAGCATCCTTTGACCATAACCGAATTAGTCGCTATTGCTTTGGAAAATCATCCTTCTACGAAGCAGGCCTGGTGGAATGCCAATCGGGCAGCTGCAGCTCTGGGAAATGCAAAAAGTGACTATTACCCAAGCCTTGCCTTGGATACTTTTATCAATCATGGAAGAGATTTCAAGTTCATTAATGGACCTGATACCAATTATACCATCGCTGGCGCCAACCTCCTTCTTTCGATGATGCTTTACGATTTTGGAGAGCGAAGCGCGAATGTTAGAGCTGCCAAAATGTCTTTGTTAGCTGCAAACTGGCAAGTCGATTGGAACATCCAAAAGGTGATGGTTGCCGTTTTGGAAAATGCTTATACCATGCTCCATGCTCAAGAAACCCTCTTAGCTGCTCGCATTTCCCTTGAAGACGCCGAAAGATTGTTGAATGCAACCATTGAGCTCAATCGTGCAGGTCTGAGTCCCATCTCTGACGTGTACACGGCTCGGGCTGCTTTTGCCCAAATGAAAATGGAATTGACCAAGCAAAAGTCTCTTCGCACTATCCAAAATGGGAAATTAGCGGCAAGCCTAGGGATCTCTGCTGATGTTCCCTTAGAATTGGTGCCAGTTGATCAAATCCAGCCTCCTCCAAAACAACAGACAAATGAACTGATTTCCCTAGCTTATCGACAACGCTCCGACCTCATGGCCAAACAAGCTCAATTAACCGAGTCTTTAGCAAAACAAGCCAAAACCAGAGCATCATATAAGCCAAAACTTTCTTTGGATTGTCGAGGAGGAGCGAATCATTACTTTCGCGACAAGACGAATGATTTGCAATATCTAATTAAGTTAGATTTAAACATTCCTCTCTTTGATGGATTTGAGAGAATGTATCAAAACCGCGTTGCTTTTGCCGATGCTCAAATTTCAATGGAAGAGTTAGCTGGGTTAGAACTAGACATCTCTTTAGAAGTATTGACTAGTAGTCAGTTATTTGAAGCGGCAGAAGAGATGCTCCCTGATGCCGATGAAGATTTGAAAAACTCTACCAAAGCTTATGAAGGTGTATTAGAAAAATATAAAGCCGGCAAAGAAGGGATAGCAGAGGTATCAAATGCTCTAAGACAGTTGGCTGCGGCACGCGTTCGCTACAGCGATGTAAAAACCCAATGGCTTGTAGGAGTGGGAAAACTCGCCTATGCCACCGGAACACTTGCACCCTATTTGGAGAAACGATGCGAAAACTAATCTTAGCTGCAGCAGTTAGCCTCTTGTTGGCTGGCTGTGAATCCCAACAAAATATAGCCCCTGCAGAACCTCCAAATGTTCCAGTGATTGCCGCTCATCCCGTCATCAAAGATATAACGGTCTATTTAGACTCTATCGGAACCCTTCTACCCTCAGTGCTGATGGATGTCCGTCCCCAGGTAGAAGGAACTTTAGCAGAGGTGTTGGTCACAGAAGGCCAGTGGGTGCAACAAGGCACTCCTTTATTTAAAATTGATTCCAAACCTTATGCGATCAAAGTCCTAGAAGCAGAGGCGCAACTTGCAATTGATCGAGTCAATTTGCAAGCAGCGCAAAAGAAATTGGCCCGATATAGAACGCTTGCACAGAAGGATTTGGTCCCTCAGATAGAATGGGATGCGCTTGAAACAGAAGCCGAAAGGAGCCAAGCAGCTCTAGCTCTCGATGAAGCGCGCTTGAATAGTGCCAGACTCGATCTGGAAAGGTGCACACTTCAATCCTCTATCAAGGGAAGAGTAGGAAAATTAGATGCTCACCCAGGGCTGCTTGTTACGCGAGGGCAGGGGGCTGCTCTAGCAACTATTTCTCAAATGGATCCGCTGATTGTCGAATTCACCGTTACTGAAAAAGAATTTCCTAAAGTACCTTCCAATGTTCAGCAAATGGAAATGAAACCCCTTAGTTCTCCGGAATCAAGCCTAGTCGGGACCATTACGTTTTTGGATAACCATTTCGATCCGGAAACTGGACTGCTTTTAATTCGAGCAAAAGTATTAAATCCCGATTATGCGCTGCGTCCCGGACAAAGTGTAAGAGTGCACATCCCGATCTCCGTTACACCTAATGCCACACTTATTCCACAAAAGGCCATTCGCTACAATCAACAGGGACCTTACGTTTACATTGTTCAATCCGATAAGACCGTCCTAGTCCGCCAACTTAGTCTGGGAGAAGAGCAAGGTACGGATCAAATTGTTCTTGAGGGTCTCGAATCATCTGAATCCATTGTTATCGATGGACATTTGCGCTTATCGCCGGGTATCAAAGTGGAAGTCAAATCATGAATTTATCTGCCCCCTTTATCCGTCGCCCGGTCATGACCACCTTCGTTATGCTGACCATTATATTGGCAGGGTGGATCTCTTTTTTGAAATTGCCCGTTACCGACTTGCCTACCATAGAACATCCACATATTCATGTTTCAGCAGGGTATTTGGGTGCCAGCCCCGAAGCTGTTCTTAATCAGGTCACTATTCCCTTGGAAAAAGAACTGACCCATGTCAAAGGTGTCGAGGAAATATCTTCGACAAGTTCTGCGGGGCATTCATCCATTTCGCTTACCTTCAATCTCAACAAAGAGATGAATGAAGCGATACGAGATGTCCAAGCAGCTCTCAATCGGGCTGAACCAAAGCTTCCGAAGGACCTGGATCCCAGGCCTACTTATAATCTTCAAGAGGACAGCCAAGAGTCTGTCATGTATCTTTTGCTGACTTCAGATTATGTAAGCGATGGAGAGTTGCGTAACTATGCGGATGCTTATATCATCCCTCGGCTAAATAGGATTGAAGGCGTGGCACAGGTCATCACATGGGGAGCAGAAAAATCGATTTGGATCCGTCTTAATCCCGAATTGATGGCTGCGCGGCAAATTGGTTTTAATCAAGTGATCGATGCCGTCAAGCAACATACTATGGACTTGCCATTAGGAAGCATTCAGACGAGTAGCAAAAGACTTTCTATCGAATGGCCTGGCACGATCAAACAAGGCAAAGATCTTGAGAACTTAAAAATTGGAACAAGTGGCGTCCGCATTAAAGACATAGGTGAAATCTCCCAAAAATCTGACAATGATCATGAATTTCACTTTGTCACTCCCGACAACACATCCCGGGCCTTCATTTTGGGCATTCAAAAAGTAAGTGATGGGAATACCGTGGCGATTTCCAAAGAGGTCCAACGGGTGCTTGCAATACTCAAAAAAGAACTTCCACCCACCATTCAGCTTAATCTGTGGTTTAATAAGGCGATTTGGATTCAAGAATCGCTGTTAGACGTTCAATGGTCTTTGTTGTTTGCCTTTGCCTTAGTCGTGTTAGTGATTTATTTAAGTTTAGGGAGGATATCGGAATCCTTAATTACCAGTGCAGCCCTTCCCTTATCCTTATTGGGAACTTTTGCTGTCATGTACATCCTTGATTTCAGCCTTGATCTTCTTTCACTGCTTGCTTTGACTTTGTCGGTGGGTTTTGTTGTAGACGATGCAATTGTGGTTTTGGAAAATATTGTGAGATGTCAAGAAAAAGGAGTATCCCCTCGTGAAGCCAGCTTGATGGGTTCCAAGCAAATCTGCTTTACCATTCTCTCAATGACCCTTTCACTCGTAGCCGTGTTTATCCCACTGCTTTTTATGTCAGGGATGAATGGCAGGTTATTTCGCGAGTTTAGCATTACTTTATCGGTAGCTATTTTAGTTTCTGGTTTTGTCTCGCTGACATTGACACCCATGTTATGCAGTCGTTTCCTAACCGCACATTCTGGTGAAAATCGGCTGCAAAAAACGATTACGGGGATAAATGGTTGGATGGTAGGGTTATATGGCAAAACATTAAAGGGTTGTTTAAGCCACCCCAAAACCATTTTATGCTTAGCTCTCATTTGCGTGGTAGGTACTATTTTTTTATTTACTAAACTACCGGTCAATCTTATTCCATCAGAGGACCGCGGATTTTTGTTTGTTTCAGTTAAATTGCCGTCAGGAATGCCGCCTAATCAAGTAATCGAGGAGCAGACGAAACTCGAATCCCTTATGCAAAAAAACCCAGATATCGATAATTTCTTGAGTATCAATTTTGAGGGGGGCCTGTTCTTTGTTGTGCGGTTGCATCCTTTGGATATACGTCCTCCTCAACAGCTCGTGATCGCCGATATTCAAAAAACAATTGATCTCATTCCGGGCACGCAAACCTTCATTCAACCCTATCAACTCATTAATCTGGATTTGGAGATGGGCAATGCCGGGAGCTATCAATTTGTGATTCGAGGGCAAGAGTTTGCTGATGTTGAAAATGCGACCAACAGTTTAACCAAAGAGTTTCAATCTCATCCTGAACTCTCCTTTGTGCATAATTCTCTAAAAAATGATTCACCAACCCTTATTATGCATGTTGATGATGAAATCGTTCATCAACTGGGCTTTAACAAGCAGCAATTGCAAGGCTTACTGCTGCATGCTTACGGACAAGCTTCTGTGGGGAAAATTCAAAAAGGAGCTACCGAAGAAAAAATCTATATGGATCTTCTTCCAGAGTACAAAGACCATGCGAATGCTCCCGCCAAACTCTATCTTACCACTCCCTCGGGAAGCTTTGTGCCTTTTAAAGCATTGGCTGAATGGAAAGAACAATTGGGTTCGCCCAGTCTTAAGCGTCGCGAACAACTTCCTGCGGCTACCATTCGTTTTTCTCTTGCTGAAAAGATATCCCCCAGTGAAGGGCTGCAGCGTGTTGAAGAAATTGCCGCACAGCATTTGCCGGGCAATGTAAGCGGGGCCTTAGTAGGATCTGCCAAAGCAGTGACTTCAACGATACGTAATACTCTTATTTTACTTTTAGCAGCAGCAATTGTCATGTATGTTGTGTTAGGCATCTTATATGAAAGTTTTATTCATCCTTTGACAATTCTTTCATCGATTCCCTTTGCTGGACTGGGGGGAGTGCTTACACTTTTCTTGTTTGGGGAATCGATCTCCATTTTTAGCGCAGTGGGCTTTTTATTGTTGATCGGCATCGTGAAGAAGAATGGGATTATGATGGTGGATTATGCGATAGAAGCGCAGAAAATGGGGATGGGGGCTGATCAAGCCATTTATGAGGCTTGTCTGGTCCGTTTTCGGCCCATTATGATGACTACCGTCGCAGCTGTGATGGGAGCCGTTCCTATTGCAATTGGCTTTGGCGATGGGGGAGAAATGCGCCAGGGATTGGGATTAGTCATTGTGGGCGGTTTGCTCTTCTCACAGGTGCTGACACTTTATGTGACACCTATTCTTTACCTTACCTTTGAAAAGTTATTTCCGGCGAAAAGAGAGCTGGAG
Source organism: uncultured Chlamydiae bacterium (assembly GCA_963799115.1). Lineage (GTDB taxonomy): Bacteria > Chlamydiota > Chlamydiia > Chlamydiales > Parachlamydiaceae > CAWCVY01. The sequence continues at coordinate 7,908 of CAWCVY010000035.1, read as the reverse complement.
CATTTAGAAAGCGGGGCAGTTTAAGCATCTCCTTGAAAAATTCAGGGTATCTAAATACACACCATAAATGATGAATTTGATTAGGTACCGTGCCCGCTTTGTGTTTAATTATTTCTTTTCATCACATTACCAAGTACAAGTCTCGAAAGAAGTCTATTACAGAAATAGTATTCAAAATATATCTTGAGCTGTTATTCAAGCAGAACGGGGTTGCCCTGACGGATTTTATTTACTTCTTCCAAAAAAAAATAGCTCAAAATTCATCAGTGGTTTTAAGCTGGATCTTTAGAAGAAATTGCATCTAATTATTTTGAAGCGTTCTTATTTCCCTTGATAGCGTCGTAGCTTTTATGCTACAATAAAGACATGATAGAAGAGTTCCACATAGACGTATACGAAACTGACACGGGAAAGCTGCCCTATATGGATTGGGAGAGTAGTTTATCTGCAAAAGATCGAGCCATCGTCACAACACGATTGGTCCGTATTCGCCGAGGGAATTTGGGAGATTGTAAGCCCATCAAGAGTGGAAATGGGATTTTTGAAATCCGCATCGATTTTGGGCCTGGATATAGAATCTATTACGGAATTAAGGGGAAAAAGATCATTCTTCTCCTTTGCGGGGGCGATAAAGGAACTCAAAGAAAAGATATCCAAAAAGCCAAAACTTTCTGGGATAACTACTTAAGGTCTCAGAAGAAGGAGTAATATTATGAGTAAATCGAGAAGTTATAAAGAATTATTGCATGAACGTCTAAAATCTCCAGAAGAAGCTGCTGCTTATCTGAATGCAGCCTTAGAAGACGAGGATCCAGGGGTCTTTTTAGTTGCTCTAAGAGATATTGCTGAAGCTAATGGGGGAATGACTCATCTCGCACGGGAAGCTCACCTCAACAGAGAAACACTTTATCGAACTCTTTCCAAAAGGGGTAATCCCACTTTGACTAATTTACGTTCTTTACTAGGTACGATTGGTTTAGAAATAGCCATTAATCCTTCAGCATCCCATAAAATTTCTCAAATCCAATGATGAGGCTGGTGCTAATAGTGACAGGGAAGAACGAAACAATGATACTGTTTCAAGCTCGGTGAGTAGATACGAAATAGACACTAGACATTTAAATATAGGACACTGCCATTATGAGAAGATTTTTTCTTTTATTCTTTATTTGTACAATTTTCCTTAAACTCAATGCATTAGAGGATCAAAAGCTAAGTTGCATTATTTTACTCGATCAAGAGGATTCGGAGAATATTGGCGTTACATCAAGATTTTACCTTATGAGTAAATTACAGTCTTCTTTAACTGAGCAAGCTGCTCCACTTTTAGTTCATGCCTCCCTTTGGAATTCCTTTATTGAACGTCGGGTCAGTTTTGAGCAAAATGCACAGCAGGTTGATACAAAAGAACATAAACTTTTAACCTTACACCACCAGATCAAAGAGCGTCTCCTATATTGGAGCAATTATTATAATGGAACAAGTGACGATATATCTCAAAACAAAACTTTAGTTGCTCAACGTATTAACGAAGAATTTTATGATGTTGAAGATAAGTTGGTTGTATCGGATATGGATTATCAGTTATTACTTAATTATCTAACGCCGTTTGATCCTAAAGAGTGGTGTATTTATAAAAAAAATGGGTTTTATTTACTTCTTCCAAAAAAATATAGGGCTCAACATTCTTCAGTGGGCTTTAAACTGGATTCATTAGAAGAAATTGCTTATTCAGAAGATATTGCATCTAATTATTTTGAAGCTCAAGATCCTTATTCATTGGTTAATGCATTACCCGATTTTTTTCTTACTTATAAGGATTTGCCTAATCAAATTATGCCTTATACATGGAATATCGTAATTTCTGGTCATGGTGGATCTAAATATAAAGAAAAAAATAACAATAAAACAATCACTTGGGCTGGTGAACCTTGTATAGCTGACCTTAACTTGCAAGAATTTAAAGAGGTACTAGAATTTTTTCAAACGCAGTTAAAAACCCAAATGCTCCATTATTCTAGCTGCTATGCCGGAGGCAATCATATTGAATTAGCATTTGAAAAAGATCAGAAGCAGCAAATATATGATTTTGCGATTATCTGTGAGTGTTTGACCGATTGTTCCACTTATTGCAAGTGGGGAAACTTACTGCCTTCATCACTAAAACCATTTTTAACTGCAGATGACCTAATTTATGACTCCGCAATAAAAAACTGGGATCTAGTGATAAAATCACCTTATGAGTGGGAAAAGTTTTTTAATTGCATTTCAAAAATTGACTTTTCTATCGAATCTATGGATCGTTTACCAAAAATTTTATCGTATATCACCTATCCCATCATAGCCAATATCTCATTGCTGCGTAGACCAGGCATAAATAATTTTTATCCCTTGACTTCATCAGGTATTATTAAAGTTGATGATCGCTTTATGAGATTGGAAAACGAACATAACAAAGATGATAGCATTACTTTGCATGGAGCAAAAGTATTGTTATTAGAAAGCGATTATATCCCTTCTACCCTTAAATTAGATAATACCGATAAGATTAGAATCATTTCGACCAAACCGGGAAATGCCCTGCATTATATAAAAAAGTTAAATAGTGAAAATCATATAGATTTACCTAGTACTTTTTGGCAGGCTGAATTTCAACTCTATAACAAAACATTCTTAATTGATGAATGTGTATTTCCTTACTCAGATAATTCACCCGTTTTTCGAGATGTAGCAGTAGAGGGAATTGATATTGTCCTTAAAAATGTTATTATAACTCAGCAAAACAATTTTTGCAGCCACTTTATTCGTTGGTTTTTTACAATCAATGATATATCCATGATGGTAGTCGCTAAAAAATTAGATCCTCATGAGTTAGATGAAAGCACCACCATTCAGGAAATCATCATATTATCTCCTGAAGCAAGAGGTAAATATGAAGAATATTATCTATCCCTGAAAGATTCATTTAATGAAAGACCTTAAGGATAGTAAATTTAATTGATGCTGAACGTGTTTCGAAATTCAATGGCTAGATGAAAACCAGTTATTGCGCAAAGAAATGCTAACGATACAACAAATTATTTATTAAACCAAATTTTATAGGCATTTATGGATCCTACAGGAGGAGCAAAGAGGCAATTTGATGGGGACAATTTAACAACTGATGAATCTGTTTCTCTGTCCCACAAAGAAGCAGAAGTGGAAAATTTAGCACTTGATATTTTCACTAAATATCCTTCTACTTCCACCGTTACAAATTTAAGTTCGACTCTCGAAATCAAGCAAACCTGGCTTTATAGTGAATGGGCGCCAGAATGTCAATTTTCAAAATACATTCAACCAACCTTTCCAAATAGAAACGATATTGATCCTAAAAAAATTAATCCTGATGTCAAATTGATCGAATCAACGTTTGACTTTGTAAGGGGGAAATATCTCCTCTGGCAGGCTCCAAGAGAAGAAGCAAGATGGAAAAAAGTTGAGGTAGCAGCCTTAAAGATAGATTGGGTTGTGAAAAATGTAGAAGTGCTTTTTCCAAGCGAAGAAAGATTTCCGGTTTCTGAGTTGAATGGCATTGTTTTATGGAATGAGAATGAGAAATCCGTCAGTATCAAAAGATACAAACTTTATGAGGGAAATCATCGAATTTCTGCCTGGCTAGCGGCTCAAACGCCGCAAAGCCTGCCAGCAGTTATTTTTATAGGTAAACCTAAAAAGTAGCTTTTAAGCCCAATTTTTTGAACTTATTTTTAAAATGGTTCCCAATCTTCTTTTGCTTCAAGTTGTCCGGGATCACTAGTTGCTTCGCGGTAAGCATCAGCTAGCTCATTTTGCTTTTCTCTTAAGGATTTTCTTAGAGAATCGACTACGATTTTGCTAATTTCACCTTTCCCAAAAGTTGAATAAAGCAGATTTTTTAAATCTTCAGGAATGGATAAAGTAACGTGTACGCTTTTTTTAGTCATAATAAACCCCCGAAAATCTTAAACTCTATTAGACTTCTTGCCTAATTATTCTGAAGATTTTTCCAAACCAAAAAATAAAATCTTAATTACGCAAGAAGTCTATTATACGTATATATTTATTGCATACGTACATTTAGCTAAAAAATTAATGAGGCTGGGGGGTGTAGCACATGCCAAGAGGTTATATTTAAGCTAAGGTACTATTTAAGCTATTTAATCCACTTCCTCAATTATTCTTGGACCAGGCTGAATAACCTTCGTAGTCTTTGGATCGTAATCCTTAAGTTGGCATGGACCCTCTTCAATTATAATAATATTATAGAAATCTTTCCAACAACTTGGGTTATTTTGATGATAGATTTTGATTTCCTTGAGTAGTTTCACCTGTTCTAATTGCATTTGAGTTGTGACTTCCTCAGAAAATGTCCATAAATTGTCGTGATTGCGCTTTTCCCATCCGTCTTGTAGACCTATAATTCGGTAGAATTGATGATCCGCATTGATGTAATGTCCTGTTTGGCTAGGGCAATGGTACACAAGTTCACCACAATCATTCATTTCAATCTTAATGATTTTTCTAGTAAGGGAAAAATCAGTTATCTCAGTTCCTTGGATTGAGTGAAGCCAGCTTTTGGAAATTAAAAATTGGGCTGTGATTTTAACGACTTGGAAATAAAGTTTCTCATTGATTTCATTAGATAATGAAGCTCCTAGAATATGAGCAAAACGGTTTGATCGATCAAAGTAGTTCCAGTCATAATTCAATGTGAAATCCTCTACGGGATGGAGTTCTATAAAACTGCTGATTTTCCGAATCATATCTCTCACAAATACATTAAGTTGCTCCTGTAGGAGGCTTTCCAATACTCCTTGATTCACGTTTAACCATCTATAAAACCGAACAGGCCCTCGTATTTCGGTGGGGATCCCATCAAGATGAAGATTGGTAAACTGAGATTGCCCTAAACATTTTGAGCAAAACTCTACTAATGAATTAGTAAGGGGAGCCTCCATCAAATAAAATTGACCTTTAAAATGAGTTCTTTCCAATTTTTTGTACTCAAGCAGATTGTATACTGATGATTGCCATGGAATGATTGCTTGACTTTGCATAGAATTTGCGCTTGCTTGCATAAATAAACCTGTTTATTAAAATTAAAATTATTTTTTTAAAAAAATTTACCTGTTTCAGGATTAAAAATTATATATAATTTGAGACTTATATTCAAGAATTATTGAATATTCTCTGAAGTTTGAGCTACCAAACCTTCAACTCATATTTTCTGTTCCTCACGATTCAGAGAATGCAGATGAAAGAGAAGTATCTTGGATCTGTACCCGTTATATATATCGTAGTGTTTTTTTAGCGCATACATATCAATAAATATTGATTTATTTTCTTACTTATACTAAAATAAAAAAATTTGTCTACCATCTTAAAAGTAGTTCTATGGATATTATAATTTAATCAAAAGGAGAATTTATTATGCAGCCAAACAGTATTCCTAATAATATAAGAGTCCCTTATATGCCTGAGCTCGATGATGGGCAAGAGGTTGAAGGGGGTGAGCTTATTTCATCTTCGGAGATTTTTGAGCGTTGTAAACATGTGATTTTGGATGCGTTTTCTAGTCAAGATGATATACCAAATTTAGATTTGCATGAAATTCGAGAGATTTTTCCGAATTGCAACGAAGCGGAATTTTCTGCAGCTTTGCCTAAACTGGAGAAAGAGCTTTATATAGAATTAAATTTAGATGAGGAAAAAAAGACACGATTGATGGAAGAATTAAGACATCTAAGAGAATCGGTACTTCAACAAGAGGTGGGAGAGCCGAAAGAGTTAGTATCGGATTTGGACTTTGATGATGAAATTAATGGAAAGTTATATCCTGATGTTTCAGAAGTAGAAGAATCACAAGAAGGAGAGCAACAAACTGTCCAATCAACAGCAATCACAGTCCATGGGGTTTCTGCTAGTACACTTGTTCCCCACTATACTCCGATTATTCCCACTAGTGTCGTTATATATAGATTTCATGAAGCATTTCTCTGCCTTGATTCAAATGCTGCTATCTCTTTCTTTACTCCCGAGCTTGAAACAAAAGTACAACAAATAGTTCCTCCTTACCCTACCTTTTATACACCTGCACAGAAAAAGTATGTAGTGTGGAATGGTCGCGGAGGGGAATTAAGACTAGTTCCGGTGGAAAACCTTATAACAGCTTGGAGAAAAAATCGCCCAGAGATTGCATTTGTTTCTACTAATAATCGACCAAAACTTCTTGAAGAGGCGCTTGATACACTGGCTGGTTCAAATAATCCACTTGTTACAGCAGAAAGCTTTGTTATCGTGGGATATTTAGATTCTCATTCCAGGTCGACAAATAGACTTGAAGCTCTGATGTTAAATCAATATAAGGTAAACATCCCCAGTGATTATCCTGTCCATCTTTGTGCACCTCAGACCCCGGGTGCTCCTGCTCCTACCGCTGCTGCTTCTTCTACCTTGCAAAGAACGGAGCCCAAAAAAGGCTGGTTCCCCTGTGTTTTAATATAGTGATTTGTTTGGAGAGCCCGTCAGCGGGAGGCAGCTGCCTCCCGCTTATAAAATTGTGTTTTTCTTCCATCCGATGACATTACTGTTAGTCAAGGTAAGCAAATTTAAACCATTTCCGGTTTGTCTTCCCCCCTCCCTTTTCAGATTCCTCTCCTCATCTAAATCCACTAAATCCACTGAATCCATTGAATGAGCTAGCGATTCTTCGTAAAATAATTTGTTGCAATAAAATCAATGCTATAATAAACTTTAATAAGTATTGTTTAACAAGTTATAAAACGATGTAATTTATATGAATCCATTATCTAATACAAATTTTAGTATTGAAAGTAATTCTAATCCACAGGTTTTAAATGAACCTACCCCTAGTCTGAGGGATCAATATGGGGCGTATATTTTAAGTCATAGGGAAAACCATCCTCGAGGGAGAGATATTACGACTCCTTTTATACCTGCAGGAAAAGCTTCTTCCGATAAAAGCCCTGCTAGCGAAACAGAGTGGGATCAAGACCGTTCTTTGAGGGATCTATTTGGGGAGTATGTTGAAGGTCATAGGGAAGCCCATCCTCTAGGGAAAGATACTACGACTACTTTCATACCTCCAGTGATTAAAGATAACACTTAATTGGTTGAAACTAGACTAAAATTTAAAAAAACCGCGCTTCATAAATAAATGAATTAGCAAGATACCGCAGTGAGTAGATAAGGGGGATTTGTTCCGCCTTCACTACCTTACTGTCTTTGTCTTTAGGGCTTGTGTTTATCGAATAGCACTCATAAAGCTGAGGTAGTATACTTAATCTTATGCGTTTCAGAAACAATTGTCTCATACGTAGCGCTAAGGGTTATAATAGCTTCTTCGGGTATTCCAAGTTCTATAAGATAATTTCTTATATGGATTGCGCTATCTGCCGATGGGTGAAAATGTCCAGATGAACAAGAGATAAAGTAAAGTTCTTTTCGACCTACTTTGTAGAACTTAATCACGCCTGCGCTCAAAATAGGGGCATCGCCTGCCAGCATGGTGTGGTTAGGACTGTTTAAAATATATTTTTTTTCATCATTTTTTAGCCTATAGCGCTGATCGTAAGAAATATAGACTTCGTTTTGCAAGTTCACGACATAATTGTAGGTTTGGCCAGATAGTAACGTTTTTAACGCTTCTTTGTTTAAAAACCGCTTGGGCAGCATCTTTACGTTTTGATGGAGTCTAATTTCCTCTTCGTAAAACTCTGTTCGTTCTTTATCTGTTAGCAATTTGCTTTGAGAAAAGAGGTTGTAATAGACATATACCATGACACCATTCAATTCCATGGAACGGCGGTCACAGATTCTGTCCTGGTAAATTTGATCAAAAATATCATCAGTTACCTCTTTCATCCT
>CAWCVY010000034.1:0-65378 GCA_963799115.1 uncultured Chlamydiae bacterium | reverse complement strand
AATGTTTTCTGATAGATTTTCCCTATAAGTATAATATTCTAAAGGCAGTGAAAATGGGTATTTCTTGTCCCTCGGGAGCGCAAGAGAGCGTGTATAAGCCCCATCTGAATTAATAAAATCCAAATCGGTATATAAAATATCCCATTGAGGATCTAGTCTATTCAATTCGTCAACAATGAGGGTTAAAACTTTCGGATCTCGCAAAATTTTCACATCATCTTCTAAAACCCAAATGACTTTTAAACCTCTTTGCAAGGCATCATAGTAAATAGATAGATGGCTAAGCATACAACCAAGAGCACCTGGACGGAAATAACGTGCGCAAAATTTCTTTATCGTGGAAAGATTGAAACCAATTCCAAACACAGCAGAAAAACGAACGTGATCGATCCCATGATAAATAATCGGTTCTATACGGTGCCATTTCTCGGGTCGTACATCTAGGTTAATGACAGACTCCATCTATTCCTTTGATCGAGGAACGAGGAATTTTATGATGGAGTTTAAAAAGAGTTTCGTAAGGCTTACCTTGTAGAGAAGAAAATAAAAAAATGAGTAAAGTCGCAAGCCATTTATATGGAATTAATGAGCTGAACAGGTTCATAAAATTTATCATAAATTAATTCTCCAAAAATAACCTTCGACGAAGCCGATTTTCCATTTTCCATGCTGTAATCTTGCACAGCCTTTTTAATTTCCTCTATTTCTTCTTTATTTTTGGAATAAAGATTTCCACATAGAATTCCCCCTTTCCTGACATAAGGTCGCCACGCCTTGGCATCGGAATATACAGATTCATAAGCATGGTCGCCGTCAATATAAATCATGTCTACCCCCTTGCTAGAATATTGAGTGAAAAAACGATTTGCACTTAGGCTAGTCATCCGAATCGGAATAATGCGCTCAGATAATCCAGCATGCACGACATTGGATAAAAAGCGTTCGTAAACGTATCGGGTAATTTCATAAGTTTCTCTTGGATATCCAATCCAGGAGTCGATGGCATAAACTGTTCCATTGTCAGGGAGATGACTTGCCATAAAGATTGTCGATTCTCCAAACCAGCAGCCTATTTCAATGATAGTGCTAATGTCACGTTCATCAAAGATAGCAGCGAGTTGCTTGTCATTTTTGAAGAAATCGCTTTTCGAATAAGGAAATAAATTCTCTCCCAAATCATAGGGGGAAAGTACCTCGGCACAAAACGATTTAAAAGTGATGGAGGTAATGGCTAGAAAAATAAAAAAACGTTGGGTGAAATGGGATTGAGGCAATTAACCACCTTAAGAATTTGGTTAAAGAACTTTGTGGTATACCCTAAAGCTATTTTTTTAAATAACTAGGGGATCCATTATCAGATGAGGATATGGGTTCATTTGCAACAACATCATTTAACACAGTAAATAGGCGTATTCCATCCGGAAGAACAAAATCAATATCATAGGGAAAATAGATTTGGTAAGTTTTAGCAAAGTTTAAAATTTTCTCCATACCACTACGTCGTACAATCATAGAATGTGCCCCAAACCGCGCTCCAACCCTGCGAAAATAGTCATCGATTTGATTATTTATATAAAATTGGCTAATATCTCTCGGATGATAGTTAGGACGCCTGGAATCATAGCCCACACAAGGTACATAGTGGCCATCTCTGTTTCGGAAATCACGATCTGTAAATAAAATATCCCAATTACCTTTTCCCACTATTGCATCAAGCCGTTCAATCAATTTTGGTATAAGGCGTGGATTCTGAATAACTTCAATATCATCCTCCATTACCCAGATGGTCTCATAACCTGAATCATAAGCATCCTGCAGTACTGAAAGATGACTTAAATAAATTCCAATAGTTCCACGCGCAAAGCAATGAACAAAATAGGTTTGACCATAGTTTCGCATTTCTTCATGAATAGACTCAAAATTATTTTGAGGTAAGTAACTCGTTGCTACAACCCCACAATCCATTCCAGGGGCTAGTTTCACCCCAACATCATTGATAGCATCTAAACTTAATTCCCACCCATTTACAGCGGAGAACCGATAGGGATAAATCCCGTAAGGATTTAGTTTTTGATTGCAGGATTCTAACCTCTCTGGCCGTTGGTCAAGATTAATCATGTAGATGAAATCAATATTCCTTATTCGATGAATTTTAGATTTGCCAGAAGCTTTTTTAAAATGATCCTCTAATTTTGCTTGAGTACTTGAAATACACAGACAACAAAAAAGCATGATGAAATAGAATATTTTTTTGAAATTCAAATTTTTATACATAAGAACCCCATATTAACAAAGATTTTATGCCCAATACCATAATTTTAACCGTAGAATTTGTCAAAATTAATATCAGCATCTCTCCTTGTGGAATCTGCCAAGTATCCCGCACCTTCCAATCGCAGCCTGTCATTTACACAACTTATGAAAAGGCCACCTATTTTGTTCCCTTGTTCGCAGATAAAATCGACCATCTCGAAGATGGAAGAATTATTCAGATTTAAACTAATTGTTACCTATCGATTAACAAATAGCTTAGCATCTTGGCTACCTATCCTAGACAAAGGAAGTAATTCGTATTTTGCAACTTCTCTTCTAAGATTATTTGTAACAGTAACAATTGGCGGGCTATCCATTTCATCCGTTAGGGAGGTGATAATATAGGCAATGACATATGAACCCACAGGGGATGGTTGATCAATCATTATGGATACAGGTATTCCAACAGGACCAATATCTCCTTGAACGATCAACTGAGATTGATCTGGAAGAATTATCACCCCATCAAATGTTCCCTTAGCAGTTGATTGAGAATTAGAATTAAAACTGAAAGTAAGTTTAGCTGGAGATGTTGCTAAATTACATCCTCTTTCATGATGACCTGGCATACCTTGAGGACCAGGGGGACCGGGAGGGCCAGGAGGACCCGGAGGACCAGGAGGACCAGCAATCTCCTTATTTCTTTTCTGTTTATTTGATTTTGGTTTTTTTGGTCCGAGTTCTCTCACTTTTTTTTGTCTCGTTAACCCATCCGGAATAACATCTCGAACAAAATCCAGTAAAAAATTCTGTGCCTCTAAGCCTATCTCGTTCTTTTCTCGTTCTTGACTGCAAAGAGAACAGGAAAAAAAAACTCCCATACTTAAAAGGAGTAAAAAGGAATTTCTCACATTAAAATAGTTGATCATAATCTATCCTCTCTAGGCAAGCATCCTTAATAAATTACGCGTAAATTAAAGGCAAGTATAATAGACATCTTGCATAACCTCAATTCCTTGCCCGTGCCCCTGCCCCTGCCCTATTAGCATTGTTTTTGAGCCATTTTCACCAGCATAGACACGATGCTAATCAGCAGTTCTCGTCCTTTGGTATATCGTTCTTCATTCACAAGCTGCAATCGTTGACACACATCCAAAATTCCCGCGCATTCTGTAGCAGACCTTTTAGCCATCCGATAAAATCGAGCTTTTTCATCGATGGAATATTCTCCCGCTCCTTCTGCAATATTCAATGGTATTGACAAACCCGCACGTTGAAGCTGATCGCTTAAATAGGCCCTACCCCGAGGTAAATGTTCTATTATAACATCCGCAAGTACAACAAATTCTATTGCCACTTGGTATACGGTTAACTTTTCATGGTCTAAAAGAATTCGTTTCTGCACGGGAGAAATGGCGATTGTCATATTTTAACTCCCAATTTTGAATCCCTGCGATCAGATTGAATCGCAATCCAAATCTTTTTCTTCTGTTTCGATATTTATCACTCAAAATTTTAAATCGTTTTAAGCGCCCTATTACATTTTCATTTAAAGCTCGCTTTGAAGAAATATCACGATTCATCTGCTTTTCATCTCTTGTAAGAGCTTTGCCTCTTGATCGTTTTTTGGGCAATAGACTCGTATTTTAAAGTTTTTTTATTCCGGTATACCCAGAATCAACGATTCCTTGAACCGTTTGAACCCAACGTACCTTACTGTCTTTGAATAGCTTAAAATCATGTCTCTCACTCAGCCCATAGCTTTGTCATAAATGAAAATAGGTCCTGAGGGCCATAAGTAATTTATCTTCGACGACGAGACGAGAAGGCTTTCCTCCCTGGGACATTCTCTGCTTCTCGGCCTCTTTAACTATTGAAATCATTTGTACAAAGGTCTCCTACTCCTGTTAATCTTCTAAATTCAGTGGGCGAAAGTTTCTGTATAGCTTCGTATTTTTGCATAAATGGCCGATGGATTTAAGAAGCAGACCCTTATATTAAAAAATAAAATTGCGTGCCAGAACTTTTTCGGGCAAGGGCAAGGGCAGAGGCACGGGCAAGGAATTGAGGTTATGCAAGATGTCTAATGCAACAGGCGGGTAATTAAAATTTTGGTGGACTTGGAGTTGAATATGGTCCAACCTGTCCAATTTCGTCCAACCTGTCCAACCTGTCCAATTCGTCCAAATAGTCCAAATAGTCCAAATCGTCCATGTCCAATAAAAAACTCGTCCATGTCCAACAAAACTAAAAAACGATTTGATTTTAATTATTTATTTTAGTATTCTAATTAAATGCACTATAATATTTTCTTCAATCTATTAATCTAGAGGAATTATGGATCTAGGTAAATCAATGTTTGTCAACACCCCTTCAACTTCATATTCCCAATTTCTGTATTCTAATAAACACACTCACTTCTTAACAGAACCTCCAGAAACTTTTTTGAATATAGAACTATTTAGGAGGTCAGTTTTTCTACATTATCAAAATGTTTATACTAAAATTAGATGGCAAAATTGGTTATATCGTATAATTTTCTTTAGTTTAAGTTTAATCTTTTTAATTTGCAGTTTGGTGATTTACTTTAAAACCGCTAATTTTCTATGTAATTTTTATTTTAAACACGCAGATATGGTAAAAAATGCTATTGATTGCGGCTGCCTCTTTATGGCAGGAAGCTCTTTTGCGATCGGTTATATGATTCACCCTGAAAAAGAGGCGATGCATTATTTAGCAGGCAAAGTAGGAAAGGAATTTAATCATTCTGCCAAACAGCTGCAAAATGAGTTAAATGCCTTTTTCAGAAATCTTTCCCAAGAATGGGTCCTACCTGATCAATTCTTTTGGATTAACAAAACAACTTAACTTTTTTTTACTTCTCTTTCGCTGCTATTCTAGCACCCTTTTCAGCTCCTTCAGAAGATGTACTTGAAGTCGCCTTTCTACGGGAAGGTATTTTGGAAGCTGAAACTCTTCGTGCTTTTTTCTCTTCCTTGTGTTGATTTTTCTCTTGCATAGGTTTGGCCTTATGGGATTGTTTTTTTTTATGAGAAGTAGACGCTAAGGACTCTTCTTTTTTGCCAATAAAGGGGCGAGAGATATCCTTAAGCAGGTCTATTCCTGCTTTGGGAGCTAATAAAAGCGCTGCTGCTGCTCCTACCAATCCCCCTGCAATACCCCCTAAAAAAAGATTATGGTTAAATTTATCATTTTTACTCTTGGATTGTCTTTGCAAGCTTTGCTTTTTCTCAATCCATCCTTTACGATTTGTTGTAGGCAGCAGCAAAGCCTTCATAGCTCCTACAAGCCCTGCTGCCAAAGCTGCTCCAATTAAAATGTTCCTATTTTGACTTGACATGGAAATGTTCTCCTATTTCTTTGGCTGACTAAAAGCCTAACGTTTAGCTTTAAGGCCTTTCCACACACGGAGGCCTAAAGAAGCCCAATCCATAATATCATTTAGATGATTGCTTTTTAACGTTTGTTTAGCTCTTTCGGTTAAATCCTCGCTTGTGTCTTGAACTTTTTCTGTCAGCTCTTCTACTACTTGCTGGGCCAGATCAAGCCATTTATTCGCCCTTGAACGAGCTGTTTTTACAAATGTCTTCCCTTGCTTACTCATGCCGTTTGCTATTCCTTGGGTTTTTTCACTTACGTCATGATAAGTGTCGATGAGATCATCTCGAAGGTCTTCACCTGATTTAGGTGCTAATAAAAGTCCAGCTACAGCGCCAATAATACTACCCGCTAAACCTCCAATCAATAAATCTCTTGTCCCATTTTCTTCCTCTTCTTGGCTGTGCCAAAATTTTCTGGGATGGCTTATCCCTTCGAATAATGATTTGGCTTTGCTAACCCAATCACATGTTTGGCAACTCACATTTTTAGCTAAGTGTTTCCCTTTTTTTGCTAAATCGCCCGTTCTATCTGATAGATCACAATAGGTATCGCAGATGTCTCGTCGTAATCTTGTTCCTGCTTTAGGAGCTGCCAATAAGGCTGCGATGCTTCCCAATATACCCCCTACTGCTGCACCAATTATAAACTCTTTGGTATGTACATGATAGTCTGTCATTGATCATCTCCTTTTCTTTAGATTTTGCCATAGGCGAACGCCTAAGGTTGCTAATTCAAGAACATCAGCGACTCTATTCAATTCTGGGGTTTGAAGTCTCTGTTCAGCTTTAAGAGCTGCTGTTTTTTGCTCTAATATATCACATTTAAGGGCAGCTGTTTTTTGTTCTAATATCTCACCCATATTATCCACAGAATTAAAAACTGAATCCAATGATTCCATTTTACCTTTAAGGTCAGCGCTTACTTCATGCGTGAGTGCGATCACTTTTTTAACTTCAACACTAACATCTTCAAGGTGCTTGCGCCCCTCTATAAGGGTGAAATTGACCTGTCTTAATGTCACGCGCAATGCTGTCATCATGACAATTAAGTAAATGACGAGAATGACAAAGGCAACCGCTATCACAGCTACGCTTATTTCAATTACCATGCCAACGCTCCCTCAATTAATTCTTAGTTCTCTATAACTTTAAATGAAACGATTGACATTTTAAGTCAAGGGTAAAAAATGATTATGATCCTAAATTAGATTATGCTAGAATTGCTGATTGTTAATGATTTAGGATTTTAAGATGAGTTTAATTCCACCTGAATGGCTTTATCCTTGTTCTCTCGATGAGGCATCAATGATTCAGCGGCAATTAGCTGAACGCGTTGTCTTAGTAGATGATTTTTCTTTTTCCCAAAACTTGGGGGGGATGGACGTCAGTAATCAATTGTACGACCCTCAAAAAATGCTTTATGCGGCGGTGGTTATTCTAAATAAGCAAACCCTAAAATTAGAAGAAGAGGGGTCAGCTGCACAGGTTCAAGCCTTTCCTTATATTCCTGGTTTTCTAGGTTTTAGAGAGGCTCCTGTTTTAGTCAATGCTTTTAAGCAACTTTCAAAGCCTCCGGACATTATCATGGTTGATGGGCACGGAATCAGCCATCCTCGACGACTAGGTATCGCCAGTCATATAGGTGTGCTCTTAAATATTCCCACCATCGGGGTTGCTAAATCAGTTTTAGTGGGTCATCCTGCCGATACCTTGGGGGAAGCAAAAGGAGATTGCGTTCCTCTGATATGGAAAGGGGAACAGGTAGGGACTTTTTTACGCACCAAGAAATGCTGCCATCCCGTCATCATTTCTGCAGGCCATCGCATCTCTTTGGAAACAGCTGTGGAAATTGTTTTAGAGTATGCAACTCGCTACCGCCTTCCTGAGCCGACTCGTCAAGCCCATTTAGCAGCAAATCGTTGCCGTAGAGGATGTAGCCCTCTCTTGTACCCCTAAGAGGCTGTCAGTAATGACCGCCACTACAGGCTGCTAAATTCATTCTGATCCTACCCAGGGCGATGCCCCATAAGCGCTAACTTATTTTCTTGATCTGCTGTTTTATGAGCCTGAAGGGCTCTAATTGCAACAGCCCAGGGCATCTCCCTGGGTAGGGATAAAAATAAATTTGCAGCCTGTAGGGCTGCTAGAAAGGTGTATTTATCACAAGATAATTTTACATCAGATAATGTCGCTCTCTGGCAGCCCTACAGGCTGCAATATTGTTCTAAACTTTACCCAGGGCGATGCCCTGGGCTGTGTGCAATTAGAGCCTTTCAGGCTCATTAAACAGGATTATTTTCTACAGAAACGTTTTTAAATTTATTTAACAAAAATCTGAATGAAAATCCGTGCTGGATTTGGTCAAAAAAACTTATGCATAAAAGTATGTCCCCGACTCCGCGTCGCGTTAGTCCTTAGCTTAACGCGTATGGGGCATCGCCCTGGGTTAGTTTAAGTTTTTTCTCTTATTCCTAAAATATTCAAAGGTTGAAACTGTAAAACAGGATTGAATGACATACTGTAACAATCTTGCTTCCCACCCAGCATAGGTTCCTCTAAGGCCCTGTTCCTTAAAAAGAGTTTTGATAGTGGCCCACACTCCCAAACGCAGTGGTCGATTTTTCTGATGAAGGGTTTTGACTACATCCCAGGGGTGTACGAAGAGAGTATTGATTGAACCTACAAATGCGCTTACCCCCATTAAAGCTGGAAAAGAAAGTTGTTCTTGTTTTGTAAACTGCAATGCGAAATTTCGGCCCTTCTCTTCAGCTAATAAAAAAGTCATCCAGCTTACCCCCTGCTTAATACTAACCGCACCCAAGCCAGTAAAAAGCTCTCGAAATACACCTGAACTTGATTTTGTTGTTAACAAGGGCCGTTTTTCTTTATTAAGCCTGGTCATTAACAATAATTTTAATCTGTCTGTAGGGCAAATAACAAACGTATCAACAAAAGTAAGCACGCCTCCTGTACAAACTGATGATAGATACCTGTGCTCTTTGCCTGAAGTTTGAAATAGCCGATTAAAGAAGAAGTCAAATTCTATTTGCAAGGGCAGGCGATACCCCTGCTTGACTAATCCCTGCAAACTTTTGGGAACTAATCCCGCATATAATCCTGTCCACCCTTTTTCTTTAAAAATAGTGGTCGCAATTATAGAATAAGAGATTCTCCCTTTTTCCAACTGCTGCTTGCTTTTTAGAAAGTCTAAGGGATGTGTGAAAGGCAGACTTCCTAGAATTCCAAGTGGCCCTACCACGATAGACTGAAGATAAATATTATTTGACATCTTATCCATCTTCCTTTTGCACATGTTATTTTGCATGCATTTTAGCAAAAGGAGCTCTTAAATAGGTAGAAGAAAATTTGTTAAATTTCCTATTGCATTGATGAATTTATGCAAGTTGAGGGGCAAAGGCGCAATCTGACCTATTTTTTCAGTCCAAGAAAAAAGTCCTTGCCAAAACTAAATAAGTAATCATTCAAAACTTTGCTTACTTCTTCTTCATCGCTACAAATGACATTTACCCCTAAATCACTAAGCTGTTGCTTTTCTGATTGATACTTAACGCGAGCAACAATTGGGATATCGGGATTAAACTGGCGAGCAACCTGAATAATATTGAGTGTGATAGCAAGATCTGGAATAGTGATTACTAGAAGATTGGCTGTTTTAATGTGAGTCAATTCCAAGAGGTTAGGCAGTGAGGCATCTCCGTATACCGCTTCTTGCTTTTGCTCTAAGAGTTTTGCAATCGTATCCACATTTTGATCAATAACAACGGGCATAAAACCTATCTCTTCTAAAGAACGAGCCGCACTTTCCCCGATGAATCCATAACCAATGACGATAGCTTTTAGGGGGCTAAGGGAAATTTCACTTCTTATTCCATTGTCTTCTGATCCCTCTTTTTTCGCTTTAGAAGACAAATAATCGATTATTTTAAACAGTAAAGGATTAATGGCGATAGAAATTAGAGCGCAAGCCACGATAATGTCATATCCCTCATCAGATAGAACATTGAATTTGATTGCTTCCTCCGCAAAAATAAAAGAAAATTCCCCTATTTGAGCCAAAGCAATGGAAATAATTAAGGCAGTCCCAAACGGATAGCGCAGAAGAATAACTATGAGAAATGCTGCTAATGGTTTAATCAATAAGATAACAGCTAAAACGCTAATGAACAAAGAAAAATGTTCGACAATAGCCTCGGGGTTAAATAACATCCCTACTGACAGAAAGAAGATGACAGCAAAAGCATCTTTCATTGGTGAGGAATAAGCTGCCGCCTGATGACGCACGTCGGTTTGCCCTATAACCATTCCCGCAATGAAAGCACCCAAAGCAATTGAAATTCCAAATATAGCGGCAGAAGCCGTGGCAATAAGAAATATTAAAGCTAAAACAGACAAAGTAAAAAGCTCTTGTGACCTTGTACGTGCAATTTTGAAGAGTAAATAGGTCACAATCTTGCGGCCTAAGGTAAACATGATGGCAGCTAATAAGAAAAACTTAATGAGGACAAACGCAATAGAAAAAATTGTTTCTTGAACTGAAATTTGGCTGCCGTTCAGAAAAGTGACTATGGTGGGAAGTAAAATCAAGGCGATCACTGTTAATATATCTTCTACAATCAACCATCCCACAGCAATATGCCCTTGGGGAGTTTCTAACAAGTTTCGATCATGAAGAATGCGCACGAGAACTACTGTACTGGCTACGCCAATAGACAAGCCAATGATCAGCCCAGTTTCCCACGACCACCCAATGTAGTGAATTAAAAAAGTTGAGACTGTCGCTGCAACAAAGGTTTGACCTATCGCGCCTGGAATGGCAATTCTTTTCACACTCACTAAATCTTGCCATTTAAAATGGATGCCCACTCCAAACATCATTAAGATAACACCAATCTCTGCCAACTGTTCAGCAATCACTTGATCGGCGACAAAACCGGGAGAAAAAGGGCCAATGATATAACCTGCTAAAAGATACCCTAAGATGGGAGATAATTTGATTTGTTGTGAGATATATCCAAAGATACTGGCAAGGGAAAAGCCAAAAGTTAAAATGAGAACAATTTTAAGATTATAGGCATTGGCAGCTTCTACCATCTGGGTTCTCTCTAAAGTCACTTATGATGACACAAACAATTCTTCAGGTTGTTTGTGTATATACACAATTTTTGAAAAATATACCATAAAAAGCCGCCTTATTTACTGAGAAATTATTTATGAGATATTAATTGCTTTGGCTATTATAAGCTGTTATAATCGCAAAAAGTTACACTCTGATTTTATTAAAATTTATAGATCCCTTACAAGATGAAAAAAATCAAATTACGGAAGATATGACATCAATTAATAAGGTAGAACTCTTATCCTTTCGTCCTATCCCAGGTTTTGCTTCGCCCCATGCCCAAACAATTTTAGGAACTTTTAGCAAAACCGGAACACCTCCACCCTCAACTCCGTTCCTTGTGCTTTTGGATGATGGCGATTCCATTTATTGTGAAATATCTACCCCCCTTTCATGGACGCCGAATCAAAAAACGATTCTGATGCTTCATGGAATGGGAGGATCTCATGATGTGAGCTATATGGTTCGGATCGGGAGAAAATTTTATCAGAAAGGATATCAAGTTGTACGCGTTAACTTACGCGGATGCGGGGCAGGCATTCATCTGGCCCGCAGGCCTTATCATGGAGGTTCCAGTCAAGATGTACTCAATATTCTCCAAGCTTTGCACAAGCAAAATCCCCTTTCCCCTGTCATTTTGCTAGGTTTTTCTCTGGGGGGAAATATTGCATTGAAACTCGCTGGAGAATTAAGCAGCGATAACAGTTTCCTTTTTGAACGCATGATGGCCATCTGTCCTCCAATTGACTTAGCCCATACCATCCATCTTCTATCTCGCTTTCGCAATAAACTCTATCACCATTACTATGTCAGGGGGTTGCGAAAGCTGTGCCACCATTGGCTGGGAAATCGTAAGATTTCTTCTATTACTGATTTTGATGATGCCGTAACGGTCCCCTGCTGGGGCTTTAAAGATGCTCAAGATTACTACCAGCAATCTAGCAGTTATCTTTTTCTTCCCAGCATCCAAAATACTTGCCATATTTTATTTAGTGCGGACGATCCTTTCATTGATTACCGGCATGTATTGCAAAAATTCCATTCCCCATCCATTAAAATATGGCTCTCTCAATATGGGGGTCATATGGGATTTTTAGGTTGGGCAGGAAAAGAGCATCGCTATTATTGGCTGGATAGTTTTCTACTAGATTGGATTATTAGCACAAATTCAGCCTCATCAGCCTGCTCGATTTCTTCAGCAAATATATAAACATTATGTTTTGTTTTTAAAATTTAAAGTTAATATCGTTATTTATTAAACAGGTTTTTTATATGTATCCATTTAGCGAATTTATTTATGATAAGCAAGATTTAACATGTCATGTATTAAGCTATTTAGATGTTCAATCCGTCGTACAGTGCAGACAAGTTAGCCATCCATTAAAACAGATTTTTAATGATTTATTTAACGTAGGAAACAGAAATTGCTTATTTAAAAAAGAAATCTGTGAATCTAGAATATTCACACATTCAATTTTTGAAATCATGCCATATTTTTTTAAAAACGAACCTGATGAAAAGAAGTTTATTTGGGAAGAAAATGGTTACAGAACTTCTTTTGTAACATTTTTACGAAAAGAAGTTTCAGCTCGAAGTGAAAATGAAAAAGAAAAAGAAGAGGAAGAAGTTAACGGAAATGATCAACTTTTTGCAGGTTATTTACAAACAGATGCTTTTAGAGGAAAATGCCAAGCTGTAAAAAATGCTCTCCATGAAATGAGGGACAATCGTTTTGCACATGAGATTCTTAATGAGATTGTGCAAATAGAATTAAAGAATAAGGAATACCTGAGGGCATATAAACTTGCGAAAATCATGCATAGGCTTGATTATCCCCTTCATCAGAATATAATTAGTGAGTTAAAGAAAATAAATTTTCCGTTTTCCTATTTTCCCTATGCTGCTGCCTGCTTTGCCCAAAACCAAGCAGTGAATAAGTATTTCCCTGCTCTTAACATCCATTGCCCCAATAATTTAACTTTGAGGGTGGCTAAACTATTAGCCGAAGTTTTTGAAGAAAATAAGATCGCTCAACTTAACCATGAAGTGCAAGAGAAGTTTGTTAAGAGTTCGCACAATCATCCCAGAGGGCTGAAATTTGCAGCTTGGATTACATCATTGGTAAAAAATGGCGAGCCGGAGACAGAGACTTTATTTATCCAAATAATGGGTAAGCTTGCCGAACAAAAAGAGTATAAACTGCTTTTCCTGATGTTCCTTGCAATCTCTAAATCTAAAGGCTCACGCAGTTTAGCTTATGAAGGAAAACCTCCACGCAAAATACAGAGAGTGGAGCCAGAAAAAACAAAATTTCTTCGCGCGATGGGTGATCACTTGGATACTTTACAATTAGATTGTGATCCTTTGAAAAAAAGCCTGATGAATATCATAGATTATCTGGATGGTCATCCGCAAAGGAATCTTGCCATCAGGCATCTAAAGAATTTTATCGACTGCCTTCCTAGAAATATCGATCAAATTCATTTACAACAGTTTTGCTCCACCGAGAATATTTTTCCTTTTATTACAGCTATTTCTCTCGTTTTTGATGCCGTTCACATACGCCATTTACCTAATTTGGAAAGCTTTTATATCATTGGAATTAGTGCCATAGAGCTTCAAAATAAAAAAATAACGTTATCTAAAGAGAAGCAACAAGCAATTTTAAAAGATCTCACCTCTCCCTATTTCAATGCACTCCCCCTGCCGGAAGGTCAAGAGCGGCCCCAAATGATGTGGATAAGGGATCTACCAACATCTTTTATTAGTTCTTTGTTTGCAGCCTTGCTAGAAAAGAAAATTTATTGGCCTATTTTTGACTTTGATAAGGCATTAGGCCATGACTTTAATCCTGAGTCTCTTGTTTGCGGTCCGGAATTTATTAGGTGCCAGTTGCCTTCCTTTCCGGAGGCTTTAGATCCTGCAGTAGTTATAAATCAGAATAAAAAAGCTAATGATACATTTCATAGATGCACTTCTGATTTCACAAAAATAAAGAAATGTTATCACGATTTGGATATAAGAGTGTTTAAAACTGAAGCGGCTGTCAATTATTTTGTGCAATTTATTGAATTGATCAATTTGGAAGAATACAAGGATATTAGACCAAATTCAGTCATATTGACAGAATATATCAGAAATTCAGGAAAAATCTTCCATTTAAACTGGTTTGCTACTTTTTATACTAAAGAAAAGTTGTACAATCCGGCTTTTGTCGATTTAGCTAATCGGTTTTTTGGTGCCTTGATCATAAAATTTCTTGGCAAAAGACGGTACGCCGAGGCTAAGTTAACCTTTCATACCTTATCTAAATTAAGGCAAGAGCCTGTGGACGAGAAGGGCAAAGTAGTGGAACATCCCCTTTTCAAGTATGATGAAAAGGATTGCGAAAAATATCGCTTGCTACATCTGAAAATGTTGTCAGGATTTTATGACAATATTGATGTTAAAAAGTTTAACAACGAAGAAATATATCATTATTACCTCGAATTTATCGATATTATCGATCAGGATAAATATGCGGCTATTAAACCAGATATAATATCATTGGAATATTTTATTCAACTTTCAAAAGATAATCTTAATTTAGATTGGATCGAAGAACTTTATCTAAAATACTCCTACCATGAAGGAGGATTGCTCATCACTCTTGCCAATGATTTCTTTGGCGCGTTGATTAGAAATTTTATGGGAAATAAACAAGATTCTTGGGCACAAAAAACTGCTTTAGCTTTATTTGCTTTTGGTCAAGTACCGGTCAAAGATGATGGAGAATATTTTGATCTTGAGATAGTCACTTGGGTGATGACCCAGACTTTAGGAATACATTGGAAAGAGCTTCAAAGTGATGAAAATGTGAACAAGCTTCTCCCTTCTATTTGCAAGCTGCCTGATTTAGTTTTCAAACATGCTGTAGGTGTATTAAATGACTTTGTTCTTTCTTTAAATGAAGCAGAAAGTATTTGCAATGACTCTAATCCGAGCTATCAATTAATTAAGTTGTTAACTGAATTTGGCATTCCTTGCGAAGATGATTTGCAAAACACTTTATTGTACGAGGAACTCTGTTTCGAAGCTCAACAAGATGATTGGCTCCAAATTTGTGAGGAATTGTTTAAAATTTCTGAAATTTCTCATGATCATTTAAAATTAACTTTTAAATTAATACAATATTTTTCAAATGAACAAAACTATTCTTTTAGTTTTGATTCTGAGCTAGAAGAACGAATGATAAAAGTCATCGAGCTTTTTTCCCTGGCAGATCAACGGGGATTAGTGTCGATACCAATTGGTCATCAGTCGAGGAACAATTGGAGCAAAAGGAACCTGCGCTGGCGCATCTATTTTTTATGTTTGCCGTTTCCAGGCCAACACTACTTGCGGATAAATTGTTCTGGAAATATCTTGATATTGATACAAACGAGCAAAGAGAAAAAATGAAAAAATATTTAGTGTCATTAAGTAATAAAGGACAACAGCAAAGAGAATGGGCGATGGAGATTTTAGAAGAAATTAAAAACGGCTTTGTAAATTTACAATATATCGAAAAACATCCAAAAGTCCCAGAAAAAGGGGGATTGATAGAGGAATATCCTATTGTCGAAGCACAAGGGGAATCGGTTAATTGGGTATTAAGGCTTCTCAAGGAATTGAATGTGTGCACACGTCAGATTTATTTTCATATTCAACATGTACTTGACACTAATGGTTCTTATCTAACTGGTCCTTCGGGAGGTACCCAGATAGGAAGACTTTTGTCCCGACAAGAACATGAGACAGAAGAACAACGCCCTGAGCCCATGGACCTAGGTGATAAAGAGGATGAGGAATTGGCATACGCTCTGGCTCTGTCCATGGAAGCCGAGAAAAAGGAAGAATTTGACTAATTGGACCACTATAAAAAATTATACAAATTCTAATTTTACCATCTCATTTTTGGTTTTAGTACGGAGTAAAACAGTCGAGCAATCTTTCGATGATGTATAACCAACGATAAGATCACCAGTTAAAGCAGCATCGCAATGGATTGCTCCCTTTTTTGTATAAACTGCCTGTCCATTTGAAAGCTCAAATGCCGTGATGTGAAAGGTGTTCTTGCTTATTTGTTTTGCTAATAGATAGTACCCCCCACCATCAATAACCATATGAAAATGAGGTTGATCATGATGAAATTCAAGGTAGAATCCACCACCCTCTTTGCTCATAATATAGTCCCCTACGTAGTTGGGACCTACATGCATTTTCCATAAAGGGTAGGCTTCATCACTTGGAAAACGAATAGCTGTGTTTTTTGGAATCAATAGAGCCCCATAATAGGCTAGCGTTTCTTTCGTTGCCTTCACTTTAGGAATTTGAATAGATGATTCCTCAAAATATAACCCTCCATTATCCCCTAAAATATTATTTCCTTCTCCTGAGGCAATAGTTTTCTCATCCCATTCTGCTATAAATTCAAGATAATCAGGGACTGTTATCATATGAGGATTGCACGCTTCGTCCTCTAAATTAAGCGCAAACAATTCACTGGAAAGCTTAATGTTCTTACCATCAACCTTGAAAACCCCATCATTTTTTACGCATTTAACGAGACCTAAAGTTTCCATACGTCCTCCTTCCGACCCACGGCTAACATTTATTAAGCCTTGAATCACTTCTTGATTGTATTGAGTCAATTCCTTTTCTAGAAGATGAAGAGAAGTAATTAAATTTTCTTCTTCCGAACTCACCAAAGAATAACTATTTGAATTAACTGCTAACATATAATTTCCTCTTTTTATTATTACTACAGCTGTAGTATTTATTTTTAAAAAAACTGTCGTTGCGGACCCACCTAGGATAGAAATCGAATAGCTTTATTTACTACATGTGTAGTATTTTTAAACAAATAGATATGTATTCTGAGACTATATCCAGCAATACACCCTATTCTCATGCTTGTTAATTACCGCCGTAGTAATTTTATGTATTTTTTTTTCTCACAGCCATAACACGCACACCAATCCGATAATTGCACCGATCATAGCGACAGAATAACTCACCCATTCATAACGTTTGGAATATGTAGAAGCTACACCGAGCATCATTTGTACACGTCTCAACGAGGGATGCTTTTCATTACTTAAATAGCAAAGAGCTTCGTAAGGTTTTTCTTTGGCCGTCGTCGCAACTTTAATCAATGCCGATGCTAAAAATTCTTCGTTAAGGCCATACTTCAAAATACTCTGATCGCAGGCAATCTCTTGATCAAATTCTAGCTTCTTCTGCCAGAAGAGGGTCGGTACCCACCAAAAGATTGCCGAAATTAGTTGTGAGAACAGCCTTACTAGCGGATCTCGCCAAAGCACATGTTCTAGCTCATGCGCCACAATTGCTTCAAATTCCCCCTGAGGGAGTTTTTCAACAATTTCCCTAGGTATAAAGATAGCCTTGGAATACGTTGCCATAGGAATTGCAACTTTCTCACTAGCAAAAATCTTGACATTATTTTCCTGTACCATCGAAGCTAATAAAATGTTTTCTATAGGACGACTACAAATGTCTTCAGACTCCATCCAATATCGCAAATTCCTGGCAAAAATAAATGATACAAAAAGGATACGCGAAGCAAAATATAATATCATTGTCGAAAACAGCACGAAAGCAACTGAGAAGATGGTATGAGAGATTCCTGAGCCAAGATATGTTGAGAAGAGAGATCTCATTGGAATAGAGATAGTTTTTAAGTTCCGGAAAAAAAAGAGTGAGTAAAAATTTTTGCACACAGCTACTACAATTCAAAGGATTTAACCAATAACCAATGCTAAAGCTATTTAAAATGAGATCGAGAAAAAGACTCATAAAGGGGAAAGAATCTCAAAATAGATCGTACTCTTCCCTGCTTGATCTTAAATAAAATAAGAGAACTTTCTACAATAACTACAACAGTAGCAAAGGCAATCAGAGCGCTAATCAAGATAGAGATCAAAAAAAACGGATTGGATATCATTTTCTTGAATCCCTAATCTTTTGTAAGATTTTTTCCATTTCCTCCAGGTCCTCATCTGAAATGTCGCTAGCAGACTCGATTAGATGACTGACTAATGCTGTTGTTTTCATTCCCGAAAACTTTTGTTTAATTTTATCTAAAAAAGGAAAAAGAATCTAAGGGCTTCAGAAGCCAGTACTCATATTGAAGACCAATACGCTCTCTGGCGAGTTGTTTTTTTTCGGCCAGTCGACTCATAACAGTCATAACAGTATTATAGTTGTCATCTCCTCCTAAGGCTTTATGGACATCTTTAACAGTCTGTCTCTCCCCGGATTTTAATATGTAAAGAATTTGCGATTCCAATTCACCAAATGCTCTTTTTGTCATAAAGCCTCCTTTAAAGAAATGAGCTTACTACATATGTAGTATTCATGCAATAAAAAAACAATAGTAACAGTTCGGCCTCCTTCGTCGGGGTATTTGAGCGAAGGAAACTAGGCCGTCTCGACCTGAATCTAATCGCTCAGATACCCCGACGAAGCCTAAATCTTGCTATTTTTTATTTGAATTATAGTCGTCTACTTCTTCGCGAACAGCCTCGACAATGATTTCTGGTTGATACCAAGGAATCAAGTGGTCACTTTTTTCGGCGATCAGCTGCTTTCCTTTAGTTGATTTTGTTACAAGCTCCTTCTGAAGAGCGTTGGCTATTTCAAATACCTCTTTTAACAAACCAACGTTCTCTTTCTCAAATTCGGTGCCTAAGTCAACAGGTTTTCCTGCAGTAATAACAATTAAAGGTTTATTTCCTAGAAAACTATTTACATTTTCAAGCTCCTGAAGACTTTCCTCAAGATTTAACATCTCTTGGTGCCAAGTTCTGAAGAATTTGGTGGTACCGATTTTTGCAACATACATTTCGCGGATATTTTCAGGGAATGGATTTAAAAACTCTTTTTCTTTTTTGGCACGTACCCGCCCATAGCCAAAAGGAATTAAAAAATTTTCCAGAGCATCAGCAAATTTTTCGGATAATGTCGATTTCGGGTGGGGTGGAAATTTTTTGTTTTGTAATTCATGTGAAGAGTCGACCAGCACAAGACCAAATACCTCATCAGGATACCGGTTGGCATACAGGCGAATATTGATTCCTCCAAAAGAATGTCCTACAAGAATATAAGGACCAGGTACTTGAGCGTTTTTAAGAAGGGTATGGAGTTCTTCTACCATGTGTGTACTAGTGCGTGGGTTAGGGCTTTCTTGGCTCCATCCCATACCGGCGCGATCATAGCTGCATACTTTGGTGAATTTTGCGATTTCAGGTTGGACAAGCGCCCAGTCAAGTGAACTACTAGCCATTCCAGCTTCTAATACCACAGTTGGCCCTCCTTCTCCTGCGCAATGGATGTGTAGCTGATAGCCTCCAACATCGACCATTTTACCCGGCGGAGAGTACTTATAATCATCAATCTTTGTGCTGACAAACTGAAAGAGAAATCCCCCAAACAAAAAAACAGCACTTAATAAAATAAGTAAAATTACAAAAATTTTTAAGGAACTTTTGGTCATAATATAACCTTTATAATAAAATTTGTGCAGGTATGTTGTTGAGGTCTCAGAGATATAACGATAATACGATAAAAATTACTGAAAAATTCAAAAACGTCAAAGCAACAACCCAATATTGCACCGGTTAACTCAGAATAAGGCGGTTCCTTTTTCTTTTAGCATTCTTATCGTTCTTTCTTGCCAATCAAAATGGTACTCAGCATAGAGATCACCGCAAGTATTACTTGATGATTTTTGGCTAAACCACTAATAAATTTAGTGGTTCAAGCGTAATTCCAGTCATGCGTAAAAGTACAGTATAAAACAGAGGAAAAACAGAGAAAATTTCAGAAAGGGAGATCAGGCAACCCACTAGGAAGATCCAATGGGTTACAAAAAGAAAAAACCGGAAACATTAGACATCTTGCATAACCTCAATTCCTTGCCCGTGCCTCTGCCCTTGCCCTTGCCCGAAAAAGTTCTGGCACGCAATTTTATTTTTTAATATAAGGGTCTGCTTCTTAAATCCATCGGCCATTTATGCAAAAATACGAAGCTATACAGAAACTTTCGCCCACTGAATTTAGAAGATTAACAGGAGTACGAAAGGAGACCTTTGTACAAATGATTTCAATAGTTAAAGAGGCCGAGAAGCAGAGAATGTCCCAGGGAGGAAAGCCTTCTCGTCTCGTCGTCGAAGATAAATTACTTATGGCCCTGGAATACTTAAGAGAATACAGGACCTATTTTCATTTAGGATAAAGCTATGGGCTGTGTGAGAAACATGATTTTAAGCTATTCAAAGACAGTAAGGTACGTTGGGTTCAAACGGTTCAAGGAATCGTTGATTCTGGGTATACCGGAATAAAAAACTTCGAAAATACGAGTCTATTGCCCAAAAAACGATCAAGAGGCAAAGCTCTTACAAGAGATGAAAAGCAGATGAATCGTGATATTTCTTCAAAGCGAGCTTTAAATGAAAATGTAATAGGGCGCTTAAAACGATTTAAAATTTTGAGTGATAAATATCGAAACAGAAGAAAAAGATTTGGATTGCGATTCAATCTGATCGCAGGGATTCAAAATTGGGAGTTAAAATATGACAATCGCCATTTCTCCCGTGCAGAAACGAATTCTTTTAGACCATGAAAAGTTAACCGTATACCAAGTGGCAATAGAATTTGTTGTACTTGCGGATGTTATAATAGAACATTTACCTCGGGGTAGGGCCTATTTAAGCGATCAGCTTCAACGTGCGGGTTTGTCAATACCATTGAATATTGCAGAAGGAGCGGGAGAATATTCCATCGATGAAAAAGCTCGATTTTATCGGATGGCTAAAAGGTCTGCTACAGAATGCGCGGGAATTTTGGATGTGTGTCAACGATTGCAGCTTGTGAATGAAGAACGATATACCAAAGGACGAGAACTGCTGATTAGCATCGTGTCTATGCTGGTGAAAATGGCTCAAAAACAACGCTAATAGGGCAAGGGCAGGGGCAGGGGCACGGGCAAGGAATTGAGGTTATGCAAGATGTCTATTGTCATTTCTGAAAATGTCTCCGGGGATTTGCCGATCCCAGGACAGCTTTAGAACTTTTAAAGAGTTCAATTCATCCCTCAGCAAAGAATTAAGGGTATTTGAAGGATTAACAACTCAGACTACGAAAACAACCCAGAAAATCTTGACTTCTTAGTATTTCTGGGTTATTTTCTGGGTAATGAAATAAAAAGGATCGCTATGCTTGAGGAGTTATTGACCAAAGAAGAAGGAAAAACCCTTGAGTTTAAGGAAAATACCAAATCTTTACAAAAGATTGTTCAAACCATCGTAGCCTTTGCAAATACAGCAGGAGGTACACTCGTTATTGGTATTAAAGATAAAACTAAAGATGTGATTGGCCTTGCAAATGTTTTAGAAGAAGAAGAACGCATTGCTAATGCCATTGCAGATTCGGTTTCTCCTTTGTTAATCCCCTCATTACAACTTCATACTTGGAGAGATAGAGACTTGCTCCTTGTCTCCGTCCCTCATGGTTTTGGTCCGTACTATATCAAATCAAAAGGGATAGAAGAAGGTACTTATATTAGATTTGGTTCAACCAATCGCTTAGCGGATGTCACTACTATCTTAGAAATCCAGAGATTGAAAGAACATAAATATTTTGACGAACAGCCCAATTTTGATTGTACTGTAACCGAAATCAATTTTGATTTGGCAAAAGAATTATTTGCCACTATTTCAAAAAAGTTGACTGACCGTACTGCTAAATCATTGGGGCTTATTGTTCAATATCATGCTAAAGAGTTGCCATCAAATGGAGCGGTATTACTATTTGCTGATCATTATAAAGATTTTTTTCCTGATGCAATCATTCGCTTAGGGCGGTTTTCAGGAACAGATAAATCGCAGATTATTGACCAACAGACTCTTGAAGTGCCTATTTCAACGGCTTTAGAACCAATTATAGCATTTATTCGTCGCCATACTTCAATGGCCGCAGAAATTAGCGAAACAAGACGCAAGGATATCCCTCAATACCCCCCTGCTGTAATTAGAGAAGCTGTGATTAACGCTCTTTTGCATACTGATTATTCAATTAAAGGAGCTTCGATCCAAGTAGCAATTTTTGAGGATCGTATAGAAATAACAAATCCTGGTTGTTTACCCTTTGGATTGAGTTTTGAAGCAGCTCTTTCAGGTATTTCTCAATTGCGTAATCGTGTGATTGGTCGAGTATTTAGGGAATTAAATTTGATTGAGCAATGGGGGTCTGGACTTGGACGAATGTTAAATATTTGTGGGCAACAAGGAATACCTCTCCCCAAATTTGAAGAATTAGGCAATTTTTTTCGCACCACTTTATATCACAGTGTTAACACATTTGCAGGAACTGAAGAATGGCAAAAGCAAATCATAGCATACTTAAAAGTGCATAAAGAAATATTGCCAAAGAAAGCACAAGAACTATGGAAGGTAACTTCAAGAACCACAAGTTCAAGACTTAAAAAAATGTGTGAACAAGGAATTCTCGTTGAAATTTCTACAGGTCCTTTTGATCCTCAAAAGAAATTTAGCTTAAGAAACTAATAAACAATTTATTGCTTTAAGATTTTCATCAGAATAATAAACAAAAATAATTTAAAATAATATGAATAATTTAAAACTAATTGTATCTATTGTTTTATTTTTACTAAGTCAAGGAACTCATATGATGACCGATACGATGGCAACTTTGATGAGACCTTCTTTCAGAAAAAGCTTAAAGAGTATAAAGATCGAGAATTTGCCATTATTCAGGAGATGGAAAGCCACGCTAAAGCAGATGAAAGTTTCCATGTCACAGCAAATATGGTCTTAAGTTTGGCTCAACGCTCTAGGGAAATCTTTAAGAGTTCTGAAGTAGAAGAAAAACGGCAACTTCTGAATTTCGTATTTCAGAACTTGGAACTGAAAGGCAAAAAGCTCTCCGTAATACTACGTGAGCCGTTTAAAATAATAAAGGACACTTCCCTTCGGGAAAGTGTCCTGAGATTTGCCCAGGATAGGACTCGAACCTACACACCTTGCGGCACCAGAACCTAAATCTGGCGTGTCTACCAATTTCACCACCTGGGCAAAAAGATTACCATAAAATTAACTGGCTTATAGCTTTTTGTCAAGAGGTTCATATCATCTTTGTCAGGAAAGGGTGCCATTATTTTTTGCTGTAACAAGATTCTAGCAGTATCGGCCATCAGTTTCTTTACTAGCATTTCGATTATTTGAAAATTCATTGATTCTTTATGATATCTTAATCGATAATCACTAATTTTAGATAAAAAAAAGCATCCAATTCATCTTTTAAATTTATGACTTTATTAAAATATTTCCGTTTTCTATTCCTCTTTTGCTATATTTATCTGTCAGCATTTATTTGTCCCCAAGAACTTAGTGCGAATTTGACCCAAAATGAATTAAAAGAATTGTCATTACAGAACGGGATGAGGGTTTGTATAAAACAATCTCATAAAGAACCCGGTGAGTTTGCTTTTCAACTTTTCGCTATGGGAGGAATGCATCTCTCCCTGCCGTCGATCGCCATTCAGCTTTTTTGGCCGCTCAAACAGCTTGGGAATCAGGATTAGATAAGCAAACCGGTGATGAGCTTGCTTGCGCATTAGATGACCATGCCATTGATATGGGAATTGATATCGGGCTTTTTGACCGCAGTATTCAAGCACAAGGTTCAATTTCAGAACTTGGCTATAGTCTAAGCTTAGCTCACTTGTTATTCACGGAGCCAAAATTTAAAGAAGATGCCTTCAGAAAAGTATTAAAGATAACTCGCGATAGATTACAAAAAAAAGCCGCAAACGGCAAATTTCCCAAGCGAGAAGTTTTTTTAAAAATGAATCTTCGCAATTGGCACGTACCAACCCCTATGACCTTATTAGACCTTGACAAAGTTCAGCTTAAAAAAATGGCCCAGTTGTTTAAAAATTTTTTTCCAATCCTAGTGAATTTATATTGGTTCTTGTCGGTGACTTTGATCCTGAAATTGTCACTCCCTTAATAGAAAAATCTTTAGGAACCTTACCTAAACAACCCTCCCTTCATTGGAATAGGCCCGATCCACCTCTGTTCCCCGAAGGAATTTCTAAAAAGGAATTCTCAAATACAGGGAATAAAACAACCCTCACTCGTTTGACTTTTCCTCTTTCAACCCGCATGATTGAACTCTCAACTCTTGATCTTTTATGCTCTTTGCTTAAAAATCATTTTCCCTCGCATAGGGGAAGTAATTGCGGGATGACTATCAATTATGAATTTCCACTCTTTCCTCTCCTAGATCCTGCTTGGTTAGTCATCCAATTTTCAAGCCCTGCTTCCGAGATCTGCTCAACTAATCAAACTATTCTTCAAACCCTCACGACAATCAAAAAACAAGGTTTCACGGAAAAAGAAGTCCAAAATGCTTATCAGGAATTAATCAATCGACAAGCCAACAGTGACGATCTCTTAAGCGAACTTTCATTGCTTGCCAACTGTTATATAATGAAAGGCGATGCATCCATGCTTTACTCCCCACCAAAAGAAGATCAAGTAAAAGAGATGCTAAAAAAAGTATTAGATTGCTATCCTACTCTTGAACAATACTCAATCATATCATTACACCCTTAATTAGACGCAGTCTAAAAGCAGTCTTTAATTATGCACCTTCTGCCCGCCGCTATCGGCATTATTTTAAATGCTGATCAATCGCAAGTTTTGCTTGTCAAAAGGAAAGATAACGCTGTTTGGGTATTGCCTGGAGGAGGTGTAGAATCAGAAGAAACTCCCGAGGAGGCTTTATTCAGAGAAATTAAAGAAGAAACCGGCTTCGAGGTTAGAATTGTGCGCAAATGTGCAGAGTATGAGCCCATCAACCGCTTGGCTGCATTTACTTCAGTTTTCATTTGTCAGATCTCTTCTGGGAAACCCTGTTTGTCCCCAGAAACTACAGGGATTGCTTTCTACCCCCTTTCAAATCTGCCAAAGAATGTCTTCCCCATTCATACCCATTGGATACAAGAATCTTTAAATCATCCGGGTTTGATTCAAAGGCCCTTAACTGAGGTTTCCTATTTTGCCCTTTGCAAGTATTTTGTCCTGCATCCCTTGCGTGTTTTACGTTATGCTTGGACACGTTTAAGGTGAAAGGAGCTGCCATAAGATTGGAATTGGTGCAACTTGTCCAAATAGTCCAACTTGTCCATTTACAATCCGATAATTAATCAAATTGACATAGAATTATAATTA
Source organism: uncultured Chlamydiae bacterium (assembly GCA_963799115.1). Classification (GTDB taxonomy): domain Bacteria; phylum Chlamydiota; class Chlamydiia; order Chlamydiales; family Parachlamydiaceae; genus CAWCVY01. The sequence continues at coordinate 40,290 of CAWCVY010000034.1, read as the reverse complement.
AAATATAATAAAAAAAAGATTATATATGTATCATATAATACATACATGGGAATTATATGAGTAATTATTTTGATTTTAATCGAATAGATGATCCTTATATCAAGTTCATGCTTTATAGTGGATTTAAACCAGGTATTGAACAATTTGTTGATAATTACAAAAATTATACTGAATCTCAGCAAAAGGATATCCAAAAGCAATTTGAAAAACAATTTAGTGTTTGGTGGAATGAAAAAAAGGTTGTTTATAATCCTTTCAAATATATCGAAGCAGCCCAATCTTTTTTACCAAAAATTCAAACTCTTCCCTCTTCTATGCAGCAACAAATCATCAAAACCATACAAGAATCAGCTGAAAAAATTAGTCAAAATAATGAACCTAAAATTAGATGGTTGCCTCAAGGAAGCGCTCAAGTGAAATCACTGAAAAATTATCCGAAAATAGCTGAGCAAGTAGTCCACAATATTTTGAAATTGCCAGAATGGAAAGAAATAAGAGATTATTTCTATACAGAACCCCTCCCCGCATACGCTAGGCTTCCTTCAGATAAAATTCCAAGCGCCTTAGCATTTTTTAATGCAGACATGGTCGAAAGAGCAATGAAAGAAGATCTCTTTAACCTAAAAAACCCTACTCAATATCTTTTGTTTAGTCATGTCGATAAAGTTCTCGATTGGCTAAAACAACCTGAAGCGCGCCAAATGTTTTTTCAATGCTCCTTAGATTACGATTGCTGGCTGCCGTTAATTAAAGAAACTTTTCCGAGTAATATTGGATATTATGCAGGCGATGGGCACACAATAGAAAAACATCCCTTTGCAGATGATATTCCTGGTGAACAACTCCTTAAAAAAATCCTTACCTTTTTTAATCCTACTTCTAAATTGTCTTATAAAGATAGGGTTGAACTTAAAAAAAAGTTTATTTTATTTTTCGATACTAGAAAAAGTTTTCGTCAATATGTAGCAGAACAGGCAATTTTATATGGAGCTACTTTAAAGGAGAAGGAAGGCACAACTTTTTATCCCCCTCTTAGACAAATGATCGATGAACTCGGACTGAACTCCTGTCTACTAGAACTTCAGCGTGAACAATATCCCTTACACTATTCTTCACCTTCTGCCTTGAATGAATTTATGAAAGCCTATTTACCTGAGAACAGGCCCTAAGGTGAAAGGAGCTGCCGTAGGACAAACGGCAATATTCCCCCATGTTCGTAATATTCAACTTCAAGAGGTGTATCCAAACGGGATAAGTAATTTTATCCTTTTCCACCACTATTTTTCCGATGAATTTCAAGTGTAAATGTCTTGGTGAGGTGAGAGTTTATCTCTCCATGCCTTAAAAGAGAGAATGTTTCGTCGCCTTTGATTCCCAGGCTGTCCAGATGTCTTCATTATTTTAAAAATTGAAGAGGCAAAATACCATCCAATCAAATTGCTGCGATGGATGCGTTCCACACTTTGAGCCACTACTACCCTTACTCCCAAAAGAGCGGGACCTTTTGCCGCCCAATCGCGGGAACTTCCCATGCCATAATCGCGGCCAGCAAAAACAATCAAGGGAATTCCACGATTCTTGTATTCTTCGCAAGCATCAAAAATGGTCATCAATTTCTCTTCTGGCATCAATTTAGTGTATCCCCCCTCCTTTTCCATCAGCCATTTTATTGCGGATACGCACATTGGCAAAAGTCCCTCGCATCATGACATGATGGTTACCTCGCCTGCTTCCATAACTATTGAAATCTTCTTCCCTTGATCCCCAAAGAGAGAAGGTACTTTCCCGGCAGGTGATGAGTCCTTAAATGCTCCGCAGGAGAAATATGATCAGTCGTCACAGAATCCCCAAATAATGCCAAAGGCCGCATACCAACAAGAGCGATTCTATCCGGTATTTTCAGTTAAAGCCCTCAAAGTAGGGAGGATCCTGGATATAAGTGCTGGGATGGTGCCAGTTATACTGGAGCTCCGCCAGCGCGAATATATTTGTTTCCAGGTAGGATTTTCTTCCCTCAACGTTTGCGTAGCGTCTTTTAAACATAGCCGGTTCAACTCCTTCTCGAACGGCATGTTCAATTTCTCCTTCCGATGGCCAAATATCACGTAAAAAAACAGGCTCTCCATCTTGATTATAACCTAGAGGGTTCGTGTTCCATATCAATATCTACGCGGCCTGCTAGGGCAAAGGCGACCACAAGGGGCGGCGACATTAAGAAAATTTGCTTTGACTGCTGCGTGAATTCTCGCTTCAAAATTACGATTTCCGCTTAATACGCTGGCGGTAATCAAGTCATGCTCTTTAATAGCTTCTTCGATCCGCTCATCCAAGGGTCCACTATTGCCAATGCAAGTCGTGCATCCATAACCAACGAGTTGGAAGCCAAGAACGTTTAAGTAATGTTGCAGACCTGGTTTTTCAAGATAATCGGTCACGACTCGAGAACCAGGAGCCAAGCTTGTCTTCACCATAGGCATTCACTTGCAATCCTTTCTCAACAGCTTTTTTTGCTAATAATCCTGCTGCTAACATGACGCTGGGGTTGCTAGTATTCGTGCAGCTGGTAATTGCCGCAATCACAATTGAACCATGAGTCAAAATCACATCAGAAGCGAAGGTTTCAGAATATCCGGGTGTTGTGACTACCTTAGTGAAGGGGCGATTTGTGACCATCTCTTCCTCGCTCCACAGGTTTGGTTGCTTTTTAGACCCTATTTCAGGAATCCCGCCGCTTTCATGTGCAAGCAAGAGAAAAATACCCCGTTCCGCATGAATAGCAAATATGGGGTGGATGTTTTTCGTCTGCCTTTCCATAACCCCCTGAATGCGCAGGTACAGTCAAGTAACTCTTTAAAGCGCGATCTAATCTGAAAAAGATCGATGCGGTCTTGGGGTCGTTTGGGACCTGAAACGCATGCATGGACGCTATTTAAATCTAGTTCAAGTTCTTTTGTAAAATCAATTTCTCCCTTTCGAGGAATACCAAAAAGCCTCTGGGCCTGCAAATAATCCCGCACCATGGCAACTGCTTTTGCATCCCGCCCAGTCATTTCAAGGTAGTGTAGAGTTTTTTCATCCACTGGAAAATATCCCATGGTAGCTCCATATTCCGGGGCCATGTTCCCAATCGTTGCACGATCAGCCACCGTTAAACTTGAAGCACCTTCTCCAAAAAATTCTACAAATTTTCCCACTACTTTTTCACTACGCAGCATTTCCGTAATACGCAATGTTAAATCAGTTGCAGTTACCCCTGACTGTAGCTTCCCTTTCAAGTGAACTCCAATCACCTCGGGTGTCTGAAGGGAAACAGGCTGTCCTAACATGGCAGCTTCAGCTTCTATTCCTCCTACACCCCACCCTACAACACCTAAACCGTTAATCATCGTCGTATGTGAATCTGTTCCAACTAAAGTATCGGGGTAAAGAAGAACGCCGCCATCGCCATATTTTTCCATTGTAACCACTGTTGCGATGTATTCCAGATTGACTTGATGGACAATACCGATGGAAGGAGGAACCACTTTAAACGTTTTAAAAGCTTGCTGTCCCCACTTTAAAAAGGAAGTAGCGCTCTCTGTTGCGTTCAAATTCTAATTTTAAATTGCTGTCATAAGCACCCTCCGTCCTTGCGCGATCGACTTGCACAGAATGGTCAATGACAAGATCGACAAAAACCTCTGGTTCGATCGTATTGGGATTCGACGCTTAAGCGAGCGACGGCATCGCGCATCGCAGCGAGGTCCACCAGCAACAGGAACACCGGTGAAGTCTTGTAAAATGACACGGGATACAATGAAAGGAACATCTCCTTCATAGGGATGTTTGGCATTCCAATTGGCAAGCCGAATCACATCCTCCTCTTTCACACGCCGCCCATCACAATTGCGCAGTAAAGACTCTAAAACGATGCGAATGGAGAGGGGAAGGCGATGAATTGAAGGCAATCCTTGCTCTGCTAAAACAGGAAGCGAAAAATAATGGCCATGTTTTATCGATCGCAACGTTTGAAAGGGATTGGGTAAATCAGGCATATTTTCCTCCCATAGTTTGTAAATCAAAACTTACCTGACTATTCTTCTTTATTCAAAGCATTTTTCAGGTCAAGGGAGGCAAAATGCTGCAGAAAATTCTGCAGCATTAGGGGAAAGGATATTATTTTTTAGCATCTACGGATTGTAGAGGTAATCTGCGAACTGTTGGCAATCTGCGACCACCTGTTGGTATCTTCGGACGATCTTTATTCATGGATCTCAGTCGCCCACTATCAGTATAAGTTTGAACGGGTGCTCTTGTTTCATGGGCCTCCGGTTCTACCTCTCGTTCGATTTGAATGTTTGTAGCTTTCCGATTTGGCATTCCACCTGGTAGAGGAAGCTTAATACCAAACTGTAAACTCCTAATACGTTCGCTCATCAGGTAAAACAGGATTTTCTTTTGCCGCTATCCCAACTATTTCTACTTTTTTTTCAAATCCTACTTCTTCTTCTTCCTTTTCTTTTTCGCATTCTTGTACTTCTTTTTTATCTTCTTCGAGAGCTATTTCTGTAACTTCTTTATTAGCTTGTGCTTCAAATTCTTGAACATCAAATTCTGACGTATCCTCTATATTCCCATCTAATGAAATACCTTCTCTAATTTGATCTAATGTAGCCCCTAAATTAAAAATAGGATAGTTTATTCTATCTACTGCTGAAGCTTGAGCTATTAAAAATTGGTTGGGGAAAGCCGGGAAGATATCATTAAAAGAAGATCTATCTAAATCCATCACTTCATAAAATATATTACTAAACATTATTACACCTATTTTAAATTATGTTTTAATCTAAGATTATTGTACTATTATTTAGATAATATGTCAACAAATATTGGTTTAATATTAGATTAGACACTGGACTATTTGGACTATTTGGACTATTTGGACTATTTGGACTAGTTGAACGAAATTGGACCAATAGATTTGCTCTTTCTTTGCTTAAAGGCGTCCAAGCAAAATGATTTGTAAGGATGCTGATCTTCCTGCCCCTAGAGTAATGGCTATTCCCGATACAGTGATCTGTAGCAAGGAATTTGGCGTTGTCACCAAAATCGCTTGCTGGATTGTAAATGGCCCTGTAGAAACCAAATATGCCGAAGAACCAACAGGGGTTCCATTTAAATCAAATTGAATGGAGCTTAGCAATCCAGCAGAAGCATAACCAATGAAGTTCACGTAATAAACTCCTGGATTGACTAAGATAAAGGTATCTGGAGCCGTCTGGCTGATCGCAGTTCCCGTCGATACACAAGAGCCATTAAAGGGGATTTGATCCCCTATATTAATGATGACAGGCAAAGAGCCAGTATTATCGGTAAAAAAAGAATCAAATGAGCCAACCGTTCCTTGAGGACCAGTTGGACCCATCAAACCTTGTGCACCTGTGGGCCCTAGCAGTCCAGGTGCACCTTCGGGGCCTTGAACACCTGTGTCTCCTTTCTGACCCATAGGTCCTGTTGCTCCAGTTACTCCTATTTCCCCCGGAAGACCTTGAATCCCTTGAGGGCCTATTGGACCCATTGGGCCAGGATCACCCCTCATTCCGGGAGAACCTATGTCACCTGCCGGACCCATAGGACCCATCGGACCTATTGGGCCCATGGGACCCGGGTCACCCTTCATTCCGTCAGGACCATATCGCCAACCGGCCCCATCAGACCCATCGGACCGATAGGTCCTGCCGGCCCGGGTTCTCCTGTTTCTCCCCTACACCCCATCAAACCCACTGGCCCTTGAGGACCTTGAATCCCTTGAGGGCCTTGAGGGCCGATTGGTCCTGGATTCCCTTGTGCACCTGGATTCCCTTGAGGGCCTTGATTCCCTACGGGCCCCGGATTACCTTGAGCTCCCTGAGGACCCTGGGAGCCTATAACTCCCGGAGAGCCCTGAGGACCAGGAATTCCTTGAGGACCTATGGGACCTAAAGGACCGGGAATACCCTGAGGTCCTTGAGGACCTGGGGGACCAGGAATAACCGCAAAATCTTGTTGATTTTGCACAGGCGGCCCTTGAGGCGTTGTTAGTCTCTGGCCTCCAGTATTGGGTTTGTTTCGGTCTTTTTTAGTACGTTTCTTGGAACGCTCGCATGCAGAGATAATAGAATTTACTGAGGAATAGCCACCTTTAAAATCACTTTCGTTTAAACTCTCTTCTGGTTGCGCATAAAGTATCTGTGCAAATGACACTAAAGCAAATATACTTAATACCTTAGTCTTGAACATAACTTCTCCACATAATAGTGATGGCTCAAAGTAGAGCGGAGAAAATGGTCTTCGCCGAGAAAAAAATTTTAAATTTAAATGAAATGCAATTTATGTTTATGTGCTGTGAATCACCAAACAAATTCTGGTGTGTTGCAAATGATCTGCGGATTTGAGTGTGTTATCAGAGCTTGCGTTGAACTTTTCCCCCATGAAGCGAGATACATTCCCCTAACATTCTCTAAAAATATAGCTATACTGAATAAATTTTTTATACACAAATAAATTTTTAAAGGGTGTCGATTTTCAACTGAACGTCACTATACAACCAAGCTTTTTGAAATGCTTGGTTGACCCAATAGGCATCATACAGCTTGTCTTGAGCTTTCAGGCTTTCCCTAAGACCAAATAAGGAACGCCCATTACGTGGATGTTTTTTTAAATCTTGCCGAAAAACTAGCTCTGCTTCGTAAGGTTGTTTATTGCGTAAATAGACTCTCCCTAAATTTTCCCTGATATGAGTGAACCAATCAGGGGGTTCGTTATAATGAAGAGTATCTTGTTCTTCTGTAGCTTTCCGAAGAAGATCCACTGCTTTAACGGGATCTTTCTGTGCTTCTGCCAATTTAGCGTCGAGGGTATATTCTGCAATTTTTATTATTTTATCTGCCTTATTATAGCCATACGGATATCCTGTAGGCAACTCCGCTTTACCTTCCATAAAAAGACTTCGCTCTTTCATAGCCTGAGGGAGATCACCTAACCAAGCGAAGGCCATCGCGCGCGCAAAATGCCACATAATAGTAGTCATGAGCATCTTTTCATTAGGCTGAGGTAAGTCTAAAATTTCTTGCCATTTATTGAATTTCAGCAAGACAAGTACTACTGCAGATGCATAGTACTCCAGATCAGGCATATGGTTAAAATGAGGCGCGTAAAATGCTTCTAACTCACTAGCTGCCCTTTTGGCATCCGTGAAACGCCCTTCCAGGGCATAAGCTCTTGTGAGAAAATACATATTATGAGAGAGGTAATGGAGAGGATAGAGTCCCTGCATTCCGTATTCGCGGATGTACTCCCTATCTGCTATCACGGCAGATTCATTGGAAAGAGCTGCTTGATGGTAATCGCCCACTAATAGAAAAATATGCGCAGGCATATGGACAATGTGCCCTGAACTTGGCAATAATTTTGCGAGCCGCTCGGCAGATAAAAGAGCTCTTTCGGGATGAGGGGAAGCCTCAATAGCATGAACATAATAGTGGTTAGCTCCTAAATGCTCCGGATTCTTGCTCAACACCGATTCTAGTTTTCTTACTGCTTCCATTGTCATTTCTTGAGGTTTTCCATCTATCCCCCATTGATTCCAAGGATTTAAATTTAAAATGCTCTCGGCAAATATAGCAGATGCGTCCAAATCATCTGGGTACTTCTTAGAAAGCAATTTCATTGCTTGGCTATATTTTTGGGCTAGGTGCATGCCATCTGTCTTAGGATCATTGGAATAGCGTTGAGCAAGAGCTTGAATATAATCTTGCTCAGCTTCAGAACTATGGGGCATTAACATCTCCCCTTTTTGAATCAAATCATATGCCTTCTTGGCACGTTGGGGTGTGATTTCCAAATTAATATTTGTACCCAAAGCTAGGGCCATGCCCCAATACGCCATCGCCATGTCGGGATCAGCTTCCGCCGCCTTTAAGAAAAGACCAATAGAGCCGCTCGTGATTAAAAGCATAAATGAAATTCAAACCTTGGTCAAAATAGAGTTGCGCAAGAATTTGATTGGTTGTCACAGGATGATGCAAAGCAATAAATTTGGGATTCAAAGTGAAGTTTTTAGGAGGCTCATTAGGAAAATTCATCACCACATAAAATAGCAGCCCAACAGATTGCCGTTATCCAAAACACTCTGCATAATTTTTCATAAAAAGTTCTCGTTTATAGCTAAAATAATTTTAAGCTGAATTTAATGTATTTCTGGGTTATAGACAAATAATTTGATGAAAGGTTGCAAAGATGATATTATCCTGCTCATGTGCGCGTATCCATTCAGTTAATTTGAAAAAAGAAAAAAACAGGATAGGCAGGATCGGCTAACGCCGGCAGTTGCTATGCTGAGTTTCTAGTATATCTTTAAAGAAAATTTCTCTTGAAAAAGAGCGAACACTCCAATTACGGTATTTGTACCAAAATCCAAAATGGAGGTTCGCATATGAAAGACTATACCGGAAAAAGTATTTTTGTAGGAATGGATGTGCATAAAAAAACCTATTCAGTAACGGCGATATGCGATGGAACTATTGTTAAGAGAGACACATTAAAAGCCGAACCTCAGGGTTTATTGCCTACCTTAAAAAGCGATTTGGCTCGGGAAAAATTAAGACTGCTTATGAAGCGGGATTTTGCGGCTTTCATTTACATAGAACTTTAGAGGCCGCCGGAATTGAAAATATTGTTGCTCATGCAGCAGGTATAGAAACGTCAAATAGCCGAGTAAAAACAGATAAACGAGATTCTCTTAAAATAGCGGCACACTTGTCTGAGGGTAAATTAAAAAACGTTCATATTCCGACTGTGGAACAAGAAGACCACCGAACCGTAACAAGGCTGAGAGATACTTTTTGTAAAGAAAGATCCCGGATTGGCAACCAAATCAAATCCCTTCTTTTTCTACATGGACTGATATCTGCTGATGACGAGAAAAAAGTCAGTCTAAAATGGATTAAGAGGGTTTCTGAATTTGAAATGCTGCCAGGAGTTAAGTTTACTGTAGGAAAATTTGTAGCAATGTGGTTTGAATTCAATGCAAAGATCAAAGAGATAGATATAGAGATAAGAAAACAAGCTATTAAGGATCGTGCAATTGATGAAATGTACCAAACAGCAAGTGGAATTGGCCCGACAAGTGCTCGAGTGCTAGCTAATGAATTGGGCAATCTACAGCAATTTAAGAATGAAGGACAGTTATTTAGTTATATAGGGTTTACTCCGAGCGAACACTCTTCCGGAGAGCACACGAGGCAAGGGCATATTACAAAACAAGGGAAGCCTATTGTGAGGAAAATACTTGTTCAAGCTGCTTGGGTAGCAATACGCCATGACCAAGAACTTCAGATTATTTATGAGAGAATTGCTGCGAAATCAGGAGCTAAAAGAGCAATTGTTGCTATCGCTAGAAGGTTAATTGGACGCATCAGAGCTTGCTTTAGGACAGGAGAACTTTACGAAGCTCAGAAGGTAGAGCGGGCGACCTTAAAATTTAATAAAACATCGCAAAACAAAAAACAACGCACACACAAAGATAAATTGGTGGCTTGAAAGGTTTTATCCTTGGTAAATTCCATTAATAAATTATTAGAAACCACAATCTCGGAGCGATGCGACTACGCCTATCGGCTTCATCGATCGCATTTTTCTCTTGAGGGGGTAAATAACATTTTTTATAACTTCAATTGACTTGTAGTAACGTTTGAGGCCCGGACTTAAGCATCAGAAGCGATTCTTGCCAGTATGGCTAGCTTAAAGTCTATTTAAATGGCAAGAATCGCAACAGATGCAAAAGTCCTACGACTCGTAGGGTTAGAAAAAAATAAACCAACAAAGATTCTGAAAAGAAAAATTTGATGACTTTCGGGGTGACTCTGTACATTATCCTAGTGAGCATGAAAGTGCATCACGTGCGGCAGTTTAGAGCACCCCACTTTTAAAATGTTCGAAAAAACAACTAGTGGCGCACTTACGAGTTTGACCACGAATAGCAGGTAGGCTTTAAAAATTTAAGGCACAACGAACGACATCAAGTGATCTAATCAGAGAAATAGTTGGGTGGAGTGATCGATATGGCTTGACAATTCACATAGCAGGATAAAGCATATGACCAATAGTCCTAATTATCCTATCTGAGCGTAGCCGATCTGCCTATCCTGTTTTTTATTTAAGAGGAAGCGCGTTGAAAGATCTTGATCCAAATAATAAAAAATCAATCGCAATCGAAGTTTTAGCCCTTACTCATTATTATAACTCTTACACCAGCCGTAGATCACATTTCTTTTAATGTCCAGCGCGGTACTATTTTTTAATTCTTGGCCCTAATGGGGCTGGAAAAAGCACCACTATCAAGATGTTGACTACCCTTTGACCTATTCATCAGGCACAGCCAAAATTAACGGATACGATATTGTGCAAGACTTTCTTTTTCCGCGTCCCCGCCAAAATATTGGCTATGTTCCCCAGCTTCTTTCGGCTGATGGCGAACTTACAGGTTACGAAAATCTGCTGCTTTCTACCCAGCTGTATGGATTGCCCAGAAGCAAAAGGGAAAAAAGGATTCATGAAGTATTGGATTTTATGGGCTTAACTGAATATGCCGATAAACTTGTGAATCAGTATTCAGGAGGGATGATCAGACGCCTGGAAATTGCTCAAGCTCTTGTACATGACCCTAGCGTTCTATTTCTAGACGAACCAACGGTCGGTTTAGATCCTGTGCACGTAAAACCTTGTGGCATAAAATACAAGAATGGAAAAAACAATTTGGCACCACAATTCTTCTAACCACTCATGATATGTATGAAGCGGACGCTATGTGTGATAGGGTAGCCTTTATGCATTTAGGACATATAGTCATGATGAATTCCCCGGCTAAACTTAAAGCTGCAATTGGTCCTAAAGCAACTCTTGATGATGTATTTGTCAGATTTACAGGAACCTCAATAAAAGAAGGTGGAGATTATTCTCATGCCAAGCAAACCAGAGATACCATTTCCATCTCGACTCAAATCGGATGATTCGGATCCAACAAATATTAGCCATAGTCGAAGCTGATGTAAGGAAAATTCGCCACGATCCTTTTGAACTCTTGACCCGTATGATTCAGCCTGTTATTTGGCTGTTGATTTTTGGCCAGGCCATGGCAAAAGTGAAAATCGCCCCAGCCGGCGAGGGATCCTATCTCGATTTTATGGCCCCAGGGATACTTGCACAAAGCTATCTTTTTATCTCCATTTTTTTTGGCATTTCTTTGATATGGAGCGGGATATGGGAATTTTGCATAAAATTTTAGTAACCCCGGCTCCTCGATCTATCTTAGTAATTGGAAGGTCGATCGCAGCCGGTATTCGTGCGTTATCGCAAGTGTTTATTGTTTACTTGCTTTCTTATCTTTTGGGTATCCATTTGCGATTTGAGTGGTTTGCTTTCTTAGGGATCATCGCCATGGTCATGTTGGGAAGTTCCGTATTTTCCACTTTATCTTTGATTGCAGCTGCCATTGTTAAAAAACGGGAACGGTTTATGGGAATAGGGCAGGTTTTGACCATGCCCCTTTTCTTTGCAAGCAATGCTCTTTATCCTATTGAGCTTATGCCCTCTTGGCTGCAAACACTTTCTTTATTTAATCCCTTGACCTACCAGGTAGACGCTTTGCGTTATTTGATGATTATCGGTGAAACAACACAATTTGGCCTATTGGTTGATTTCCTTGTCACTTTAGGCAATTTTATCATTCTCGTCGCTATTGCTACACCCATTTATCCAAGGATTCTCTATTAGTTCAAGGGTGTTTGAGTATACTCGGCCAAACTATAATGGCTATAGGGCTGATCGCACGCCAATTCACCATTCGGTCCCGCATGAGAAATCCACACCTCCAGTGTACTTGGCGAAAAGATCGCATTATGCAGATTAGAGGGGCGAGCGACAGGTGCCTTAATGATTTCCTTTAGATCTTCCAGCCCTATCTTTCCATAACGTGCCAGTAATCTATCGATTAAAATAGGATAGCGTTCAGGATATGAAAACCCTGTTAAAACTACACAATCAGGGGGTTGCAGGTGGATAAGCCCCCATGGTTGTTTTTTTTCGCTATCCCGATAAAGAACAGTCTGATAGGGAGAATAGGCCATTTGAGTGTCGTTTAGCACCAATTTATTCTCTTTGGCGTGTGGCTCTTGGCCATCAAATAACGCATAGGCGGCACCCGGCTCAATAAAATGAATTTGATCTTCTGTGGCATAGACACCAATAGCTTTGTTATCTTTACCATCTGAAAATACATAGTAATACTCACAGGTGCGAGGAGTAGAAGCTAAAATTTCTTGAACCTCATGCAAGTTTCCTGCTCTTTCCAAGATGCTGCGAAGTAAGAACGCCATGGGCATCCCGTTGTAATGGCCATATCCTTTTCCTCCAATTTCCCCCAAGGCTATTTGTTGAGCATTCATGCCTGTAATGCATCCGATAAAGCCTGCATAAGAAACATTGAGAAAAGGGATTTTCCCTTTGGGTTCCACGCACAAAACAACAGCGGTATCTTGCAAGTTTTGCCCAATTGCATAATCTAACACACGGACGTGATAAAGCCGGTGTTGTTGCGTAGCTTGGCCGAAACGGTCAAACCACTGCAATGAAACATTTCAGGAAAGAGGTTCAGGAGCAAAATCTTTTGATAGGGCTGCTGTGCCCCATCGGCCAGCCCTTGAAGTTCTTGTTTGTAATCCTCAGGCATAAATGCCAGAATAGCCGAGAAAGCAGCAAAAAAGGATTTAATTTGAGGATGGTCTTGATTAGCCAAAATTTGGTCATCGATGAGGCGCTTAATGTTATGCGCAACTGCCTCTTTGAGCTGTTCACCATGCTGGTAGCCCAATTCATAAGGAGACCCTTTTAAATGCAACAGTGAAGGCATTTGAATTTTTTCCTTTTCTTCTGTTAATTCCCCAGCATACAAATTTCCAATAAGAAATAAATAGGAAGATAAGAATGCCCCAAAAAAAGAGGGTAATAAGAGTTTAAACCAATACATAATCTTCTACCTTAGTTAGCGCACTTGTAAAGCTTCTTCAAAATTTTTAAGCCAATCATCTCGAATTCCAAGTGCTTTAATGAGTGCCTCTTTTGACAAAGTCTGCTTTTCATCTTCTTTCTTTAATGCATCCAGCAGCTCCATTTCATTTGTCACGGTCGAACAAAGTTGATTTTTGACCAGCATATCTTGATAGATCTCTTTGCCAATTTGAATGGTGGGAATATTACTCCAAATGAATTGAGGACCCATGCTTGTCTGATAATATAAAGCTTTATCAGCCACAATTTGCGCTTCTTCGGTATTCCATTCAGAAAGGAAAAATTGGGGAGCTCTATTAAAATCTCGATTGCCCTCGATCCAGTTCGCTAATTGGAAACTATCGAGATTTTTAGCTTTTGCTCCCGGATGCTGTTGCAACAAAATGATAGTATCACTTAGATCGGCTTGATTAGTTGCTAAACAAAGAAAACTTAAAAAGTAGGGAAAAGCTTCATTAAAATACTTTTCATTATTTCCGCCAAAATAGACCACAATCTGTTGCCCTTTATCTGGCAAGCCCCTCGCAGCAAGCAGCTTTTCCCTAAGAGGTATTTTCTCTAACTTACGCCTTTCCGCTATTTTCTCTGCAGAATCAAGGGGATAATAACCGATTCCTATACGTCCCCTATCGCCTAAATCCATCTCTTTTCCTGGCTCTGAATAAAGTGGTTCGGTGGCCAAATTGGCATTTGCAAATAATATTTTATTTGCTGCCAACATGACTTCAGCAGCTATTTTTGAATATCCTCCAGGCACCTCTGCTTCGGTATTGTTGTAATAACATAACGGAGCATTACGGGCGTAAATCGCAAGAGCTTTTTGAAGTTTAAGGTCAAAGGGATGCCCCACATCTGTCAAAACAGCAGAAGCGACAGCACATGCTTTAGCAATTTGAACAGCTAGTTCCTCTTGTTCCACATCTGAAAGTTGATCTAAAGAAAAAGGAGAGGCCACCTCGATTTTACGCTCTGCAAATTTCTTCAGTGCAGGCCCTGTGGCATAAATATGAAACTTTGACTTATCTCTATTCACCAAATAATTTGAAAAATGATCTGCAGGGTTGACATGGCAAGCAATTAGATAGACAGAAGGAGAAAGAGCTTGCTGATTTTGAGGCTGAAGCTTAGGGGACAACGGTTTAATTGCTTGGTTGGCAACAAGCGGATGATCTGGAACGTTTTGCCTGGACAAAATTTTGCTGGAAAAGAAGGTCTTATAACAACGATAAACTCCGAAACAGAACAGCGCACTGCTGATAATAGCTATTCCCACAATCATGATTTTTTTTTGCACAGAACTTAAAGACCCAGATAGATTATTACTTAAATATAATCCAAAAACATAACAGGAATTAAAAGAAACATTCATATTGAACCTTTAGTTAAAAAGAAAGCTAACCTATTCTCTGGGTTTATTTTATGATCGCGTAAACAATTATAGTGTAAACCTGAAAGGGATAAAGTGCAACTAAGAGTGTGCGATTTCCAGGAGGTCACGCTAATTGCCAGCTTTTCACTGGACTAGCATCTATTAGATTTTTCTTTGTTAAAACAGCAAAAGGAAAAAGAAATTTCACTTTTAAATACTGAAAATATTAGAACTTACCTCTGCGGGATCTCCATAGAGAAATCGTTACCCGAAACCGAAAGGTCTACGAAGCTAGAGTGAACCGCGAGTTATCACGATGGGCGGAACCATGTAACGATACCCCAAGGGAGTGTCACATGAGCCTTCATTCAAGAGGTGTATAGCTTAATAGAGAAGATCTTCTTTTTAACAATGAGGAAGAAAAAATGATCCTTGAATTTTTTCCCCATATCGTCCTATAGTCTCGACAAACTAACTCATCTGAACTCTTTTTAAGTATAGTACAATCAAAAAACAGGAAATCTATATGCAAGCCAGTAATAACGCCCCTTATATAGATCCAGAATACGAATATTTAAAGTTTGTTCAATCAATTGGTGATCATGAAGAAAGATGGACAGCAAGTTATGGTCTAGCAGAAGGGTGGACACGAAGAGTGGCATCTACTCGCGAGGAGGATCAAATCCCTATTTTCGCCAAGATTTCAAATCTAGTGGCTTGGCAACAACTTCAGACTGTTCAGCATGGGATGCATATCGCAATTGATCAAGAACATTGGATTGTCACTGCACGCATTCCCTTAGATGATTTTGAAGTATTGAATAGTTTGCCATTTGTAAATAATTTAAAAGTAGCCAGGGCTGTTTACCCTCTTTTAAATGACACGATAACAGAAATGGGATTAGATCCGCATCCTCCCTTCCCGCATCGTCCTTCCACAGTACCTCGAGAACTGCTATCACAAGGTGGTAAACATGTTGTGGTTGGGATTGTCGATTACGGATGTGCTTTCGCTCATAAAAACTTCATAAAACCTTCGGGAAAGACCCGCATCCATGCTATCTGGAACCAAAGAGCTGTAGCGCAAAATTCTCAATCGCAGGGTCCTTATGGAATTGGAGTCATATACACAAGAGAACAGATAAACGAAGCTATTCAGCAACAAGATCCTTATACCACCTTAGGATATCATCCACGTTTCAAACGCGGAAAAGACGTCAAGGAACTTAAACATGGAACGCACGTCATGGACATTGCTGCTGGAAGTGGTTATCCTGAGAAGGGCTTATTCCCAGGAGTGGCGCCAAAAGCCAAAATTATTTTCGTAGATCTTTCATTTAACATGGATCCTTTAGGTAAAAAGAATAGTACTGCTGATCGTTTGGTTGGGGCAGTAGAATACATTTTTAAAGAAGCAGAAAGAAAAAACCGTCCTTGTGTCGTCAATCTTAGTCTTGGTACGCAAGGAGGTGCACATGATGGAACCAGTTACGTAGAACAAACTTTAGATACTTGGGTTAAGGAAATACCTAACCGTGCAATTGTGATTGCCGCTGGCAATTCTTACAAGCTACAGAGTCATCGTTCAGGTGCTGTCGGAATCAATTCTTTTGTCGAGATTCTATGGACTGTCCAAAATGATGAACTGAATAATCAGCTAGAGATTTGGTACTCTGGAAAGGATGAATTTGTCATTGAGATTCTTTATAATAGCCAATTGTTAAAAAGCTTATCTCTGGGTGATGAGTGGAATCGAAACCTTGATGACAACATTCATGCGACTTTCTCTCATAAAACAGATCCTACTAATAGTGATCATCAGTTCTTCTTGCAAGGTAAATTCGAAAAAGGACCATGGACTTTCCGATTGCATGGAAAAAGGATTAGAGTCAATGGGGAATTTCATGCATGGATAGAGAGGGGTTCTCCATCAATTTTTGAAAAGGATAATCCCCAGTATACGTTAAATTCTATTGCAACTGGTCAGAAATCGATTGTAGTAGGCGCTTACAATGCTCACGAAGAAAAAACGCCCATTGGAGAGTTTTCAAGCTCAGGTCCTACGAGAAAAGGCCAACAAAAACCTGAGGTCAGTGCTCCAGGATGCTTAGTAAAAGCTGCCCACTCATTAACTACCGATCGTACATTAAAAATGTCGGGAACAAGTATGGCAGCTCCTGCAGTCACGGGCCTGGTTGCTCGAATTTTAGGACAGGCTTATGAAAATAGAATTAATCTAAATGTTGATGAGATAAGAGAGATTCTGATTTCCACTTGTCAAAAAAATCCACCCTCAGGACGAGATTGGGATCCGAGATATGGTTATGGTCGTGTTAGCGCAACGGCAATTTTAGGGCTCATAAAATCTAAAGTTACTGATGACAATCCAAAGATAATTGAGGATAAGAAAATTGATCTTCCTTCCTTGCCTAAGGCAAAATCTATGCCCAAGGCAAAACCTATCCCACAAATTAAAGGTTTTACCCAATTTGGTGATTTTGTAAAAAAGTATTCTGCAGGTGAATTTTTATCAAATAAGGCTGTCTTTGGCGCAGATCAGGAAGGCCTTTTAGAAGTCCTTTTAAATGCATACATTGATCTTCCCCATGGAGTAATAGGGCAAGCTAACGGTGTATTTCTAGTAAAATTTAAAGTATACCCAAGCATATTGAGTGAAAGATTAGAAGCACTTGATTCTCAAAAAGCCGTACCTGTAACTATGCCCCAAGCTCAAAAAATTATAAAGCAATTAAAAGAGGAAAAAAAAATTGATCGAATAATGATACCTGTTAATCTAGCTCAAGCTCGAAAATATATAAAGGAATTAAGAAATGTATAATATTCTCCAAAATTGGGAAGGACAGTCTGTGAAGTTTTTTTTTCTTAAGAGTCTTTGTTAAGCAAGAGAGATTAAATAGTCAAAGATTTTTTGTAGTCATCAACCTGGATTGGGAAAAAAATAGTAGTACAATTTTTGTCAATTTGGAGCTCCTTGCTTCAGTAATTCCCACTAATTACAGGCTTTTCGCCGGCAATTAGTGGGAGCTCCTGCCTTGCTTTCAAATTCATTGCAAATTATCAAAGGGAGTTTCCCGTGATATTGATTTGAGCCGGAAATGTGCGACTCGCTCTTCGATTATTAAGATCAATACTTGCAATGGCAGCTTGCTGACGGCCTTGATCTACTTGTTGCTGATCAAGCTGTCTCTTCATTTCCTCTTGTTGTGCCCTAGAGGCCTCCATTTGAATTGACATCTCTCGGCGCCAGTTAGTCATCTCTTGTTCCAATGCTTCTCGTTTCCTTCTTTCTTCCTGAAGCAAAGCCTCTAATTCCCCATTTTGGCTGCTCACAGCCTCTAGTTGACCTTGAGTGCTACTGAGGGTATCTTTTAACTCACGCCTTGCTCTTTGCTCGTTCTCCAATTGACCTTTTAAGACCTCACGAGCAGCTGTTTCTTCAGATAGTTTTGCTGCTATGCAAATTTGCTTTTTTTCTTGTTTCCTAACTTTTTCCGCAACTTGTGTGACCGTGCCGCTACTAGACTCTTGGCCGGCGACCAATGCATTAATTTTCTGATCTTGCAGGACTTGGATGTTTTGCGCTTGCGCTGTTTTTACTGCTAAGTTGGAAACATTTGTTTCTAATACTTCTGCATTTTTTTGCACTGTAGCAACCTGGGAGCTGATATGTGAAACTTGCTTCTGGGTCGCCGGTGCTGGGGCTGCAGGGGGTTTAGCAGGAGGGTGATATCCCCAGTCTCCCATTTTAGGCGCAGGTTTTGGTTTTGGTTGGACAGGAGTCACTTGATTAACATTTCCTGGAATAGTTACCCCCATCTTTTGCAGGTTCACCTGGACATAATGAGGAATAATGTTTTGGGGGACGTGTCTAACGGGCGGCTGTAGAAATCTCTGTGGCTGCTGTGGCCCATGATGATGCACTTGCATTTTATCTCCTTTGATGTTTTATAAGAATTTGGTATATTAGTTTCTATCCACAATGTGTTAATAATTCAACTAAAATCCCAAATTTATTATGGTGTTATGCTAATAATTAATAGCATGAATTTGCATAGTTTAGCTTTTAATTTATTTTTTAGTCAATTAAAAGGATATAAAATCAGGGTCCCGTGTAATCATTTTTTGTCAGGGTGGACATGAACAGGATAAATCAAGATCGAGTTATCCAGTTGAGACAAATCAAATCTATTTCACTGCACCCTCTACATGATTTAGAGAAATCCGGGTTTATAAATTGCTACCACCCCTTTAATCTTGGCGAAAAAAAACTCTTTTGAAGAGATACTCAGTAGACGACAACTATCTTCAGTACTATTTTAAATTTATCAAGCCATTGAGCAAAAATATTGAAAGTGGTGCATCCAATCGAAATCCAAAAGCAGCTCTGAGACTAGATAGCTATGTCAAATGGTTGGGATTCTCGTTTGAAAGGTTTTGTCGTAGATACCATTTCGCCATTGCCAGAATCTTACAATTTTCTGGGGTTCACTATGAATCTGGTGCATTTTTTAACCGTGCAACAGATCGAGAAACCCCAGGCTATCAGATAGATTTGATTTTTGAACGAGCTGATAACGTCTATACTATTTGTGAAATCAAGTATCTGCAAAGTAAAGTCGGGCCAAGCGTCATTAGCGAAGTAGAAAAAAAGCTCTCTCTCTTTCCCAATCCAAAAAACAAGACGATACAGAAAGTGCTGATTTGTAACGAAGGAGCTGATGAAGCGCTCATAAATAGAGCTTATTTTGATGAAATAATAACTTGTTCGCAACTGTTTGATTCTAGAAATTGGTAAGAGACGGAAAAAGGATAGGAAATTCAAGCCGGGAAGGGGGCTTTTTCTAGAAAAAGCTCCCTTCGCAGCTTGAAATTCCCGACGCTTTTTTTTGCAATGGCCCCCGTCACGGGCACGAGGGCACAAGAGGCGGTCAGCGGGACAATGATCTTTTAACTTTCCGAAGAAGAGCCAGGAGTATAAATCATTTCATCTGCAGTTCTTAAGGTTTCTTTTTCATGTTTTACACGCTCCATTTTAGTCGTTTCTGCTAGAAATCCCCTTTTTTTCAACGCTTGCTCTTCTTCGGTTATTTGTTTCTCATATTCTTGGCCACAGTTATCTAAAAAGAATTTTACCATTTCTTTTTGGCCACACTGTATGGCATATCCTAGGTCATAGACATTAGTTTTTAATCCATTAAAAAAAAGTGCTTTAACATTTTTAAGATTTCCTGCTTCGATTTGTTGATATAAAGCAGCCATAACTTCAAAGAAATATCCTTGCCTTTCAAACTCAGATGGCTCTCTCTCAATCCGTCCGGCAAGATAATCCCTATTAGCTTGATTTTGTTTACTAATAGTCTCGCACTTAGGAATTTTTGGAAATATCTCCCTAACAATATTGTTCATCTCTATCAATTGGTTAATAAATGATCCTTTTGGATCTTCAGAATCTACAGTCACACCCCATTTTTTGCCTATTTCTACCCAAAGTGAATACTCATTCGCGATCTTTTCAAACTCTTTTGATACACAACTCGCCACGGCCAATTCCTTTTCATTTAAATGGGAGAAAGCTATTGCTAAAAGTTCTTTTGGGACTGAAAAAATATTTGCTTGCGTTACTTCCATTTTTAACTCCTTATTATTAATTTTAGTAAAATAAATTTAATTTAAAAAAGCGTTAAAAAATTATTTTCCTATCAAAATGCTTTTATTATTTAATTAATAATGTTTTTATATCGAAGCATATTCATGATTATTAATAATTATCATTGCTATTCTTGAACTATTATATCCTTTAGATTATTAAATTAAAAAAAATTTTTTTTAAATTTTTCGTTATTTTGTCAAAATGATCAGTTAATACATCTCTTTCGAAACTGCAATCACTAAGATGGAAATGCCAAAGAAAAAGAATAAGAAAAGTCATTAAGGCAAAGGAAATTAGAACAAATTTTTGAAAAAACTAACGCAAAGTATAGCACCGCTCCAGAACTGACGCATTAAAACTGGGTATTGTATCCTCTGCTAACTGGTCATGACTTCAGCAGCTATTTTGGTTTGCTCATCTACCACGTGTAGAAGGAGTTTGGGGCCCGTCTAAACCGCGGAGCCCTCTTTTTTGTCTTAAAAAAGACTCAAATTCCTTTCCGAGCTTTTCCCAAATCAATGCTTTCCAGTTTTATCACTTGGGCTCTGATCTTACTCGTTTTTATGAACTTCAAAACTACTTCAATTCCTTTGATTCTAAGAAACCTGTAATTTTTGCCTTTTTCTCTCCAAAAAGCAAAAAAAATAATATTTCAGAGGCCGTTGATTGTTTACTAAATGAAAGTCTTAGGAATGGCGTACTGCCTACAGATTTAGAGCAGCATCTTTCCTATCTCGCAAATCTGAGCAGTGAGATTAAAGGACTTCCTGAGGATATCTATGAGAGGCTTGCTCTTTTAATAGCCACTCCTCATCAATTCGAAAATAACCCGGCCGAGAAAATAGTTTCACAATCATTTTTTCTTTCGCATCTAAAGGCTCTTTGAGCTTATCGAAATACCAATCACCCCTTATCAGGCAGTCGAACAATGTTGGGGATCTTGCTGCATAAGGGTTAGAAGAAATTTTTTGACCCATTGTAAAATCAGTTAAAAAAATTTATTTACGGGAGCTCCTGAGAAGAAAAAGCTTTGATTATAATTTTTTTTGAATTAGAGTCCCCTGGGAAGAAATTTCTTTGAAACAAAGGAAAAGAACATTATGAGAAAAAAGCAATTGGATCAATTCATTCCACCTGAAGAAAGGGCGTGGATCAAGGTTTCTACAAAAGATATTTTGGAAAGAAGTAATAGATGGGGGGAAAACAATACATTTATTGAATCTACTTCTTATTTTCACTGTTCCACCCATAACAAATGGGGTTATGAAGGCAAGTGTTTGATTTCCTGCGGCCATTGGCACCGCTTACAGCTAACATCAGAAGAAAAGGAACAACCTTATATTAACCTTATATTAACCTTATTGACTTTTTTACAGACCTTTTTTCTTATGATTCTCACCAAAAAATTGGCCTTGTGACCTTTCAAAATGGAATTAACAACAACTATAAAGATGACTTTTTGAAAATGGGTAAATCAATTATTAGTCACTTAGCCCCAGAAAGTCCCCTTTGCATAGGGATCTATAATCCGTCAAATACCCTTGGACCTGATTGCGTTAGAATGCAGGGTGAATTTTGTTAGATGTAGAACCGAAGTTGTAAGGAGCAATCGTAAACTCTTTAGTGCACTCTCAAAAAGATTAGTAAAACACACTAATCATCCCGATTGGCTGCATATGGCCCATAGCGAGGGGGGACTAATTGCGCGTGATACTCTTACAGGGCTTAGCCCAGAGACATCTGTGTTTTGTTTAAATCATCTCATCGTACACACTTACGGATCTGTTCAACCCATCGCTGAAAGGGCAGCAAAGAGCGTCACTAATTTTTATTCCCCTTATGATATTGCCTATAATCAATATGGCATTAAATACGAAGATCGAAGTGGCTACAAGATTAAATTACCAAAAAATAAACCTGCAAAAAAGCCTTTATTTTTCATTCCTGGTGATCATGCTTTTATGGAAGAAACTTATCAAGAAATGTTAAAAATAAACATTAAAGAACTTAAAAAAATTCCAGGGTTTTATGATGGAAAAGGCTAAATTAGTCATTTTTTTGATTATCATTTCATGCGTGATCAATCAACTTCATGGGCGAGAAAATCTAAAGGCCTTTGATTGCAAAGAATATCTTTTTCACAAGATGTCTGCTTTCAAAAAGCAAATCGCAACAGAATTGAATTTTGACCTAGGTGGTGGACATGGAGAAACTGTACATGAAAAAATTGAAGACATCGAATTAACTTTTTATGTCTCTCGACGTGCCTCATTAGAAGAAGCGAGAGCCTTACACCTATTTTTGGTAAAAAAAGTTGCTCAATTGATCAATGACGATCCGAAACTGCAGCTTTATTTGGCTGAACAGCCTTTTAATTTTAAAAGAATCTCTGTCACGATTATTTTTTCTGGACCTTTTGGGTGTTATTATGACGGAAGTGTATACCATGTTTTTAATGTCAGTGATTTAGCAAGAAACGAAAACAGGAATACTATTTTTTATTGTTCCTCGGATTCATTTACAGGAAAATCTATTGATATTCTAAGAGAGCCTTATGAAGAAGCGATGAGAAAAGCCAAAGATATTCCTCTAGAAGAATTGAAAGTACATAAAGAAACTAACCAGGAAAGAATTACCGATCAAATCTTTGAGGATCTCGCTTTAGATTGGTACAAAAAGGATACCCTATATACGAAGAGTATTGGCTGCGATCTTGCCTATAAGATTGAAGCCATTGGAGCAAGATTTATTTTTTTTCATCCCGTTTCGTTAGAAGTGGCAAGAAGGTTAGAATTGTTAGTAGTCAACATCATTATAACTGCTATTAATCAAAACAAGTATTCAGACCTTATTTAAAAGAATACCCATTCACAGCTAATCGATTAGAAATTTACATTGAATTTAGAACGAAAGAACGTCATTCCTATTACAATGAGAGTATGGATTATGTTGAGCTCGAAAATAATCAGCTGTCCTATTTTAGATATGCCGAATTAAAAGATAATCAAGAATTTGCTGTTGACCCACCAGAACTTATTGCAAAAGAAACCTACCAAGAGGCTTTAGAGCGGTATCGGGTATCAGCATCACAGAATGGATCTTGGTGGAGTAAGCAAAAGGCGAAACATCCCTGGTTGACACTGAAATAGTCTAGAAAAAGCCTTTTTGAATTCGATTAAGGCTTTTTTTATTTTGAAAACTTGGTTAGAATCTGCAGGGAAATGAGTCTACATTGGTAAAGAGAATGATATCATGAGTGAGCTTAAGGCGGGTTTCAATTTCAGGATTGTATAGGTTTGTAAAAAAAGTGTAGTATGATGTTTAATCCGTGCTCTTATGCCCTTCGTGAAGATATACTTCGACTGCCCAATACGGTAGCGCTAACCCGGACAAATAAATCGTTTTTTTCTCGCATAGTTATTGATAATTTTTGGGAATCAAGATACAGGCCCCTGCCCCTGTCATCAAAGAATTCTTTGCAAGGTTATGCAGTTATGTAGGCCCTGCCCAGTGCCCCAGTTAGTTATGCAGGCCCGGCCCCAGTTACAGGCCCGGCCCCAGTTATTACGTGAAGCATAAAGAGTTTAAACTTTTTATCAGGTGTAGCCGCGACAATAGCCTGATTTTCCTCGTTGATTTTGGTTCTTCTCTGCAAGAGATTGGACTGAACCGATAGCATGTGTTGTGTGATTCGATGAAGCTCAGTCAGCTGCGGGTTTTGTCACTTAGCGCTGCTTTTATGTGAGAATATCCTTCGATGTCATTTTCAGCCATCTAGGCTGGAATTGATCACGACTTAACTAAATTCTTTTCTTCCATTTTAGCCAAGTAACTGTTAAATTAGTGATAATTGGCTAAGTTTGACATTGCGATGTCGAGTAAACGATCAGGAGAAAAATGAAACCCCTCATTATCTACCCATTCTACAGGTTCATGCAATCCAAATCCTGATGGACCTATGTTTATTGTAGGAATTCCAGCTTGTTGAAAAATTGCAGCATCTGTCCATACTCTCCCAGCCCGCCAGCGCTACTTCCTTATCCATATGTAAACAGGCATTGGCTGGCAGATTTTTGGAAGAGCCCTATGAAAAAATCCGTCCTCCTTTAAGGCTATTCGTCACGGTGGAAAACCATTCCGAATTCTCAACTTGTTGAATTTCCAGGCGGTCATATGATTAACGTCACACAAGCAAAAGGTGTGAATCAGAATATATCTACATTCGTTAAGGGAAAGTCAGTTTACATGTGATAATTAATAAATAAAATTGTAAAAGCAAATTAATAGAATTATAATAAGAGTACAAAGAGGAAAAGAAAATGAGGTAATTATGAAAAGATTAACAAATAGTGTATTGGATAAAAATTAGTGGGGTGTTAGCCTAAATCAATATTTAAAAAGATTTAATGTACTAAATAATAAGATCCTGTCAGAAATAGGTGTAGCTATATCCATACGATCTCCCAAATCGAATTTATTAAAGCGAGCTCGTATTTAACAAAAATGGAAACTCTATATAATCAGCTATCTAAAAAGAATCAAAGCAATGGCATGGTTGTGTTCGATTTAGCCACACAAAAACAGTTACAGAATGTTATCGCAGAAGATCCCGTCATGAGTAGGTAACACTTTGATTCACGACTGCTATATGTGGAATGGTATGGAATAAGTGCATATTCCGATTTATCCGATTAGGCGTTCCATCTATACCGACCCCTTTCGATGTCGTTCCGATGACACTTTCGCTGAGGCCATTTTTCCATTTCGATGTCGTTCCGATGGCAAGCTAGCTTGCTAATTCTCCTGGTTAATTGTTTAGGGTTTTGTTCTTTAACAAAAAACCCCAGTTTGTTTCAAATTGGTTTAGTTCGCAAGATTTTTACTGCGTCTTGCGTCCGACCACTGTCTTATCACACCATCTTGAGCAGTGCTCAGTCCGCATTTTATCTGTTCAAATGCACCTCTTTCCCCAATTTCACGCACAAGATCATTCCAATCAGAATAATTGTGTGTTCAGGGATGATCCTTATAAAGTAAGGCGCAATAACAATACCATTGCTTCCCGTTCGCTTTAGTGCTTTAAATGCACTGATTATTCCCTTATCTCTTTGAGATGACAATCGTTATCTGCAAAAATAACCAAAGGACTCGTTGAATAACCTTGTTTTCAGGTTCCTTTGTCAATCCCTTTGCATTCTGCATCCCTCAACCCGTCCTTTTTTACTGCTCTGTCCTGAATACCTTTCATTTTTCAAATGTTTCACATCTTTCCCGGCCTCGAGTAGATCTTCCAAGGTAAATTTTTTAGAATCTCTTAAGACATCATCCAAAAAGTGCTCGCCTTCAGGTCTAGCAATTTTTATTGCCCGTCCCACATTTGATTGGCTAAAAAAAGCATGTGCTCAGATACTTCTCTGATCCGCTTATCTTGTTTTTTTAAAGGCGGTTTCATATAAACACCCAATGAAAAAGGATTGGAAAAAGAATCCAATGAAAAAGGATTGGAAGTAGGGCCTATTCGTAATCCTAAGTTAATATGGATTAAACCTGCTGTTCTGTCCTGAATATCCTTTGGATTTGAAACTCTCGTAAGCATAAGAACATTAGAATCATCTTTTCTTTCGTATAAACCAAGGCTGAATCTCCCACATGCTCTAATATCGCCTTTTTGATCAAGTAAAGCTCTGTTACAAGGTCCCTTATCCCAGTTAGCTTAACTTTGTTAAATTTTACATGGTTTACATGTTTTAAGTAACACTCATTTCGGTTCTCAGAAATAACAGTTAGGAGAATAGGACGAGCTATTTCGAGATTTTGCAGAGCAATTTGATATGCAGCAGATCGTTTTGCCAGTTCTGAAGCTAATTTGGAGAAAGTAGTGCAAACAAGTTTCATTTTGCTAAGTTCAAAAGGAGATAAAAATCCCAGAATATGGGAGATAAGCTCTATAGGCAGTTCCTTTTCTCCAAAATCAGAAGTTGTGCCCAAAACAACTTCTCGACCATTAATTTGACCACTATCCGAACTATCTTTTTCTGAAGTATTTGTTATTAATTTATTTAAATAATCGATCGTTTTATTCATTAAATTCATTGCTTTTAACCCATTTTTTTGATTGTTTCCTAATTAAAGTGTAAAACATGTTAAAAATCAAACAAATCTTTCAAACTAGGCGAAAATCGACCGATCTCGCAAATCTTTTAAATAACTACCCGGTTATTTGTAGATGCTTCCCGACGTCAGCCAAGGTACAGGGCTGAACTGTTACAAAATTTGTAAGATTAGTAGCTAATGCCATATCTAAAAAATTTTTTATTTGCGAGAATTGCTGAAATCAAAAAAAGCTTACCAACGGTTTTGTTTACACCCTAGACTAGTCATCGCTCCTAAAAAACATTGACGTATTATCACAAATCATTAATAATTTAATTCATGATTTTTATTTATTATCACTATAAATTTATATATTATAAAAGCCTTTTAATTAGGATAAAATACTATGATAAGTGGATATTTCGAATATCACAATTCTAACAATTCTAACAATTCTAACAATTCTAACAATTCTGACAATTCTGACAATTCTACTGGTTCTCTCACGCAGTCACAGCCTGAAAGATATCAGGAGGAATCGGAAATTTCAAATGCTCCCTCAGATCCCATGGAGGAAGGGGACCTTCTTTGCCGCAAACGCCCTTTTGAAATGGAAGTTCTCAATTCTACTTTTGTCTCAAATAAAAAAATGCGCAGGGAATTTGAGCCTCATGAAATTGAAGAAAGGGAGTTTATCTCTAAAATTGAACGATTTGATTGGCGTCCTATCTCCATCAAACAATTTGCCATTTTACTTGGGGACTCATTTATCAAAGAGAGCGAATTAGATCAGGGTGATAGCACTCAAGCTAGCTTGGAATATTGGGAAGGGGAGATCTTGTCTTGGAAAGAGGGGACGAGTTATTTTCCTTCCCCTTTGGATGAAAAGACTCTAGATTTTCTTTTAGAGGATCTTGAGGGTTGCCGCAAGGCTCTTGAGTGTGAGTCTCCGGCGGATTTGATGCTCCTTGTAGCGGAAGGCCTTGCTAAACGAGGCCGTTTTGCGATGACTCTAGAATATCAGGATAGAAACACGGGTCACACTTTTTTAGCTATTTTTGAGTTTAATTCTCAAGGGAATATTGTTTGTCAAATACTCAATAAAGGAGAAGATTCAGATCTCCATCTTCTCAAAGAAGAGGGATATCACCCTAAATGCAGCTCCCATTTTTTTTCCGTGGTTTTTAATGATCCTCACCTCTTAGAAAAAGATAGTAAAACGGGACTGCGGTTATTTAAATATCTGATTGATTACAGATCCACCAAATCTGGAGATCGAAATTTTCATACCAAAGAGATCTATCATCTTATGATGCAATTTGGCCGGCTCGAGCTCCCTTTTCAGTCCTCTCGAAATGTAGCCGGGCAAAGAAGCGGTTCCTGTACAGGTCAAGTAGTACGCCTACTCATTGGGAATGTCATTTATCATTTAGTACTTCCAGAGCCTGAGCTTAAGTATAAAAAGACCATCTTGACTGCTAAATTTCATGGTTTTCTCAATGCCTATCATCAATTAGAAGAATTGCCCCCCCTTTTAGTTGAGAAAGCAATGGCCGACTTTGCATTTTCTACAATTACAAAGCATGTTCCAAAAGGTTTGGCGAGTCGAGAGGAACGGCTGCAAATCGAAACACTTTTTAGATTGATTGAAGGTAAACTAAAAATACTCTCCCCATCACCCCTCAAGTTAGTTTACGACCCTATCTCAGACTTTCCTAAAATGGTTAATACCGTTCAAAAAACCGTCGTTGATGTATCCCCCCCATGGGATCAAACTCCTGCAGTTAGCTCTACTTTTTCTATGGAGTTTTCTCCTTTATGTGTCGATTGTCCGCCACCAGAAAAGCTCGCCGGTAGATTACAAGATATCTATCAAAGTCTTTCTTCCATGAAACAATCGTCGACTAATCAAAAGCTCTATCAGTATTTCACCATTTATCATAGCTTTCTCAATCTCCCGGGTCCGGGGCAAGATTACTGGCAAGCAATCCCTCCTGAGGATATCGATTGTTGTGTATCCGCAATCGTAAAAACGATTGAGCTAACCAGAAGAGTACAGATTTCACATGAAGATCACATCAGTGCTTTTTTACCTTGGAATCTTTTAATGAACTTACAAGCCTTAGCAATGGTTTATGAACTCGCGCTTTGCAAGCCTGAGCTGCAGTTAAACAATTATCGTTTAGCTATCGACTTTTCCCAAATCAATGCTTTCCAGTTTTATCACTTGGGCTCAGATCTTACTCGTTTTAATGAACTTCAAAACTACTTCAATTCCTTTGATTCTAAGAAACCTGTCATTTTTGCCTTTCTCTCTCCAAAAAGCAAAAAAAATAATATTTCAGAGGCCATTGATTGTTTGCTAAATCAAAGGCTTAGGAATGGCGTACCGCCTACAGATTTAGAGCAGCATCTTTCCTATCTCGCAAATCTGAGCAGTGGTTGTAAAGGACTTCCGGAGGATATCTATGAGAGGCTGGCTCTTTTAATAGCCTCACCCCATCAATTCAAAAATAACCCGGCCGAGAAAATAGAAACGATTCTGCCCCCCATCTATTATGATCTGCAAACAATCATCTTAGCTTTCAATCTACTTCTCTATAATCCTAAATGGTATGTCCAACCTGATTTAGAAAAGGGGGGTAGTAAACAAGTGGTTGTTGAAAGAACCGAGAAGGCAGGGGAATTTAAATATGAAATCATAAAAGATCTCGATAGAAAAACCCCTGATAATTTAAAGACTCGTCTTAAATTCACAAAAGAAGATCCTCTCTTTAAAATTTTAATGGAGAAAACCCAAATTCTTAATCTAGATAAGTGGTTTTCTAAGGAAAATGAAGTCCTTGTTAATAAAAAACTCCCCATAATTCATCGCAAATTAGCCAAAATCCATTTTTCTGGAAAACTGAGAGTACCGGCCTTAATTGCATTTTGTGTAAGCAATCCTCACGAGTGCGATCTTGAAGAGGTACAAGTTTGCCTTGAATATTGGCTGCTTTCTAGAGAAGAGGGACTCATCCAAGCGCTTCAAAGGCAACCTTCGTTAATTTACCCTTTACGCTCTATTCTAAAGCAACACCTGGATCATGCATTGGAAAGCCAGTTTATGCAGCGCAAGCTCTTTTGGGTTTTACTCAGTTATCATGTCGAAACACATGCTGCTACGGTATTAGGTCCCGATCATGAAGTGTTGGATGATTTGCACCAAATGTTGAGAAAAATACAAGATTCTATTGTTTCTCATCAGGATAGAGTACAAATATCCTCAGACGAATTTCTCTCAACTCTATTTATCAGCAGTGTTTACAGCAACCCCTTATCTGATGCCAAACAAATAGAGGATCTCCTAACAGATTGGTTAATCGCCAATTTCTTAAATCCCCACCATATCGCTTCTGAGTTACCCTATTGGTTGCCTCTGGCACAATCATCGGTCTTAGCTAAGCATCATCTTTTGATTCATCAAAGCTTAGGAAAGCAACCGGCAATTGCCATTCAAGCTGTCAAGAGAGCCTTTCAGTGGATGACCTCTCTAGCCCTAGAAGAAGATCAAATTGAAGTTGCTAAAGCCCCCTTTGTATTAAAAGTACTGATTAACACAGATACTTATCTCTTCGATCTTACTGAAGGGGTCGTTTACTTAAATGATTGCCTATTTTGTGTGAATCTTTGGCCTACAGACCTATCATACTGTGGTCCGAAATTTGTTGCTGAGACCCTTTTTAAGCATCAACCCCTACCTAAACTGCGCACTGTTAATCCCTATCTTTTGGAGTCTATTGATGGGAGTTTGAGAATTGAAAAAAAAACAGAAACAACCCAAATTTCTAGAGATTGTTTCGAAGTGATTTATGTGGTGGAGCTTTGGATGCAAATGACCTTTGATGAAGAAGAATCCCAATCTTATTTGATGTTTGACGACTTGCATGCCTATAGAAGGGGAAGGGGGAAACATGAATTTAATGAAGCATTATTTGAAGATGGGCGATTTGATATTTTTTTATGGGGATTCACAGGGCTTTGTTTCGCATTAAATGCACCTTCTATGTCGAATCGCCATATTATGATTCTGCATCGATCCACCTTATTACCCTATGCTCAAATCGCTTTCTATGCTGATAGTTCTGATTTTGAAGTTTTCCGATTTGATGCTCAAGGCAAAGCCACGGGGGAAAAACTTCTTTATCAACCTCCCCCGGTTTGGAAAGAGCTTTTTAGTGAGATGATAAAACCCCTCCAGATATTATTTTGGGCCAGGGGAGATAGGTTAGCAAGAATAGAGGTATTAGAGAACTTCACCATTTGCTTCAATGAGGAGGGTGAAGGCTATCTTGAATCGATGCCCGATTATTTTTTAGCTCCTGAGCAAGGCTTAAGCACGTTGAATTTTCTGCGTGGTACTTTAACACTAAAAATGAAAGGAAGCCATAAACAGTTAGTTTTGATTCCTTATAGCTTACCTGAGAGCAATTTTTCAAAAACTTCACCTCCATCAGATGTTTACAATCGTACTTACTTTCTTTATGAAAGGGATCCTAAAACAGGGCATCTTTACCATCCCTTGCAAACGGCCCAATTCTTCCTGATCTATCTTTTTCAAGCCAGGCATAACTATGAAGAGGCAGGTTGGATCATTGACAATCTTTCAAACCTAAAAAGATTTAATGAAAAGGATCAAGATATTTTATCGTCAATTTGGCTAAACACCAATCACGATCCTGCCTGTCTGGCTTTAAAGCTAAAGCTAGTGATTGCTTTAAGTAATGATAATAAACTGATAAAAGTGTGTCATGATGTTGAGGAATACAATAATGATATGGATGAGGTACCACAAAAAATTGCTCATACTTTTTGTGATTATATTTCGTTAACCCATACGCCCGAGCTGGGTTGTGTCCCCCCTTCTCTTAGGCCTTCACGACACGAAATGAAAAGACTTTTCAAATTTTTAAAGAAATTAAGTACCAAGATTAACTATGATTTGATCAGCCCCTCATTAGCTCGAGCAAAAAGTTGCTTAAAAGGAGAAAACCCTGTTCGACAAAATTTAGTTCTCCCCAATTTTCAAAAATTCTATCAGCAATTGGCAAACAAATTTGATCCTGCTCCTTGCCTCATTTACCTCAATCAAGAATCTCCTGCAAAAAATGAACCGATGGAGGAATTTGTTGTTCCTATCTATTTTAAGAGCTCCTTTATCTCAAAAAATTTTTCGACTCTTTTACATTTAGTCTCCCACTCAAAGCCCGAAGATCCGTTGATTGATTTAGACCTCTTTTATCTCCAACAGAATCTATCAAACCTTTATATTATCCCCCAAGATTATGATAAATTCCTTTCTTTGGTCGGTCTGCTAGCCTATGTCCGCCATCTCATCAAGACAACCGAAAAAATGCCTGAATTGACTTCTGAAATTCTTGAAGGCGCGAAGGAATGGTTCAAATCTCAAGCATTGCAGCCTCAGGCATCCGTCATGAACACTCCTCAAGTGCATGTGCCTTTGCCTTCAGCTATTTCACAGGACACAATTACCTATCCCTTTACTTTAGACACCCTCTCTTTGTCTTCTGATCTCTATGCCTATCTCGTTGATCAATTTTTTAACGTTGCAGCATTTAAACCCTATCAAGATGAGCCCTTTGCTTTGGCTGATCTCGATTTTTCAGATCCCCTCGCAAATAAATTTTTGACAGAGTTAAATGAGCATTATGCTAAAGAAGTCCAGCCTAAAGAGATCCTGAATTATCAGATGACAGGAGATGCTGAAAAGCTTAGAAGGCAGCTTGAAAATCATCTTTCAAACCTATTAATGTCGCAGCAAAATCTCAAACAAGAGATTGAAGAATTTGTCAACGCTCCCCGCTCCCATTTTTTAGAGTTGATGGGCCGACAGCTCACTTTCTATACCGTGCACGATATTTTGCTAAGATTGGCGGTGAAGAATCATGCAGGTCTTGAAAGATTCGAAGAAGAGGAACTTTTCACAATCTATCAAAAAGCTATCCATTATATGGAGGTTGTTTCAGCCTTCGATCAAGGTCATGAGGCACTTTTATGTTTGCAAAAAGGGCACACCGAAGAGGCCGGAGAAATTTTGGGCAAAAAGCGGCATTTTAATCCTTTGAAATATCCCGAGCTTCTCTTTTATGAATATGCTTCGGGCCATCTTCTTAGAAAAGATCAGGCCGATTTATTAGCTCTTATTTTTATCGATGTTTTGCAAGGAGAAACGGACCGCATTTACTTTGAGTTTCAGGCCGGGGGAGGTAAAACAAAGCTGCTTTCAGTAATTATGGCAGCTAAAGCAATTGCTGAGGGCTATAAAGTCGCTTTCTTTAGCCTACCAAGTATGCATGATGTGACGAATAAAGATTTAGCTGCTTCTTGTAAGCGTTATTTTGAGCTCCATCTCTATGAGCTTCGCTTGGAGCTACATACCCATCCACAGAATTGGCAAGCCATCTATAAAAGGCTTGAGAGGGCAGAAGTCATTATCATGAAGCCGGAGGCTTTTCATGCCATTAACCTAGAACAACAGACAGCTTTTTTTGATAAAAAGGAAGCGGAAGTTCAATGGATTGGGGAGATTTTAAATTTATTTGAAAAGGAGGTGATTGCCTTTGTCGATGAAGGGCATGAAAACCTAAGTAGTTTGCAACAAGCTAACATAGCAATCGGGGATTCAAAACCGCTCCCTCGTCATGAGAAGGAGGTTGCTCTGCAGTTTTATCGCACGCTTTTAAGTGCTCGAGCAAAGTTAAAAGATGGCAGATCTTTTCAAGAAGCACTAGGATTAGCAGACAACAACCAAGCCCTTCTGACTACAGAAGAAAAAAAACAGGTGATCTTAGAAGCCCTTGACCTTCAGCTTGGGGCAAAATCTTCCAACAAACGTGATCAGCTCTTAGCCTATCTCCAAGACAAAACTGCCCTTCCCCCTGAGTTCATGAACAAAGGATATCTCAAACCAAGTCACACACAAGAACATATAAGCATTCAGTCATTTAGTTTAATGCGCGGTCTAGCTACCGAAGTTCTTCCTCATGCACTCAGTTTGGTGGGAGAAATAGATCACGGCCAAGCCATCACAGAAACCGATGTAGAGGCACCGCGCCATCAAAAAACTCCAACGACCGCTCGTTTTGAAAGCCCAGATGTTGCTCTCGCTCTCTCCATTCAAGGACTTTACCAAAGGGGCCTAGAGAGGGAAGATCAGATTAAGCAGCTGATCGAAGTGCTTAAGAAAAATCAAACAGAACCTCAAAAAATAAGAGAGCTTTTCTTGTCTTGGCAACAGGGACCGTCAAAAATTGGTTTAGATGAGATCCAAAAAGAGAACTTAAATGGCTCTGTATCTATCCTTCATCCTCAGTTTAAAAACCATCCGGAGGTTATTTGTGCTTATCTCTTTCACCATGTTTTGGATCAAGTGCAGGTGTTTGAAGATAAACTTACTTCTACAGCCCCTGAAATTTTAGCAGGTTTTAGAAAAGCGATTGTATTTTCAGCAACATTAGGGAGAGAAGAAGAGTTTCCCTATGGAGGTAAATTTTATCGAGATCTTGCTTTTCAAGCCGAAGTCATTCAAAAAGCTTTCCTTCAATCAAAACTTTGTGGGTTAGAACCTTCCACTCCTCTGCAGCTTTTTGAAGATATTCATGCTGAGGATCCCTCCTTTTTTGAAACAGAAGGGGGTCTCATCAATTTAGGAGGATGGATTAAACAGGCTTCTAATGACGACTTTGTGAAGGGCTTTTTAACTTTTTCGGAGACTCATGGATTGGGCTTTGAAGGAGTGCTAAGTTTTTTAGAAGTTGATGGGGAGAAAAAGCTTGTTCTCTATCATTTAGATGGATCTTATGAAGAGGCCCGTTTACCGTTTCATAAGAGAGTTTTTAGAATTTATGGTCCCGATGATGTGACGAGTGCAGATGTTCCGTGGCCTAAAGAGGCTAGAATTATTTTAACGCTAGGTGCAGGAGTGACTAATCCTTCTTTTATTCAAGCCTTGATGCGGGACCGCTTATTTCTCAAGTTTTCTCATCCTGCCCTTTGGGTAATGCCCAATAAACTTTTTAAGCAATTTAGCTCAGTCAAAGAGTGCTTCAGCTGGATGATTGTTAACCAATCTGAGAGGGCAAAAAAATCCATTTTGATGAGAGGTTATCAAGAAATTGAGTTTGTTGTGCGCCGCCATGTGAGAAATCAGTTACGTGGTAAGGAAGCTAGACAACAGATCGCTATTTTTAATAAACATAGTCAGGTCTTTCGCTTTTGTACCAAGCGGGACCCTTTTCTCCTTTATGGGCAAGGGCAGGAGTTAAAAAAGACAAAGGACGCACTGCTGCATTATGCCAGAGAGTTTATGAAAAAAGGGGGTGTGAACCTCATTCCAAAAGAGAAGAAGCATATCCAAAAGGTGATTTTGCAAACCGTTCTTTTGATGGAGAAGATCTCCAAGACAAAGACATTTGATCTTTCGGCGGCTTGCCTGCAAGAGATCAAACAAGAGCAGCTGAGTCAAACTTCTCAGCTTAATTTTCAAGTGGCTGCTTCATACAATTATGCTTTAAAGGATCTCAAACTTTCTGGTTCACTTTTAGATAAGCAAAAGTCAGTATTCCATATCCTAGCTAAAGAACGGTATAAGAACGCTTCGTGGCTTTCCAACGATTTGTATATCACTCGTAACTGGCTAATGACAGTTACGTCTACAAAGTTATTACCTGCGCATAAGCTTAAAGCCAGCGATTATTTTTTAGTAATAGGGGCAAAAGGAGAAAAGGGGGAAGAGGTTAGAAAATCTGCCTTTATGATTAGTCTCGATGATGCCCGTCTCTATCTTGAGCAGCTTCTAAATCCTGAGATGGGGGCAGACTGTCAAGCTGCGCTATTTAGCAGCACTGGGATCCTGGTTCAAAATGGGAGGGGTGAGTGGGAATTTTCCAATGAGCAGTTGGATGCGATGGACGATTGGTTAAAAGAGATTGTGATGAATGTAAGTTTATTGAGTGGTAAAGTAAAGCATCCCGATCTGATTAAGAAGCTCATTTCACAGCATCGTGAAGAGCTTACTCGGTTTTGGAATTGCATTTATGCCGATCTACTCGATCACGATCCTTGGGAGATAGAGCGTATGAAACGCCTGCTTACACTCACCTCTAGTTAGTTCACGGGGTAAAACGAAATGGCCATTGCCCCATACGCATCAGGTTAATTTCAACACTTCAAAATAAATGAAAAAAGCGAAGAAGATTGCAGACTAGATGAAGATCGCATTCGAAGAAGAATCAGATACCATGTTTATAAAGCAAAAGATCTTTCTGAGGGATTATATAAAAAAGTTTCTAAATTAGAATAGACATCTTGCATAACCTCAATTCCTTGCCCGTGCCCCTGCCCCTGCCCTTGCCCTATTAGCGTTGTTTTTGAGCCATTTTCACCAGCATAGACACGATGCTAATCAGCAGTTCTCGTCCTTTGGTATATCATTCTTCATTCACAAGCTGCAATCGTTGACACACATCCAAAATTCCCGCGCATTCTGTAGCAGACCTTTTAGCCATCCGATAAAATCGAGCTTTTTCATCGATGGAATATTCTCCCGCTCCTTCTGCAATATTCAATGGTATTGACAAACCCGCACGTTGAAGCTGATCGCTTAAATAGGCCCTACCCCAAGGTAAATGTTCTATTATAACATCCGCAAGTACAACAAATTCTATTGCCACTTGGTATACGGTTAACTTTTCATGGTCTAAAAGAATTCGTTTCTGCACGGGAGAAATGGCGATTGTCATATTTTAACTCCCAATTTTGAATCCCTGCGATCAGATTGAATCGCAATCCAAATCTTTTTCTTCTGTTTCGATATTTATCACTCAAAATTTTAAATCGTTTTAAGCGCCCTATTACATTTTCATTTAAAGCTCGCTTTGAAGAAATATCACGATTCATCTGCTTTTCATCTCTTGTAAGAGCTTTGCCTCTTGATCGTTTTTTGGGCAATAGACTCGTATTTTGAAGTTTTTTTATTCCGGTATACCCAGAATCAACGATTCCTTGAACCGTTTGAACCCAACGTACCTTACTGTCTTTGAATAGCTTAAAATCATGTTTCTCACTCAGCCCATAGCTTTGTCCTAAATGAAAATAGGTCCTGTATTCTCTTAAGTATTCCAGGGCCATAAGTAATTTATCTTCGACGACGAGACGAGAAGGCTTTCCTCCCTGGGACATTCTCAGCGTCTCGGCCTCTTTAACTATTGAAATCATTTGTACAAAGGTCTCCTTTCGTACTCCTGTTAATCTTCTAAATTCAGTGGGCGAAAGTTTCTGTATAGCTTCGTATTTTTGCATAAATGGCCGATGGATTTAAGAAGCAGACCCTTATATTAAAAAATAAAATTGCGTGCCAGAACTTTTTCGGGCAAGGGCAAGGGCAGAGGCACGGGCAAGGAATTGAGGTTATGCAAGATGTCTAATATCTAAGAATAGAAAAAAGAAACGAACAGTTAAAACAGGATCCCGATCATCATTTAAAAAGAAAAATTCTTAAGGCAAGAATTGGTTTAGCAAAAGGCATTGAACCAGAAAAAAGTAAAAATGGTGTTAATGAAGCTGTTTTTTTAAAATCAGAAACGGGGAAACCTCAAGGTAGCTTATGCAAAGCTTTCCATAAGCTACCCTGTGGTCTACCCCAATCATTTAATATTTAATTTACTCAAACTGTTATCAACAATACTATCCAATAGTCCACTAATAGATCTATGTTGTAATTTTGCTGCTTTAGCAAGTAAATAATGTCTTTCACTACCAGATCTATATAAGATCCTGCCCTTATATTGAGTGCGGTTGACGGGTTCTGGAACAGGTTCATCTTTTTCCTGATAAATTTCAACAGCACAGGCAATGAGCTCTTTAATATCCGCCATTCCCTCGTTTAAATCTTCATTATGCGTGCATATTCCAGGTAATTCATTCACGCGAATGATGTAATAAGATTTTCCTTTATGCTCCTCGCTTTCTATTGTATATGTCCAGGGGAGATCTAAGTAGTAGTTCAAGTCTTTCTTATTTTTTATAGTTTTCATAATGTTCCAATGCCTCCTTTATAAGGTCTAATTGGTAATCCAAGAGCTCTGTAACTTTTTTAAGCGAAATATTTTTACCATATCCATCTTTTGAAAAAACATGATGAGACCCTTTCGATCTGACAGTAAATCCAAGTTGCATTAAAACGCTTTCAGCCTCTTTGTAGGAAACAGATTGCCTGTTTTTAATCTTCGCTTTCAGTTTATCAAATTTGCTCATAATCTCATGATATCGCATTAGATATCTTTTGTCAATTCACAAGTGTTGAATGGGTGCAATTAATGAGCGAAAATGGTGACGATTAAGTCAACGGACGGAAAAAACACGAATGATCCAAAATGGTCAAAAGTTACGCAGTTATGCAGGCCCGGCAGGGCCCGGCCCCCGTCATAAAAGTTCCTTGCTTTGCTGAAGGCTTTGAGAATCAAATAATCCCTTAACAGCTAAATCCTCTTTATTTTTAACATCATACACTAGACATCTTGCATAACCTCAATTCCTTGCCCGTGCCTCTGCCCTTGCCCTTGCCCGAAAAAGTTCTGGCACGCAATTTTATTTTTTAATATAAGGGTCTGCTTCTTAAATCCATCGGCCATTTATGCAAAAATACGAAGCTATACAGAAACTTTCGCCCACTGAATTTAGAAGATTAACAGGAGTACGAAAGGAGACCTTTGTACAAATGATTTCAATAGTTAAAGAGGCCGAGAAGCAGAGAATGTCCCAGGGAGGAAAGCCTTCCCGTCTCGTCGTCGAAGATAAATTACTTATGGCCCTGGAATACTTAAGAGAATACAGGACCTATTTTCATTTATGACAAAGCTCCTATATAACTTCTTACGTTGAGTGCCTTGAACCCGCTCCCTGATCGTGATGTTTCTCTTGCTCCTTCTTAAACAAGATGGTGTTTCTGGAGGAATGTTAAAAAGTGCTACATATAGTCCTGCATCATTTTTATTTTCGAATGTAAAAAAATAAGCAGTTTTATTCATTTAACTACTCTCCTATACGGGATAACCACTGCTATTGCTAACAGGGCTTCACCAATGAACCTATCAAAAACTGCTACGACCAAACTATGGGACGGGCTTGATTAGCACCAGTGAGTCGTCGGCCTCTTGCATTTACATTCTGTTTCTATTCGTTAGTTTGTAATTGTTTTAATGTTGTATTTCTTTGAATCCTTTGGGTTTTTATTCTGCAGGCCTTCATATGGTAGGTGCAGCGACAGGTGTAAGAATAAAGCCTAAGTCATCAGCTTGTCGCATTAAGCCTCTTAAACGACGTTCTCGATAAGTTTTTTCGTAATATTCTTCCCCAAGTTCAATATACGATTTTTTTTCTTTGATCATTGTATATAGTATTGTAGCCATTTTATGAGCTACTGCCGTGATCGCTTTGGGCGCTCCAAGTCGAGTTTTCATACGTCTTAGAAAGGCTCCTAAATAAGATTTAGAGTTACAAGGTATTTGCTGCCATCCTTAAAAGGTTTGCTGCCTTATTGACACAACGTTTCGTTTTACTACTAATGATGTTGCCACCCGAAATCTTATTTCCAGGGCATAAGCCCAACCAAGTGGAAAATGCTTAGCAGTTCGCCAAGCTTCTACGGTACCGCCTAGCTCTGCCATGATTTTAAGAGCTGTTGCCTGATCAATTCCAGAAAGAGTAGTGATGTCGACCCCATAGATTTCTTCCATGATGGGAGATATCGGGGACTGGAAATTAGATTTTTTGTTCCTTGTTTTGCTACTAGGTGTTTCTAAATCGTTGCAAAGCATTTGAGAATGCTGTTCTTCTAGCTTTTTTTGTTTTTGCGTTGTTGTTGATGCTATTTGCATCCGCTTGCTAAGTTCATTTAAGGCTTTTTCAATTTCTTTCTCACACTCGGCGATTAGTTAACTATAATAAAGGTAGAGATCTCGTGATTGCTTTAATAGACATCTTGCATAACCACAATTCCTTGCCCCTGCCCTTGCCCCTGCCCTTGCCCAATTAACGAAAAGATGTGGTGTTTTCCTCTTCGAGAAGTCCTTTTACTTTCAGCCTCTTTGATAACCGCTCTTTTTTGATTTTTTTTTGGGCAAGGGCAGGGAATTGTGGTTATGCAAGATGTCTAATGTAAAAAGATGTTCTTCGCGATAATTACCTCGAAGTGACTCAGCAATTTCTTGTGCCCCTCTTTTACAACGACGATCTACAAGCAGAGCAAATTTTTCTTCATCTCTTTCTCCTTCTAGGATGGCATTAATAATTCTCATACCTGTTACCCCCGTAATATCGCGAATGTGTGTGGCAAGCTGAATATTCATTTCATGTAAGGATTTTTGCATGTGCTGAACGTGCGGTGAGCGGTGTTCTATGAGAGAAGAATGTTGCCGACTCAAAGATCTTAATTTTAAACAATGATCCTGGGGGCGAAAAGATTTTGTAAGTAAACCTAAAGAATGCAGTTTCTGAATCCATTGACAATCAAGAACATCTGTCTTGCTGCCAGGAGGGCTTTTAACGGATTTTGCATTGACTAAATACACATCGAAACCGTAAGATTCCAAGATTTCGAAAACAGGGATCCAGTAACTACCCGTAGACTCCATAGCCACAGTCTTAACACCGTTTTCTTTAAGCCAAGTGCATATTTCAAGTACACCTGATGTTGTAGAGGGATATTCTCTAACTGTGTCTCCATCGCGATTGGGCGGGATAGCCAGGAAATGAGACCGTGAGCCAATATCGATGCCTGCACAATCAGGGTTGATTGTGGGTAGGTCTACCTCTTTCTTTACTTTTTGAGATTTACCTTTTGTAGAAGGTCGTTCTTTTTTTTTAAATCTTCTCATGATGATCTCCTTATTTTGTTTCTTGGACGAAAAAACATTTTGGAGATCATCTTTTTTTTGTGAAACTTTTTTGATTTTTAGAGGGTTGTCTAAATTTTTGGATTGTATGCTCCTCGGGCACACGTTATTCCATGGACCTA
>CAWCVY010000033.1:0-91481 GCA_963799115.1 uncultured Chlamydiae bacterium | reverse complement strand
GCAATTAGAGCAAGAAAAAGGAACTTTAAAAGCTCAATTAGCCTTAGCCCAAACACAAGGACAAAATTGCAGTCAAGAAAAAGAGCTACTTCCATCAGGATCTGAAGCAAATCCAGGAAAGGGAAAAAATGCTTGCAGCTGAGCAAGAGGGATTCCAAAAAAACCTTCAGGATTGGGAGCATCGCAACAGCCTTTTGGAACAAGAAAAAAATACTCTTATGACCTCTCAGGTGAATTTTCAGCGGCTTTATGAGCAGCAACGCACTGAAAATATTCATAGGCTAAAGAATATCGAGGAGTGTGAAAAGAAATTGTCAATTGAGAAAGAGAGTAAAGAATCAATAGAACAGAGCCAAAAAAGGCTGGAGATTCAGTTGAAACAGCGGGAAGCACAATTTCAAACTTATTTACAACACTCTCAGGATGAATTGCAAATACAAAGACGGGAAACTGAAGTACAATTGGCCAAGTTGCATCAAACCATCGCACAAATCCAGCAAGAAAAAGAATTGCTATCGCAAGAACATGCCCTCCTAAAGAAAAGATCATTTGCAAGCTCAGTGTGCTTTACTGGCAAAGAAAGAGGAGGAACAAAAGGGACATTTCCCAAGAAAAAGTCTGGGTGAAAATGCCCGATTTATCAAATACGCGTTGCATAGAGTCAAGGTATCTGCAGCTTAAAGAACAATTCCAGGAGAAGTCGGCTATTTTGGATGATACACGGCGTGAACTTTTCCACGCCCAAGAAGAGCTTCTCTGCCGGCAAAAAGAATACGATGAAGAGCATTTATTTGATCAGTCTGAGAATCTAGTAGATTTACTAAGGGATTTTTTGAAACTTGGCCGACAATTAGATCAAATCCAAAAGCATTATCAACAAGAAATTGATGATCAGAACAATCTACTCATAGGGCATTTGCTCAAGCAAATCTAACCTGATTAAGAGTGCTTTATCATTCCTTTTTTAAGAGTTCTAAAGCCTCTTCATATGTTTCGCTAAATTCATTTTTCGTCTTACAATATTCACTCTCAGGATCATACGTACGAAAATTCAACTTACCTAACATTATATTGGCTACACCGATTTCAGGATCAAAGACCATTTCGCCTTTTTTATCACTATTGTAGATGATAATTTGCACATTCTCTATTGTAAAAGGATATTTGATCAAATAAGGCCTAAATTCTTCGTTTGAATTTATTTGATTGAGTAATTCATGTGCAAACTCTATCAAAAGTTGACGGATGTATTCTTTCGTAAAAGGACCTTCGGTATCAAAGGCTAAGCCCAATTCTCTGACAGGTCCTCCTGGCATAGAAATCCCCCCCACTTCCTGAGGAGTGAATTTCTGG
Organism: uncultured Chlamydiae bacterium; assembly: GCA_963799115.1. Lineage (GTDB taxonomy): Bacteria > Chlamydiota > Chlamydiia > Chlamydiales > Parachlamydiaceae > CAWCVY01. The sequence goes on along the minus strand of CAWCVY010000033.1, from coordinate 90,128 downwards.
ATATCTCTCTGTAATTATATTTATTGTCTTTGATATCGTTTCCCCCACAAGAACCTCTCCTTTGAATGGTTCATATCTATTATTTGGATTGGACATCAATAAATCCCCTAAAAATGATAATAGAGAGAAAGCAAGGATAGTAATAAATTGCATTATAGGTTTCGTGTTTATTGATAAATTTCAAAGAGTTGTTCTAATTTATTTTTCGTACATTTCGCTACTTGTCGTTTTAATTCAAATACCCCTTGGGTGGGTAAAAGGGAACTTCATTACTCCCTTTTTAGGAATTCTAATGCCTCTTGGTATGTTTCTTTAAATTCGTTTTTATACTCACAATATTGACCCTCAGGATCATAGGTGATATAAGTCGAAAGACCGTTAGTAACGTCAGCGACTCCAATTTCAGGATCAAAAACATATTCTCCAGTTTTATCACGGTTATAAATGTATATTTGGACATTCTCAATCGTGAAAGGATATTTAATTAAACAAGATCTGAATTCCTCATTTGAGTTAATCTGATAAAGCAATTCGTAGGGCAAACTCTATTAAAAGCTTTCTTAAGTATTCTTTTGTAAAGGGGCCCCTAGTATCAAAGGCGAATCCCAATTCTCTTACTGGACCTCCAGGCATGGAAATCCCACTACCACAAAAAATAATATCAGGATATTTCTTTTTAATAATTTTCTTTGTCTTGGATAGCGTCTCACTCACAAGACGCTCTCCTCTAGAAGGGCGATATCCACTATTGTCAGCTTGCATCAATAAATCTCCAAAAAATGATAATAGAGAAATAGTAAGCATAGTAATATATTTCATTATAGATTACCCGTTTTTATATAATTATTATAATGCCTCTTTATATGATCTGTATAAGTCTTACTATTGAAGTTATGGTCATGCATTTTAGTGCCTTTAAGAGATGTTAATGTGATAATAGTATCCATAGCAATCTGCATTCCACTTTGATCAAGGTGAGGAATACCATCTCGTATAAATTCTGTTCGATAATGCCAAACTTTCCCACAGGTCGATGGATAGATATAACCACCTGGCGCAATTGCGACTATAATATGCGTTGTCGCAACTCTTCGGGATAATCGACTAGGGCATTTCTCACATGGATAGCTCCTTGACTGTGGCAGTACATCAAAATTTTAGCATTTGGGGAACAATTTTTAAAGAAATCATTCCATTGTTGATGTAATAGGCGCACAGGTGTTGTCGCAATAAAACTAAGTCCTATTTTGCCTTCTACTGCATCAACTTTATGCCCATGCGTTGCATTATATACTGCATGCACATTATGTCCTCCGCAAATTTGAGAAAGGTGTTCAACATTTATTAAAGCGTCCCCGAAAGTGTTCCACATTCCATTGATGAACATGATTCTTCCTACTGAAGGTTCGGGCAATCCCAGATCAAAAATCTTTGATTGAACTTCACAAGGATGTCTATTTTCAAAATCGTCATCATAGTTTATTTTAGGAAGAATTGTTTCTTCTCTGCTCGAAAATATAGCGCGAAAAAAGTCAAAAGAACCTTCGAATAACCCATCTGAAGCAAATATAGGCTGAAAAAATTTCCTATCGTTGCCCTCTCTTTGACCAAAATCAAACACGGAAAACAACCCAAACTGATCGTAGTACTGAAGAGGACTATTGTGAACATAAGCGTAAAGATTTGGCCCATCCTCAAAACCTGCTGGATCAGGAGTGATCCAACGGCCCAGCGCGGGGTCGTAGTAACGCAATCCAAAAGCAACCAATCCTGACTCAGGATCTAAGCGCTTACCCGCATATTGCCAGGGGTTGCCAACCTGGGATGTTTGCCGCAGCTCTCCCTCAGGGCTAAGAATCTCACTTTCCCCAAAGGCCGTATACCGGTAGCGCTCTATGACTTGACCTTGAGCATCGGATAGACAAACTATATTGCCAAAAAAGATCATGCTGGGGCACATAAAGCTGGCCTTTTAGCTCGATGGCAACGGCGGGGCTGCGTGTATTTTTGCTTAGAAGGCGCAATTCTTGGAAGGCACCGTTTTCCCAAAGCCCAATCTCTTCCTGCCCTTGGTAAACAAAGAGCTGCTTTTTCTGGCCTTGGTTTTTGGCAAGGCGTCGATTAAAGGAATCGTATGTGTAGGTTGTCTTGATGCCATCTTGAGTCACTGCGATGAGGCGGTCTAGCTCATCGTAATCATAAGTAATGGTTTTTCCTTCACAATGGCGTTTTTTCAGGTTGCCATTCCGATCATACGAGAATTCTTCTTGACCCTTTTGCAAGAGTTGATGCAGGTGATTATAATCGTGGTTTTCGCCATCTTTGGCTGTACGATTGAAAAGCGAATCAAAGGCATAGGTGTGGGCTGCATGTCCCTCTTCTGTCTTGATTTGGTAGAGATCGTCATAGGTGAAGGCATAGGGTTTATCTTGAATGTAACAAAGTTTTAGGTTGCCTACGGGATCAAACCCTTCTGGGGGAATGTGTTGGTAAAATGGGGTTGAGGTAACTGTCGTACAGCGCCCTAAGAGATCATAAGTATAATGAACTTGGTCCCCTTTTCCGGGAGGCTTTGCATGGGTGACTTGACCGGTCAGATTATGGATTAGATCGGCATGCACATAGGTCTTCTTGCCCTTGACTAGACGATGTACCTCTTTGAGGTAGGCGGCATCATAAATACATTCGATTCCTGTTTTATCAGGTAAGATCACTTGGCGGATGCGGGAGTCCCTATCATAGGTATAGCCAAGCTTGAGGCCATTGCCTAAGGTTTCCGACTCAAGTTCCCCCTGTGTGTTATAGGTGAGTAGGGTCTCTTGTCCTGATTTCAAATCCTTTACTCTAGTGACCTGATCGTGAAGATTATACGCGTACTCGTACAAGAAGGATCCATCCAATCGGGTGATCTCATCGTAGGGTTTTAGCCTTTTTAAGCGTCCGAAACCATCATATTCGTATGTCAATTGAATGCCGTCGGGCTTAATCATTGCCTTTTTCTGACCAACGGTATTGTAGTGGTAGTAGGTGGTCTTCTGCTCGGGAGTCCCGATGGCCTCTTTTATGGAAGAAATTTGATCGTCTTCCCGATAGGAGAAGAGGGTTTCAATCGTCTGCGGGTCTTTCCCTTCTTGCATTTTGGTATCAACTACACGCGTTTGCTTACCACAAAGGTCATAGTAGATGGCTTGATGGGAAACAGGGATGCCAAAGGGATTGCGACGTTCGGTTTGCACAAGCCGATTGACGGTATCGTAAGTATCAACGGTTTGGTAGCCTAAGGGATCTGTGGTAATGGTTTGCAATACCCGTTGGCCATGAGAATTAATGTAATGGGTATTGTAGTCTATATGGGTGGTTTGCCCTAATGCATTGATGATTTCAGTGGGATTATTGTGGGCATTGTATTTGGTTAGAGTGACTTGATCGCCATTTTGAATGAGGGTGCGGTTGCCTCTAGAATCGTATTCATAGCGGGAGAAACGGATTAATCTACCTGTGGAGTCTTGCAAGCGCTCTTCCGTAAGGCGATCGAGTAGGTCGTATTCTTTTTGGGTGGAGCGATACTCATGTGGCTTTTCGCCAAACCATTCACGAATTTCGCCAATACGTCCGAGTGGGTCGTACAGGTTTTGTACTTGGTGATTTCCTTGGCGGGTCCACTCTAGCCTACCAGCTGCATCGTATTCATAGGTGGTAATGAGCCCTTCGGGATCTTTGGTTTGGAGTAAATGGAGGGCATTGTAAATATGTTTCGTTTTCTTGGGCGGCAGAGCGTCGGTGGGTTCGAGGATTTCTTCTTCGATGCGTCCCAGATAATCGCGTGTATAGGTGGTCTTCAATCCGTTTTTATCTATCTTGGTGGTGAGCTGGCCATCGAGGCGGTAAAAAAAATATTCGGTTGTCTCATCCGGATACTCAATTTTAGTGGGTTGTCCGCGAATGTTATACTTTGTTTTGGTCGCACGACCCTTAGGGTCAATGAAAGTTCTAAGATTGCCGGCTGAATCATAGACCTTGCGAATGATCGAGGGGACAGATTCGTCATTTTCATTGACGACAGTGCTTTTAATCTTCGTCACTCGTCCAAATTCATCAAATTTTTGGATAGTGACTTGGCCATAGGGATTGGTGATTTCCTTGCATTGGCCTAAGTAATTATAGGAGTAGGTGGTTGTAAATTGTTGTCCGTCGCTATGCTTTTCATCTTGACGGATTAATCGATTAACAAAGTCGTAGGTATTTTCGATGGTGGAGTCTAATGAGGGGCTCTGTTGGAAAATGAGGTTGTTTTGTTCGTCGTATTTTTTTTAATGGTGGCTTCGCCTATGGCATTGGTTTCTTCGATCACGTTGCCATGCAGATCGTATTCCCATGTTAAGGCATAAGCAAAATGATCGTTAGCATCATAGATCTCTTTTTTGAGCAAGCGTCCTTCACGTGAATATTCTAAGACTTGTCTTTGTATGAGTTTAGCTTGACCTGTTTTCCAATCCACGCAGCTTTCTTTGATTTCTTTAGGCAGTCCCAAAGGGTATATTTTGCGAGGTTCTATATCTGTAATCAAGCGTTGGGTCACATGGGTTAGATCGTCTATGAGCAAACCGCTTCCATCATCGGTAATCTTCTGGGTTAAGACGTGGTTCTCATCCTTATAGAAGTAAAATTCTCTTAATTGAATGCGCCCGCCATTTTTGGTCATTTTACTTTTCAGACGGTCTGTTCCCGTGTGATACTCATATTCAATGACTTTGCCATTGCTATCTGTTTCACTTAAAAGGTTGTTGAGATGAGCGGAGTAGGTATAGGTTTTTAGCTCCACTTCGCACCCATTGTAGATAGGTGCTCGGTTATCATCGTATTGGAAGTCGGGTATAGGGAGTCCGGTCAAATGTCCAAAAAGCAATGTTGAAAGGAGATTGCCGCTGTCATCGTAATTAAAATAGCGGGCATGGTGGATTTTGTTATGTTGATCTTTAAAAAATCTGCCCATGAGATTGCCTTCTTGAGGGGTATCTTGTTGACCCCATAAAAAGGACTCTTCGCTGTAGGGGGAATAATCGGAGGTTCCTTGATAGCGAGTGATCGATGAGAGGCGATGATTTTCATCATAAGCATAACGGGCAAGGTGGTCATAAACATCGTAAACATCGGTGTGTCCCTCAAGAATTTCTTTCCCCCAGTCGTTATTTTTTACATTGCAATCGTACTCAAAACGATGGGTAATAATGGGTTCACTGCTGGTTCCCACGGGTGCGCTTTGACATTTGACGCGGTCGATGCGATAGTCATCTGTATATTTTAGCTTGACGTCACCTATTTTCCCTCCCACATGGTTGTCTCCATAGTGGTAATATCTGGTTTTTAAAAAATTTTCCTGGTTACCGTTAGATCTGACTCTACATTTGATCTGCAGCCCATCATTGAAATCTCTTTTGCCATACTTATAATATTCTTTGGGAGCCGAAGGATTTTTGACGCGATCGAGGTAGTAAACTGTTTGGGGATCGTCAACCATTTGCTCTATGATGGGTTCGTATGTTTTCCTATTTATTTTGTGCTTGCGATGGTGATAATTCAATGATCGATCATCGCTGCTGATCAAGTTAAAGCTGTGGTCCTCCCCATCCTCCACTGTCACTTTGCTATAAAGCTTTTCGGTCTTGCTATTTTCACAGGTAATGCAAGGAAGGCTTTGCCATTCAGTCTTGGATTTTTTGTAGACATAGCGGTTGCCACTAACTGTTTCCATTTTCTGTTGAACGTAAAAATGATAGTCGTCTTCCCTACTTACTCTGGTAAAAAAACTTTGATCTCCAGCGGGGGATTTTGCCTCAATGGTTCTATTGTCAAAGTCGAGGTACATCTTTTGGTTTTTCATATTCGATTTACCACTCAAAGCAGCATTGGTAAATCCCTTGGGCATGAGGAACTTAAACTTGAGCTTTTTATGGTTCTCAACATCCCTTGTCCTTGGATAGAGATAATTGTGACGTGAACCTGACGCGTGGCGAATATCCATTATTGTCGAAAGGTAATCATTCTCATTGTAATAGACGCTAAAGATGCGGATTTTATCAACATGATTATAGGACCAGCCAGAATGGCTTCCGTAATGACGGGCAATCACTAAAGGCTCTGGACCAGGGATAACGAGGTCAACCACAGAGTCGACATATTCTCCGGAAATGGCGCACACCGAGCCATTCACCAAACTAGAGGGTAGCCCTTCTGTGGAACTTACTTCCGGAGTTTCATGATAGTGGGGATAGTCCGCGATCAGAAAAGCAGACAGAAAAGAAAAGCAAGCCAAAAAGAATAAGAGGCCTTTCATGATCAAAAATCCTTGATGAATAAAAATTTTTTTTATTATTCATAAGGCTTCTTAAAGTGATTTGTCAATGATTTATTTTAAATCAAGGAAGGAGGGAGTGCCAACACTTTTGTTTGCACCCAGAAGATGGAAAAGATAGATGAATTCTAACGCTTCCAAGTAGTTAGTATTTCATGACCTTCTTCAGTGATTAAGAGAGTGTGCTCCCATTGTGCGCTAGCACGGCCATCTTTTGTCCGTGCTGTCCAATGATCTCTAGGATCGATGACAGCCTCACGCACACCGGCATTGATCATGGGCTCGATTGTGAAAGTCATGCCAGGCACAAGCAAAATTTGATTCTGGTTACGGTGATGCGGGATTTGAGGCCCTTCGTGAAATTCTAGGCCCACGCCGTGTCCCACAAATTGGTTCACAACCGAGCACCCTTTTGAAGTGGCGTAATCTTCGATGGCATCCCCAATCTTGCAAATGGGAATTCCGGGTTTAAGAATTGCTATTGCGCGCATCAAGCATTCATAGGAGACATCGACGACTAATTGCCTCTCACCCGGCAAGGGGTCGATGGTTACCATGCGGCTGCAATCTCCATAACACCCATCTAAAATGCAAGTTACGTCAATATTGACGATATCCCCTAATCGGAGGGGAGTTTGATCGGGAATTCCATGACAAATCACTTCATTGAACGATGTGCAAATGCTCTTGGGAAAGGGTGGCTTGCCATAATGTAATGGGGCAGGGATAGCTCCCGCTTCTTCATGCAAACGATGAGCAAAATCATTGAGTTCTTGCGTAGTGACGCCAGCTTTAGCCATCTGACAGGTAGCATCTAAAATTTTGGAGGCTAAGCGACAAGAGGCGCGAATTCTCTCGATTTGTTTTTCGTCTTTAATCAGAATATGATGTTTTCGCAAGTATTCTTTTTTTACGTCCATTAAATTTGAAATTCGTGTTTGGGGATCTTCGTGTGGAAAATGGCATTTTTTCCATTTCTGTCCACTCCCACACCAGCAGGGATCGTTGCGTCCAACCATAATTAACCTCAGAAAAAAAAAGATAGTTTAACCGACTTTTCTTTTGTTGCAAACACTTATTAGCAGGTGTTGCTGAATTTGGTTGCTTTTCTGTAAACATTCTGGATGATTTCTACAAATACCCTGTGAAGCCTTATGCTTTTTTTTAATCCTATGTTGTTTTCAAACCATGTTTATGATTTAATGTATTTTTTTATAAAAAGAAGGAGATTTATATGGATATCGATTTTTCCACTGTTAAACAAGTTGTTTTTAATGCAGTTGTCGGTGGTGTATTGACGCTAGGGGCAGGAAGCTTAGGAACCCATTTTGTCCGTTTTTTGAAGGGCGAATCTTTTCACGGGATTGACTCTAAACATCCTATAGCTTCTTGTGTTAAAGTCGTATTAATAACTTTACCACTGTGGTACTTATATAGATGTTATGCAGAAAGACATATGCCACAAGCAGTTCGACCTTCCGCATACGAAATTATATTTTTGGCTTCCGCAGTTACTGTTCTTAAGTATGCAGAAACTAAAGTCACCCCGCTTTTATCACTAGCCCTTATTTTGACTCACTTATCATGGAAGATTTTGGCCAGCACCGAGAAAGGGGGCAAAATGTTGGGTTTGATTTCCTAACAGAAGAATTGATGGCAGGGAGTGAAAATCATTTCCCTGCATCTAATAAAATCATTGAGTTGACAATCTGATATCTTCTAAAATTTTAAGTTGTCTTAAAGAGATTGTAATACCAAGAATCACGGACGACTCTAAAATTTTTGAAATACATTGTGAGTAAAGTTTGCCAACTTACGATCATCTGGAGCAATATCTCTGTTGTCCCTATTCAGTTGATCTATAATGCAATTTTTAGACTTTTGTTTTAATTTCGGTAAATAAAGCATCTCTGTTATAATTGGAGAATTTAGACAACGACGAGTAATGTATTTACTTTGATGCCAACAAAAATTTTTCAACTGATAGCAGAATATCATTTCTTCTGGTAGTTCTAATTCCTCCACTTCAAGTAAGTCAATAGACTCAATTTGAGAACGCGAAATTCCAGATGGCAATTTATAGATCTTGTTATTTCTGAGACTAAGATGGAACAAATTAGGGAGACTGTATATACTGGAGGGAATTTCATTGAGCTTATTAAGTCCAAGATAGAGAACTTCAAGGCTACGAAGAGTAAGTATTACCTCTGGAAATTTTTTAAATTTGTTGTTATGAAGGTCAAGACATTTTAATTGCGAAAGTTTTTTCATTTCTGATGGCAATCGTTAGAGTTGATTGTCCTCGAGTTCTAGTTTCACTAAATGTTTAAAATTCTCAACTCCAATTGGCAAGCTCGTTAACTTTTTAGACAGCAAATTCAGTTTTCGACGACGAGAACCAGCAATTATAGATTTAATGAATATAATCTTTTCTTGATTAGTAAAAAAAGAGTAATCGCTTGGATATCCGTCAACCTTTTTTTCTGTAATTAAGTAATCAAGTAAAATTTCTAGGTTATAGAGATCACGTACATTTTTCATCCTCTTAAATGTTTCTAATGTGACTTTTTTTGCTAAATTTTTTGTGGATCTCGATTTAAATTCAAATCCCCATCTTTCTTACTTTCTTTCTTTGATGCAATATGATCAATTAACTCTTTGCATGGGGATGTTTGTTTACATTCTCTGATAACAAAAAAAATCTTCGCTAAAAAATCTGGATGCCAATTTGTATTATCTGTTTCTTTTAAAGGGCATTCTTGAAAACAACTATTGTAAATAGAGTGATCTAAGGAAACCCTTCTCCATCTTTTATTCACTAAGGAGAGTTTGGGTAAATCTTTCAAGGGAAGGTGCAAGAAGATCTCCAAAAGTATCTCGTTAGAAATAATATCAAAAGTTTTAGAAGGGGAAGGAGGAGGATCCCGACGATCAGATTTAAGAAAACCAATGAAAGTGTCGATACTTTTCATATTTAATCCTTATTTAATTTAAATATTAATAAAAAACTATAGACCTATTTTTTAAAGTTGTCAACCTTTATTCATGCCTCATTTTCCTTGTAAAATATTGCAACATGTAATAATTTATTTTCACAGTGGTTCTAAAGAATTGCTGAAAATTTCTAACATTTGCTTTTTTTTAATTAGGAGTTGTTTATGCTAAAACATTTTTGCTTTATGTTAGTCCTTTTAACTTTTTGGATGCATCCTATTAAAGCTGAAATTATCCGCACGAGTCAAATAGACGATATCCTTCCGGCAATCGATAATGAAGAAACCCTTGTTTTGTTTAATATCGCAGAGGTTTTGATGGATACAGAAATGAGTTTAGGAACTCAAGCTTGGAGAAAATATGTCCGAACTAGAGTGTATCCCCAACTTCACGATCAGCTGACGCTGTATGTTTTTCAAAAGGTTACTCCAAAGCCTCCCGAACCAAGCACTCCTGAAATAATCAAGCAATTACAAAGTAGAGGAGTGCCTGTTTTAGCATTAACTTCGCGAGGCCGTAGCGAATGGTATTCGACTTCGATGCCAGGAATTGATTCCCTCACAGAAGAGTTATTAAGGCAAATCGGCATTGATTTTACAGGGACTAAACTTCCGGCACAATTATCAAATATAGATGCATCATTTGCTGACTTTTATCATTCAGGAATTATCTATGCGACAAACTCTTATGAGAAGGGGGAAATTCTAGAAAAACTTTTGGATATCACTCATTACAAACCCTCTAAAATTGTACTTATCGATGATAAAGCAGACTCTCTAGAATCTGTTGAAACTGCGATGAAGGCAAGGGGAATACCTTTTACTGGATTTGCCTATACCCATACATCTCAAAAACATGCAAATTTTGATCCCATGATTGCACATATTCAATTTGAGTGGCTTTTTACACATGATCAATTGCTCTCCGATGAGGAAGCCAATCAAATTAAGATAGAAAGCTATTCACATGTGGAACATGAAAAATTTTTTAAAGAGTTAGTTCATAAATGGATTTGTTTATGAGCCTCGATCTACTCATTTTGTCTAATCAGCCCTTTATCAGCATATAATTAACGCAAAGGGGAAAAGAGAAGCAGAGCCGCGAAGGGATGTTCCTTCAATTTGAAGTGTTGGAACATCAATCTGCTTCTTTTTCAGTTGAATGCTCCCCTTATTTTACTCTACTTTAATCATTCTTTGTTACAAAGCTAGTCAAGGTTTGGATGTTTCCATCAAAAATCGAGATCGTGCTCGGTCTGCCTGGACGACGAACATGATAGGGGGAGAGATCTGTTAAGTTGTCGGGTAATCTTGGGATTTCCACACAACTGTACCTTCACTCGTGGAATCTGACTTCTTTTTTACAAAGTTAGTCCAAGTTTGGGTATTTCCCTCGTAAATCGGTGCTTTTCTCGGTGGTCTGCCTGGACGATCGTGATCGGGGGAGAGATTTGTTAAGTTGTCAGGTAATCTTGGGATTTCCACTACAACTGTACCTTCACTCGTGGAATCTGACTTCTTTTTTACAAAGTTAGTCCAAGTTTGGGTATTTCCCTGATAAACCGGTGCTTTTCTCGGTCTGCTTGGACGAGGACCCTGATTGGGGGAGAGATTTGTTAAGTTATCGGGTAATTTTGGGATTTCCACCACCACTGCATCAGCTTTGCTTTCACTCGTGGAATCTGAAACCAGGTTGATAGTAGAACGTGCAAACTTATTGGGCTGGATGACAGTTGGCTCAGTTCGTCTTCGTTTTTTTTGTAATTCTTTTGAGGAATTTTGAACTTTTTTAGCAGCATTGGTATTTTCTACCAAGTTGATTCCTGGTAAAGTCTGGGTCTGAGATAAGGCATCAGGGCTTTTTTGCACTGCTCCACTATACTTCGTGGTTTTGTCAAGCACCAAACTTATGCATGACTTCATTGCTTGCTTTGAGTCAGAAAAAGTATGTGAATCCTGCATGAGTTCTTCTCGTTCTTTCCTATCCAGTGGGTCCTTTACAAAAAGGGGAAGGGAATGGTTGTCCTTCTGTGAGCTGCTTATCAAGTTAGTGTGGATTTGGGTATTTGATCCCTCAGAAATCGGTGTTCTCGGTTTGCTTAGAGGTGTCTCTCCAAATCTGATCTGAGCAAGTTCATTAAGCATAAGAGCGGAAGTTGTTATGCATATTCGAAGAAATTTTATTTTTTCAGGAATGGAGGAATTTTGATTGGCGAAGAGGTGGGCTTGTTCAGGTTGCTGTGCAGACCAAATATCCACTATTTTACATAGAGATTCACTATCGACTTCTTTACGGAAAGCATCGTAAAGTTCCTGCTTTTTATGATGAAATTCTACATATGGGGGGAGGTTGTTCCAATTGTCGGGCAATCTTGGGATTTCGTCCATAGAATTTTCAACTAGAATAGGATGTGCAACGCCACCGGTGTGCATGTCAGTTTGTTCTGTACGACTTCTTTTTTTTCGGGTTCTTTTCCAGAATTTTGAACATTAGTATTGAGACTGGAATTTTCCGAATTAACGTTAAACATGTTTTTCCTCTAAATATTAGAAATTATTTAATTTGTTCATCTTAGCCAAAATTGCATAAGGCCCCGAAAAATTAACCATAAAGTTGATTCTTTATATCATAAGCATGGCCTTAACTGCAAGATCGAGATACCATTAATCAAAGAAATATTTATTTTTACTTAAAAAATTTATTTTATTTTATTCTCTTAATTGATAATATAAATAGAAAATCTATATAAAAAACTATGATTGCCATTTCTGAACTTTCCATGCGCTTTGGCGCAAAAATCCTTTTCAAGGATGCTTCTTTGCAATTCCTTACGGGGAATCGATACGGGCTTGTGGGGGCTAATGGCTGCGGCAAATCTACTCTAATTAAAATTTTTACAGGGGAAATGAGTCCCGAAAAAGGAGAGGTCTGCATATCTCAGCAGTTTGTTTTGGGATCTTTAAGTCAAGATCATTACATTTATGAGAATTGCCGCATAATCGATGTCGTCCTCCAAGGAAATAAAAAATTATGGGGTGCCTTGGAAAAGAAAGGCAAATTATTACAGCTGGCTGAGTTTACTGATCATGATTGCGAAGAATTGGACAAAGTTGAGATCACGATTGGCGAAGAAGGGGGATATGCAGCAGAGGGTGAAGCTGCTAAATTACTAGAAGGATTAGGAGTTCGCGAGGAGTGGCATGAGAAGCCTTTGGCGCTTCTTTCAGGTGGTTATAAACTGCGTGTCTTGTTAGCGCAAGTTTTGTTCGGTCAGCCCGATATCTTGCTTCTCGACGAACCCACTAACCACTTAGATTTATATTCCATTCGCTGGATCGAAGGCTACCTTCGTAATTTTCCAGGTACCTTGATTGTCACCTCGCATGATCGTGAATTTTTAAATGCCATTTGCACCCATATTGCAGATGTAGATTATGGCACTATTAAAATTTATAAGGGAAATTATGAAGCTTTCCAGGAGCAAAAAAGGGAGGCTCGGGAGCAGAAAGAACATATTTTGCAAAAACAAGATCGGCGGCGCGAAGAATTGCAAGGATTTATAGATCGTTTTCGCGCTAAGGCCTCAAAAGCGCGGCAAGCTCAATCCAAGGCGCGCTTGGTAGAACAGCTAGAGGAAGAGATGGACGCCTTAGATCTCACACCTAGTTCACGGTCTTATCCCAAGCTAAACTTTGAGCCGCTGCGGGCATCGGGAATTAAAGTTCTTGAGGCCAAAGAAATTAGCAAAGCATATGGACCTAAAAAAGTGCTCCATCGAGTCTCGTTTGAGATTGAGAGGGGAGAACGGGTAGCCATCATTGGTCCCAATGGAATCGGAAAATCTACTCTATTAGAAATTTTGATGGGAAATCAATCAACAGACCAGGGCAGTTATTCTTGGGGTTTTGCGGTGCGGCCGGCATATTTCACTCAAGACCCCCACCGCGAGATAAAAGGGGATTGCAGCCTGCTCGATTGGTTAGGGCAATTTGATCGAGATGTTTCTCAAGAGAGCTTCGCGATCTTTTAGGACGCGTCCTTTTTTCTGGTGATAAGGTCCATGACCCGGTCAATATCTTAAGCGGGGGTGAGACAGCGCGCTTGCTACTGGCTAAAATTATGCTTCAAAAACCCAATGTATTAATTTTTGATGAGCCAACTAACCACCTAGATATGGAAGCAATTGAAGAATTGTCCAGAGCTTTAGAAAACTTCGAGGGAACTTTGCTGTTGGTTAGCCATAACCGCTATTTTGTTTCCCATCTGGCCAAACGGATTATCGAAATCACCTATCAAGGCACAAAAGATTTTAAAGGAACTTATGCTGAGTATTTGGAAAAGCAAGAACGTGACCATCTTGCTTCACAGGTGGTAATTAGCCAACGCTATGCCCATGAAAACAGTTCATTGAAGTGCGATTCTTCTGCTGCCACTTATCATGACCAGAAAAGGCTCAAAAGTCAAAAAGCACAGCTGAGGAAAAAAACCGCGCAAGCCGAAGAAGAATGTCACCAGATCGGAGAAAAAAATTCAAGGAAATGGATAACTGTGATGGCTTCGAGGGATTTTATCAGCAAACCTCATTTGAGGAGCAGCAACAGTTAGGCAACCAGAAGCAACAACTAGAAGATCAGCTATTAACAGCTCTAGATCAATGGGAAAAGTGCAGTATCGAGCTCCAAAAAAGTGAGGTGTAGATTCTGAAAACTCCTTTAAAACACATTATTGTAGGAGGGGGAGCTGCCGGTTTTTTTGGCGCCATCAATTGTGCAGAGCAAAATCCGCATCATTCCGTTTGTATTTTGGAGAAAACACGGCAGGTTTTGGCGAAAGTACGGATTTCAGGAGGAGGGCGTTGCAATGTCACGCATGCCTGTTTTGATCCAGCTGCGCTTGTGAACTATTATCCTCGAGGAAGTCGCGAACTGCGTGGACCTTTCAGCCGTTTTCAACCCCGAAATACCATTCAATGGTTTGAAAATCGCGGAGTCATGCTTAAAACTGAAGAAGATGGCAGGATTTTCCCGATCACAGACAGTTCTGAAACCATTATTCAGTGTTTATTGCAAGAAGCTAAGGGCATGGGCATTGAGGTCTGCTTAGAACGTGGAATTCAGCACATCGCACGGAGGCCTCAAGGAGGCTTTCACGTTGAGCTAACTAATGGAATATGCTTAGAATGCGATCGTTTGCTCATGGCAACCGGAAGTACATCTAAAATATACCCCTTGCTCGAAGAGTTAGGCCATACGGTTGTGCCATTAGTTCCTTCCCTTTTTACTTTCAATATTCCCGATTCTCCTTTGCTTGATTTGGCCGGCATTGCCATTTCCCCAGTTCAAGTCACCCTGCCTCAGCTACGGTTCGAACAGGTCGGCCCGTTGCTTTTGACCCATTGGGGATTAAGTGGCCCTGCCATCCTTAAGTTATCTGCTTGGGCGGCACGTGAACTGCATGCTGCAGATTATCAGACCCGAATAGTTATCAATTGGGTTCCTTTGTTGACAGAGGAAGCTTTGAGGCAAAACTTATTAAGCGTGAAGGGGAGTCAAGCGGCGAGGCAGGTGAGTACGGAAGCTCCGGTTGATTTACCTAAACAATTATGGAGGCGCCTCGTGCATTTAGCAAGCATTTCCGATGAATTGCGTTGGGCTGCTTTATCTCACAAACAGCTTCAGAGTTTAATTGCGCAATTAAGGTCCACTACTCTTCATATTCAAGGGAAAACGACTTATAAACAAGAGTTTGTTACTTGCGGAGGCGTTGCTTTGGAAGAAGTAAACTTCAAAACAATGGAAAGCCGCTGCTGTCCTGGCCTATTTTTGGCGGGAGAAATTCTCAATATTGATGGAATCACTGGCGGATTCAATTTTCAAAATGCTTGGACGACAGGGTGGATTGCGGGGCAATCGATGGGAAGGTCTACCAATCTGAAATAAACTTGAGAATATGAGCGTCGTGTTGGTAGAAAAAATGGAAGCCACTCTCCGTGGAGTCACCTAATGTATGCACATAAATCATTTTATACCCATTAATTTTATTAAATACTAAATCAAAATTAATATTAAAAGGATAGCTCGTTAATAAGGACTATTGCTGCTTTACATGCGTTGGTCTGTTTTATTCCATAAGCAGCTTAGGTATTGATTGTGTCAAGAAATTCCCGAGCAGTCAATATTTTAACTGGACCAGAATAAGACAGATTAAGTAGATGCCTGTCTCCTGTGATAAGGTAAGAAGACTTACTTTCTAGAGCTGCAATTATATATCGATCATCATCGGGATCTTCTTGAACAATAGTGTCATATTTAAAACGTGGGTCAACCATATGAGAGCAAACGATGAGGGCTTCCACCCAGCGGTGTAATTCGAAATCTGTGAACCTTATGAATTTTCTCACTTTTGGATATAAAAGAACTCTTTGGAATTCTTCAATAATGGATGAAGAGATAACAATTTCAAAGCTTTTGTTTTTCAATAAATAAGCGACAACCGAACCAGGAATTCCTTTAGGGTTCATTAAAGCGCTTATATAAATATTAACGTCGCATACAACTCTTTTAAGCATTTATGATTTGGCATTCTTTATTTTGGGCTTAGGTCTACTTTTGTGTTTAGCTTCATCGGCGAGTGCATCGATTTCTTCATCGCTTAATTTGTTTGCTTTGCTTTTAGTATGGGTCTCCATAGACTCAACCAAATAGCTTTGGGCAAGATTTCTCAAAGCTTGCAACTTAGGCATGGGTATAAGGGCTGCAATAGGTTTGTTTTTCCTTTCGATAACGAATTCATCTCCCTTAAGGTTGACGCAATCTAAGATTTCGCCCATTTTTTTTCTCATATCTTCAGTACCAATTTTTATAAGCATCACATCCTCCATAAATCTAACAACTATTATAGTTGGTTTAAATTTTTTTGCAATGAATTTTTCTACAGACAGTCCAAGGCCAAAACTCAGAAAGATGGCTTTGCAATTGGCCAATTTCCATTGATTCTAGATTCAAGCCTTGCGTCTTTTGCTTGAAAATATTAATTGCCTCTTGTTTTCCAAGAATTATATATTTTCTTCCCCCAAGTCCTATCGAATTTTTAGAATCCGCAGTAACTGGAATCAATAAGACATTATGATCATGGCCGCATATATTAAAATGGAATGAGCTCGACATACAACAAACACTCACTTCCCCTGGCAAGATTAACCGCAGAGCCGCAGAGAGCGCCGAGGAAGCGCAGAGATTTTTTTTTCTTCACAAAGAAGGTGTCTGTCGAATGGTCGACAACTTTTCAGAAATCTCCGAGCTTGCTGCATCTTTTCCTTAGTGATCAAAGTTCTCTCCGCGATTACTCAGCGTTCTCTGCGGCTCTGCGGTAAACCGACCTAGACGCCCACTAATGCACTACTCTCCTTACTCGAATCGTCTCTTAAAACGTGGCGCTAGAGTGTCGTACCTACCCCAGCCCCTAGCAAGCTCAGGGCCTGAAAAAACTTTGCTTATCCAAAACTCGCGTTTTTTATGTAAAAACCGACGAGGCATTAACAAGGACCGCTGGTTTATGGGCTGGAATTTAATCCATTTTTTCTTTATTCTCTTAATAATATCACACAGATGTTAAAATCCTCATGAGTATTCTTTATTCATTTTCTTTAAATTTCTTGGAAAGCCTCCTAAGAACAAACTTCAGGAAATTTGAATATACTTAATTATTAACCCAATTAAAATTCCCTATCAAATGAGTGTACGCACAATTTACAAGCCAAAAGATTTTAACTCAATGATCATATGACGTTATTGTCACCTCTTTTGAGAACACCTTTATTTGTAGATCCAGATTCTTTGCCGTTTGTTACCATTCTCGTCCCCACCTTCAATTGTTCTCAATCCCTACCTTTGACATTGGATAGTATTTTAATACAAAATTATCCCCATTATGAAATTTTAGTGATTGATGCCGGATCAACTGACCGCACTCTTGAATTATTGCAGAGTTATGGGCCGCCCATTGTATTAACCTCTACTCCGGCTTATGAAATCTATCGCATGATCAATCAGGGGATTGCCTTGTCTAAAGGCAAATATCTCAACATTTTATTTCCCGGGGATTTTTATATTAACCATCGCACCCTTCTCCAGATGATGAACCTTGCTGCTAGCCAGGGAGAGCCCGATTTGGTTTATTGCGGGACTCTATTAAGGGATAAACGCACGGAAGTGAAGTTCTTATTCCGTCCTTTAACTTTATCTTTGTTAAAAAGAGGACAGCAGCCAACAAGTTTACAAGGCTGTTGGTTTAAAAAAGATCTATTTCAGCAAATCGGATTTTTTAGCTCAGAGTATAAATTGAGGGGAGGATTTGATGTTTTTTGTCGGTTTTGCATTCACTCTCAGCTTCGTTATGCTTCATTATGCCGCGCCTTGGTTGATTTCGATTTGCGCTGGGTGACAAGCTCTATGGTGATTCACCACTTTTGGGAAACCTCACGAATTCTTTATTTTTATTTTGGAAATTGGACAGTTATCAAATGGTTGGTGAGGCAGAAAGATATGAAACGCTTTATCAAGCTTTGGTTAAAACGGCTGTATATGGCTTTTCTTGTAAGAAAGTAGACTTCTTGCTTAGAGCAAGAAGTCTAAAAAATTATTAGTTACAATTTTTGCATGCTAAAACAAACTCTTGGTCATCATGAAGAACTGCAAAAAGTCTTGAAGATTCTGTTTCTCCTGTTATACCATCTTTTTTGCATTTATCTTCAGTGCAATTGCAAATCATGGCGCCAGGGCTCAGATCTTTGTTTTTTTGGGCCTTTTTGTCTTTGTGTTTGCAGGCTAGAAGACGATCCTTTTTCTTTCCTCCGCAATTTCCACCTTTGCAACCAGTCTTTTCATTGGCAGAAAGATAGCGACCTTTTTTCTTTCCACAATTTCCACCTTTGCAACCAGTCATTTCATTGGCAGAAAGTTGACGATCTTTTTTCTTTCCGCAATTCCCCCCTTTGCAACCAGTCATTTCGTTGGCAGAAAGATGACGATCTTTATTCTTTCCCCCACAATTTCCACCTTTGCAACCAGTCATTTCGTTGGAAGGTCGAATTACCTGATCTTCTGCCTGTAAGCCAACGAATCCACAGGTCATTAAAGCACAAATACATAAAATTTTTGTCAACATGCTTCACTCCTAAAGTAAATAATTGAATGACTTAAGCTCATAATTCAAAATAAAGTTTAAATTTTGAAAAAAGCTTAGTGGAAGTATATTCATTGTTTATTAAATGTCCAAAGGAAATGTTAAGTTAAAATAAAGTCTATTAAAAGAGGTGATTTATTCTCTAGCAAAAATATCTTTTGTTTTGGTAGAATGTAATAAAATTTTTACAATTGGTTGTTATGTTGGATTACTTAGATTTAGATTTAAAGGATTGGGCTGCTTGGCTTAAAGAACAAGGGGAAAAAGAGTTTCATGCTGGGCAAATAATTGAATGGATTTTTCAAAAGGGAATTTTGTCTTGGCAGGAAATGACTAATTTAAGCAAAGAATTGCGTGAAAAACTTGCCCTTCATTTTCGCCTACCGGTTTTGGAAAAAGTGCATCTTACAGAATCAACAGATTTAGAGACCTTCAAATTTCTCTGGCGTTTACGCGATGGGCAGCTTGTCGAATCTGTTTTAATTTGTTCAGGAACTCGCCGCACAGTGTGTGTTTCTTCACAGGTGGGTTGTCCAGCCCGTTGTGCTTTTTGTGCTTCAGGGCAGCAGGGTTTTTTTCGCAATTTACGTCCATCAGAAATTGTAGAGCAAGTCTTACAAACCAACAAATGGTTGTTTGCAAGAGGGGAAAAAGTTTCGCACGTTGTGTTTATGGGGATGGGAGAACCTTTAAAAAATTATGAATCAGTCGTAAAGTCGGTTTATTTATTAAGCAACCCTGATTTTTGCAATATCTCGCAGAGACGGATCACTATTTCCACAGTCGGAATTGTAGAAGGAATTCGGCGATTGGGCATGGAAGGATTAAAGGTAAATCTGGTTCTTTCCCTGCACGCTCCTAATCAACATATTCGTAAAAAGATCATCCCTTATGCCCGTAAATATCCATTGGAAGAGATTATAACAGCCATGGATGAATATTCCCAGAAAACTAAACGGGATATTACTTTTGAATATGTTTTGCTGGCAGGAATTAATGATCATCCTGATCATGCCTTAGAGCTGGCCCATTTGTTAAAAGGTAAACAATGTACGGTGAATATCATCCCCTATAACCCTATTCCTGGCGTAAAGTTAAAGCGTCCCGATAAGAAATCCATCAAGCAATTTCGCAGTGTTCTATTTGGATCGCACATCGTGAATACTTGCCGTTATACAAAAGGGGATGACATAGCAGCTGCTTGCGGCCAATTAGCGATGCAAGAAAAACAAAAGGCATTGCCTCTCTTTAAAGAGAACTGTGCTTGAACGTTCGAAATTGGACGATGGACAAATTGGACTAGTTGGACGAATTGGACAGATTGGACCAAATCCGACATGTCCAACTAGTCCAATTAGTCCAGCTTCCAATTAGGTGGTTTGTATATAATTTTCTTCTCATGCTAAACTAAGTGTGTAGGTTTGTTAATTTAGAGAATTATTATGTCCTTTGACCCAAAAAAGATTCATCTTTTTCCCTGCCAGCCAGGTGTCTATCTCATGAAGGATGGTCAAAGAGAAATATTATATGTAGGAAAAGCTAAGAACTTACGTCAGCGTGTTAAGCAATATTTTGTTCCTGGACGCGATGGGCGTTTAATGGTACCCTATTTAGTTGCCAAAATAGAGCATATCGATACGATCGTCGTGACTTCCGAAAAGGAAGCTCTCTTATTAGAAAACAATCTTATCAAACAGCATAAACCTCGTTATAATGCTTTGCTAAAAGATGATAAAAGCTATATTGCCTTAAAAATTGTAACCAAAGGACTCTGGCCAACTGTAAAAATAGTCCGTTATCGAGGTGATCCAGAGCCAGATGGATTGTACTTCGGCCCTTATACTAGTGCTCAGGCTGCTCGTCAGACACTTGATCTTCTAAATCGCCTTTTTCCTTTGCGTCAATGCAGCGACCAGGAACTTGCCAGGCGCGTGCGTCCCTGCCTCCTTTATCAAATGAAACGTTGTGCGGGTCCTTGCGGTCAAAAATGCACGAAGGAAGAATACGATCATCACCTGGAACGAACCATCAAATTTTTAAGGGGACAAGATAAAGAGGTGCTCAAAGATCTGTACGATGAGATGCATCGTTTGTCAGCAGCCATGGAATTTGAAAAAGCTGCTCATATTCTTAGGACAATCCGGCAAATTGAAAAAACCATTGAAAGCCAACACGTCGATCGCCCTTTAGGAAATGATGCTGATGCGTTGGGTATCTATCGCCACGGGGATGAGGTTACTTTAGCGCAGTTGATTTTTCGCGGCGGAAGATTAGTCGGTTCGCGGCATTTTGATTTTAGCAATATTGCCGAAGAGGATTCTGAACTTTTAAGCTCTTTTCTTTTGCAGCACTATAAAGACAAAACAGATATTCCTGCTGAAATTTTGCTACCGCTATCTTTAAGCGATCAAGCGAGCATTGAGGAAATTTTATCGGAGCAGCAACAGAGTAAGGTTGTTCTACACTCCACCTCAACGAGGAGAAAAGAAAGCGCAATTGGAGATGGCGCGCACAAATGCCGGAAGCATTATTTAAATCCCAAAAAAATGAAGAAACCTTGCGTGAAAAAACCTTACTGGAAATGCAAGAACGCTTTGCTTTGTCCCGTTTTCCCTTTCGAATGGAGTGTTTTGATAATTCCCATATCATGGGATTTGAAGCCGTCTCCTCGATGGTGGCTTTTACCGATGGGCTCAAAGATAGTAAACGCTACCGCCTCTTTCGCTTAAAAACGGGTTCTAAATCTGATGACTATGCAGCCATGCATGAAGTCTTATCGCGTCGCTACCGACGGGCGAAAGAGGAAAATGATCTTCCCGATCTCATCATTGTGGATGGGGGTAAAGGGCAGTTGAATATTGCCTTGCAAGTCCTTGACAGAACTTAACATCACTGGAATTGACGTGATTAGCCTTGCCAAAGAAGAGGGGAGGCATGATAAAGGGTTGACTGCGGAGCAAGTATTTGTTCCGGATAGAAAAGAACCTATCCTCCTCAAAAAAAATTCACCGGTTCTTTTTCTGCTGCAAAAAATTCGCGATGAGGCGCATCGCGTCGCCATTTCGTTCCATCGTAAGCGACGTTCCAAACGAACTTTACATAGCGCCTTAGATGACATTCCGGGCATTGGGCCGGTGAAGCGCAAGGCTTTGCTGACCCATTTTGGCAGCCTCAAGAAAGTGGAAATTGCCAGTGAGGAGGAGCTGCGCCAAGTGAAGGGCATATCGGCGGCAAATATTGCCTCCCTCAAAGCCTTTTTCCAGGGAAAAAGGATTAATTCTTCACCTTGCAACGAGGTTTACAAAAGGCTCGTTTTTAAAGGGTTTTAAGGAGGAATGAGCCTGAAGGGCTCTAATTGCAACAACCCCGGACGGATTTTCATTCAGATTTTTCATTTAATGAATTTTGAAACGACGCATTTGAAGCTAGTGTCTGGATGAATGAGCCTGAAGGGCTCTAATTGCAACAGCCCAGGGGCATCGCCCTGGGTAGGGATAAAAATAAATTTGTAGCCTGTAAGGCTACAAGAAAGGCTCATTAATCACAAAATAAATTTACATCAAATAATGCCGCTCTCTAGCAGGCCTACAGGCTGCTATATTGTTCTGAAATTTACCCAGGGCGATGCCCTGGGCTGGGGTGTCACATTTGAAGTGTTTTTATGTGTTTTTTTGCAATTAACATCGGTCTTTTTTTAAGACCATTTAATTTTAAAATATGCATTCTAGTCTTTGTGAAAGAGCTATTTTATGAAATTAAATTTCATAATTGGACCGAACATATTTTATAAAAATTGCATTAAAAACCTTCAAATGTGACACCCCAGCCCTGGGCTGGGGTGTCACATTTGAAGGTTTTTTAATGCAATTTTTGAGTTGAGACTTCGCTCTACTTCTGAAGCTAATTTACGATAAAATATGCAAAAAAAAATTAATTGGTGTATACAAACAGCTCTAAGCATTAGTTTTAGGGAGTTGTTGTTATGTCACAGGAAGGAAAACGCAAGTATAAAAAGGATGAAACCACCTCAGAAGTACGCAAAAAATCTAAAGTGATGGAAAAAAGCAGAGACGACTGGAAGACGAAGAACCGAGAAAGTCAACAGAACCTCAGATCACTTAAAAAGCGCATGAATGAAACAAAGGGTTCACGAGAAATGTGGCGAGCGAAATTTTTAGAGTTCGAAGAAGAGTCGCGTGTTAACAAAGAAAAAATAGCAGATTTAGAAACTGAGCTATTTAAAGAACGGTTGGAAAAATTGGTGCTAGAACAACGGATAGAAAAAATTAACGAGGTATTAAAAAAAAAGAATTAAAAGAGAACCTATATAACCCCACTGAAAAGAAGGTCGGTAATACTACCTACTCATCGCAGTTCAAAGCTTTATGCGTTATTCTTATAATATCTACTGCAATAGCGGTGCGCAGCCTTTCTACAGTGTTAAAGTCATTACAGCTATATGTGGGTCTATTCGGTAATAAAACGCCTTCTCATACAAGTTGTCGGCGCTGGCTTAACCAAGCAGGTTATTATATGCTTGAAATCGTTTCTGTGGAACAAGCTAAGGACTGGATCTTTATTGTTGATAATTCAATCCGCATTGAGAATAGAAAGTTATGTCTTGTTTTAGGAGTAAAACGTTCACAATTGAAAAAAGGTAAGAACCTATCATTCAAAGATATGCAAGTAATAACAATGAGGTTGATTGATAAGAACAAGGAAGTTGAAAGAGTTTTAGAGGAAGCAGTCAAAAAAGCTGGAAAACCAGTTTCAATCTGTTCCGATCTTGGGCCGGATGTGATGTCTAGCATAAGAGCAATAATGAAAAAATATGAGGGCATACAACACGTTCCAGACATGACGCACAAGACAGGTAATTTATTGAAAAGGCAACTGGAAACAGACAAGAACTGGAACGAGTTTATAACGGATGTAAACCAATCGAAAAACAGGCTAAAACAGTCTTCATTGAGCTTTCTTTGTCCACCAAACGTGAGAGGAAAATCAAGATTTTTGAATTGTAAAGATGTGATTGTTTGGGCTTTACGCATAATTCAGATGCTGGAATCGATGGATAAAGAAGATGTTGACTATGAAGTAATGAATGAAAAGCTTGGTTGGACAATGAAACAGAAAAAGGATATTGAGTATTTCTTCGAGCTGTTTGAATTAGCCGCAGTAGCAAAAGAGCTCACGAGAAAACTGCATATCGATAAGAAGGTGTGGAAATATTGCGAAGGACTTTTGAAGGAAATGAGTAGCAGTAGCAAGGGAAAGAAGTTTGCCTATGAATTGGTTGCATTTTTAAGAGAGCAGGGAGAGAAGGTAGATGAAGAGGCGTGGTTGCTGGGATGCAGCGAGATTATTGAATCAGGAATGAGCAAACTGAAGTTACTGGATAGAGAATGTGGGAATAGTGGGTATACACGGTCGATATTAGGTCTAGCAGCCTGTTTTGGACCTATCGACCAGCAAGCGATTGCAAGAGCATTTGAAACAGTGAATGAAAAAGATATCACGGCTTGGGCAGAAAAGCATATTGGACAAACAATCCAGAACAAACGTAGAAGGGCATTGAAAAAACTAGATAGAAAAGAATTGGTAGAGGAATTAGACCGATTCATAGAGAGAGAAACCATGGCTGCATGAGGTCAAATGTGACACCCCAGCCCTGGGCTGTTGCAATTAGAGCCCTTCAGACTCATCAAACAGGTTCATATCTTCTACAGAAATGTTTATAAATTTATTTAACAAAAATCTGAATAAAAATCCATGGGGCTTGAATTTCCTATCCTTTTCTGCAGCGATAGCTTTATTACAATGCAGGCCCTCTATAGCTTTATCCAAAAATGTCCTTTAGAAAGGAAAGTAAAATAGGATTATAAATATCTGGTCTTTCGTAAACAACACCATGGCTGCCATTTTCAATAAAATGCAATCCCCATAAGTTGCCGAATTTTACGGTTTGTAGGTAATCCTTGGGTGAGGCAGGATCTTGATCACCTGCAATGATTGCAATGGGCAGTTTGGTTTCGGCCACCAGTTTTCTCTGATCCCTCCCTACTCCTTCATCAAACCATTCTAACAATCTTTGACGTGCATAGCCATCTGTTTTGAATACATATTCGATCATCCAATCTTCCTTTCCAATCACATGGGCAAATGTCTCTGCCTCTTCGTGAGTGAAGTGAAGTTTTCCCATGAGCTTTGACATTTCAATAGGGAAGTCTTTGCATGCCTCCATAAAACCTTGCGTGCTCAATTCAACAGGCGGTGTCCCTGTGAGCGCTACACCACACAGGCCATCGATTTTATCCAAAGCTTCAATAGCAACGTGGCCTCCTAGAGACCAGCCAAAAAGAGCACACTTACTGATCCCCATTTCACGGATCGTTTGTGCAACAATGGATGCATATCCTGATAAAGTATACGTTTCTTTAGGATTCTCTGCAGGTTTGCTGTCCCCATGACCCGGTAGATCCATGGCAATCAACCTAAAGTTTTCTGTTAATATTTTATCCTCCATCTGCATCTTAAAAAACAGACGGCTTGCCGAATTGGGATGTAGCATAATAAGGACCGGCAATTGACTTTCTCGATTGGAATCCCATATGGCAATATCACCTACATGATAGTGTACACCACATAAGGATATCTCTTGGACATCGATCTCTTTTGCTACAGATTGAAATGCTATCTGTTTTTTATTTAAAAACCATTGATGAATCTTTTCGGAATTCTCATTTGGTTGTAAATGCAGTCGAAAAGTTAGACCCTTACCGTTAGAATCGAGATCAAACACTTGAAAAGCTTTTTTCATTTTTTCCGCTAACTGATCGGCTGATTCACTTGACGTTTCTACCGCATAGCCATCATATCCCCTTTCAATGATGGTTTTTGCTGTTAGAGCGCAGATCTTGGCTCCGATTCCTTTGCCTGCATATGTAGGATCAATAGCCATGGTCGCCTGATGATAGATTTCTCCGGGTGGTGTTCCTTCGTACTTAGCCATCAGGTTCCACCAGCCTGCCATCACCTCTTTGAAACAGCATTCCGATTTGAAAACATTTTGTATAAACTGTTCGGAAAGAGCGCTCTTTCCATATGGGCACCCGATAGAAATACCTATAATTTTCTGATTATCTTCTGCCACGAAAAACATCCCCTGATGCTTATGGATTTGCTCGATTGAATCTATGGTATATGACCATAAAAGATCTTGGAATTGTTTTCGGTATTTTTCCTCTGTTCTATTGTAAGCCTCCCGGGTAATTTTATGGTTACCAATAAACGCTTCATTTGTTAAAGCAGCAATTTTCTCTATATTTTGTGTAATATAATCATATTCAACTTGTTTAACTATAACATCTAAATGCATGTTAATATCCTCCTTTTTAAAGACGAACACCATCTTATATGTTTAGTTTGTAAGCTTGGTACCGTAAGATTTACGAATTTTGAATAGAATCAAAAGAATGTAAACGGTAGAAAGTCGCGACAATCGAGAAGGACATTGAACAATTCTTGTTTTGTAGAGCAGTCAAGTTTGTTTTTCACATTTTCAATGTAGAACTCAACCGTACGGTTAGAAAGATGGATCTTTTTTCCAATTTGGACGGCAGACAACCCTTTTAGGAACCATTTCAGGCAATCCTTTTCTCGGGAAGTAAGTGAGTCTAATCTATCAAATTGGAGGGGATCTATCTGTTTATAGAAAGCTTTTGGATTAGCTTTGGAGGTTAAGTCGTCAAAATATTGTGTAGATTGATAAAAACTTTCTCCACACTGGCTAGCGATATCCTCCGAGTTCATTTGAATTTTTTTTAAAATATCTTCTGTCTCTTGATGAAAATAGTTAATAAATTTTCTGAACAAATAAAGATTATTGATGACAGTATTTGTGAGGTCGGGAAGTTTTTGCATCGTGGCAAAACCATAACCCTCAGCTTTTCCTCTCCCTACGTTCATGACCATAAATATGAGGTCCATGGATATTTGAGCTCGCAGTTTTCCTTGTGTTTGAATATAATCAATGTCGTTTGTTTTATCGGCAAAGAAGAAACCCGACTGTAGTAAGTCAGGATGTTTAAAATAGGGGTGTCCTTTATAAAGCTCGTGGGAATAAAAAAACTCTGAAATAAGGGGATTATTGCAGATATAAGACAGCTCACCTTCCTTTGTCAACGAATAGTACCAGAAGGTATCCACTCCAAATCCCTGTAACAAGGGTTCACAGACCTTTTTCAGTTTTCTTTCATGAATAAGAGTTGGTTTACAAATAAACTGTGCAAAATTTTCCATGCACTAATAATATATCAAATTAAAATATAAATCAAGATGAGAAACTAATGCCTTAGGGATAGGATGAATCACTGTCTTTAACAGTATTTTTTGAACTTATTGAAAACTTGCTTATATATCATTGAAGATTGTTTCTAATACGGAAACTAGTTTCGGGATGTCTTCTGTCACAGTCATCCAAACAATTTTATGGCTGACTTCGAAGTATGCATGAATCAATTGATTCCTCATGCCGATAATTTCTTTCCAAGGAAGAGAGGGAACTTGAGCTTTTGCCTGTGGAGAAATGGCGTTTGCTGCTTCGCCTATCAACATAAGCTCACGAATGACACCTCCCAAAAGCAACCTGTTTTTTTCTAAATCAGAAAGCTCCTTGTTTTTAGTATGGTCCAAAATAGCCTTGGCGGCATCCAGCATATGGCTAAGCCGGTTTAAATCTTTCTTTTCCATAAATGAGATAGGATTGTTGGATGACTTCGTTTCTGAATAATTTGCTGATATCTTCCGGAGTTCTTAAATCTACTTCTCTTCCAAAATGCTCTGAGAGCAAATCTCTCATTTCTACAAAACTAAAGAGGCCGGGAATATGCTTGGGATCGAATTCAACGAGCACATCAACATCGCTGGTGGCGGTAAAATGATCCGATAGCACCGATCCAAACAAAGACATTTTAGTAATGTGACGTTCTACACAAAATTTTTCTAACCAAGCCTTTGGAATTTTAATCTGCGGTCGCATCATTTCCTCATGTGTTTGCAGCACTCGCCACAGTATAACATTTACACAATTTTTACGCACTAATCTGCAAAATCTTAATAAAATTTTTATGACGCCGGCATATATATGTTAAAGTTGCTGCCGAAATTTTAAAAGATCAATACATGGGTGTGCGTGTGCTAAAAGAGGAAGCAGTTCCAGAAGAAAAAATATGTGTTGAATAAATGTTTAGCTTTCCGCTATATTTCCCCTTCACTCAATGAGATATTAGCTCAGTTGGTTAGAGCGCCACGTTGACATCGTGGAGGTCAGCTGTTCGAGTCAGCTATATCTCATTATTTTATACTAACTAATGCACATTTCCTCACCATCATCTGATCTTTTTTTTATGCGCTGCCTAGCGGCCGAGCTATTGGCACGTACAGTTCGGCGGTTATTCCCCACTGTTCTCTTAATTGAAGGGGGGAGTAATTCTCTGGGTTTTTTTTACGACTTTGCCTTTGAACAGCTTGTGACAGAGGGTTTGGTGGATCTCATCGAGAACCAATTGCGCTCCTCGATCAAAGAAGGGGATGAGGTGCATTCCATCAGCATGATGCGGGAAAACGCCCAAGCCTTTTTTCTGCATCACGATCAACCCCTCCTGGCTTATCAAGCCGCAAAAGCTAGCGAAAATATTCTTTCCCTCGTGCAAATCGGGGATTTTTATGGCCTTTGCCCGCCCCTTGCTTTTACCTCAACTCAAGAAGCGGGGCATATCAAGCTTTTAAGTTGCCAAACATTTTCTCGATGGATAGGGGATGAGGAAAAAAGGGTTACGCGGTTCATAGGCGCCACTCAAAAAACGGGCAAAGACCTAAAACATTTTCTCAAGAGTTATGATCTTTTTCTCAAAAAAAAGGATCATCGTCTCTTGGGCAGTAGACTTAACTTATTTAGTTTTTCCGAATTGATGGGCGAATTGGGAACCGTTTGGCATCCGAAGGGAATGGCCCTGCAGCAAGTGCTGCGACGGTGGGTTGAACAACTACTTCCTGAAAAAGAGCTGGAAATTTCCACTCCGTTAGTAGTTCGTCAAAGCTTTTTGCAAAGAGAGGTTAATACTTTAGCACCCTTTGTCTTTGAAGGCGAGAACTATCAACTGAGTCCATCTCCTCTGCAACAACATTTAACTTTTTTGAATAATTTTCCCTTAAATTCTGAAGATCTGCCTTGGAAAATTACCGAATATGCTGCTGTTTATCAACACTTTCCGGAACCACAAAGGTGGGGCCTATTGGGTTCTTGCCACTATGTAACCGATCAGACGACAATTTGCTGTCCTAAGACTCTAATAATCCCTGAATTAATTTCTTCCTTGCATTTCATTGAACAAATCATTAAAATCTTTGGTTTTGAGGCCAATTGGTATTTGGCTGCTGCCAGGCAAAAAACTCCAAAAGCTCGGCAAGAACAAGAGGGAATTGAATGGCTAAAGCAGGCTATTCAAGCTAAGCCTTGTATTTATCCCCTTGTGCCTCAATTACAAGAAGAAGATGGCGGAAAAGGTCCGCGACTCGAATTACGTGTTTTGGATGTCCTTGGACGTGAATGGTCTCTTTCAGCTTTAAGTATCATGCAACATGTACATGAAGCGCAGGCTTTTCACTATCCGGGAGTAGAAGGACAACCCCCCTTAGTTGTGTTCACGCGGCATTTGTGGGGTTCCCTGGACCGTTTTATAGGGTTGCTTGTGGAGCGCTATGAGGGGAGTTTTCCTCTGTGGCTGGCACCCGAGCAAGTCCGTGTGATAGGAATTGGTGAAGCAGATCAGATTTATGCGAAGCACGTGCATCGTTTGTTTCAACAAAAGGGATTGCGTGCAAAGTTAGATATGCGTTCAGCCAAGTTAAGTGCACGAGTGCATGAGGCTGAAAAAGAAAACGTTCCGTATCTTGTTCTCATTGGAGAGCAAGAGAGGCTAAAGCAAAAAATCAGTGTACGCTTTGGGCCAAAGGCGGATCGTCATCAGTTTGTTGAATTAGAAGAATTTTTAGATAAACTTTATCGAGAATCCCTGTGTCCTAATCTATGAAAAGGTCACAGTGAGGGTGTGGAAAAGCTTAAATATTAGCTTGTCACAGCCTCAAAGTTAACAGGAGAAAATGAATCAGCTTGAAAGTTAATCGAGAAATACGTGCTCCAAAGGTGCGCGTCATTAGCCATACCGGAGAGCAAGTCGGCATTATCGCTCTATATGAAGCTTTGGCAATGGCTGAAGAACAAGGGTTAGATCTAGTTGAAATTGTTCCCGGATCCAGCCCTCCCGTTTGCAAGATTATGAATTTCGGAAAGTTCCGATATGATCAAAGTAAAAGGGAAAAGGAAAGTAAAAAGGCTACCCATCAAATTAAGGTTAAAGAGATCAAACTTAAACCTAATATTGATGTACATGACCTTGAAACAAAAACGAGACATGCTCGCGACTTTTTAACAGATGGAAATAAAGTTAAAATCACTTGTACGTTTCGCGGGCGGGAAATGATGCACCCTGAAATAGGGGAGAAGATTGTACGCGAAATGGTTCAATCGTTGGAAGATGTTTCCACCTGTGAGTCTCCTGCTAAAATGATGGGGCGCATGTTACTGGTGGTTCTAGCGCCAGGGCGGAAGAAAAAGAAAGAAGGGGTCAAGCAAGGTCCTACGACGGAAGAACCGGCTAAAGAATCAAAAGGGGACCCCTTGCAATAGTATTAATGAGGAGAAAGTCAGTGCCTAAGATGAAGACCCGTAAAGCCGTTGCGGCTAGGTTTCGTGTGACAGCTACAGGAAAGCTTAAAGCTAGCCGACCTGGCAAGCGGCACTTATTAACCCACAAAACTGCTAAACGTAAACGTCAGTTACGACGTCCAGACCTTTTAGATGAAGGTCATTTAAAAACTTATAAACGACTCATGTGTTTATGAAAATGAGTCATATATGAAATTACAACCGTTTTTGACGGTTAATTATTAACGTGGAGAACAGCTATGGTTAGAGCAACAAATGCTGTAGCTTCTCATCGTCGCAAAAAAAGATTATTTAAGTTAGCCAAAGGATTTGTCGGAGATCGAAAGAATCACTTACGGTTAACTAGCGGCGCTGTGATGCGCGCAATGGCCTACAACTACACTCATCGCAAGCAAAAAAAGCGTAATTTTCGTAGTTTGTGGATCATGCGGCTGAATGCTGCTACAAGAATCAACGGAATGTCCTATAGTAAATTTATCTATGGATTAAAAAAAGCGCGATGCGAGCTTGACCGAAAAGTTTTAGCTGATATGGCCATTCGCGATCCAAATGGATTTGCTGCGATTGTGGGATTTGCTAAAGAAGCCCTTGCATAAAGGGCCGAGAGATTTGAAGAGCAAAACTTTGTTTTGCTCTTTCTTTTTTAAAAAAGGCCTTAAAAGAGGCATGCCGTGCAAAATTCTATCAATGAACTTCGAGAAACATTTCTGCAAGATATAGGTCGGATTCAGGCTTATCATGATCTTGAAAATCTCAAAGTAAAGTATTTGGGAAAAAAAGGTCCCGTTCAGCAGCTGATGCTGATGCTTAAAGAGGTTGCGCCCGAAGAGAGACCTGCAAAGGGGAAGCAAATTAATGATCTCAAAGAATTCATGATTCACCATTGCGAACAGCTGGAAGGTGAGCTTGTAGCAAGGGAAGAAAAAGAGCAGTTAGCACTTGAAGCAATTGATGTTACCCTTCCGGGTCGTAGACGTCTCATTGGACGCAAGCATCCACTTACACAAGCCATGAATCAGATGATCGACATTTTGTCGGGAATGGGTTTTTCTGTCCAAATCGGCCCTGAAATTGACACTGATTATTATAATTTTGAATTGCTTAATTTTCCGCCCGATCATCCGGCGCGCGATATGCAAGACACCTTTTACATTGAACCTCATGTCTTGCTGCGCACTCATACATCAAATATTCAAACCAGGGTAATGGAAGCGAGTAAGCCTCCCATCCGTATCATTGCACCTGGAAAAGTTTATCGTAATGAGACCATTACCGCCCGTTCGCATGTGTTTTTTCACCAAGTCGAAGCGGTTTACATTGATAAGAACGTGACCTTTTCCGATTTATTGGGCACAATGGATGAATTCTTAAAGAAGTTATTTAAACGTGAAATTGGCACTCGTTACCGCCCTAGTTATTTTCCCTTTGTTGAACCTGGAATGGAGGTAGACATCTGCTGCGTTGCTTGCCATGGACAAGGCTGCCATCTTTGCAAACATACAGGCTGGCTTGAGATAGCAGGAGCAGGCATGGTTCATCCAGAAGTTTTGCGCAATGGGGGAATCGATCCGGAGCAGTATACGGGCTTCGCCTGGGGAATGGGAATTGAGCGGCTTGTGCTGATGATGCGAGGAGTTCAAGATATCCGTTTGTTTACGGAAAATGATTTGCGTTTTCTTAGTCAACTTACCTCCATTTAGCCTTCACACATGATAGAATGGATTGTCGCTTCACAAGAGTCTGGACATAAGCTTTTGTCCTTTTTAACCCAACGCCTTGAAGGACACTTTTCTGCCCGCTTTCTTAAGCGTATCATTGAAAGCAATGGCTGCCAAGTGAACGGGCGTACTGAACGGTTTGCCTCTACAATCGTGGGGCAAGGGGATCATATTTGCTTATCACTTCAAGAAGCATCTTTTCTCCCTGCTCTAAGCTTCGAAATCGGCCGTATTCTTTATGAAGATGAAACC
Organism: uncultured Chlamydiae bacterium; assembly: GCA_963799115.1. Classification (GTDB taxonomy): domain Bacteria; phylum Chlamydiota; class Chlamydiia; order Chlamydiales; family Parachlamydiaceae; genus CAWCVY01. The sequence continues at coordinate 57,841 of CAWCVY010000033.1, read as the reverse complement.
CTACTCGTTTACAACAAGCCGTCAGGCATTAATAGTGATGCCCAAGGGATATTGCGTCTGCTAAAGGCTCATGAAAATGATTTACTCCTCGTCCACCGTTTGGATCGCGATACCACGGGAATTTTATTGTTTGCTAAAACAAAAATAATCTTTGAGTCACTAGTGAATCAATTCAAACAATTTAAGATTCAAAAGCGTTATAGAGCAATTGTGGATGGCATCCTTGAAAAGCCGCATGGGATTGTGGAGAATTACTTAGCCAGAAAACAGGCTTATGCTGGTCAAAGCCTTTGGGGGGTGGTTAAAGCTTCACAAGGGCTTTATGCCTGCACCGAATGGGAAAGGCAAAAAACTGGTAAAAATGCTACACTAGTCAACTGCTTTCCAAAAACAGGGCGCACCCACCAAATACGGGTCCATATGGCAGACATGGGGCATCCGATTTTAGGAGATTTTCAATATGGCAAACGCTTTAGATGTACTTATCGACCCCCACGCTATCTTCTGCATGCGGAGGAAATGCAATTTTGCCATCCTTTAACAGAACAATTATTGTGTGTGTCGGCGCCTTTGCCGGATGATTTTAAAAAAGCAGAACAACAACTCTTTAAAGGTGGATAGGATACTTCTCACATGCGTATATTGATAGTCAAGTTATCTTCTTTAGGCGATATCATTCATGCTTTTCCCGTTCTTTCCTACCTGAATCAATACTATCCACACACGAAGATTGATTGGGTTGTAGAAAAACCTTTTGCTGAACTTGTTCAAGCACATCCGTTAGTCAATAAGGTCTTATGCGTGCAGACAAAAAAGTGGCGCTCAGAGCTTTGGAAAAAGACAGCTTGGCAAGAAATGGCTGCTTTTCGTGGAGAATTGCAGGAATATTTATACGATATCGTCATTGATTTGCAAGGAAATATGAAATCAGGGCTGGTGACAGCATCAGCTAAGAGTCATTTAAAAGTGGGATTTGGGTATAACAGTGTTTCAGAGTGGCCTAATATCCTTGCCACACACAAACGCTATAATCCACCTCAAGGGCACAATGTTCGGGAAGAGTATCTCTTTCTAGTGCAAAGTATTTTTGAAAATTTTTCTTCAGTTGAAAATGATGGGGTACAGCTTAAACTAACCATTCAACAAAAGGATCAACTGGAAAAGGTTTTGAAGAGTTTTCAGTATGTCAGGGGATTAAAAGTATTGGTTTGCCCAGGTTCCAATTGGCCCAATAAGCAGCTATCTAAAGAGACCTTGCAAAATTTTCTTCAGTCCATTTTGCAAAAATTAGAAGCTCATTTTTTCTTCATTTGGGGAAATCAAGCAGAAAAAGCTTTAGTGGACGAATTAGCTGCTTGTATACCTCTCCAAAGTTCGGTTATTGACAAGCTTTCCCTGCCTGCTCTGCAAAACTTGATGGCTGAGATGGATCTGGTTCTAGCCATGGATTCCCTTCCCCTGCATTTAGCAGGTACAGCTCTTGTTTCCAGCTTTAGTATTTTTGGGGCCTCTTCTGCGCAAAAATATAGGCCCCTTGGAATTGCACATGAAGCTTATCAAGGGATTTGCCCCTATGGGAACACTTTTGAAAGGAGGTGTCCCGTATTGCGCACTTGTAAAACAGGGGCCTGTATGAAACAATTGGAAGGCCAGGAATTATTTAGCCATTTTTGGAAATGGTGGAATGGTTAATACACATACATGATTTGTAAGAACCTGTTCAAAATCTTTTGTTAGATACAATAAACTACCACAGAGCCCACAGAGAACACAGAGAGGGGTCTTATGAATTATTTAATTAATCCAGATATATCTGAAGAAATAGACGGGTGTGAAACTGATCCATTAACGGGTAATATCATTGGGGCCGCTATTGAACAATAGCCCCAATACATGAAGCACAATTACTGTCTTATTTACCACAATTCCTTGCCCGTGCCCCCCCTGCCCTTGCCCAATTAACGAAAAGATGTGGTGTTTACTCTTCGAGAAGTCCTTTTACTTTCAGCCTCTTTGATAACCGCTCTTTTTTGATTTTTTTTTGGGCAAGGGCACGGGCAAGGAAAATGAATTATGCAAGAAGTTTAATGTAAAGCGATTAGTAGATGGCATTTGTCGAATGAAGATATAACCCCCTCTCTGTGTTTTCTGTGGGCTCTGTGGTAGTTTTAACTGCTGAAGTGTTCGACACTAAAATTTTTTAGGCAAAGAAAGTTTCGAGAAATTATCTATTTAAAAGATTTTGAACAGGCTCTAAGATGTTTATTGCTGTTCCCTTAACATTTAGGTATTTTGCTCCTACGAGCAATAATATTATTATTGATTTTAATTAGTTATAATAATATTCTTTATATTTTAAATAATTAAGATAAGGTTTAAAGATGAATGAAAGTATTACTACAAATATTAGCTGTGATGGTTATCTTTGTTTATTCCCAATGCCCCCAACAAGGGCAGATAACCGTTTTGATTTATATTCCAATCCTCAAAATTATACTCAACGCTGGGGTACTCCTCTCAAACAAGGGGAGCTTCTCCAATCTGTTTATATTAAAACTGAAGGCACTCCCGGTTTCTGGAGTAATAGGAAAATAGAACAAATCGATGATTATTTTCCTTTTAGCTTACCTTTAAAAGATTTAGTTTTTGGAATAGAAGATGATAGTGTGCAAATCACTGTTAAAGAGAAAACATTTAATTTTCGATGTGAACAAAAGAAAGAAAAATTTGGACATGAGCCTTTCGAAACTACAATGGAAGAACATCTCAAACAAATAAGTTTATACCCAGAACAAGAAGCCGGTGAATGTTTCGTTACAAGCCAAGATTTTAATGGTCAGCATTATAAAGCTGTTGTGAGGCGTTTAAATAATCAGGAATACTTTGGAGAAATAACAGCTGAATGTATTTATGAACTTTTTCTCGATTCTAATATAAAAATTATAAAAGCAAATAACACCTTGCTAAAAAAAATATACAAGAAAAAAGAAGCTTTAGGAGGTGGCGGCGAAGGAATAGTTTTTAAAGTAATACAAAAAGATATTGGATCAGACAAAGCCCTAAAAATAGCCATGAACCCCTTCTATCCAAAAGAAGTTATTACAATTATTTCCCATTTGTTAAATACAAATCAAACTCCCCACTTGACGCGTGTAGATCGCATTTTGACGATACCAGCAACTGCCAATCCTCTTGAAGTTCTAAATGTAGAAGGGGATAATTTTGTCAAAGATCAATCAATTGAAGAAAATGAATTTTATAAAGGCATAGGAGAGCGCCTTTGTACCGGTATTGAAATGGAACTTTTGGATGGAGATCTAGAAAAATTATATCCACTAATGGAATCTATAAAACAGTCTGCAGTCATGATACAAGCGCATAGTGCACTAATAAAATTGAATCAATTTTGCATAACCGTTTGTGATTTCAAACCAAGAAATATTTTTTATAAGAAACTTGGAAATGAGACTTTTAAAGGGGAAAGGCTGGCTGATTATGACTATTGGAAATACACAATAAAAGGAGATGACTTTTATCTCCCTCGAATGGACATTCTGATTAAATTAGGGGATTATGATCAGTGGACAACAACCCTGCTTTACAGATAATCCTTCCGTTCCTGAAAATGAAAATTACTCGGAAGAAAAACTGAGAGAATTAAAAGAAATGTTTCCAGTTCCTGCTGATTCTAAAGCCAAAATTTTGGATATGAATTAACCAAAGACGTAACTAGGCGTAATACTTAAAAGCACCTAAAGAAGTCTATTATAGAAATAATTACAGAATCTGAGTAAGTTCCATGAGAAATTGAACAAAAGGCATTACCTGAATGGTGTCGAAGTATTGAGGTTGGTCCCCTCCATATAAAAACCATAATTTTGCTTCTGGATAATCGTCATGAAAAACAGATAATGAACTCAGATCTTTCCTTGAAATATAAGTTGAACGTTTAATTTCAATGGCATGAAAGCCTCGTTCTCCATATAAGATAAAGTCAACTTCTAAACCTGAAGCACTGCGCCAAAAATAAATATCATACTTTAAATGCAGGGAATCAATGACTGCTTGCAAATTTTGTAGAAGCAATGTTTCAAGTGTTGCCCCATCCATCTCCTCAGGTGTATCCAAAGGGCCACGAGGTCGAATTGTACGGTAGAGGCCTGCATCGAAGTAGAAAAATTTGGGATGCATGACTAATCTTCGGCTAGCCCTTTTTGTAAAGGGCGGAATTGCTGTGCTGACTAAAAGATCTTCCAAAATCTGAAAATACCCCTGCACTCTCTCCCTAGATAAAAAAACCTCTCTTGAAACGTTAGCAATGTTCAAAGGCTGTCCTTGTGAAAAGGATGCTACCTTCAAGAAACGGGCAAAATCACCTAATTGCCTTAACAGACCTTCCTGAGCAATCTCTTGATGCAAATATACTTCTATGTATCCTTCGAGGTAGTTCAAGGGATCCTGCATTTGGTTCCATACGGTTGGTAAAAAACCTAATGTAAGGGCTTTTTGTATATCAAAATCTGATCCAATCTCAATAGCTGTTAGAGGGTGCATGCGTTCCATGTATGCCCTCCCCCCAAGAAGGTTTGTTCCAAATTTTTTTAAAGATCGGGCACTGGAACCAGTTAAAATAAAGCGGAAGCGTTTCTCTTCCATAAGCCTATGAATTTCATCTAATAAGGCAGGAACTTTCTGTATCTCATCAACAATAACCCATCCTTTATAGTTGTGGGGAATGTAATGCTCAAGATGTTCAGGATTTGCTAAAAGCTCATTATATAAAGCTGATTTTAAAAGATCCAAATAGACACTGTCAGGATAGTTAGTTTTTACCCATAAAGTCTTTCCCGTTCCTCTTGGGCCAAAAAGGAAAAAGCTTTGATCAGAAGGTGGATTAAGCAATCTTTGGTACATATTCTTATATTTGCATTGCAAAATTTGAAAGTCAATCCAAAATTGCTTGGATTTTTTTTTGAATTACTGTTAATTTGTCTATCATTCTAAAAAAAATATCACCCAAGATAAGAGTCCATATGGAATTTCAGATTGATTATGCTCCAATTTCTCATCTTTATGCACGGGAGCAAATTAAGGGAACTCTTTATTTAGCCTTTAGAGAAGTCCCTGAACTATTGAGACATTATTTACCTTGCGACCTAGAACACCCTTTGAAAGCCTTAGATTTTGGATGCGGAACAGGAGTTTCGACAAGATATTTAAAATCTCAAAAAAAGTTGTTCAAAAATGGATTAGAGGTAGAGGGGATTGATTTAAGTTCAGATATGTTGAAGTTAGCCCGAGCTGCCGATCCCGAAGGGAAATATTATCAGACCAAGCAGAATAAAATCCCGGTTCAGGACCATTATTATGATTTGATTTTTAGTACATTTGTGCTTTTTGAATTTGCCACGAAAGATAAAATGCAACAAGCTCTGGAAGAAATCAGCAGAGTGATGCGGCCGGGAGCCATTTTTATTGCTGTAACAGGCAGTATTGAAACCTATAACCGACAGAATCAATGGGTCTCGTTGGACGTCGATTTTCCACAAAATGAGCATTTGACCAGCGGGGATTTAGGAAGGGTTGACTTTATGGTGGATGAAAGTGTGCTGACCCTTCAAAATTATTATTGGACCGAGAAGGACTATCAAGAAGTTTTTAAAAAAGCTCTGCTGGAACTAAAGAATACCCTCCATCCCCTGGGAAATAAAGCGGAAGAAAAGAATCTGTCTTGGCAATGGAAAAGCGAAACAGAGGTGTCTCCTTATTATACATTTATTTTATCAAGCAACTGAGGCTGGGGCGATGCCCACCGGGCATAGCCACTTTTTTCGCACATGTAAAACAGGGGCCAGTACAATCGGAAAGACCGGACTTATTTAATCATTTTTGGAAATGGTGGCAAATACTTCAGCCACTTAAAAGCATTTAAAATTGAGTCTTGTATTAAAAAATCCTTTTCCTTACTATAAGTAAGGAATCACCATTTTTTGAGTTTCATGCTATGCATATAAGAAAGGCTACTATAACAAGCAAGGGTCAAGTCACAATTCCAAAAGATGTTCGCGACATCTTAAAGATTGGACCTGGCGATCAGATCGACTTCATTATTAGCGATGAGGGTGAGGTGTTAATTTCCCCTCGCACTTGTGATTTCCGTTCTCTTAAAGGCCTTTTTCATAAAAGGGGAAGAAAGGCAGCAACTTTACTGGAGATGGAAAAGGCAATCAAAAGAGGGGCAAGCGAGGCTTTATCATGATTGGACTAGATACAAACGTCGTCATTCGCTATCTCATGCAGGATGACCAAAAACAATTCAATCGTGCAGAAAAAGTCATTGAATCAGCGATCAGTCAAAAAAAAATACTTCACATCAATTTGGTTATACTTTGTGAAATTGTTTGGGTATTAAGTTATCACTACGAACTTGGGCGAGAAGAAATAAACCAGTTTTTAGGGATGCTTTTACATGCAGAACAGATCGAAGTTGAAAGTCGTCAATTGGCGCTTAGCGCATTTAATGAGTATCAGAACTCGCAAGCTGATTTTGCAGATTGCATTATAGGCCTAATAAATCAATCTGTTGGTTGCACTACAACATACACTTTCGATAAAAAAGCAGCCAAACTGTCATTTTTTACACAAATGTGAAACCAGGCATTTGGGAATATAATGTCTTCCTATTATACATTTATTTTATCAAGCAACTGAGGCTGGGGCGATATAACTTGGAATAAGTGCCGAATGACGTTTAAGGTTTCAACAAAGATCTCTATATCTGGTTTCAAATCTTGTAAGTCTTCCCATGAAAACCAACGATGGGGCTCCGTGGGATAGTGACCTTCTAAAGGTTTGGCAATATAGATAAAATCGATATGTTGATGGGCAGGAGTTTGTTTATAGGCAGGAATTTCTTCCAAAAGGCAGAGATAGGGGCGTTCAATGCTTTTGGCATTCCAACAATTAATCCAAAGATTCTCTTGGGGTATAAATTCGATTTCCAAACCGGTTTCTTCCTTTACTTCCCTTCTTGCAGCTTCCAAGGGGGTTTCATTTTCTTCTACATGCCCTCCAGGGCATAGCCACTTTTGCAGCTTTTGGTGGAATAGGAGTAAAACTTTTTGGTCCTCAATAATATAAACGCTTGCAGTAAACTCTCTTATCATATAAAAAATTCTCTCAGAAAGTAATAGAGAAACAGTTTAGCATTATTTTTGGTTTTGTGTATAGTCTCGAGGAAAACTAAATGGATGAATTTAAATCTTTGATTGACATTGTTGACCGCTTGCTGGCTCCTGATGGGTGCCCTTGGGATCGTGAACAAACCCTGCAATCAATGCGCCATTTATTGATTGAAGAGTGCTATGAGGTCGTCGAGGCTATTGATTTGAATCATGATCGGCAGCTTGAAGAGGAGTTAGGAGATCTTCTGTTTAACGTGATCTTTCTTTGTAAGCTTGCAGAGAGAGAAAAGCGTTTCAGTTTGATGGATGTAATTAGCCATATTACAACAAAGCTAGTGCGGCGTCATCCCCATATTTTTGGCGAGGCGAAAGTCTCCTCTTCCCAAGAGGTTTTGGAGCAATGGGAAAAAATTAAACACACCGAGAATAAAGATCTGAAGCGCAGAGAGAGTGCTTTGGATGGGATTCCAAAGGATTTACCTACGCTGGCTCGAGCTCAAAAGATGATGCGTAAATTGGCCAAACTCCAGTTTGAATCCCACCCCACATCAGGGGAAACATTCTCCCCAGAAGATCGGGCAGGGAAGGCTATTTGGGATCTCATCCAACAATTTGCTCAGCAAGGCATTCAGGTGGAAGAGGCTTTGAGGAAACGGATGATGCATGTAGAGAAAGAGTTTCGGGCTTGGGAACAGCAATGAAATTTGCCAAGTCTGCTAAGAGCCTGTTCAAAATCTTTTAAATAGACAATTTCTCGAAACTTTCTTTGCCTAAAAAATTTTAGTGTCGAACACTTCAGCTGTTAAAACTACCACAGAGCCCACAGAAAACACAGAGAGGGGGGGGTTATATCTTCATTCGACAAATGCCATCTACTAATCGCTTTACATTAAAATTAATAAGCAATCCTCGAGTATAGGTTCCATAAAGCCGTAAATAAGACAGTAATTGTGCTTCATGTATTGGGGCTATTGTTCAATAGCGGCCCCAATGATATTACCCGTTAAAGGATCAGTTTCACGCCCGTCTATTTCTTCAGATATATATGGATTAATTAAATAATTCATAAGACCCCTCTCTGTGTTCTCTGTGGGCTCTGTGGGCTCTGTGGTAGTTTATTGTATCTAAGGTCTGTTTACATGGATTTTAAGGTGGTTTTCCCCATACGAATCAGGCTAATTTCAAAACTTTAAACTTAAATAAATAACAGGATATACAGGATCGGCTAAGGCCGGCACGATAATTAAGATGGTGGGTCATATCCTGTATTAGTCTGGGACATTAATAAGATGCTTAGCCTCTTTTTAATTGTATCCGAGTTTATCCTGCTATGTGAATTGTCAAGCCATATCGATCACTCCACCCAACTATTTCTCTAATTAGATTACTTGATGTCGTTCGTTGTGCCTTAAATTTTTAAAGCCTACCTGCTATTCGTGGTCAAACTCGTAAGTGCGCCACTAGTTGTTTTTTCGAACATTTTAAAAGTGGGGTGCTCTAAACTGCCGCACGTGATGCACTTTCATGCTCACTAGGATAATGTACAGAGTCACCCCGAAAGTCATCAAATTTTTCTTTTCAGGATCTTTGTTGGTTTATTTTTTTTCTAACCCTACGAGTCGTAGGACTTTTGCATCTGTTGCGATTCTTGCCATTTAAATAGACTTTAAGCTAGCCATACTGGCAAGAATCGCTTCTGATGCTTAAGTCCGGGCCTCAAACGTTACTACAAGTCAATTGAAGTTATAAAAAATGTTATTTACCCCCTCAAGAGAAAAATGCGATCGATGAAGCCGATAGGCGTAGTCGCATCGCTCCGAGATTGTGGTTTCTAATAATTTATTAATGGAATTTACCAAGGATAAAACCTTTCAAGCCACCAATTTATCTTTGTGTGTGCGTTGTTTTTTGTTTTGCGATGTTTTATTAAATTTTAAGGTCGCCCGCTCTACCTTCTGAGCTTCGTAAAGTTCTCCTGTCCTAAAGCAAGCTCTGATGCGTCCAATTAACCTTCTAGCGATAGCAACAATTGCTCTTTTAGCTCCTGATTTCGCAGCAATTCTCTCATAAATAATCTGAAGTTCTTGGTCATGGCGTATTGCTACCCAAGCAGCTTGAACAAGTATTTTCCTCACAATAGGCTTCCCTTGTTTTGTAATATGCCCTTGCCTCGTGTGCTCTCCGGAAGAGTGTTCGCTCGGAGTAAACCCTATATAACTAAATAACTGTCCTTCATTCTTAAATTGCTGTAGATTGCCCAATTCATTAGCTAGCACTCGAGCACTTGTCGGGCCAATTCCACTTGCTGTTTGGTACATTTCATCAATTGCACGATCCTTAATAGCTTGTTTTCTTATCTCTATGTCTATCTCTTTGATCTTTGCATTGAATTCAAACCACATTGCTACAAATTTTCCTACAGTAAACTTAACTCCTGGCAGCATTTCAAATTCAGAAACCCTCTTAATCCATTTTAGACTGACTTTTTTCTCGTCATCAGCAGATATGAGTCCATGTAGAAAAAGAAGGGATTTGATTTGGTTCCAATCCGGATCTTTCTTTACAAAAAGTATCTTTCAGCCTTGTTACGGTTCGGTGGTCTTCTTGTTCCACAGTCGGAATATGAACGTTTTTTAATTTACCCTCAGACAAGTGTGCCGCTATTTTAAGAGAATCTCGTTTATCTGTTTTTACTCGGCTATTTGACGTTTCTATACCTGCTGCATGAGCAACAATATTTTCAATTCCGGCGGCCTCTAAAGTTCTATGTAAATGAAAGCCGCAAAATCCCGCTTCATAAGCAGTCTTAATTTTTCCCGAGCCAAATCGCTTTTTAAGGTAGGCAATCAAACCCTGAGGTTCGGCTTTTAATGTGTCTCTCTTAACAATAGTTCCATCGCATATCGCCGTTACTGAATAGGTTTTTTTATGCACATCCATTCCTACAAAAATACTTTTTCCGGTATAGTCTTTCATATGCGAACCTCCATTTTGGATTTTGGTACAAATACCGTAATTGGAGTGTTCGCTCTTTTTCAAGAGAAATTTTCTTTAAAGATATACTAGAAACTCAGCATAGCAACTGCCGCCACAGGCGATCATGTCTATCCTGTTTTTCTTTTTTTGAGTTAGCCTATGCGTATGGGGCAAGTCCCGTTAAACCCCCAACAAAATCCATAAAAATTGTCCTTGCTTTTTCGATGAATATTATTGACAACGAAATATTTTTTAACTAAAATCAATCAATTCAATAACTAATTATTAAAAAAATATGAGTATTGATTCTTTAAATAAACAAAAAAAATTTGAACAGTTCCTATCTCCCTGTTGGAAAATTCCCTAATCTCTTTTCCTATGGAAAAAAGTTTGTGGTTGTCCATTTCCACCGCCTTTATTACTTTTTTAGGGATTTTTTCTACTCTCATCGTTTCAAATATCGAAGTGATCGCTTTGTCGCTTACAAAGTTGTAAAACTCCACTCAAACGAATTTACACGGGCACTAATTCAAAAGCTGCGTGCGCGCCGCATTCCGTTATTAACAATCGACCTTTTGCTTGAAGAAATTCTAGCTTGTCCAAAAACAAAAGCTTTATATGAGGAGGCCCAACAAGCTATCCAAGTAAATGTAAATAAAAAATTAAATTTCCGTTTTGTCGAAAAGGATAAAGTGCCCTTTGGGGGCTTATGCGATTATGCTAAAGGGGAAATTCTCATCAATGCAGACTGTGAAAAAAATAAAGCTTTAGAGATTCTTGTTTTTGAACTCTTGAATGCAAAGCAGACACACAAATTTTTAGAAATTCATCAACAAGGTTTAAATGGTCAAATTCTTGATGCGGAAGAATATGCAAGAAAAAAAGAGTTTATCGAATACGATAATCATCAAATGTCGTGTGAAATCATTAGATCGGCCATTGAAGACAATGGTTGGAGTCCTTCCATCCAAAGACACAAATTCCAAGACTTCGAACATTATATAAGAATACAACAACAGGGTGGACACTTTCAATATTATATAGACCGATTTGACAAAATAAAAGAGTATCAGAAAAGCATGGCAGAATATCAGATAAAATTGGCAGAATATCAGAGAAAAATAACGCCTTAATTTGAAAAGATTTTTTTTATTGAAAAGAATGAGAAGATACTCAATAATTAGGTTTTTATCACTGATAAAACAATAAAGTTAACCGGGGACCTCTTGGAATAAAACAGTCCGAACCAGGTCAGGACAGGAATGTAGCAGCCTTAAGGATGATGTTTATGCCTTGAGATAATCTCCGGTTCTTTTTATTCCCCAACCCTTTCCTAATCCCACACCTCTTTTCTTCTTAGGTCTTTCGATTGGAATATCTTCCGGCTTGAAACCTTAAGTTTCCTTCTTTTTGCAATAAAAACATAGTGGCTGATACCTGCATCATCCCAGAAAAAACGGCAAATTTTTTCAAGCCATAATAACAGTTTCCGATTGTTCCTAAGGGATTTAAGAAAGGGATAAGCCAAAGGTTTCAGTCCATACCAAATCCAGATAAATACAAATGTGGTATTCAGCCAAAACCACCAATGGCTTAAGCCTCGCCGCGGCGAAGCGAGTTCTTTACTTCTAAAATCGGGGTTTCCCCAAGCTTTGATCATACGGGCAGGCGTTTCAAAAAAATATTTCAGCTTCACATAAAGAGCATGATAACTAACTGTCGTACTACTACGTCAAATTCTGTTTGGGCAAGGTCAATCAGTTTTTCCACCCCCTCCCTCACTATAGATGTCTATGGGGCTTGAACAAACAAGATAGCCATCAGGCCGTATCAAACGGGATAATTCGGCAAAAAAAAGACGGTAGTCATCACGAGAAAGTTGAGCTATCAATTCTGTGCAAATAATGATATCATAGCTATGATCGGACAATGAAGTATCCGGCATTGCGTCTTGTTTGAGCTCTATATTGTGGGAATCTTCAGCTTTAAAACATTTTAAGGCATTCTCAGCAATATCAATAGCTTTGACACGGGCGCCCGCATCGCGTAAACGCCGGCAGAAAACCCCTGCTCCACAGCCGATGTCTGCTGTCTCCTTGGCTGAAGGGTTAACATGGCGATTTAATAATAGCCAGGTTCTTTCTAAGCGTTCTCTTTCCATGCAGTTGCGAAGAGGATTGAAACTTTGCGGATCCAGTAGCCAGAGCCGTTCAAATTTGGCCTGCATTTCTCTTAGTGCGGACAGCACGGGAAGAAGTTGTTTGCTCAAGAAAAGAAGACTCGGAAGAGGGTTCACTAATGATATTAAGGCGATTTTCTGCCATAATCAACCCCATGTTTTAAAGAAGTGAGTGTAAAAGATTCTTTGATTATATACAAACAACCTGAGAATTGTTGTGTATATACCCAATTAATTTCAATAGCCCGATAAAGGGGTGCAAACACTTTTATTTACACCCATAGGAAAGATCTCATGCCTGATGCTTTAGAAATGCAACAATTACAGGAAAAATGGATGGTTTTTTGGAGCGCTTTAGGAATTGGTTTGCTTGGACTTACCTTTGCTTGGCAGCTGGGGCTCTTTACTGTTTTTCGTGCAAGCGCCTATCCTATCATCAAAGGAATTGATGTTTTGAAGGGCTTCGGCTACTTTCTCTTTACTGAACTTCTTCTTATACCAGCCTTAATAGTCATTCTCTTTTTTTTGGTGGGGTGGGGTGGGCCGGAAACAGTCTTTCTAAATGAAAGAGTGAAAGGGTGGCTTAACCTTTTTATTATTACAGGTGGATTTGCAGCAGCCTCTATAGCCTATTTTGAACTGACAGCTAAACAACGCTCTCAGCTATGGGTGCAAACATCCCGCCCCTGGTATTACCATTTAATGATCGGTATTGGGGCTTGGTTTGTGATCTACCCTATAGTTTTAGCTTTTTCTCAAATCATTTCCATTGGAGTCTGGTATTTAATTCATCATGAAACTCTCGAACAAGTTGCTGTGCAAAATTTACGTAAAGCATTGCTTGACCCTTGGCTTTTTGCGCTCACAGCTTTAGTTGTAGTCACCCTTGTGCCTTTAACTGAAGAATTTCTTTTTCGCGGTCTATTGCAATCTTGGTTAAAACAGAAATTTCACAATGCAACAATGGCAATTCTTGCTACCTCTTTAGTTTTTTCATCGTTTCATTTTTCTACTTCTCAAGGCACGACAAATATCGAGTTGCTTTCTTCGCTATTCATGCTGTCATGTGCTTTGGGGTTTATTTATGAACGCCAACGCTCCTTATGGGCTTCGGTTGGGCTGCATAGTTTTTTTAATTTCATGAGCCTCTTTTTCATTTTTCAGGAATGATCAGGATAAGCAGAAATGAAAAGGATTAGAATTGTGTTCGGGAGAAAGCTGATCGAAAAGGTGAACAAGGCCGCATTCATGCTATCCTAAAAAAGTGGTTTTTAGTACCATAGTATAAATGTAGTATATACCCCCTCTAAGGAAGTGTGCAAAAATAAGTTGAACGATTCGACCGCGTCAAAGCCCCCGCGGTTGAATCGTTCAACTTATTATTGCACACTTCCTAAGGGGTATGTCGGATCTATAAGCATTTAAACTGAAGAGTTGGTTTTTTCGTCAAATTTGCCAATTCTTCTGGTTATTTGGGTATCATCTATTTTTTAATGTTTTCTCTCATAGGGCGGCTTCACTTTATTACTATGGCCTATCAAGTAATGCATAAAGTATTGGTTTATGGTGTTTCGGATATCGGACTTGTTCGTCAGAATAATGAAGATTCTTGGATGGAACTCCCTGAAGAGCAGTTTTTCGTTCTAGCAGATGGGATGGGAGGGCACCGGGCGGGAGAGATTGCTTCAAAAGAAGCGGCTAAAAACCTTTGTAGCCTATTCCAGAAACAGGTCAATTTTTCCAATAGGAATTTGGCTGAATCAAAACAACTCCTTAGAGATCTGATTCAAAAGGTCAACTTGTTCATCTATCATATGGGATGCGAACATGGGGAATTAAAAGGCATGGGAACAACCTTATGCTGCCTTTTCCTCCACCCTGAAGGATTAATTTATGGGCATGTGGGCGATAGCCGTATCTATCTCTTCCGAAATCAAAAGTTGAAGCAGTTGACACAAGACCATTCCCTTCTTCAAGAATTGATTAATTTGGGACAATTAAATACCCATCAGGCTGAGGATTTTCTCTATAAAAACATCATTACTAAAGCTATTGGAACAGAGCCTTATGTAGAGCCTTCTATTCAGAATATTTCAGTGGAATCTGGTGATATCATTTTAATGTGTACAGATGGACTTTCTGATTTAGTCAGTCACAACGAAATACAGCAAATTCTCTCCACTTTTCCTCAGGAAGAAATGGCCAAGCAATTAGTCAAAAGGGCCAAGCAAAAAGGGGGACATGATAATATCACCGTTGTTTTGGTGAAAATTCAAGGCAAAAATGAAGCGAATTTATCTTGATTATAATGCTAGTACACCCCTTGATCCTCAGGTTCTCAACGTCTTAATACAAGAATTAAAAGAAGAAGAAGGGAATCCTTCCAGCGTTCATTTTCATGGACGGAAGTGCCGTTATAAGCTGGAGAAAAGTCGTGAAAACATTGCGCGGTTCTTTCAGGTCAAACCGCACGAGATTATCTTTACCTCAGGAGGAACGGAAGGGGCTGCTTTATTGCTTATGGGGCTGATGATACAGCACGATATGAAAGGCCACATTATCTCTTCAAGCGCCGAACATTCGTGCGTGTTTCAAACCTTAAAAAATTTAGAAAGAAGGGGGGTGGAGGTGTCTTTTTTGTCCCCGGGGTTATGGGGTGCAGTTAGACCTGAAGAGGTAGAAAGTGCCATCTGTCCCAATACTCGTTTGATGACTTTTATGGGTGCCAATAATGAAACGGGTGTTATCACCGATATTGATGGGATAGCTGCTGTTGCACGTAGAGCAAACATCCCCTTTATTGTGGATGGCGTGGCTTTATTAGGCAAAGAGGCATTTCGCATACCGCTCGGAGTTTCCGCCCTCTTTTTTAGCGGCCATAAATTCTATGCTCCCAAGGGAATAGGTTTTTGCATTTGCAGGGATTCATTAAAATTAACGCCTTTATTTGTAGGTGGAACACAGGAATACAATCGCCGAGCCGGTACAGAAAATTTATCCGGAATTGCCGCTGTGTCTGAAGCAATTGATATTCTAAGCACGCAGCAAGAAAAAATCATTTCTCATATGCGCCATTTACGTGATCTTTTAGAGGGGGAATTATTGTTGCAATTGCCAGATGCGGTGGTTAATGGAGCAGGGCCCCGTGTTAGCAATACAACCAATATTGCTTTTCCAGGTATAGATGGGGAATCGTTGTTGATTAATCTAGATACGGAAGGTATTTCTGCGAGTCATGGCTCTGCCTGCTCTTCAGGAGGCTTGGAGCCCTCACGCATTTTATTGAAGATGGGCATACCCCTTTCTCAGGCTAGTTCTTCAATTCGCTTTTCAGTTGGCCGCACTACTACCGAGGAAGAAATCCAAAAAGCTATTGCTATCATTGTCAGAGTGGTGCGGAGTTTAACAAAGCTAAAACAATAACTCCGGATCACTTGGAAAAAAGTATATTTTTTGTTGATCTTCAGGGACTAACCCTAACCCCTTCATTAAGGTTAATTCAATCCAAGCCAGGTCGCTTTGGCTATTAATTTGCAGTTGCAAATTTACTTGCTGCTTTAATGCCTGTTGTTTTTCATGCTGCAACTTCACCAGTTGTTCATTCAATTGTTGGTATAATTGTTCCCGTGTTTTCAATCCGTGTTCGTAGAGAATGACACAGGCAAATATGAAGGCTATGACCCACCAAGAACGAATAAATAAATAATCGACAAAAGTCCGTAACATAATGACCTGAAATCACTCTAATATGTACACAAACAAACAAATTAACACGGTTGACACGATTCTGCAAGTTCATTTGAAGAAAAGATTGGACGAATTGGACTTGTTGAGGTAATTGCATAAGTGACAATAAATTATTTTAAGCCAGTTCTCGATATGGTTTGAGGGCTATTATTATTTTTTATGTCATTTTGGCTATTTTTGCTAATTTTAAGACATAACTCAATGTGAATAATTTAGTTATAAAAATATTTAAAATAAATTATTGTCACTTATGCAATCGTCTCTGTTGGACTAATTGGACGAATTGGACTTGTTGAGGTAATTGCATAAGTGAAAATAAATTATTTTAAGCCAGTTCTGGATATGGTTTGAGGGCTATTATTATTTTTTATGTCATTTTGGCTATTTTTGCTAATTTTAAGACATAATTCATTGTGAATCATTTATTTATAAAAATAATTAAAATAATTTATTTTCACTTATGCAATTACCTCTGTTGGACTTGGTCTGTCCAATTCGTCCAACTCGTCCATGTCCAATCTTTTTTTTAGAATTCCTGTCTGCAAGATCATTAGAGTTGTTTGAATAATTGAAATGTTGTAAAAGCTTTGTGATTACAAGCTTTACGTCCAAAAGGAAGGTTATGTTTAAGAAAGTACTACTGGCAGTATCACTGTGTTTGTTTTTTCATATCCAATTGATAGCTCATTGTCAAATGCCCTGCGGGATTTATCATGATGATATGGTTTTTGATCAAATAGATCAATTCATTGAAACAAGTGTCAAGGGGATTGGCGTGATGCAGGATAATAAATTTACAACTGTGCAAGATCACAATGCATTCATACGTTGGGTCATACAAAAAGAGAAGGGCTGTAATGAAATTGCAGAGTTGATTTTGACTTATTTTCTTCAACAAAAAATTAAACCTGGACAAGAAGATACAGCTAAGCGTCTTCTAAGCGCTCATCGCTTATTGTTCTATTTAGTTCAAATTAAACAAACATCCGACCTTAAAGCGGTGAACGACTTCTATGAGGAATGGGAGCAGTTTAAGTTAATGTTTCCAGTTGAGGGCTATAAAAATAAAGTCAATCAGGCAAAATTGAAATCGTGGAAGGAGCAACAAGAAAAATTATTTGTTTCTTCACATGAAGATGACCATGATCATGACCATGGCGATCATGATCATGACCATCATCATGATCATTGAAAAAGTCTATTATGACCAGTGAACAAACCTAGTACATCAACCCATTTAAATTGACGTATTTGAGCTATGCGAAAGCTCCCGCGGTTGAACGATCGCAAGTGGGTCAATATTAAGTCAATATGGACCCACTTGCGATCGTTCAACCCCTGGGCTTTGGCATGCTCAAATACGTCAATTTAAATGGGTTGGTGTACTAGATGTGGAGACGGAAAGCACAGCCTTTGCATCTTTGTGTTATTCCTTTGCGTTAATTCATTCTTGACATTAAGAGGTTTTTTAGTCATAAAAAAATAAATTTTTTAATTACATCTCTGAGGAGGGTATGGAGGGATTCCATTTCAATTTTATCAACCAAGAACAACTTCCTTTGGTCATTCAACCCGCTCAATCTTTTCTCTCGAAAACTAAATTTTTTGACCTTATCTTGCAGCAGCGAGAAATTTTTAGGCAAAAACTTCTTAAATACGGAGGGATTCTTTTCCGAGGTTTTCCACTGCAATCAGCAGGCGATTTTGTAGCTTTTATCAAATATTTGGGCATGGGAAAATTTGTCGATTATATTGGCGGAGAGAATCCAAGAAATAAAGTTAATGAAGGCGTTTATACATCTACTGAAGCGCCCCCCTCAACCAAAATTCCTCTGCATAATGAATTATCTTTTGTCAAAGATCACCCGAACCACATCTACTTTTTTTGCGAAATTCCTTCGTCCATTGGAGGTGCCACAATTATCGCTGATGCCAGAAAAATTTACCATTCAGTGAACTCAAAGGTTAAACAACGGTTTATCGACAAAGGCTTATGTTACGTTTCTTCTTATTACTACAAAAGTTTTAGTATGGAATTGTTGAATCGCTTGCAGCCTTCTCACAAATCTTGGATTCAAGTGTTTGAAACGGAATCGAAAAAAGAGGTCGAAAAAAAGTGTCGGGAGCATGAATTTGACTATCAATGGGCTAAGAATGATTGGCTGCATATTAGCCAGGTGCGCCCAGCTGTAAGGGCTCATTTCGAAACCAAAGAAATGGTTTGGTTCAATCAGGCTCATTTGTATGATTTTAATCCCCGTTTAATGGGAAATTGGCGCTATATCGGCGCAAAACTCTTTAATTGCCGTACAAATAAGAAACTCCATCAAATCTTTTACTCCGATCATACCCCTATCCTACGTGAAGATCTTTATCATGTAATGGATGCTCTTGATGCTCATACTATTACATTTCCCTGGGAAAAAGGGGACGTCTTGGTCTTAGATAATGTCTTAGCCATGCATGGGAGAGCAACTTTTAAAGGCAAGCGCCGAATTCTAGCTGCTATGACGAATTAGATCTTTTTTTAAGCATCTTTCGAAAGAAGTTTATTTAAGAAAAGATATGCAGTTATGCAGGCTCGGCCCCTTAAATTTTCGTATACTTAGAAGGTTTTTCAGGAAAGGGTGATAAAGGAGCACAAAAATTTAGATTTACATAAATGTAGCTGTTTGGATACAATTTAATTAGAAGGAAATTAGGACACTCATGACTGAACCTTACGAAATTGAGATATACAAGACGAGCGCCGGGAAAGAACCTTTTAATGAATGGCTCGAAAGCCTTGATAAAAATACTTTTGGTAGAATAGATGCTAGGATAACCAGAATTAGACAAACAGGCAATTTAGGGATTTGTGAACCTGTAGGAGAAGGTGTTTATGAACTGAAACTTGATTTTGGTCCTGGCTATAGAGTTTATTTTGGTTACAAAACAGATGAACTGTTGATTTTTCTTTATGGTGGATATAAAAAGGGACAACAAAAAAATATTGATAAGGCGAAAGAATATTGGCGGGATCATCTTTCGCCAAAGAGAGATAAAAAATGAAAAAATATAGAACTTATAAAGAATCTTTAATAGAGAGGCTTAAAGACAAAGAGTATGCATCCATTTATTTAAATGCGTGCTTAGAAGAGAGCTTTGAAGCGAAAGATATGGGCATCTTTCAGCTAGCTGTACGTGATGTTGTTGAAGCTTCTGGTGGAATGGGTAAAATATCTTCTAAAATGGAAGTGAGTCGCGAAAGCTTTTATCGGAGCCTATCTAAAAAAGGCACCGCAAGATTTTCTACTCTTGTGAATGCAGTCAAAGCATGTGGTGTAGAGCTGGAATTCCGTCCTGCAGCATAGTTGATTCATCTAATCGATGGCGTGGAGACACGTCCGCTCTAAAGAATGAATATAATTCATCTCACTCTATTTTGCATTGATCCTTTTCAAGCCAAGCTGATGAGCTTTCCTTGGAAGGTCATCAGCTTGGCTTGAAGTTACTATTCTTCTTAAGCATCATGATGGGACTATATTGGCCAACAAAAGTTCTCTGCCACCACACTCCCAGTTCTTTTTTTTCTTGGCGGCTGCTGAATCTATAATCATACATCACTGCTCGGATATACTTAGGTGGTTTTTCAGGAAAGGGATTGTACCGGATGAGTTGAAGCACCTCCGGAGTGCCCTTGAGGAGATGATAAAGGAATTCATGAAACCATCCGCGTGATTCAAAGTCATCGAATGGCAAAAACCACATCTGCCAGTCAAGCCTTGGTTGATAGGGGGAAATGCGCCGCGGGCGTCTTGTGATTTCAGAAGGTTTATAGCGGCAAAGATATTCTTCCCAAGCGTAACCATCATCACTTCCTTGCACAATAATTTCATAACGCTCAGTGGTCATCACTGCGAAGATACCGTATGGATTGATCAAATGAAAAGGATAAAATTGGTACAGGAAATAGGCTAATCGGCGTCTTGGGAAAAATGATGCCAAAGGCGGATAAGTTGTAAAAGAATAAAAATAGCACCAATTGTTGTCAGTCCTATTTCCATGAAATCGTTTGAAGAATTGGGGGAGACGATGGAAGGATGATTCAAAAAACCTAGGAAAACGTTGCTGAATGCTATGATAGAAAAAATGGCTGTTAAATGGTTGAGATAGGAGAAGTTACCTGTCACATAAATCATGACCTGTAATCCGATAAAAGCAATTCCAACCAAAGCGCGCATGGTCTCATTTAACAAAAGACCGAAGGGAAAAATCAGCTCAATGGCATACATTAATAATGCCGAACCTTTGTGAAAACTTAAGGGTAATTTATAAACATACCATGCAAGGGTATTTGGTAAAGGTTGGGTCTGGTAGTGAAAAGATAGGGCAGTCAAATGACGCCAAGTGTAATCATGGCTTTGCAATTTGACCGCTCCCGCCTGAAATTGAAAGCGGAAAAGTAAGAGGTTAAGGCAGATCCATATCATGAAGTTGGGAACAGGGGTAAGGCTCATCCAGAAAGTATAAAAAGTAATTTCAAGCAAAAAGCTTTCCCATCCAAATTGTAGAAAATCTTGTCCGGCGTTGACTATCGATAGATAGGTGATATAGAGAAGTCCTAAACAAATAGAAGGATAAATACCAAACATCAGAGCGATGGCAATCAATGTACCGCAAATAGTCAATCCCATTAATGCTACATCGCTGGAATTCAACCAAAAAAGAGTTGGTAAATAAAAATAACGCTTCCTAGCTTTATAGATGTGTAATTGGGTTAAATATTGGGATAGGGGAAGAATGCCATTCTGGCCGATCAGCCCCCGAATTTGAAAGAGAAAAGCGCCAATGGCAAAAAAATAGATAAACCCTAGTAAGCGCGGTAACCAATAAGCAGCTACAGTATAAGATTCCGGATGCCACATATAGACCTTTTGCTGATTAATCAGACTCTTGAAAAAGGGCTATGAGGCCGCTTGCAAAAGTCTCCTTCCAGCAATCATAATCATGCCCACCGCAAAATTCGTGATAAGTTACCTGATATCCTCGCTTCACAAGCGTATCGCGCAGATGGCGATTGGCCTCTATCATACTCGGGTCACCCTTCCTTTTCTCTGTTTCTTGGTCGCCCACATCTAAATAGAATCTTATCCCTAAAGGAGGCTTGCTTTCATATTGTTTAGCTAACCAGAAGTTTTCTGAAAATGAAGAGGGTCGCCACCGATAGGCGCCTGATTGAGAAAGAACATTTCCAAAATGTTGGGGATAGCAATGAGCTGCATAAGCTGCAGCCAAGCCCCCATAGCTTGAGCCAGCCAAAATTATTTGGGATGGCGCTGCGGCCACATGAAAATGGTTCTGCAACCAGGGAAGGAGTTCATTGACTAAACTTTTTCCGAAAAGATCATAGCAGGGGAGTTCCCGATTTCGTGTGGATTGATCCATGCTACTAACAAATACCGCAATGAGGGGAGGAATTTTACCTTCGCCGATCAAATTATCTAAAATCGTAGGGCCAGGAATGAGTTGACTCGTATAAGCTTGGCCGTCAAAGACAATCAGCAAGGGATAAGGTTTAGCAGTGGAATGGTAAGAATGGGGAGTATAAATCCGTATCTCCCTTCTGTTTTTAAGTAAGCGACTAGAAAATTGATAGGAGGTTAATTGTCCTTTTGGCGTGCTAGGATTATGGTGATGCCAGGCATTATAGGCCGTTATAGAGCTTGTTTTAGCAAAGAGCGGCCAGTTTAATAGTCCTAAAGTCCCACAAAGAAATAAGGAGAAGGCAAAGAATTTTAAACCCAAGTTAAATTTCATAAATACTCTATGAATATAATTGTGCTCAATATACTCAACTTGATACCGACTGTCAAGAGACCTCTTGCCAAAGAAGGGGGTCCAAATCAAGCGGTTTAGCCAACAATTCATCAAGATCTAATGTATTTATAATGAATAAGTTAATGTATAAATTTATCATTATTTTTCAAAAAGTAAAGATTTTTTTTGATAAAAATTCAGGAAATATACAGATTGAAAACAAAAGGTTTCTTAGCTCATCTGGCGTTACCTAAGCGGATGTTGATAAATATCTTTAATTAAGGTAGAAATCATAAGAAATAGTGATTTCGACCTAAGGTGTTTTCAAATAACAAAGGAGGTTGAATATGAAAAAAGTATCTCTACTTTTTTCTCTATTGTGCATCTTTATGGTTTCCTATAGCTA
Source organism: uncultured Chlamydiae bacterium (assembly GCA_963799115.1). Taxonomy (GTDB): domain Bacteria; phylum Chlamydiota; class Chlamydiia; order Chlamydiales; family Parachlamydiaceae; genus CAWCVY01. The sequence continues at coordinate 35,550 of CAWCVY010000033.1, read as the reverse complement.
CGCTCAACCCTCTGATGGTGGTGATGTAGGCGGTTATCAACAGTCTTTTGATGGCAATAACTATGGTGGGGGTTCCTTCGGTGGAGGTTCCTACGATGGAGGTTCTTACGATGGCGAAAATGGCGGCGGCCAAGAGTGCTGCGCACAACAGCAGCCACCATGCGAAAGACCATGCGGCGATTGCTATTGCTTATATTGCCGTTATGAGCCCTGCTACTATAACAAGTGGCATTGCTGTTATGAGCCAAAGTATTGCTATAAAAAATGCTGTCGTTATGTTCCACAGTATTACCAAAAACAATGCTGTCGTTATGTACCTCAGTACTATTGCCAAACATGCTGCAAACAAGTCCCACAATACTACACAACTTGCAGCTGCCACTACGTTCCCAAGTATAACTGTGAACGTTGCTGCAGATATGTGCCAAAGTATTACTATAAGCATGTATGCCAACCTACTTGCCAACCCGCTTGCCAACCATGCTGCTCAGAAGGTGGTTGCGGAACACGCTAATTTCTTTCCCATATGCCAAACAGGTAGAGTATTTTCTACCTGTTTTTTTTCAACAAATTTATTATCCATCATGGGCACTCCGATTTTTTGGAGCGATGTGCAAGATCGGGCGGTCTTTTGGCAAATGATGCACCCCTTCCCGTTCAAAGGGTGCAGGATTTAGAGGAACGGCATTATTTTCATCTGCCTCTCGTGTCGCCCTCGCAAAATAGTTACGATATAAAGGATGATGCGTTCAATCAAATCATAGAGAAGGCCGGCACCGATAACTGCAAGGGCGCGTACTGACCATGCAGCATACCATTGAAAAGTCGGCATAAGAGCTCCCAATCCCGCATAACCTACATAATGGCGCAAAATGCGGATCGCAACGCGATCAATCGCAGCCATGATTCCTTTTTCATAAGCGACCCCCAAGCTGTAATAACCTACAAAACCCATCACAATCAGGCGGGGAGTCCACCTTAAAGCAAAGTGAGAAATGCGGTCAAATAAATTTAGGGCTGGAACATAAAGTTCTAAATAACCTAACACAAAAGCTCTTAATAGATGAATTTAAGGGAATTAAAAATCTAATATACATCAAAACAGCATAAAATATCAATGTTTTTCTCTAATAACAACCTCTAACAGTTGCTCGCAATTCGGTAAAACAGTATAGTAATTCGTTAAATTCAAAAAAAAGTTTACGAATAGGTGGATGGAGGTAGGTGATGGTTAGGATTCTCTCATTTTTTAGGTATCTAGCTGTATTTTTTATCATGCCGTTTGTTTCCCTTAGCGGCGAGGGCAATATTAATGGTGTGATCACAAATTCTAGCACCAAATTGCCGATCTCTGGTGCTCTTGTAAAAGTCAAAGAAGGTCATACTCAAGTGGCTAGCGCCTCAACAGATAGCCTAGGTAATTATGCTATCCTGAACATCTCTGCTGGCACCTATTCCGTCACTGTGAAACATGAGCATTACCGTTCAGCTTCTCGAAATTTGCCGTTGTAGACGAGGGAACTATAGCCACCCTTTTTGCATTACCACGCTATGGAAATATTGCAGGTAAGGCTGTTGATTTGGTTACGGGTGTTCCCTTATCCGGGGCTTCTGTAAAAGTTTTTTTCGGGAATTTTATTGTTGCGACAACGATTGCCGCCGAAGATGGATCTTTTTGTTTGTGTAATCTCAATCCAGCCAGATACACGATCAAGGTGAGCGCCAAAGATTTCCAAAGTATCTCGCAATTAATCGGGGTGAAGTCCAACCAAACGACTACAATCGATTTAAACCTCAATCGGGATCAAACGTGGAATTTGGATCCTGTGGGCTGTATTTCCGGTCAGGTAGTGGATGCTTCTACGGACACCCCTATCACCGAAGCTGTCATCGATGTGTTGCAAGAAAATGCCGTGATTTCCTCGGCACTTACAGATATATATGGTCATTTCGTTTTATCTGGTCTTGCTCCAGGCAATTATACGGTGCGAGCAGTGGCCACAGATTTTCAAATTGTCGTCCAAGAAATTAACGTTGAAGATTGCCAAACAGCTGTGGCAGACTTTGGATTACTCTCTCAACCAGGAAACCTCACAGGGCAAGTGTTCGATGCCACTAGCGGAACTTCTCTCTCGAATGTGGTTATTGATGTATTGCAAGAAAATAGATTGATAGCTTCTGCTCTGACCGATGTAGATGGCAGTTACACAATATCAGGGCTTGCTCCAGATAATTTTCTTTTGAAGGCAAGTGCAGCTGACTTCCAAACCACCATTCTTGGAGCTAGCATTCAAGAAAATGAAACACTATCAGCGCACTTTGTTTTGAACCCGAATACCGAAGCGATCGTTAGCCATCCCGTCAAGCCGATTCCCAAGGCTTCTGTCCAGATCTTCCAGAAGAGGCTTCTTAAGCACCGAATTTTACAAAGGGTCATCATCCGCACTAATTTCGCTCCCCATATTGATTGCATGCATCGCAGCAAGTGGCCGTCAAGTCTTAACCGCTACTGTTGGCTTTTCCAAAAAAGGTGATTAGGCAAGAAGTCTAGTACACCAACCCATTTAAATTGACGTATTTGAGCATGCCAAAGCCCCGGGGTTGAACGATCGCAAGTGGGTCCATATTGACTTAATATTGACCCACTTGCGATCGTTCAACCGCGGGAGCTTTCGCATAGCTCAAATACGTCAATTTAAATGGGTTGATGTACTAGTCATGATGTGTATATATTTTACGCGATGTGCGAGTTTTCACAGATGAAACTTCATAAGTATTTCTCTCTGTGTACTCTGTGATCTCTGTGGTAGTTAAAATAACCACAGAGATCACAGAGCGCACAGAAGAGGTAGAAAAAATTCGCACATCGCGTTATTTTTCATGTGTTTAGGGTTTTAATTTGAATAATAATGCTTATTTGTTATGTAAGAATAAAACTTTTGCAAAGGAGTATATATGAAAGATGTACCTTTATCCCCTAAACTTGCTACACCTAACAATCTGGGGCCAAAGGCGGGTGAAGCAATTGCCAAAGCTCTCAATCCAAGTAGCCGATGCTTTTGCACTGTATGTCAAAACAAAAAATTTTCATTGGCATCTATCAGGCCCCCATTTTCGCGACTATCATTTGTTGTTTGATGAACAAGCCGACCAAATCTTTGCAATGATCGATGTTTTAGCTGAAAGGGTTCGTAAAGTGGGGGGAATCACGATTCATTCCATAAGTCATATTAGCCAGCTTCAAAATATCAAGGATGATAATGATCCCTTTGTCGAACCAAAAGAGATGCTCCGACGTCTACTTGAAGACAACAAAAATCTTGCCTCACGCATGCTTTCTGCTCATCAAGTTTGTGATGATAACCAGGATGTCGCTACCGCAAGTTTTCTCGAAGCTTTATTGATGAAACTGAAAGGCGAACATGGTTCCTCTATGAAGCTTATGTCGATTAAATTTGAATGATGTTGACTCTCATATTAATTGTTTATACTCAAACAACCTGAAGGATTGTTTTTGGCACAGCTGAAAAACCAATTCTTCAGGTTGTTTGCGTATAGGTTGAGTTTAAAAATGATTAAAAAATATTTTAAAAAATAAGAACGTTGACAATTAATAATTCTTTTTAAAATATCCCAGAATCGAATAATGAATACCGAGGAAGATGCTCGATGAAAAAGTTTTTAGGGCTAAATCTCGTTTGCGGATTATTAGCTGTAGTGAACTTTCTCCCTGCAACTCAATGGGTAAAGACTTACACTCTAGACCCTTATATAGGCCCCGAGATATATTATGTACAGCGTACAAGAGAGGGGGGAGGCCAACAAAGCGGAATGTTGTATGGGGGAAGAATAGGCTATGATCATATCGGCCGCAATAAATTCTATTGGGGAATTGATGGTATGTGGGCAAGGGGAATTCTTGATGGACACGGAAAGGAGAAACAGAAAGTTAAATCCGAGCTCACGGATGCTAATTTTGAAGCTCGTTTCGGTTTCACTGTCCAAAGTAAATATTGGCGTTGTGCTTCATTTACTCCTTTTGGAGGACTTGGTTATTATTGGGAAAAAAATTTTTATAAACATCCTTCGCCCTTAAAAGCCCATCTTAAAAATTACTTTACTTATGCAGCTTTTGGGTTTCTATCCCAAATTTTTATTACTCCAACTGTTAGCATAGGCGCAAACTTAAAAGTCAGATATCTTCTTGAAGGCAAGCAACGGATTTCTCATGATCCCGATCATGATCCTATGAATTTAAATTATGAGGAAAATTTTCAGTACAGGGCAGAGATTCCTTTGATTTATTTTTATTGCTGGAAGGCAAATTCTTTAGCTATTGGCTTGGTTCCTTTTTTTGAATATCAGCATTATGGGCATCGTGCCAATTTTCCATTTGATTTTCTTGAAACCAAATTCAAATTTTATGGTGGGACACTAAAGCTTTTTTACCTTTTTTAATGCCAAAATAAAATTATGCTTGATTCATTCTCTATCATCTTATATAGGTTCTTTACACTACCCAGAAGGTAGATCTTGAGCGATAGTGAATTCTGAAGATTGATTAAGTCTATATTGCAGGAGGATTACATGCGAAGCTTCGGACAAATTTTTTTGGGGTTATTATTGGTTTGGGGATGTCTGCCGCAGACTATTTCCAGTGACACTATTACATTAGTGAATTATCAAGGTGAAAAGACTGAGGTCGAAATTAAAGCCACAGATAAATTTTTAGACGTCTTGGCATGGATTCAATCCTATTTGCAAGCAGAGAATGCTGCCCTGGATGAATCTCAATTCGATTTCAGTGTTTCGCGTGCTGGTATAGCTGTTAGAGCAAAGAAACTCGGGCGCGACTATGATGCAGGATATTCTAAGCAGGACAAAAATGACATTACCTTTATTGTGACCACTCTACAAGAAAATTTAATCACTATTGGCTTGGAAACATCAAAGATAAATAAAGCTGGAGACAGGCTTGAGCATTTACATCCCTTTTGCTTTCTTGATTGCATACTTAGTAATGAACGCTTAAAAGCCGGCATGCATGCTATTCGAGAAAGGAAGGGAATGGTTTGGGATAAATTTCGTGCAGGGATTACCAAAAGCTTAGCTAAAGAAGCATCGCACGAAAATCTATTGCAATATACTGAAAGCTTTGCCAAGAACCTTAATCTCAACAGCAAACTAATCAAACCTTCCCTTCAACAAGGAAAATATGATGAGTTTGTTTATATTTTGCTTGATAATCTTCCTCGAGAAGGAAATCCCAATCGTTATGACATGTAGGAAATACCAATTGCATATGAGGGCCTTGTCCACCTTTTCGGTTAGTTTTCGGTTGGCAGCAAGGGGATCATCTGATGCATTTTGCCTGACCGGAATTCTGTCCGATAAAGTGAACAAGGCCCATATGAGCAACAAAAGGAATTGACATGACTTTTTTTTTCTCTCGTTTAAGTTATAGCTTTGGGAACGAAGATTGGAGAACAGAAAAACGGGCCTTGGGCATTAGGCCCCATGATCAGGTTCTATGCATTACTGCAAGTGGAGATCGTCCTCTTAATTTACTTGCAAGGGAATGCCAAAAAATTGTTTGCATTGATGCAAATCCTTCTCAAAACTACCTACTTCAATTGAAAATGGCTGCGATGCAGGTACTGGAATTTCAAGAGTATTTATCTTTTTTAGGAGCTATTCCTGGAAAGGACCGAAGACAGACGTTACTTAAACTCCTACCTTTTATGGAGAAAGAAGCTGCTCAATTTTGGTTGCATCACCAAACGATGATAGAAAAAGGGGTACTGTATCAGGGAGCGGTAGAGCGTTTAACTAAAATCGTTGCCAGATTAACCTCATTTTTGCGCGGCAAAAAGTTGCGGAAATTATTTGCGATGAACAATCTAGAAGAGCAAAAAAAGTTCGTGCGAGAGGAGTGGGATGGTTATCTATGGCGAAAAATTTTCGATATTTTTTTAAACCCCTTTATTTCACGTGTTTTTTTGGAAGATCCCGGACTTGAAAATGTAGGAGCTGTCATAAAACCTGGTACTTATATCTATGACCGCATTAAAGCTAGCCTTGAACGAGATCTGGCCAGGAAAAATCCCTTATTATCTTTACTTTTAAAAGGGAAAGTTTATCCGGAAGCTTTTTCCCCTCATCTAAGAGAAGAGGGTACGAAAGTGATTAAAACACGCCTTCAAAAGCTAGAAGTTAAAACAAATGATGTGGTGGATTACTTAGATTCTGTTCCCTCAGGTACTTTTGATGTTTTTTCTTTATCAGATGTTGCCTCTTATATGAATTATTCTCGTTTTGATAGACTTCTAAGGAATATCATCAGAACCGCTAAACCTGGGGCTCGCTTTTGTTTGAGGCAATTCTTATCTTCTTATGAGATTCCGGCAGATCTCCAACCTTTTTTTGATCGAAACACCTCTTTAGAGAAGCAGTTAGAAGAACAAGATAATTGTTTTGTCTATCGATTTTGGACAGGTAAGGTCGTTACAGCTCCTTCCATTGTCCCCACATTCTCTTTTGCTGAAAGGGATGAAAGGAAAGAAGAAGCTAATGAGCTTGTTATAGTTAATTAAATAGAACGTGAAAAAGCAAAAATATAATTGCTATAATATAAAAAAATATGATATAATATTTTTAATATTATTTTTTTGAGGTTTTATGGCAATTATTGTAAATTCTTCTGAAGAAAATCCTTTTATCCACAATCCTTCCTATGAACAAGTTAATCCAGAAATTCATGTACATAAAATTCGCAATGGGAAGACTTACGAGAAGCTAAAGTATCAAAAGAACCTCAGTTGCCTCAAACAATTTTTCACAGGATGTGCCACCTTAATTTGTACACTGACTGTCATTCCTATCATGGTGATGGGTTGGAGAAATTTTAAAAAACTATGGAAAGTGAGCCTTTCAGGAGTTGACCGTAAAGTAGTTTTTGTTGCTGCAGAAAGAATGGGACAAAATAAAAAGGATGAGGGAGCAGCTCCTGTTCAAGATGGGGGTAAAGTCAATAACCCTGATGATCCTGGTCTAGAAATCGAACCTCAAGTCATTACTAATAAAACCGACCTTTTCGGATTTCATCCTCGTTTATTTGAAACAGCATCTTCCAGGGAAGTTCTTGCTCTTCAAGCTAGGATCAAAGTTACAAATCCCAAATATCCTGCCTTGGATTTAACAAAATTAGCTGAGGATAATTTACTGCCTTTAGATAAATATACCATTGATGGCGCAACTTATTATTGCTCTAAGCCTTTTAAACCAGATTCGAAACACTATCTTGTTTTAGCTTTAGTACAAATTGAAGATAAAGTTTATCCCCGGGATATTTTATTCTAGCAATTCCCAAGGAACATGGCGCTGTATGCCGGCAGCATCAAAAAATGGGGAAGGAAAACTGATGCATTACGGCAAAGGACTTGCAGAAAATGACACTCAATTGCCTTTTGAGCTCAATTTTGCATTACAAATGCGCGGTTTAGAAAATTATGCTTTGCCGCTGAATTTTAAGTTCAGTGATTTGCTAAGGACAGATTTTAATTTTAATGAAACCTATAAGGGAAAAATTAATTTGCTCAATTTAGTTGGATTATTAGAAGGTGCACCGAAAATGTTCATGAAAGGGGGGAACATGGTTCCAAGATCCCCAAATCCGAAATTATTAAAAATGCCTCAAGATCTTCAATTGCATCCTGATTTTACCTTTATAACAGAATATCAGACTGAGCTTAAGGAATATGGAAAAATAGAGGTTAAAATTGTCCCGTCTAAAGATAGATCTTTGCAATATGCGTTCTATGAGACTATTGATGGCAGAACTTTCTTAGCTTCGGTGGAAAAAATCAAAGATAATCCTATTAATGCCTATGGTTTGCGAGGGGAGGCTTTAGAACTGGAAAACATGGACGCTCCGTTGCTTGAATATGAGATCCAGATACCTCCGGGATACGAACCGGCGAAGCGAAAAGAAAATCGTTACGAAAGCAAGGATTATGTCAATAATTGGAATTACATACGCGAATTGGAAATTATTCAACTGTATTATGCAGAACAGAAGAGGGAACTGCCCCCTAAAATTTAGGTCATCAATAGAAATCTTGCATAATTTATTTCCTTGCCCTTGCCTGTGCCCGTGCCCAAAAAAAACAAAAAAGACTTTTTACACAATTCAATTTAAGATGGCTCAGAAACAGCTTGATCGGGCTCTCGACAGAAGGTAAATTATTTCCTCGATTCCCTCAAGAACTCAATAACCTGATTGGTTAACTTAGAAAATGTTTCCGCAGTTTTTAATCACTTTTTCAAAATCTATCCTAGGCTCTTATTTCAGGAAAATTCGGTTGCGCTGGAAAGAACATAAAACATCATTGCTTAAGTATACTAAATTTAGTATACTCAAATAGGAGAACAGCAATGACAGATCGACAACTACATTACATTGGTTCTAGTAAAAAGGACTTGAGTAAGCTTCCTGAAGATGTTAAAGGTGTATTTACAACAGGATTCCGTTTAGCTCTTAAAGGAGAAAAAAACCCGAAAGCAAAACCATTTATAATGAGTGATATTGATAAAGTTTTTGAAATCGTAGACAACTCGCAAAGCGGAACCTATAGGGCCGTATACACGGTTTGCTTTGAAAAAGCAGTTTATATACTCCATGTATTCCAAAAAGAAAAGTAAGAAAGGCAAGGAAACTGATAAAAAAGATAAGGAATTAATCAAAAGCCGCTTTAAATGGGAAGAAAGTGATTATAAAACAAATTATGGAGTAAAATAATGGCTAAAAAAGATGAGGAAAATATCGAAGTGAGTGACAGTTCAGGAAACGTATTTGCTGACTTAGGCTTTGATAATCCAGAGGAAGTCCTAGCCAAATCAGATTTGGCTTTACTGATATACGATATTATAAAAAAACGAAAGCTTACTCAAAAAAAAGCCGCTGAGATTCTAGGGATAGATCAACCTAAAGTTTCTAATATTATTTGTGGTCGTCTTTCAGGATTTACATTGGATAGATTAATGAAATACCTAATAGCCCTTGGATATGATATCGAAATCTCAGCAAGACAACATCGATCTAGAACGATTCCAGCAGGTATTCGAGTAGTAGATGCAGATTTTAAGCAACATAGATTAAATTGTTAGTGGATGTAGCTAAGATAAATTAATGACAAAAAGAAGAAAATCGAAACTCTTTTTCCCTTCCATTAAGCCCTGTTTGCTGCCCTCACGCTTATAGGGCTAAAATAGTATTGAGGTTGATGTGTTATCATGCATATCCTGTGCATCCTTTTAATAATTAATTTGTTACATGTGTTTTTTTTATTCTCCTACTCTCAAATTTCTTGATGGGTATGGAATGGCTGGCATCTTGCTTTATTGTTCTTTATTGGGTTGACAATTTGATTTTCTTATTTTAGGATGAGTAAAAGTCAGGTCACTTATTTCTACCGTGTTCTTAGGAAGTATGCAATAATAAGTTGGACGATTGGACTTTCACACAGTCCAATCGTCCAACTTATTGTTGCACACTTCCTTAGTAGCCATCACGAAATTTCTCTAATCTGTCTGTTGCTAAAATTTAACAGTCTTTGGAAGTTTAAGTGCATTTAAGATTTTAATTGCATCTATAGGTAGTGTCGAATGTTGTTTAGAAATCTGTCTATCAAAATCCAAAAGGGGCTAACATCCTATCCACAAGGATCTCTTAGAGAACTTTGGCAAATTTCTTTTCCTCTCATCCTTTCCTTGATGTCTTCAAGCTGCATGCTTTTTTTAGACCGTCTCTTTTTAGCCCATTTTTCCTTGAATTCACTCAATGCCGCAGCCCATGCGGGGGCTTTGATTCAATTTCTTCAATTTTGGGCAATTGCCACCGCGGCTATTGCTGAAGTTTTCGTAGGGCGGTATAACGGCGCCGGACGCAAAGAAAAATTGGGTCAGCCTGTTTGGCAAATGATTTGGATGGCTCTTGGATCTTGTTTGATTTACATACCTATTGGTTTTTTTGTGGGTCCTTATATTTTCTTTCATGAAATTTATAAACAGCAAGAAATTGAATTTTTTAGAATTTTAACATGTTTCATACCAATTACAGCCATTTCTACCGCCATAACTGCATTTTATATTGGAAGAGGGAAGGCTCTATTTGTCACTTTTGTGATGATCATTTCTAACATCATCAATGTGAGCTTGGATGCTGTGCTAATTTTCGGTGTCGCTTCATGGATTCCACCTTTAGGAATTAAAGGTGCCGCTTTAGCTACAGGAATAGCCCAGATCTGCCAAGCAACCATCTTATTTCTTGCTTTCTTTTGCCCGGCTAATCGCTCTCTCTATGGAACAGGGCGTTGGCAAATCCACAAAAGAATGTTTTGGACTTGCCTGCGCATTGGTTTGCCCAATGCTGTTGCTCATAGCCTGGAAATTTTAGCATGGGTTTTGATTTTTGATTTGATGACCCGTTTGGGATCAGATCATATGACAGTTGTTACCGTAGCTCAAAGCATCTTATTATTATTCACTTTTATGACTGAAGGCATTTCCAAAGGAGCTACTGCCATAGCCTCTAATTTTATCGGTTCCCTCCAGCATAACTTAGTCTGGAAGCTATTTGCATCGGGAGTTAAGTTTTATCTCATTATTTTTCTTTTGCTAGGCGGGCTGCTTGCTTGGAATCCTGATCTTCTCATCCGGTGGTTCATTCCAGATTTCGCATTACTCAATTCCACAACACACGAGACTTTGCGGGCTGCTTGCTTTTGGGTGTGGCTGTTTATTCTTTTTGATGGGATTAGCTGGCTTTTGATTGGGCTTTTAACTGCGGCAGGAGATACACGCTTTATTATGAAGGTTGGGGGAATGAGCCCCCTGGTTTTTGCTTTATTGCCGGTCTATCTTTTCGTATTTATAGGGGGCGCACGAGCAGATTTCACCTGGATGTTTGTTGCACTCTATGCCTTGATTTCTGGTTTAATCTATTTTTGGAGATTTAAAACCGAAAAATGGAAAGTTGCTTTTGCTTAAGTTCTGAGATGGGGTGGGTTAAGGCTCACAAATTGCTGATTGTTTACGCGTGATGAGATAGCCAAGCACCCCTCCTGAAATAAGGGTCATAATGCCCGCGGGAGCTATCTGATAAGAGATTGAAAAGCGATATCCAAAAAAGACTAGTAGGCAAAACAAAACAGCAATAGCTGTGTCAAATGCCCGCTGATTTCCTTTCCAAATGAGATAAGCACAAACAAATAGAAGAAGTGAGACACTCCCGGCAACGACTAATCATACAAGGCTTTTAGCTACCAAAAAGCCGATCAGTCCTCCGATTAGAACAAGGACAGCATAAATGCCGATAACGATGGAATTTTTTTGCATGATTGTGTTTCCCTTTAAAAGAAAAAGACTTTTTATCACTTTTAATGTTTAATTTGCAAGAAATTCAAAATCCCTGGTGTCCTATGACAAAAGAACGTCACTTTTACGTCCCGCCACAAGGCCCTCCCCAAGATGTGCTGCCAAATCCTCAGATCTTTGCTATCATGGGCGAAGATTGCATTTTTAAAATGCTTGAAGATTTTTATAACGAACTTGAAAAATCGTCTATTAGACATTTATTTCCTCAAGATATGCGCGAGGCTTCCAAGAGGTCGGCAGCTTTTTTCGTCTTTATTCTTGGCGGGCCTCCTTTGTATCAACAACAATTTGGCTCCCCACGGATGCGTCAAAGACATTTGCCTTTTGCAATTAATGAGGCCGCACGCCAAGTTTGGCTCGATTGCTTTAAACACACTCTTCAAGATGCTGATAAAAAATATCAATTTCCCATGGAACACATGGAAAGTTTTTGGAATTTTTTAGATAAATTTTCAGCTTGGATGGTGAATACGGAAAATTGATTTTTACTTATAATTGTTTATAAACTTGACTGATTTTTATTTTTTGTTTATCATTTTTGTAAATTTAACCTAATAAAAGGAATGTGATATGACAATCTCAGGTATTAAGCAGTGGTTTAGCAAAATGCAACCCTTGATGGAGGGGCTGCAAATTGGTGGAATGTTCAATCAAACCATGATTCGGGAAGAGGCATATAGACAAGGTCGCAACCACTTTGTGACCGCCGTCCAGCAAATCGTTCAATTAAATCTTGCTCATTTGCAGGCAAGCCGGTACTTGAAAGCAGCAAACATCACTTATCAAAGTAAAATTATTAGTCTAACTTGCTTCGCTATTCCTATTGGAACAGCTTGTTTAGCGCATTATAGAGTTCGAGTACTTGGTATTGGAAAAGCAGTTGAACTAGCGCAAGACCATATAGGCAAGCTTAGTTTACTTGCTATAGCTGCTTCTTCAGTCGGATTATATATTTTAGGGCAGAAAGTGATAGCGGTAACGACCTTAGTTTATTTGAGTATAGGTGTTTTAGATCGCAGAAATTATCTACCTGAAATTGCACATAAAGTTATTTTAAATGCAGATTTTATTTTTGGTCAGTTAGTGGGTCTCTATTTGGGTACGGCTTTGGTTCGTATCTTTAGTACACTTAATTTAGTTATGGGAGCAGTGGGGCAGTATTTTAAATTTAAACAAAGGCGAATTGAAAACGCAGCGGAGAAAGTACAAATTAACCCACAGCCAGAAATAGTTAAAGTTGCTCCGGGAGAAGAGGGTAAAAATGACTTAATCGCAGAAGATATTCCGGTTGTTGAAAAAACAAATCTGTCTTGGAATGATTTCCTATTATTGAGGAATGGATCTCATTGTCCGGTGAAGAGAGAGCATGTACAAAGAAATATTTTTCCAGTGATTAAAGAGGATGTTAAGGTTGACCGACTGATCGAAATGGGTGATAAAATTAATTGGGATAAGCATTTACCCGTTTTAATGGCACATTTAAATCACGACGAACGCTGGGTTGAGGTGGGGCAACACACTTCTACGCCTATTGATTATTTTAACCGAAGCTTGCGAAATTTAGTCGTCAGTATTCGGGACCGTCAAGTTATGCAAGGGAAACCTCAAAATTACGAAGCATTGGAAAGGTATACCCGCTTTATCGCTCAAGAAATTGACACTAAAGATGAAAATTCTCAAGTTGACATCTTGATTGTCCTAGGGGTGGAAGGGGGAGAATACTGCGGCCCGGGGAAATTTCGAGTCATTGAAGAAATGTATGGAAATTTGACTGCACAGGCGGCTGGGCTTCCATTGGATCTAAGAGTACTTATTTGTTTGCAACAAGAGCGTCAACGACTTTGGTACAACATCTATAAATGCTTTTGGAAAACGAACCCTACATTGAACCTTTTGGGATATTTGACAAATATAAATGATACGCATAATTACCATACTTTGACGAAACTTTCAGATGCCGGCAAAAATTTTGGCATTCTCCATGAAGCAGCCGAAAATGATCCCACCGTTGAGATTCAACCTACTCTTAACTATATTGCTACCGTTTTGAAAAATAGTATTAAAGAAAATTTTTGGGAGGGTAAACCTTTACCCCAGTTTTCTTTTACCCCAAACACAAATTTACGCCTAAGAGACAAATGGAAGGTTTGGAAATGGTATGATGGGACTGTTAAAATGGCTAATATACAGCCATATGATCAACGAACAATTTTGGAAAGCTTAAACCGGGCAATTGGAACCCCACAAATCCCTAAAGCAGATATTTATGAGTGGTGGGCTTCATGGATTAATCGTCAGCAAAATTTATCTGAAGGAAAAAAAGCTGAACTGAATGAAGAGCTCATAATGCAAATAACTATAAATAATGAACCTTTCGAAATAGATGGGCAGATCCAACCAAAGTTTCTCAAGGGTATGTTGATAGAAATGGGCATTTTAGAAAAAGGCAGAAACCTCCCCTTTAATTTCAAAAATGAGAATTTACTATAGAGTAAGTTGTCAATCTATACGCAAACAGCCGAAAAACTAATTCTTCAGGCTGTTTGTGTATACACAAACAACCTGAAGAATTGTTTTTGGGCAACGCGAAAGCTCCCGCGGTTGAACGATCGTAAGCAGGTCAATATAGTAGACATCTTGCATAACCTCAATTCCTTGCCCGTGCCCCTGCCCTTGCCCTTGCCCGAAAAAGTTCTGGCACGCAATTTTATTTTTTAATATAAGGGTCTGCTTCTTAAATCCATCGGCCATTTATGCAAAAATACGAAGCTATACAGAAACTTTCGCCCACTGAATTTAGAAGATTAACAGGAGTACGAAAGGAGACCTTTGTACAAATGATCTCAATAGTTAAAGAGGCCGAGAAGCGGAGAATGTCCCAGGGAGGAAAGCCTTCTCGTCTCGTCGTCGAAGATAAATTACTTATGGCCCTGGAATACTTAAGAGAATACAGGACCTATTTTCATTTAGGACAAAGCCCAAAAAACGATCAAGAGGCAAAGCTCTTACTAGAGATGAAAAGCAGATGAATCGTGATATTTCTTCAAAGCGAGCTTTAAATGAAAATGTAATAGGGCGCTTAAAAACGATTTAAAATTTTGAGTGATAAATATCGAAACAGAAGAAAAAGATTTGGATTGCGATTCAATCTGATCGCAGGGATTCAAAATTGGGAGTTAAAATATGACAATCGCCATTTCTCCAGTGCAGAAACGAATTCTTTTAGACCATGAAAAGTTAACCGTATACCAAGTGGCAATAGAATTTGTTGTACTTGCGGATGTTATAATAGAACATTTACCTCGGGATAGGGCCTATTTAAGCGATCAGCTTCAACGTGCGGGTTTGTCAATACCATTGAGGTATTGCAGAAGGAGCGGGAGAATATTCCATCGATGAAAAAGCTCGATTTTATCGGATGGCTAAAAGGTCTGCTACAGAATGCGCGGGAATTTTGGATGTGTGTCAACGATTGCAGCTTGTGAATGAAGAACGATATACCAAAGGACGAGAACTGCTGATTAGCACGTGTCTATGCTGGTGAAAATGGCTCAAAAACAACGCTAATAGGGCAGGGGCAAGGGCACGGGCAAGGATGAGGTTATGCAAGATGTCTAGTAAATATGGACCTGCTTACGATCGTTCAACCGCAGGGCTTTGGCGCAGCCGAAAAACTAATTCTTCAGGCTATTTGTGTATATCATTCTTCCCATTTCTTACCTCTCCACTGAAGAAAAAATTAATTGGATTTTTTCTTTCATTATTATTACAGTGAGAAAAAATGGGTTTAGTGAAATACAAAGGAGGTCTCTATGTCTCATCATCATGAACAGAATGGTGGTTGTCAATCCTGCGCTTGTCAATCAAAATCGTGTACCTGCAGCTGCCATCAAAACCACGTATGCGGCACTCATTTGCCTAACGAGGATTGTGGTGATAAAGCTCATCAATTATTGGCTGTCGCAGATATGGCTTGGTTGGAAGTTTTAAAGGAAAAAATTAAAGAACATATTAAAGCTAACGATCATAAAATTGATGAAATTGCCAAAATAGTTGCTGAAGCTAACTGCGAACGCTGGAAGCAAAAAATGGCTAAGGAGAAGTGCTGTGCTAGTTACGAAGACAAGCTAAATCAACTTTTCTGCGAATGCGATTCTTCTTGTTCAACAAAAGGGCAAGGTGGCAACAATAAGCGGTAACATGGCCCTGGAAACTTAAATGGGCATATGATCCCTAATTTTAGGAGAATTATTCTATGAACAAAACTCTGTATGTTGCAGCCTTATTAAGCATGGGGTTAACTTTCCATCATGCAAGTTCTTTACTGTCTGTGCAAACAACAATCAGTCCGAAAACATCTGAGACTGAGCCTTCGGCGAGCAATGCGGCGGGCGAGGACCGCGATCAAGGGCAAATGTCAGCCTGGATGATAGAAGCTTCTCAAGTAGCTAAAGATTATGTCGATGGCATAGATAAAGGACAATATGCACAGAGTTGGGCGAAGGGAGATCCTTTATTTCAACAAACCATCAGTCAAGGGGAATGGGCAAATGCATTAAATTTGTCACGTAAGAATTTAGGAAAGGTTAACTCTCGCACATTAAAGATTCAAGCACCAGCTTGGGATCCTCAAGGCTTGCCTAAAGGGGCTTATATGGTGGTGGAATTCAATACCTCTTTTGAGAAAGCACCTAAATCAGTAGAACTTTTGACCTTGCGCAGAGGACCTGATGGCCATTGGCGTGTTCTGACTTATCAAGTTAACTAATGTCCAATTAGACATGGACTAGTTGAGGTAATTGCATAAGTGACAATAAATTATTTTAAGCCAGTTCTGGATATGGTTTGAGGGCTATTATTATTTTTTATGTCATTTTGGCTATTTTTGCTAATTTTAAGACATAATTCATTGTGAATCATTTATTTATAAAAATATTTAAAATAATTTATTTTCACTTATGCAATTACCTCAGTTGGACTATTTGGACGAGTTGGACGGAATTGGATAGATTGGATCAATTCCATCATGTCCAAATAGTCCAACTCGTCCAAATAGTCCAACCCGTCCAATCTTAGCTTTATAATTTGTTCACTGGAAAATTAGTCTCGAGTTCAGTACACTTCTTTTATACTACAACCTGTCTCAAAGAGATTTTTTATGCAGGAACAATTAATCGGGCAAATTGCCCAAGAGCTTGGATTAAAAACGGCTGCTGTTCAAACTGTGATTCAGTTGTTAGAGACAGGGAATACTATTCCTTTTATTGCCCGCTATCGCAAGGAAGCATCCGGAAATATGGATGAAGTGCAGATCCAAACCATTCAAGAGCGCTATGGCTATTTAAAAGAATTAGAAGAGCGGCGGCAAACGATTTTGAACTCTATTGAAAGCCAGGGCAAACTCACAGAAGATTTACGTGAGAAAATCCTTACCTGTACAGTTAAAGCAACCTTAGAAGACCTTTATCTGCCTTATAAGCCGAAAAGACGAACTCGTGCTATGATTGCTCGGGAAAAAGGATTAGAACCGCTTGCTGATCTCATTTTGCAGCAGCCTTTGGCACAGGAACCCCTATCAGCCGCTTCACTTTATATTAATGCTGAAAAAGGGGTAGAAGACGCTCAAATGGCACTTGCCGGAGCGCGCGATATTGTCGCAGAAAAAGTGGCTGAAAATGCCCATATACGGGCACTGGTTAGAGAGGCTTTTGCGGCAGAAGGTATCGTCATTTCTAAAGTACGTCCAGAAAAAACCTCCGAACCAACGAAATTTGAACAGTATTACGACTTTAAAGAATCGGTCAAAACAATCCCCTCTCATCGCTATTTAGCCATTCGAAGGGGAGAACGCGAAGAGATTTTAGATTTTTCCATAACGGTTGATCCTGAACCTGTCCTACAACAAATCCAACATTTTCTCCGCCAAAATCCTAGCTCCCCATTCAGTGCACAACTTAAGCAGGCGATAGAGGATGCCTTCCACCGCTTATTGTGTCCCAGTGTAGAAACAGACTTACGCCTTGATCTTAAGATGGCTTCTGATCAAGCAGCTGTTTCTATTTTTGCAGATAATTTGCGTCATTTGCTGCTGGCTTCTCCTTTGGGAGGACGCTCTGTTTTAGGAATAGATCCCGGATTGCGTACAGGGTGCAAGTGTGCTGTTGTCGATGCAACAGGCAAATACCTGGAATCTGTGACTATCTACCTATCCCAAGGAGAGGAGGCGCAACGGCAAGCTAAGCAAACCCTTCTGAGGTTGATTCAAGTTTATCATCCCTATATCATTGCAGTCGGCAATGGAACAGGAGGACGCGAAACAGAAAATTTTGTACGTCAACTTATAAAAGAAAAAGATTGCGCAGGGGTGTTGGTTGTTTCAGTGAATGAGGCCGGCGCTAGCGTTTATAGTGCTTCTGAAGTGGCTCGAGAAGAATTTCCAGATTTGGATCTCACGATTCGGGGTGCAATTTCCATTGCGCGGCGCTTGCAGGATCCTCTAGCAGAATTGGTTAAAATTGAGCCGAAATCCATTGGCGTGGGGCAGTATCAGCACGATGTTCATCAGCCCCTTCTGCAAGATCGGTTGCAGCATGTGGTAGAGAGTTGCGTCAACCACGTAGGGGTGGATCTTAATACGGCAAGTGCTTCACTCTTATCCTATGTCTCAGGAATTGGCCCCTCATTGGCTCGTAAGATCGTCAAGTATCGAGAAGAGCATGGAGCGTTTTGCAACCGTAAACAGTTGAGGGAAGTTTCAGGGTTTGGTGCGAAAACTTTTGAACAAGCAGCAGGATTTTTACGTATTTGCCATGGAGATCATCCTTTGGACGCTTCGGCTGTTCACCCGGAACGTTATGAAGTTGTTGATCAAATGGCTCAAGACCTCCATGTTACCTTATCGCAATTAGTTAGCAATCCTGAGCTTACATCCCAGATAGATCGCAAGCGTTATGCAAATGTAGGGGAATTCACTCTGGTCGATATTATTCAAGAACTCAAGAAGCCCGGGCGCGATCCCCGAGCTCTGTTTGAACCCCCAGCTTTTCGGGAAGATATTCTCACGATGCATGATCTTAAGCCAGGTTTACGCCTAGAGGGAATTGTGACCAATGTCACTGCTTTTGGAGCTTTTGTAGATGTGGGGGTTCATCAAGAAGGGTTGATTCACCTATCTGAATTATCAGACCATTATATTAAACATCCCAGCGAAGTGGTCAAAACAGGGGATAAAATTCAAGTGGAAGTCTTACAAGTGGATATTCCGCGCAAGCGCATCTCCCTTACCGCGCGTTCCGGTCAAAAACGTCAAGCGATTCAGCCGGAAGCAATCAATCGGCCCACTGCAAAGGCAAAGCCACAATCGAAGCCAGGATTTTTTTCCAATCCTTTTGGTGGTCTTTCCTAATCCTGTCTAACATGTCGAAATAGTAATGATCAACGCAGAGACGGGGAGTCGCAGAGATGCAGAGGTAGGGCCTTCTCCGCGTCTCTGCGACTCCCTGTCTCTGCGTTAAAATTAATTACGCAAGAAGTCTATTTTGAAATCAATCTCGCTGAATAGCAGCTAGGTATAAATCGTCGTTTCTCATTTCTTTTGGAATAAATTTAAGACCCAATCCATTATTCCGAATAGCAGCGAGAGCGATTTCATTTATTCGCCTATCTGGCCTATATTCCCTAGCATTGTTAATGGGCATTTCTGCTGGTATGACATCCCCTAGAATTTTTGCATCTTCTTCGACTTTAGCTTCTTGAACTTTTATAGCTTCATGAGCATCGTGTTCTTTTTTTGCTTCATTAAAGATGTCGCCTAATTGCAATGCTTCATGTTTGACCTGCTCTAACTTTTCATCTTTTGCAGCGGGTGCGTCAACCTCTTTAAATTCTTCCGCGTCATTATTTTTCTTTTCTATTTCTTCTTTGGGTTCTAATTTTTCAAGATTAGGGATTTCTCTCTGTGGTTTGTTTACTTTTGGTTTGACGATTTTTTTATTTTCAGGTAAATCCCAAGAAGCTAAACAGCTAGCAAGAAAAAACAAGGCTAAATAGCCTACACAAACTAGAGCAATAATTGAGACTTTTTTTTGTAAGGGTGTTAATTTCTGAAAACTATTGGTGACAAAATTTAAAACAGGAGCGGATAGTAAATGGTTAATATAAATATTCATATGATGATTCCTAAAAATGTTAATTGATTTTTTTTATTATATAAATCAAAGTCGTATCTGTCAATGTAATTAGTTATATAAAACTAAGAATCTCTTCTCAAAACCAAGGTTGGCATTTAGGTTTTACTCTTTTTTCCTCTCGTTTTTCTCTGCAATTTCTTCTCTACCTAGAATGGGCTCTTCGTTTACAATTTTGGGCTCGGGTCTTTGCCTTTCACGTTTATTTTCTCTGATATTGCCTTTTCTTTTATTTTCGATCAAAGAATAAGAGGCGGAGCAACGAACAAGATAAACTAAAGCCAAATAGCTAAAACAAGCTATTCCAATAATTGCGATTTTTTTTTGTAAAGGATCCATTCTCTGAATTTTTGTTTGGAAATAATTGAAAACGGGATTAGATAATAATCGGTCAAAGGAAATTGTCATAAAGTGATTCTCCCATAAGGTTACAGGTTATTATTTTTGAATAATCAGAGAATAATAAGTGTTTGATTAAATTTTGTCAATTATAAACCTCAGCTTTGGTATCGTTTTAGGCATCTATGTGTTGTATACACAAACAGCCTGAATAATTATTTTTTCTTGCCCTTGTACAGGCACACGCCCGATTGTAGAAAATCAAGCATAGGCAAGTAATAATTTTTCATTCGCCCCATATTCATAAATCTTTTTATTTGAATTTTAATGGTTTTTAGATATGCTAAAGCAATCTTTTTTTGGTGGCAATCATTCCATTTTACCTCAAAGAAAGAAAATAGTGGAATTTTTTAACGAAGGATAATTATGCAATGCTTTCTAAGGTATTATTTATTTGGCTTGTGCTATTTTAGTTTATTTTTTAATTTACAAGCCTCTTCTTTTGAAGACAAAAAGAAAGCTCAGATGATCCAAGATTTAGAAATTGTCAAGCATAATTTTGAAGTAAGCTATGCTCCTGCAGATTGGAAGCACGAATATGTAGGTTGGGATATTGAGAGTGCTTTTGAGCAATCTAAAAATAAAATTTTGTCTATTCCACAAATTAGTACAAAACAATTTCAGCAGCTCGTGCGGGAATTTGTGAATACCATGCGTGATTATCACGTGGATGTGGTCTTTTTGTCGACGGAAGAGTCTTCTTTGCCTTTTAGTGTCAAAAGTGCTGAAGGAAAATACTTTATTGATTGGATTGATCCTTTGCGATTGCCCTCCTCAAATTATGGCATTCACAGCGGCGATGAGTTGCTCCTATTCGATGGGCATCCTGTAGGCGAGGTTGTTGAGGCAATAAAAAAAGAAAGCAGTAAATCCTCAAATCAAGCCACGGATCAAGCCTGGGCTGAGATTAAGTTAACTTGCCGTTTGGGCAGTGCTGGGGATAATGTTCCCAAAGGTACTGTTATGATCAAAACGAGATCCGCAGCTACAGGGAAAATTTCTTCCTCACAATTGATGTGGATGCATACTCCAGAATATGTGAAAAACCCTTTTGATTTCCTGCCATCTTTAAACGTTATGACTTCCTTTTTCCCCTCTGTTGATAAGAAATCCGGCCTAGAGGTACCACAAAAGATCATGGCTAATCCTTTGCATCAGCTATATGCATCAAAAATGACCCACCATGAAGGGGGATTAGGTGCCCGCAAGAGTTTTATACCTTCCTTGGGAGATATTATTTGGGCGAAAGATGAGGATGCAGATGATGATGACTCGAATGAAGATGAAGATGAAGATGACGAAAGTTCAGATATAAATTGGCATACTTATATTTATCAACATCCCAAGGGATATGCAGTTGGGTATATTCGCATCCCCCATTATATGGGTTTTAATACTAAGTTCTTTGGAGAGATTCTCAAACATATGGAGAATAAAACTGATGCCTTGGTGATTGACCAAGTCAATAATCCCGGCGGGATAGCCAATTTTCAATATGCGTTAGCCTCTATGTTGGCTATTGAGCCTTTGTTAACCCCCCACCATCGGATTAAAATAACTCAGCATGAAGCGATGGAAGCCCATACGACACTTGAAAGGATTAAGTTATTTGAGTTAATGATTAAACTCATGCAAAACGGTCAAGATGATCCCTCAGAGAAAGACGATGAGGATTCCTCAAGAGAGGGTATTGGACTTAATTTCCAACAAGTACTTTTTTTGAAAGCCTATAACGAACTGATATTAGATGAATGGAATGCAGGGCATACCTTAACTCGCCCAACCCCTATTTTGGGAGTGGATATGATCCATTCTCATCATGATTACAACTATACAAAACCCATTTTAATGTTAATCAATGAAATGGATTTTTCAGGCGGCGATTTTATGCCTGCAATCTTACAAGATAATAAACGAGCAAAACTATTTGGCAGTCGCACAGCAGGCGCAGGAGGAATTGTTCGTACCTTTGAATTTCCCAATTGTCATGGAATTGCCTATTGCGCCTATACAGCCTCAATTGCAGAAAGAATAAACCTGCAAAAAATTGAGAATTTGGGTGTAACTCCTGATATTGAATATCAAATTACAGCGGAGGATTTACAGAAAGGGTATAAAGGTTACATCGATGCTGTCAACCAAGCAGTCCAAACGTTATTCGAGGCTGACCGAAAACAACAATAAATTATAGCAACTATTATGGAAATTTTATTGTTTAAAGACCTTTTAATCATTTTAGGATTTTCCATCGTGGTCCTATTGTTAGGGCACCGTTTACATATTCCTCCTGTTGTCGGTTTTCTCTTAACAGGCGTAATAGCAGGTCCACATTGCTTAGGCTTGGTGGGAGAAACCGATGATGTGGAAAAACTATCGGAAATTGGCATCATTCTTTTGTTGTTTGGCATTGGGATGGAGTTTTCTCTTAAAAAGCTTGTCAAAATTAAAAGGCTTTTTTTATTAGGGGGATCGCTTCAGGTAGGATTGACCATCTTCCTTAGCTGTTTAATCGCTAAAGCTTTTGGACGTTCATGGGGGGAAGCAATATTCATAGGATGTCTTATTTCTATGAGCAGCACGGCTATTGTTCTTGGACTTTTGGATCAAAAAGGAGAAACAGCCAGTCCCCATGGACAGTTGGGAATTTCCATTCTCATTTTCCAAGACATGGTGGCTATCCCCATGATTTTGCTCACCCCCTTAATGGGAGAGCATCCTACCGAGCAGGCATTTAAGCTATCTCTTTTATGGCCAATTGTCATAGGCCTGTTGATACTAGTGGTGGTCTTTATAAGTGCACAACATCTTGTGCCAAAGCTCCTATTGCTTGTCGCGCGCACGCGAAATAAAGAATTATTTTTACTTAGCGTATTAACATTATGCTTTGGGGTTGCTTGGCTGACATCTCATTTAGGATTATCTTTGACGATTGGGGCTTTTTTAGCCGGTCTGATCATTTCTGAATCAGAATATAGCAACGAGGCGATCAGCAACATATTCCCTTTTCAAGCTTTGTTCATCAGCTTCTTTTTTGTCTCTATCGGTATGTTGCTCGATATCGATTTTGTTTTGCATCATCCTTTCCTTATCTTCACTATAGCTTTAGTTATTTTAGCTCTCAAAACTTTGACCGGAGGGCTTGCAACGTTGATTTTAGGGCTCCCTATCCGGACGATCGTCTTGGTGGGAATTATCTTAAGCCAAATTGGGGAATTTGCTTTTGTCCTTGCCAAAACGGGAATCTCTTATGGTTTGGGGTCAGATTATCATTATCAGATGTTCTTGGCTGTATCTCTTCTAACCATGACAATTAGTCCTATCCTGATTAATTTATCGCCTCGTTTGGCTTCTTGGGTGGCTTCTTTGCCGATGTTTGAAAGATTGCGATCGGGTTTGCGGACTAAACATTCCGTTCTAGACGAGAGCAAAATACTTAAGCAACACGTCATTATCGTAGGATTTGGCATAAGCGGTCGCAACCTTGCCCGCTCTTGTAAGCTTGCCGGGATCCCCTATACTATATTAGAGATGAATCCAGACACGGTAAAAGAGCAAAAAATGCTAGACGAGCCGATACAATTTGGCGACGCTACCCATTTATCAATTCTCGAACACGTCAATCTTACCGAGGCTAAAGCTCTTGCTGTTTTAGTCAATGATCCGCTTGCAGCCAGACGCATTGTCAAAATTGCGCGCATGGCCAATGCTTCCTTGTATATTATAGTCCGGGCCCGTTATGTCCATGAAATGCCTCTGATGAATTTACTTGGAGCGGATGAAGCGATTCCAGATGAATTTGGGACATCTGTTGAGATCTTTTCACGTGTCTTACGACAATACCATGTTCCAGATGATGAAATAAATGGATTTATTGCTGGAATTCGCGCAGATGGTTATGAATTATTGCGCAATCAGCATCCAGTTTCGGCTAAGCTTTCTGAAATTAAGCTCGATCTTTCGAATATTGAGATCGGTTCTTTCCGCTTGCACTCCAACTCTCCATTAGCTGGTAAACCTTTATCCGAGTCGCAATTGCGTAAGCTGTATGGAATGACGGTTTTGCTTATTAGGCGAGATGCAAATATTTTATCCCATCCTACCCCTGAAACTCAATTGATAGCCAATGATATCGTGGTGGTGGTCGGAGAAAAAGTTTCCCTTAAACAAGCTGAAGAGCTGTTTGGTCCTTCCGGAATACTCCCTTCTTCAGCTTAATTTACAAAGTTGATATAATTGCAGTGTAAATTACCTGATTAAAGTGAAGCCTCATGTCAAAATTTCCCCAACCACTTTCCCTCCCAGCAGATGTTTATGTTATGCGAAATAAACGCAATAAGCATGTTATCGAGGCGGCAAAATTAGGAATCAAGTTTCGTCTATTTGTCATCCTGTTCGAACTAGTCGGGGTGGCATTATTCAATAGCTCAGTCCTTTTCTTCGACGCTATTTCAAGTTTCATGGATGTGGCATCGAGTATCACACTGCTTTTCTGCGTCAGGCTGGCGCAACGCCCTCCCGATCAAGACCATCCTTTTGGGCATGGACGTTATGAACCCTTGGGAGGTCTCCTTTTGGGGCTTTTGCTGATCGTTTTTGGAAATGTAATGTTTGTGCAGCAGTTTATTGGGTACTTTCAAGATAAAGCACACCATCATTTTCATCCCTTGGCTTGGATATTTCCCGCAATTGCCATGGGTATATTGGAAATTGCTTACCGCCTGATGATTCGCACAGCAAAAAACGAACATAGTCCAGCCTTAGCCGCCGATGCGGTTCACTATCGCATGGATAGCTTGACGAGTTTATTTGCCACCATTGCTTTGCTGATCGCAAGTTATTGGCCGAATTGGGGAATCATCGTTGATCATTTAGGAGCTGTATTGATAGCTCTTTTTATGATCATAACAGGTATCATGGTTTCACGTGAAAATTTTCACCAATTGATGGATAAATTGCCCGATCCGGAATTTTTCCAGCTGGTACGTCGGGCTGCTATGAGAGCGCCTGGGGTAGAGGAAACAGAGAAAATTCGCATTCAACAATATGGCCCTGATGCGCATGTCGACATTGATATTGAAGTGAATCCTAGTTTATCAGTGTTGAAAGCACATCAAATCAGTCAACTTGTACGTCATGAAATCCAAAAAGCTTGGCCATCAGTGCGCGATGTAACAGTCCACATTGAACCTTTTTATGAAGGTGATCATATTAAAGGTGATTTTATATGAGGGTTTTGGGCTATATTACAAGTTTACTTGATCGCTTATGCGTTGTCGTGGGGGCCTTTGTCGGAAGTCAGGTTCCTCAATTCATGCAACAATATACCCAACGCTTGGCGGGGCATGTAGATGAACTCGGCCATCTTTTAGATCATTTGCGCCAACTAGCAGCCTCATCTAATAAAACTCTAGAACAATATATTCGAAAATTTCTCTCAAGCTCCGATCCTGATTTTGCAGGGCAGGGGGAATTGATGCAGGGATTAACGGTTCGTTGGGAGGAACTTCACCAAGCGCTTCACCACTTGACCTACAGCTCCATTTGGATGCGCCCCTATGTCTTTATCAAAGATTTGCAGAGCGATATCTTCCATTCTACCTTAGCTTCTTTTCAACCAGGTTTTAATTTAACACTTGAAGGTTTAGGCTATGCCGGTTTGGGGATTTTTGTTGGACTAGCTCTTTATCAAATGGCCTATAAATGCATTTCAAAGGGATTTTCTATTTTAAGAAGAGCTTAGCAATTTCACTTTGTTTCTCTTCAAGGGCTAATTGCAAAGCCAGTGTATCATGAAATCCATGCTCAATCAACAATTTAACAAGCTCAATGTCATGTAATTTGATAACTGTCCGCAAAGCAGCGCCTTTTTTATCCGCTTCATTTAAAAGGAGATTGACGAATTCCATCTGTCCTGCTTCTAGAGATAACAGAAAAGCTTCATTCTTGTTAAACCCCTCTTGAAGTAATGAATGACAATAGGTGGGATCTTTCATTTTTAAGGCCATTTGAAAAATGGATTTTGTCTGGTGTTTTTCGTTTATGTCGGCATAGGGGATTAATATTTTAAATGCCTCAATATCTTGCTTGGAGAGAACCTCAAATAAGGTCGGTTGATGGGTTTCATTAACCGTATAATTCATAAAAATTTCGATCACTGATGCAGGAATCTCTTCTTCCCTTAACCATTTTTTAGGCATCTGGTAAAAAATAAGCTGACCCAAAACCCTTTCATTTTTAGTTGCTGCTGCTACTTCTAAAGCATTCAATGCTTCTCTCTTATCGATCGGATGCCATCCAGGAGGTCCTCCAAACAAGCTTTGATAAACATATACATCTTCCATTTTGGCGCCATGATTCAAAAGGAGTTCCACTGCAGTATGATCTTGATTTTGAATGGCCCAATACAGCGGAGTGTAAAATCGCTCTACTCTAGGGATGTTTTGAAATTTTCCGGTCTGTCCCGTATAATTTATTTCTGCCCAGTGAGTATCTCTAGCCAAACGAGAAGCATTGACATCAACCCCTCTTTGAATTAAATCTCTTGTCAAATCGGTAAAGCCTTTTTTTATTGATAATTCTAAAGCAGAGAAACCCGGATCGTATGCGGCGATATAATCGTAGTCTTGGGAATCACTAAAGTAATTTCCCCAAACAGTTGTCTCCGGTGTCAGTTGATGGGCCTGTTCGGGATAAAGTTCCAGAAGAATCTTAGCGATGTCTGGTCTGTCTTGCTCGATCGCATAATGAACTGCAGGCCATTTTTGGGCATTATGCATATATTCTACCAAGAGATCGGAAATAGGGGGGTTGGCATCGATTGAGGCATCATTTTTTTTCGCTTGAAGCTGCTCATTTTTCTGCCTGAAGAGTTCAAAAGGTGAAATATAATTTGAAGTTGCTTTGTTCTCTTCTTCTACCTGAACTTCGGCTTGATTTTGTTCAGCCATTGAGGGAGATTGGTTAGCATATAAAGGCGGCATCTGAGAATGATTTTCAATTTTATTAGTATCAATATAACTCATAATTCTCCAAAGTTAAATTTTATATAAATGTTTAAGATAAAATAAACTATAATAAATAGCAATATTAATTAACGGATTATGATCGAACCAGAATTGTTCAAGATTAGATGAGCTACGCTGAGGCTTTATTTTCTTGATTTTAATGCTTCAAATCTATTAAATAAAAGCGCCAAAATAATCAACCCACATAATACACCAAGGTTAAAATATGCAGAATGTAACACCATACATAACTACCTTTATAACATTTGATATTCGAGGATATTTAGAGAAGAACCCCGGTGCGACCCATGTTCAACTTCCTATTCCTTTCTTAGTCCTTCCACAAATCCCTCCACAAACCCCAACACAAATGACATTTTCCCCCTTAGATATTACTCATCTTTCTTCTCCATCAACTAGTCTACTTCCTCTACCAATCCCTAATAATGATAATCGTATTCCACACAAAAAAAAGAAAACGTCAGAGCGGTGATAACACACTTCTTGAGGAGAGTGTTGAGCAAATCAGTACAACTATTCTGAATCCGCCCCATCAAGTAAGATCGCTTTCAAGTTCACCTCTGCTTGATCGAACAACAAATGTGGCCGATCAATTTGACCTTTTTTTTGAAGATTCTGGATTTGAAGAAAAACACACCCCCCAGACGTCATTAAATCGACTTAATGGGAATTCCGCTAATGGCCAGGCATGTTCTGAAGAAGAAGAAGAAGAAAACTTATCAACAACGACTTCCACTCAAAATTATAACTGCGACACCACTCCATCAAATGGGGTTGTCCATTTTGATAGTGAGCATTCCTCTTCAACACCTAAAGTAAAAAGGAGGAGAAAAAGCTTTGAAATAGAACTTGATCCAAGTGCATGCCTGGTAGATACATCAAAACGTCGATGCAAAAAATCTAACTCTATCCCATCTTCCCCCTCATCACTTCGACTACGACCAAGACAGGCAAAAGAAACAGCTAAGGAGAAACAAGCAGCCATTCGAAATGCACTAGTTCCTACATCCGAAGAAACTAAAGAATCTTGGGAGGTATACTTGGAAAAGGCAAAAAGAGCTATTGAATCTAGTGAACAGCGGAAAGCGATATCCTATCTCGAGAAGATAATTGAAACACCCGCCTTAGCCTCTACAATAAAGATAAATGTATGGAAAGCTATCGGTCGACTAATTGTTGATAGGCTAATTCCTGATCAAGGAAAAAAGGCGGAAAAGCTTGCGGACCACTGCTTTCAAAATTATCTTAAAAAAACTATAGAACAGCCTTGGACTCAAGAAAAAGTGGAAGCATACACTGATTTTGGAATGATTTATCACTACACTTTAAATGACATAAAAACAGCCAGAAGATATTTTAAGGTCTTAGTCAATGGAAAACAAGGGGGAGCTCAGCCCCTATTCGAATTAGGGAAAATTTACGATGAAGAACTCAAGTATGATCTGGCTTATGAACTCTTCATGAAAGTCAGCCAAATGGAAAGTCCCTATCAAGTACTGGCAGATAACAACCTAGGGTGTTATTGGGAAAAGAAAATTTCCAGACAATGCCAGCGCGAACCTTCCAAAATTGATCATATCATACAAGCTAGCCAATATTTTCTAAAAGCGGCGAAAGCAACAACTTCATCAGGGGAAGCCTATTACAATTTGGGACGACTATACGATGAGTATTTAGATCGTTTTCCCGATGGTAAAAAACTTGCTCGTGATTGTTTCGAGATTGGGGCTAATCAATATGATGATGGGTCTTGCTGGTATAATCTAGGAATTTCTCTTCAAAGTCAATCAGAAGATAAATCTTCTGAAGAAATTATCGATTGTTTTAAAAGGTCATTAAACGCGGAACTTTCTCCTGAAAAAAGATTAGCTGCTTATCAATTGGGGAAAATTTATTTTAATTTGAAAGATAAAGAGAGATCCAAGGAATATTATACTATCGCCGAAGAAAATGGTAATGAAAAAGCAACAAAGCGCATTTCAGAATTGTAGTACTTACGAGCAAACTAATTGAAGAATTGCTTTTGTATAAAAGGGGAAAATAATTTCCCCTTTTTATAATTCAATTGCTTTTTAGGTGTTAGATGTAGCTGGTGCTCCTTCTTGTACTTTGACCTCTTGTTCTACTTCTTTTACGTCTTCTTTCTCAACTGATTCATCCGTTTTGGCTTCCCCAACTTCTGCCACAGATTCCTTTTTTACTTCATCCTGCTTTGAAGAGGCAGGAGCCTTGCTTGACCAAGGCCAAAAACTCCATCCTTGCTGTTCTGAGCTAACCGCTTTAGCATCTTTTTCTTTCTCATCGGTTTCAACAGGAGGATCAATTTGCCATTTTTCTCTTTTCTCAATTGCTTTGCTCAAAGCCCTCATTTGCCTATTGATTTTCTTTTCCTCAAGCCCCATCGTCTCAATATAGCTCTGATAAGATGCTAGGGCAGTTTCTAAAAGTTTTACTCGTTGTGGATAAGCCTCAGTCTTGAAGGCCTTAAAATCTCTATCTAACTCAGCTTTTTCCTTGCTGGCCTGGATAAAGGTCTCATATTTACTTGCGACAGAAGAGTATTTTTCCCAACAATGGATAGCGCTTTTTTCTTTTAGCTCTACGCTCCATTGGAGAAGTCGTTGGGATTCAGTATCTTCAGTACTTAGAGGTGAACGCTCTATCATTTCTTCTGAAATAATAAGAGAAAATTGATCTTGCCTGTGCTTTAAAAGAACTGCGATTTCTTGGGTATATTTATTGATTATTTTTTGGTGAGAAGAAAGTTCAAATTTTTCTTTTTGGAGAGAGTTCAGAAGATCTGAATTTTCTTTTACTGATTCATTTTTTGCAATCTCTTCTGTTAACTGTTCTAAGCGTTTTTGATGGTCTTCTTTTAATTTGTTCCATTCTTCCAACAGAATCTTATATTGTTGGGTATGGCGTTGAAAATGAAGTAGAGGTAATGCGCTGCTTTTAGGAACAGCTTTAAGGGCTTCATTGTAAACGATAACTTCCTCGCATAAGACTTCGAAATGGAGTGAAAGATTTGTAATATCGCTTCGAATCGGTACAGGTTCTCCGACCATGATGCTCTCCAACATGCTATCTTTTCTTTCTGCTGTGGGAGCTACTCTACGCATTTTGAGGGCTTCTTTAGTTTCTCCAAGATGGTATGTGGCGCCATATCGATAACTCCAACTTAGGCTTTCCCAAACGCTAGTTTTCCCTTCAATTCTCTCCCGTAAAAGCGCTTTCTCTAAATTATGTTTGGCAATAACTTCTTGCAGGATTTTGATGCGGCTCTGGAATAGGGTTTGAGTTTTCTCGTAAGAAGAGGTGATTTTCTGTAGACTAGCCTGATCAGTTTCCCTTGTTAGCCGATAACTTTTACGTACCTCTTGGTCATCTTTAAGTTTAGCACCTTCTGTTTGATAAGTTTGATTGCCTAGATTAATATGTGCTAGGAAGGTTTCTACGCGTTCAAATGCAGCATCCGAAAGTTTTTGAAATTCCTGTTGTATCTCTTCGGTTAAATTAGCAACATCTTGTGTTAAGGTTTTTCTAAGCTCTTTAATGCTGATATTAGTGACTAAAGCGACTTCCTGGGTTTTTTGTTCTGTTCCTTCTAGTTGGGGTTGGCCATTAGTGTTGATTGCAGCTACTCTTTCACTTGCTCCGATTGGAGCTACTCCTTGGGATGATAACATAAGTCTTCTTCTCCTATTTATGTGTGAAACATCGCATTCAAACAAATCACTCATACACCAAATAAAAATTTTAATTAAGCAAATTCGAATAAAATCTTAATAAATTTTCATTAGTCATTCACTGACAATTAGTTATGGATTGCCAATAATGCTGCATATCGGCAGATAAGAAGGAGGTCAATTTATCATAAGGGATAGGCTGATCAAGATGGTGGTGCTCTGTATCAATGAAAGCAATTTTTCCCCCTTTTGTATAGGGGATATTGTCAGGGTAGACAGAATCGATTAATCCTTCCTCTGACAAAATGGTATAGAGCTCGTTTAAGAGCTGCGGGGTTATGTTCTTTTTAAATAATGTGAGGGTTTTGGGTTAAGTTTACAATGTGCATGTCCTCCACTATGAGGATAAAGTTTTTACGGTGATACTTTTCGCTGAAAGGGGGTGAGGGCTCTGGCGGTAAAGGGTAAATCCATTTATGGGGTACGGAGAAATGTTTATAGCCATGGCGTTTAATGCAAGCCCTTATTGCATGAGCCCCTTCAATGCGCCTTACCCAGTTGCTCCATTCGCAAATATCAGGTTGTACGTCCAGATAAACTTTGAAGAGATATCCTTTAATTAGTGGGTGATTAACGGGTAAAAAGTAAGGTTTTAGATCTTCCCATAAAGTGGGGGGGCACCCAAGGGTTGTAAGGGTAATCGGAAAGTTCTTCTTGGACTCCTTTGCGGCATTCCAAAAGATCATCTTTG
The DNA here is from genome assembly GCA_963799115.1 of uncultured Chlamydiae bacterium. GTDB lineage: Bacteria > Chlamydiota > Chlamydiia > Chlamydiales > Parachlamydiaceae > CAWCVY01. Next base: position 4,067 of record CAWCVY010000033.1, on the reverse strand, counting down.
AAGCTCCCCAGAAATCGATGAGGGCTATAGTCAGCGGATAATCTGCTGAAACAGCAGATTATCCCAAGAATTAAATAAAGCATTTTAGGGCTGTGGTTTTTTTGGAATAATATCCCTTCGATCATTCCTCGGCATATTATGCTGCGGTGTTCCACGAGGAATATGCCCTTCGTTAAAAGTGATTTTCCTCCAATAGTTCTGCATTTCTTTAGAGAAACACCTTGTGAGGCGATCAAAAGGCACAGGCCATTTTCCCCAATATTCGGTGTCTACCACAGCCATTCGGCCATCTTTGCAAAAAGGAACATTAAAAGGGAACACAGAATCGTATAAGCCATTTGCTTGCAGGATAATATAGAGGGCATCCATCCACTCTTTGTTCATCTTCTTATACCTCTTGTCATTTTTTGAGTGTTCTAAAGGTCTCACATTTTCGCAAACAAGAATAAAATTTTTGCGTAAATAACGGGAGCTATGGGGAGTTGAGGGATGTGCAGGAAGAGGATAGATCCATTTGCGAATGACTTTAAACTTGGATTGCAACTGATATTTCTTAATGCAATCCCTTACGGCTTTTGTCCCTCCAATGCGATGAATCCATCTTTTCCAATCATAAACAATTCCTATCTCACAATCACAATAGGCTTTAATAAAATATTCTTTCAGATCGGGATGAGAAGAGGCCGATACTCTGCTCCATCGACCCGGACGCCAGCGCTTGAAACCAGCTTTTTTGAAAGTCTCATGATTGAGCGTGGCGCGTTGTTTACAGAAAATGCGGTGAAGTTTAGGCCATGCCGGATGTCCATCAGGCAAAAGGTAGGGTTTAACTACTTCCCAGACATTCTGGGGAACAGCGGGCAATTCATAGGGATATATCTTTTTCTCTGGCAATTTAATTGCACGCAGCGCCGAATAGATATTGATCAAACTATTTTCATAGAAAGATGCGTGAACATGTGGTAGGGAAGTTTCCTTTCCTGAAAAAGAAGGAATGATCACCCTTTTAGCTACAGTGTGACTAGGATCTTTATCTACTAACTGTAAGACATTGCGGGGCTGTATCAAATCATCATCATAAACGTGGATCATAGGTGAAGGTACAGAGAGCTGCCCTTTTTGCCTTGCAATAATCCGGTAGTAGGCTAAGTTTCCATTGACAGTAATTTTCGGCTCAGTTGTGATGGCGATTAAATTGTCATTGACCTCTTCCTCCACCACAATTCCATTGACAATCGCATTGACCTGTTTGTCGCAGTAAATTGAGGGGATAAAATCTAATGCATTCGACCCAAACACTAAATACTCAATAGGCTGGTCGCTCTCTTCCGCCCAACGCTCCCAATTGAGTTCGTAGAGATCATCATCTATTGGGTCAAATAATACTCTTTCCACCGCCAGTGGTTTATTGACCGTAAAGGCATAGGGTGCGGACCACTCGCCCCACTGCCCATGCTGGAAGCCTTTAACCCGAAAATAATAGGTATCCTGCGGATTGAAAAAGGTTTCACTAATCAGAGGAAGTGTCACAGTAGAAGTAAAAGATTCGACCTGGTCAAAATTAGAGGGTACAAGCTGAAAATTGGAATCAGAAGAGATTTGCCAGCAAATAGCCTCAGGTTGGTTTAATGAATGTCCGAGATCAAAAGTAGGTGAGCAGTAATCAAAAACTTGCTTTTGATTGAGAACATGTACAGTTGGGCGATCTGCGCATTCTAGTGTTTCATCGATTTCATAAGACCAGCAAACAGTAGAAGGGTTTTTTTCTAAACCCAGGTGCAATTGATTATTTCCATGAGATAATGAGGGAAAAAGAGACCAAGCGCAAATTCCCGAGATGATCACTTCTCCTTTGGGTAATTCCGTATATTCCAGGTTGAGTTGGAAAATGGGGGGGCCATTAAAAATATACGTTTCATTAGGTTGCACTTCTACGTGCTGATCGACAAGTTTGATTGAAGTGGAGCCGTGGTTTTCAATTTTTTGTAAGGGGAAAGGAGAGGTATATTGACAATTGTAGAGAGAGGGCGCTTTTCGAAGTTGAGAACATGCTTGATTCGGCATTCATAAGCCTTTAACTCAGAACATGCTGCCGCGGTTTCGAATACTAATGTTTCAGAAGGGTAGAGGTCAAACCCTTTCAACATTTCAGAGACGAGTGGTGCCTCGCGTGAAAAAATAAGGGCATGCTGAGGCGGGTTCTATAATTTCAAACTGTGCAAGTTCTTGCCAAGTCTGCTTGAAATCTACTTGGTTCGCAGAGCGGGAGTATTTAGTGCGCAAAGCTAAAAAGGGATCATCCATTACTTCTTCTGAGGAAACGAGTGTTTGGTTGTCAAGCCCCAGGTAAAGCTGTTCTTTGGATAAATCGAGAAAATTCCATTCCCCCACTTCGCAACTAAAATCATAAAGGGTTTTGCCATGTGCATTTGCCAAGCGGGTTTGAATGCCCAATGCATTGCAAAGCTTAATAAATTGAATCTCAAAGGTTTTTTTACAACAGCCGCCTTGAAGGTTTAGAAGATCCAATGGGTCGCAATCAGTTTCAGGAATCCCTTCATCACGGATAAGCGCTTGGTCCCAGAAATGGTAAAGGGCCAATAAAGGATAATTTTCACCAGCTAACTTGTGAGCCAAACCCTGAAGCGTCGTGAAAATTGGCTGGTTGGCATAGGGGAGGAAGCTTATAAGTGGTTTGTCACCAGTATTTTCTATCTTCAGTTTTTGAAAATAAGGAGAAGACAGGGGAGTGTGTGCAGAAATTGATTCTTGCGTCTCGTTAGGAACCGAAGCTGTGAAGAAAAAATTTGTTTCAGTTGTGTGATCAAAGAGAAATTCTAAGGATTTTGCCTCTAGAGATGACAATCCTATACAGGCAAGAGAGAGCAAAAGGCACGTTTTTTTTATCAGTCTCACATTCAGATCCTCTTTTAAAGTGAATACATCATTATTTGAAAACTCGAACCAGCACCTCAAGACAATCATGACTCCCCAAACAAGGACAGCACTTAGGATAGCAGCCGTTATGCTGCTAATGATCTCTTTGGTTTCCTGGTAAAAGACGAAAAAGCTAAAAAATAACACACTAAATGAAATGATTGCAATGACCCAGCTTGAAACGGAGATGCTACGCATTATTACTCTTGAAATAGTGTGATGAGAGGGTTATATCTTTATGTCGAAAGCTCATTTTTATGCATCAGAATATGTGCGTGCAAGATGAAGAAGTGAGGATTTGGCATTGGATTAATTTGTATGAGTCCAATGCCAATTTTTTTCACTTTTTTATAGAAAAAAGATTTATAGTTTGTATGAAAAAAATCAGCTAGTTTCTTAGCAAAAGATTTTCCAATAGGTCGCTTACCCGTTTCCATTTCAGAGATTTGGCTTTGTTTTACTCCTAGTTCTTTTGCTAATGCTAATTGTGTAAGCCCTTCTCTAATTCGAAAACCTCTTAGGTGAACAGCCCATTCAGGACGATCAGCAAAAGCTTCTTGAAAAAATTCGTGTGCAGAAATGGGTTTATCACTTTCATTATCTTCATAATGATGAGTTCTATTCGTAGGGTGCTCCCTGGTGTGTTTCGCTAAAAAACCTCGATAATTTTTATTTTTTTATCTTCAATATCCCAACAAACAACATATCTAGGACGCCCTTTATTTAGATGGCAATGATAGACCTCCTTATGACCCATTCCCTTCATCCCTTTTAGTGGTCCATCATTAGGCCAGGAAACTTGATGAGGACCAAATTTATCAAATCTTCTGTTAAAGCTTTAAAACTTTCAGGCAGCCAATATGTTAGATGGTAAAATCTTTTTTGCCTTCTTAGCTTGTCCAATAAAATATATGCTCCAATTTGCCATTATCTACCTATATTCATGCCATACCCGAATTTTATATTATCACATTATTTGTGATATTTTGACAATTGGCATTTTAATCATTCATTGATAATAAGATGCAGGGACTTATTCGTATTGCCTAAATGGGAAGCATACTTGCTCTGTAAATCTTCTTGCTATTTTCTCCAATAAAGTTCTAATAATGCAATAAAATGACAAAGTT
>CAWCVY010000032.1:0-8923 GCA_963799115.1 uncultured Chlamydiae bacterium | reverse complement strand
AGCTAAATAACCCAAGTTCAATGTCAAATAGCTTTGGCTATTGCTTAATGTGTTAAGATCAACCACAAATGCTCTCTTCGCTTGGCTTAAAGGTTTCATCTGTTAAGCGAACGATTGAGGCAATATCATTGATGAGAAAATGATTCATTTTCTCTTTGACGAAGGCTTCTTTTTCGGTTTTTCCCTCTTGAGATCGTCGCTGTTGGACATCATCATATAGTTTAAGCCGGACCTAACTGCTGTCCCAATTAATGGTTAAGCCCTTAATAAAGGGATTATATCCCTCAAGATCAATATTCTGAATTAACTGATCGGACTGCCCTTGTGCCAAAAGATCTTGGATATGGTCAAAGGTTAGAGGTTTATTGCCCGCTTGAAAATCAGCTTTTTTGCTTACGCAAGACACTCATTCCGTTCTCTAACGCCTGCACTTGATTATTAAAAACAGCCAGTTTATTATTATTAAGAAGGTTCTAAAGTTTCCCCTTCTGTTTGGATTTTCCGCAAGGCATCGCGCTGTTCTTTGATTTTCTTATTTAAACCCTTGAGCTTACTCAGAAACTTTTGGGTAAGATTTTCGCCTTCTTTAGTTTGTATTTGGGAAAAGCTTGCATAATAACGTTTAGCAATAGGACTGTTTTTGCCGAACACACTATCGATGTCGGCGATCTCTTTGGCTAGCGCAATCGCTAATTCGTCCTGCAGCCTCTTGACCCTTTTTTTTTTGACTAACCACTGCTGACATTTGCAAAGCAGGTTTGCTTGCCCCTCCGATGGCTAAAGCCATCTGCGTGACGCGATCATAAATAATGTTGCGATAGAGGTCGGCAATATTGTCATCCTGAGCAAACTTCAGGCGTGAATTGGAAAAGTTGGCTTTTTTCGACAGGGTCGAGCAAAAAGGGCACATTGCGTTGGACCAAAACATGCGTGGTATCGGTCGAAGGAGTACCTGGACTTAATTCAAGCTGCAAACAGAAAAAAGAAATAAAAGCACCACTCTTGGGAGAAAACGTTGAAACAAAGCGGCATCATGTTCATTTTTAAAGGATACTTGAAACAATCCTGTATTAGAAGGCACAAGATCGATCGAGAGGGACTTTATTCCCAATAAGTGGGAAAAAGAAACTAACCATTCTTTTGAGTCAGATTCAAGTTGGTTGACCCGATCGAGAATCGAGGAAGCAACTTGTTCAGACCTTGGGGCGTCAATAGGCGCCTTCAGGGGTTTTGAATAGAAAAAAAGTGTCGGTAGTATATTATAAAGCGTGAGAACTAAAACGGCAATAATAACAAATAGTACAAAGTCTTTTGCTTTTTCCATAATGTCCTATTTCCTTCTATGAGTATCGATTGCGTCGAAGCATAACAAATTATTCTGCATTCTGTCTACATAAAACTAAAACGGGCAAAATGAGTTTCTAATCGAGTCAGGAAGGATTTCTTTTTGGGCATATTGGACATATTGGACTAGTTGGACTAGTTGGACTATGGAGTTTATTAGGGGACTTAATCCAATCTGTTCTTTCAATCTGTCTATAGTCCAATTCGTCCAATTAGTCCCAATTCGATTAGGGAGAAGGCGGATTGGAAAGACTCTAATGGGGTTTCGAATCTGTTTTTTGCTCCGTCAAAGCTCTGAAGCGTTTGCTTAGCCCAAATACCGATAAGATCCATAAAAATACCACACCAAGGGCAATTGGAGCTATAATCGGAACGAGTTGATAGAGTGCGCTCCAGAAAACACAGTCAATAAGCCCATTTGTATATAAGAACCTGCTGACTTTCCACCACGACCTCCGATAACATCAACAGCAGCCTTACCTTTAACCTTTAACTCTGGATCTAAGGGAATATAAGCCATTTCTTTTGTCGGGTCAAAGAGCGAGTATTTTACAGCCTTAGCAAAAGCGTTGATAAATACTCCAAGCCCTACTGCGAACACAATCAATTCTTTATTGATAATCCCTTGTGTAATCCCATCAACAATTTTCATGCCATCGGGCAATAAGGTGTTATTGTAATAAATGACGCCGAAAAACAACAAGCTTCCCGAGATTAAAATGATAGGGGTAATCAATGCACAAGTTCTCCAACTGAACTAGCGTAAAAGATTACTACCAACTAACATCAACATGACAGCCATACCACCCGTGACAGTAGATAATCCACCCATCACCTTGTTGTATTCCACTTCAGTGGGGTAAGCAATGGCAATCTGCCCTTTCCAAACTCCTTCAAACAGATTAATGGAAACACCATAAGCAAGTACAAGCATCGCAATGAGCCCCAAATAGGGAGATTGAAGGATATATTTAAAGCTTTCCATCATAGAAAGTTTTGCCTTTTTCTTTTTCGTTTCACCCATCGCTTCAGGATCGTAATAGCGTTTATCAGTTAGAACGTTTCGATTCATCCAATAGAATGTATAGAGTAAAATGACGCCCGATATGATCACAAATGACATGAGATATTGTAACATCATGCCCGTTGCTTCGCCACGGCTTAATCCCATGCTATGAATGGAATGAGAGATATAAATAATCGTTGGGCCGGATAGTAACAAGCCGAAATTACCTAGAAATCCAAACATTCCGTAAAAACGTCGCGCTTCTCTTACGGGGGTAATGCCATTTGCAAATTGCCAAAATAAAAGAGAGACGATAGCGCTTCCCCAAAGTTCAGATAAAATATAAAACAGCGTATATGTCCAATTTCCAACCAGCGGAATTATCCACTTAATTTTAGGATAAGCCTGTTGAAAGTAATGAATGGTATCTAGATTCATATGTAGCGAGTCTACAAATGGGTAAATACAGTAGGGATATAACCCAAAAAAAAGTAAAAACGGCGCTGCCGTTACATAAAACAATCCTTCGCGGTTAAACAAATTTGCAGCCTTCGTATAAAGCACCATGAATAGAACTGCTGAAAAAGTGACACCGATGCCTTTAGCAAAAGCTAAACTTTCAGCTCCAGCTCCTGGAGAATTTACCAGTATTGCATCCTTCGTGTCACGCAAAACTGTGTAAATAAACAAGATGCAGAACATCATAATGCCCATAGGCAGAAATTTTTTAACTTCAAAAGAGTGAATCGGCCATAGCAACTTTCGCCATCCCGAAAACTCTTGATCAACTGATTGCGACATAAAATTTCCTCTGTTAACTAATTTTTGAATAGATGATACCAAACGAAGGGTAATAATATCTTTTCATACATTTCAATAAAAAAAATATTAAGGCATTTTACTAAAAAAATCAAGAAAAAAACAGCCTTCTCTCATTTGCCTGAAATTTCTGATCAAAATAGTCTTGCATCTTCTTGCTTCGTCATTGCAATCTTAAGTAATTAAATAATAGATAAGATTACAATAAATATATATAAACATTATATTTATTTAAATAATTTAAATCTAGTTAATTTTATCGTTTTTATTGACATTCTTCGAGCCATCAGTATTTTCTTTGAGCTAGGCGCAAACATTTTTTATGCAGGGATTGCCTCTATCAAGCAAAATATTTATGAAATAGGAGCACGAGATTTGCATCATTTAACTTGACTTTGAGCTTCTAAAGCATAAAATGACTAAACGAAGTCATCAATACTTATTGAACCAATCCCAACTTAGGGTAGAGTTGGCCTTATGTACCTTGACTTTTAAATTTTTGAGCATGTCAAGTTTAGGAATAAACTCACGACTTGTTTTAGACAAATGGAGCGATAACTCGATGCATTCCAATGCCAGCGATCATGATGATCAACCAATTTGGGTATATCCCACAATAGATAATGAACTGAAGGAAAGCATTATCAAAGAATTCAAAATCCATCCTGTTATTGCTCAAATCCTTGTATCTCGAGGCTTCCGCTCTTTCAAGCAAATTCATGACTATCTATATGCTAAACTTCCCGAACTTCACGACCCATTTTTGATGGCAGATATGCCCAAGGCTGTTGATAGGATATGCAGGGCAATTCGCGATAATGAAAATATTCTCATTTATGGTGACAACGATGTAGATGGAATGACAGGCACCACTCTTCTGACCGAATTTTTGCAAGATTTAGGTGCCAAAGTGTTCTTCTATGTTTCCAACCGCGGAACTTTACGCCAAAGCCTAATCGTAGAAGCCCTTGAATATGCTTTAATGAATCAATGCAAATTGTTAATCACCGTTGACTGCGGCATTACCGCGGCCGTTGAAATCGCCAAGGTTGCCGCGCAAAATGTAGACGTCATTATCACAGATCACCATGAGCCGACAGATAAAATACCCCACTGTGTAGCAACCCTGAATCCCAAATTAGTGAATAACCCTTATCCCAACCGGGATTTAACCGGGGTAGGGGTAGCCTTCAAATTAGCACATGGGATTACCAATCAATTGACGGCTGAAGGGAAAATTCCTCCCAAAAAAATCGATCTCAAGCGTTATCTTGACCTTGTAGCCCTTGGCACAATTTCTGACATGGGATCGCTGCTCGACACTGAAAATCGGATTTTGGTCAGGTATGGTTTACGTCAGCTCCGTAAAGGAAAACGCATGGGACTTTTCAAGCTTTTTTCCATTTGCGATGTCGATCTCAATGATCTAAACACTTTTACCATAGCCTCCAAAATTGCCCCTCGTCTAAATAGTCTCGGACGCATCGATGATCCCCGTAAAGGGGTTCAGATGCTTTTGGTAAAAAATGCGGACATAGCTGAAAAAATGGCTCTCGAGCTCGATTTAAATAATATTGAAAGGCAAAAAATCGAACGCACCATGTCGATCGATGTCGATGCAACTATCAAGAGTAACTCTCTGGTTTTGGCCAATAAAGCCATTGTCATGATTTCAGACAAATGGCATCCGGGCGTGATAGCGATTATCTCAACGCGTATTTCCAAACAATATAACCGCCCGACAGTTATGATTGCCATCGATAAGGGAATAGGGAAAGGTTCTGTGCGCTCCATCCGTGAATTTCCCCTTTTGTCAACTCTCAAAGAGTGTTCAGATATTTTACTTAATTTTGGAGGACACGATTTTGCAGCGGGATTAACCGTAAAGGAAGAGCATATTGAAGAATTCAAGGCACGCTTCATCGAATCGGCTAATCGCAAATTGCAAGATTCTGATGTGATGAGCAAATTGGCACTTGATGCGGAAATCAAATTCAACGACCTCACTTTTGATTTTATGGAGTCAGCAAAACTGCTGGAACCTTATGGAAATGAAAACCCTCAACCCATTCTGTTCTGTGATGCGTGGCAAACCTGGCCTCCCAAAATTGTGGGTAAAACACATCTTAAACTTTATTTGGAACAAGGAGACCGCGTTCTTGAGGGAGTCGCTCTAGGCAAAGCCGCTCACAGCCTCCAGCTGCGCAAAAAAAATCTCAAACTGCGCATTGCCTTTACACCACAAATTAATAAATCGAGCATTCAATTGCTGATCCGCGATTTTCAAATTTTGGAAGAAACTTCTTCCGCCCCTTTTTCCCCTTTGAATGGATCCCCTCCGCCTGCCCCTATTGTTCAGGTCGAATAGATGCTTATACACAAACAACCCTAAGTGTGTATAATGTTAAAGGTTAATGAAATCATTGAAGGTGAGATTCAAGCTATGGCTTTCGGAGGGGAAGGCATCTTGCGTTATCATGGCTTTGTAGTCTTTGTCCCCTTCACAGCGGTTGGTGATCTTATTTCTTGCCGCATTACAGAAGTCAAACGCTCTTTTGGCAAAGGAGTTCTGGTCAGCCTCCTTAAATCTAGCCATGATCGAACTCCACCTTTATGCCCTTATTTTGGCACTTGTGGAGGATGCCAGCTTCAGCATCTTAATGAACCAGCCCAACTCAACTATAAACTAGAGGCTGTTCTAGATGCTCTTAAAAGGATCGGCCATTTGCAGCTTCCGTCAGTTGATATTGAACCTGCAACTTCTAAATGGGCCTACCGCCGACACATTACCTTGCATCTCAAACCGAAAGGGCAAGGGTTCGAAGCCGGATATATCGGCCAAGATCACCACTCCTTGGTCGTCGTTCAAACTTGCCCTATCTTCAATGAACCCTTTGCGACCATTTTAGAAGAATTGCAAGTTTTAGTCAGCCAACTTGACAATCCGGAGAAAGAAGAAGGGAGAGTCATCTTATTGAAAAATCATAGGGAACAATTTATTTTTTCTTTCCAATTCCGGTTCCTATCTTCACAAAATCTAAAAATCATGCAAGATGCTTTGCAGCATTCGCCTTTCTTGGCCGGAGTTTTAGTGCAAACTCCTAAGGAAAGCATCAGCATAGGAGATCCTTATTGCGAGCAAAAATTTGAAGGGCTTAACTTTCGCTTTTCTCCCCGTTCTTTTATTCAAAACCACCCAGAACAAAGCGCCAAAATTTACCGCCAAATCTGCCGCATAACTGGTCGTTTACCTCCGCAAAAGATTCTTGATCTTTACTGCGGCTTTGGGATCACTACGCTCCTGCTGTCAAAACAAGGGCACCAGGTGACAGGGATTGAATGTAATTCAGAGGCCATTAAGCTTGCCCAAGAGAATAAAGCTCTAAACCATTTGAAAAACGTGCAGTTTATTGAGGGGGATGTGGAGAAATTATTACCCAAATGGCAAAACACACACCAATCGGATTTCATTCTTGTAAATCCTCCTCGCCAGGGACTCGCAAAGCGTGTAGTTGAAGTCTTATTACAAGCCAAACCCCATCACATCGTCTATGTTTCTTGCATGCCCTCTACCTTAGCGCGAGACTTGGGTATTTTGTGTCAAAATACATATGAGGTTCATGAATGCACAGCCTATGATATGTTTCCTCAAACAGCCCATGTAGAAACCCTAGTCTATTTAAGAAAGCGTAACTTGTGAATTCCTAAATTTTCCTTTTTCTTAAAACTCATCAATCTTTATTCTATCTTAATACTTGTTAGATATGATTGCCCTTTAACCAATTTTTATAAAATAATAATTTTACGTAATAAGGAGAAAATATGGAAGCAGAAGCCTCATACCAAGGTTTTATAGATCTATCTGCTAGTTGGATAGAGCTAACACCACCTACTGAAATAGAACACATCGAAACTGCTCTTAAACGACTCTCATTTCTTGAAGAAAAAATTAATGAACATGCTAAAGAATATTTTAATGATCTAAAAAACACTCTTAATTCAATTGAGCTTATTCAATGCTTAAACCCTTCGGACAAAGCACCCTTATCCAAATTAATAACCCCAGCGATTTGCATTTTGGACCGGCTAAAGGTAAATAATAACTTAGATATAGAGACTCGTGGAGAAGTTGAGTCATCTCAACGAATGCTTGGTATTGAATTTAAGGGTCTTGGTAAAGAACTCGAACAAATCCGTTCTCTTACTTCAATAGCAAAAGAGTTAGCGTTACTATCAAACTCCGATGAGCATATATTAACTATTGATGGTGATCATATAAAACTTGTAGATTCTAAAAGGGCTTTGGACCAAGAATGTGTTCATAAATATTTGGAAGATATTATTGTCTTTTTAAAAGATAATGACATTACGGAACATCTTTCAATTAATGAGCTCTTCCAAATTAAAGTGGCGTCTTGCTACCTGATGGCAAATTACATTAATGCTCAAAAATTGAAATTAGATCTTACAGATGCTATTTTTGCAACACTATTTCAATTAAATAAAAGCATTAATGAAATTCTTGCTAGTATAAATTCGCAGGATTTTGAAAAAGTTAGTAACTTTAGAGAAATTAACACTTTAAATCAATTTTGTGCTCATCTTAGAAATAAATTTTATTTTCCTGATTTTTGGGCTGACCCGAAACATGTTTCCGAACTCAAGCAATACGAAAATTGTTGTTTCGTGCTTAATGAATTAATTCAAGACGAAACTGGTTGTGATATTAATGGATTGCAATTCTTAGAGAAAAATGAAGAAGTTGGTTTGGCTTTTTACCAAATTGCTAAAGAAGGAGAACCACCTGTTTTGGTAGCTTTTTCTTTCAATAAAGATGACTCATTTTCTCATTTTAATGGTTTACAAGACCGAACTTGCAAACTCCATATAGGAGGTCTTGCCCATGCGCCGGTGGTTAAAAGAGCAGAGAGTGTGTGGGAGGTCTTGAAACAAATGATTGTAAGCCACGATTTTGACAATCAAGAAATTCAATTGATAACTGTTGGTTTTGGTCTAGATGGGGCAGTTGCAGAAATAATGAGCTCAATGTGTTTAAGTCAATTTCCAAAGATGCAAACACGTTGCTACGCTATGGGTGTCCCCCCCTTTTTAGACGTAAATGCTGCTGCTAACATTAAAGGCCAAGAAAATCATTATAGTATCAACTTTAGGCTCTATGGTGATAAATCTTAGAACCTAGTAATTTTAATGTTCTTGCCAAAAATATTCTGACAAATAACTTTAACGGCAAATACGATCTTTTTAATAGAGATTGGTTTATGTCAGATATTACAGGTCATGATAAAGGCATCTATTTAGATAAAATAGCCACAGGCATACAACAACCACAGCAACTGTATGCATTATATAGTGAAATTCAAGCTATCGTTAAAATCAAAGCCTGAAATACCTCTGAAAAAGTTGGACCTAAATTACACGAATTTATGCAAATATTTAACAATAATTAATTTAAGGACAAAAAATTATGTTGTCTATCGCAAATATTTTTAAATCATTCCGCACGAAAGATGTTATCGTGACAGATGAACCTAAACCTTTGCGCCAAGTACTCTTTTAAATCATTAGACGCCAAGACTGTTAAAGTTGCGAAGGTCTCAATCAAAGGGCACCGCAGTGAAAAATTTTTAAATTCAATAAGCGACTTCTTTCAAAAACAGAAGATGAAAAACAATCGAAATATTTTTATCCATTATCTCAATACTGACCCCAAGTATTTGTCTGTAAAAAAGAATG
>CAWCVY010000031.1:0-44166 GCA_963799115.1 uncultured Chlamydiae bacterium | reverse complement strand
AAAGCTTTACAGGGCAAAGAAAATGGCATATTTATCATTCGCCTTTCGGCAACAAAGAATAAAGATAATAATATCTATGTATTGAGTTTGGTTCAAGATAATAAAATTTCGCATACAAAAATAGAAATTGATTCTACTGGAAAATTAAGTATAGATCCGATGTTATATGATTCTCGCGGCAATTCCCCAATATTTAACCTATGCAAAAAATAGCAAGCTTATTTCTAAGCCATTCACTCCTAGTGGAGAAAAAAGGAGAAATGCCTTATATGTATGAATCATAATCTTCCCCTACTGGTCATTTGACAAATTTGTCAAATGACCCCAGTAGATCTAAATAAGAATTACAAAGGAGAATAATTGACATGTGGCAATCACGTTCTTCTGAACTGGAAATTATTGACCTTGGAGATTACTCGAAAGAAGAATATGAAGATTGTCTTTTCAAACTCTACTGTATAGGAAGATGGCTGGGTGGAGATCGAGCAACGTTTGCAGCTTTAAGAAATAGGCATATATTAAACACCTTTATTGTTTGACTCTCGACGTAGGATGTGGTGGTGGACTATTTACGACAAAGACTGGCCCTAACATATCTCATGGATGCAAAAGTTGTCGGGATCATCTTAATCGCGATGCGATAGAGTTTGCTAAACGTAGATTAGCATTAATGAAACATCCTCCTTCCAACTTAACTTTTGAAAGGCGTCGTATGAGAAATTAGAAGAATCCCCAAAAAGCTATGATATAGTGATGTCAACCTTAGTTTGCCACCATCTATCTGATGAAAACTTAATAGATTTTATCGCAAGAGCATGCTGTGTTGCCAAAAAGAAAGTGATTATCAATGATTTGCATCGCCATCCCCTCCCTTTTATCTATTTAAAATCGTTAGCCCCCTCTTTTTTCGCAATCGTCTTGTACAACATGATGGCCCATTATCCATTCGTCGTGCATACACACGTAATGAATGGAAGCAGTGCCTAAATGAAGCAGGCATAAAAATCTCACAATATTGTATCAGTTGGGAATGGGCTTTCCGTTGGCTTATCGAAATCAATTGTGAGGGAGTCGCGATATGATCGAGGATTGTGTCATTGTAGGGGGAGGTGTTGCCGGTTTAAGTGCTGCCAACCGATTAGCGGATGCCGGATTGAGCCCTTTAATCGTGGAAGCAAGTAAATACCCAGCTCACCGTATATGTGGAGAGTTTTTGCACCGTACGTTCGCCCATGAAAAAGATGGAATATTTCCTTGTCAGGCGAAATTAAGCATTGTCGTTTCTTTAGAGGGATTCATCAATTTGAATTCGAACTTCCGGTGCATTCAGGAAGTTGTTCGCGTTTTGATTTTGATCATTTGCTTCTAGAGAGAGCAAAGAGCAAAAGGGGCGCGGGCTTTAATTGATACGATGGTTGTTTCTCTGCATGTTCCAAAAAATGACTCTGAAAATTTTGAGCTTTTGCTATCAGATGGACAAGTCATCAAAGCCCATCACCTTATGATAGGTACAGGGCGCATACCAAAAATAAGGAATGCCATTGAATCACCTTTGCAACCTAAATATGTGGGGTTCAAAGCACATTTTGAAGGAATCAGCCTAGAAAATTCCATTGAAATGCACACTTTTGATGGGGGCTATTTAGGTATCTCTAATATCGATAACAAAACGACAAATATTGCCTGTATTGAAGAAAAGAGCATTTGCAGGAAACTGACCCCTACGAACTATTTATGAGCAAATTGCAAAAAGAAAATGGGATGCCAGCTTTTAAAGAGCGGCTTTTAAAAGCACACATGATTTTTCCGAAGTGGCATGTCGGACAGGTACCCGAATTCGGGATTCGGGCGCGAATCCCTCCTGGAGCAGGGTTTTTTGGATCGGAGATGCCGCAGGAAGCATTCCTCCAATATGTGGAGAAGGGCTTGGCATTGCTGTGACTTCCGGATGCATGGCCGGAGATTTTTTCTTGAAATCAGATGCCTCTGAATTAAAAAAGCTTGGTTAAAAGATACAAAAAAAGATTTTTTTGGGCAAAGCGGCTCCATCATATCATGCTTTCTCCATGGATGAGCGGCATTGCCATTAAAGTCTGCTCTATTATGCCTGCCTTACCTATTCATTTCTGGAAATTAACTCGTGCATATTTTAGTAACTTAAATGTTAAAGACCAGATTGGACATGGACTATTTGGACGAATTGGTCGGAAATAGACAAATTAGACCAATTTTAACAAGTCCAATCCGTCCAATTAAAATAAAAATTATGTTAAAATGAATTTAATTGGGTTTAAGGTTGTTTAATTTCACTATTTCCAGAATTTCCTTGAGGTTTATTATGTTTAAAGTAGCCTTAGGACACAGTGAAGATCCTTATACTGAAGATGCAACAGATGAAATTATCACTAAATGCCGTCAAAGTTTAGGTGATTTATCTTACAGGCATTTGCGGTTTTTTCAGCCATCGATTACGATTTTCCCATTGTCCTAAAAAAAATACGCGAAGCATTTCCGAGCACCCAAATAGTCGGATGCTCTAGTAGTGGTGAATTATCATCTCAGCTCGGATATGTTGAAGGCTCTATTCTAATGATCGCTTTTGCTTCTGATACTATTTCGATGGCTACTGCGGTTATTCGAGACATTTCAAAGGATATCACAACAAGCGTTGAGGCGGCACTAACAGAAGCAAGGTCCAAGCTTAAAGGGGAACCTTCGCTCTGTTTCACATTTCCTGATATTTTCACCATCGGAACTGTTAAACTGGTGCAGGAACTTCAGAAACTTTTAGGAGGAACCTGCCATTTTTGGCGGTGGCTCTAGTGATCCTTGGAAATTTGATAAAACGCGCGAATTTTATAACGAAGAAATTTTACAAGATGCAGCACCACTACTGTTTTTTTCCCGGTCCCATCGACTTTGTCTTTAATATTGGCAGTGGCTGGGAACCCTTTACTTCTCTGAGACCGATCATAAAAGCCGAAAAGAATACCATTTTTAAAATAGGAGAGCAAAGCGCCTTAGATTTTTATAAACACTATCTTGGAACAGAACCAACCTTAGCCCACCCTCTTGCAGTATTTGAAGAAGGACAAAATCGTTTTTATCTAAGAATTCGCCCTTCAAACGGATAAAGACAAAGGAAGTATTTTGTTTGGTGGAGACTTTCCCAACTCTGCCACCACAAGTATTTGCCAAGCTGATCCGCAAAGTTTGATCAAAGAAACTAAAAGCTTGATTAAGCAAACCACTAACAACTTGGAAACAATAAGCCTGCCTGTGCAATTATTATCAGTTGTTCTTGTCGGCAAAAAATCCTTGGAACTAAGACAAGAGAAGAATATAGCACTATACATGATGAAATTTCTTCAGATATACCCATATTCGGGTTTTATGCTTATGGGCAAGTGAGCCCTTTCAATAAAAATGGCCCTGCCTTTGTTCATAATGAATCTATCGTCACCTTATTTTTGAGAGAGCAAGTATGAGCAGTGAAGATCAAGAGATTAGTGCCCTATTGAGAACGATTGAAAAAGAAAATGCTATTCTTAAAAAAAAGCTGGAACGCTGCAATAGAGAAAGAGGGGAACTAGAGTCTCTTTTAGATCAAACCAGGAATCTTCTTGAAACTGTAGGTAAAGAAAAACTGACAGAAGAAGAGCAAAAACAACTGGCCATGTTTCATAAGTTTATTCCACAAGAATTATTAAAAATCTTAAAACAAGAAGAGTGGCTAAATATTAAATTGGAGATCATGTAGAACAAGAGATGACCGTGCTCTTCAATGATATCCGTTCCTTTACCCTTCTTTCAGAAAGAATGTCGCCCGATGAAAACTTCGCTTTTATTAATGACTATTTGAAATATATGTATCCTCCCATATCAACTCATGGCGGTTTTGTAGACAAATACATTGGCGATGCTGTAATGGCGCTTTTTT
Source organism: uncultured Chlamydiae bacterium (assembly GCA_963799115.1). GTDB lineage: Bacteria > Chlamydiota > Chlamydiia > Chlamydiales > Parachlamydiaceae > CAWCVY01. The sequence goes on along the minus strand of CAWCVY010000031.1, from coordinate 40,226 downwards.
ATCATCCTCGCGATGCGATTGAAGCCGGCATAGGAATGCATAAATCCCTAATAGAATTTAATAAGATCCGTGTAAGTGAAAAGAAAGCCCCCATTGAAATCGGCATAGGACTGCATTGTGGAAAGTTAATGTTAGGGGTAATAGGCGTAGAATACCGCATGCAAGGGACAGTGATTTCTTCATCTGTTAATCTGGCTTCGCATCTTGAAGCACTTTCCAAATTTTATGGATCAGCATTGATCATCAGCCAAGACATACTAGCAGATAATAAAGAGCTTTATCCCACACGCCATCTCGGCAAGGTTAAAATAGCCGAAAAGAAAATAATCTATATGGAAATATATGAAATTTTATCTGCCGAGCGTGAAGATATTTTTGTTCAGAAAATGGCAAGTAAACCTTTTTTTGAAGCCGGGGTTGAACTCTACTATGCGAAACGTTTTACAGAAGCCAGTGTTCAGTTTTCGCAAGGTTTAAATGCTTACCCCAAGGATAAGGCTGGCATGTTCTATCTCAAACAATGCGCAGCCAATATGATAGTTGAATTACCGGAAAGCTGGGATGGAACAAATTTTCTTTGAGTATCGTTTTATCAAAAATTGCAAATCTTATTAGTTTTTATTTGAACTTCATGGATTAAAATTCCTACATTCCCTAGTATTAAAATAACTTATCATTTTTAGGAGTTATATTTATGAACGAAACATCATTCAATCATCCAACTTTCATCGATCAAAAAATTCACCAACAATTTCTCGATGAAGGGTTCACTTATCAGCATGAGGAAAATATTGCATGCAAAGATGGAATTTATAAACATGGAAAATATGGTAAAATGTTGAATTTATCCATCTGTGAAAAAACTGCCAGAATTGGTTTTGGGGTTATTTCGGGAATCATTTGCTGCATACCAGTATTTTGTTGCTCTAAAATAAATAGTAAGGAAGATTCTTGTCTTGATAGTTGGGCTGAAACGTTATTTACTGGTCCAATTGATGGTAACTATTTTAAGAGAATGTTATTTAAAAGACGAAGAATCGACTAAGGAACTAAAAGATGCTGATTTTGAGACATTGGGTATGAAAGATCGTACAAATGAGCAAATAAAAGAATATATTGCGCTACATGAAGCAGACATTATAAAAACCCCTTATCGCCATCTTTTCCTCACCCTTCATTTACCAACATTAGGACTTTCTTATATTATTTTTATCCCCTATGGCAATCGAGATAATGCTAAAATCCTTGGACTTTGGTCGGATGATTATACAAAAAGGCCTTTAAATTCTCACGAACTTATTCAAAAGGGATTGAAATATTGTGGTAATTATAAAAATGAATATAAGGTTACAAAGCAATTTAAGCACACTGAAGTCACCCCTTTGGTGATCAAAACAATCAATGGCGAGGCAAAAGATTAAAATATCTTCCGTATCGCGACACCCCAGCACTGGGTGAACGGCATGTTTATCCACAAATTATTTATACCCTCTCCTAATTGATAAAGGTACGGATAATGATCCTGAATGGCTCTAAGTGCAACAGTTTAATTGTTAAATATGCTGAAAACGAGCCTGAAGAGGCTCTAATTGCAACAATTTAATTGTTAAATATGCTGAAAATGGTCCTAAAGGGCTATAAGCGCAACAGTTTAATTGCTAAATATGCTGAAAATGAGCCTGAAGAGGCTCTAATTGCAACAGCCCATGGCATCGCCCTGGGTAGGGATAGAAAGAATTTTGCAGCCTGAAGGGCTGGCAGAATGATTCATTAATCAAAAAATTTAGACCAAAAAAATCGCTCTCTGGCAGCCCTACAGGCTGCCACATTATTCTGAACATTACCCAGGGCGATGCCCTGGTCTGTTGCAATGTGAGCCCTCCAGGCTCATACAAACAGCGCCCTTTTACAAATTGGACAGATTGGATCAATTCCAACATGTCCAATTAGTCCAATTAGTCCAATTGAGGTAATTGCATAAGTGAAAATAAATTATTTTAAATATTTTTATAAATAAATGATTCACAATGAATTATGTCTTAAAATTAGCAAAAATAGCCAAAATGACATAAAAAATAATAATAGCCCTCAAACCATATCCAGAACTGGCTTAAAATAATTTATTGTCACTTATGCAATTACCTCAATTAGTCCAATTAGTCCAATTAGTCCAACCCGTTGAACACTAGGGCTAAGGAATTTTCATAACCATCCCGAGCTTTAACGTATCAGACTTCAGATGGTTATGCTCTTTGAGCGCTTCAACACTTACCCCATAACGACGGGCAATTTTCCATAAAGAATCTCCTTCTTGCACCACATGTTGGCGATAGGGATGTTGCAAGGGAGATGGGGAAGGAGGCGCAGGGTTGCAAGGATGTCAGCTGAAGTTTCCTTGTTAAACACCATTCGCATTTTTTCAGGTACAAATCGATTCAATGCCGCTTCATAGTTCCATTCTTTGGGCATCGTCTCTTCCCGGTCTGCATAAAGCCATCGCGCAGCCTCCTGCCTTACATTTGTACCTCGGGGACTCCTTAATATCTCTTTAGCAAGACGTTCTCCTTCTGGCAAATGAACAGGAGTAAGCTGTAATATTCTGATGGCTTGTCCATCATCTAATTTCTTAACCGCAAAATCCCAAGCTGTTTTGAGCATCAGCAATGCTGCCGACTGCGACCCGGTTTTGAGATAATCGAGTAAGAATTTTTGCCGCCGCGCCTCCGATTGATCGTGCAGTTGCCTTTGCTGGTCGACAAATTGCTTGAGAATCGTCCACTCTTCTTCCAAAAGGACAGTTAAAAGCTCCAGTTTGTCCACTTTTTGCTCAGAACGATTGAATAATAATTCCACGGTCCAAAATTCGGGCGTTAACATAAATGCTTCCGCTAAATGCTCATCCCAATTTCCTCCCTTGTTTTTGCTTTTTCAGTAATAAAAAAAGCCCCTGTGAAGTTAACGGCCAATGTTCTGTTCTTGCAAATTGAATGATAGCTTCAAATTGCTTATCAGAAAGATCGGGATACACAACAAGGTTAATTGGAGGCCCTTGAGACTGTGCTTTCCAGGCCAATAAGCGTTTTTGCTTAGGTTGGGCATCTTTAGGCAGTGCACGCTGTAGGTCAAATTGATGAAATGCCGTTAAGCACGCAAGGGCCAGATCTCTTTCCGCATAGCCATTTTCGATCAATTGTGCATGCGATAATCGATTGACTAATTGTGAAAAAGAAAGCGGAGATAATTGTACCAACACCTCTTGACTTACTCGTTGGTCAGCTAAAGGAATCTGCTGCTCTTCAAAAGTAGCAGGCTTAAGCTCGCAATAAGGGGTAGGCGGACGCTCGTTTAACATCCAGTAAAGCAAAAGAGACAAAACGCCAATGTTAAGAGCACCACTAATGATAAGCGCTTGACTGAGATGGCGGATTCTTTTGGTAATTAAGGAAGGATCTGTGCTCATATATGATCAATAGAATCTTTGAGCCGCTTTTTCAAATTTTCTAATTCTGTATTTAATTCAGGGGGTAAATGTTTACCAAACAAGGTAAAGTAGCGGCTAATCTCCTCCACTTCTTCTAGCCATAGCTTGGGGTTCACCTCTAAGAGTTGCTGCATGGCTGAAGGTGCCAAAGACAGCCCTTGCAAATCAATTGCATTTTCATTTGGCAGATAACCCAAGGGTGTTTTTATGGCATCTCCTGCACCTGACGTACGCTCAAAAATCCATTTTAGCACACGGCAATTTTCCCCAAACCCAGGCCAAAGAAAGGCACCATCCTTCCCCTTTTTAAACCAGTTAACCGTATAAATGCGGGGCAATTGAGCTTCTCCATACGTTCTGCCTAATTGAAACCAATGGGCAAAATAATCCCCCATATTGTAACCGCAAAAGGGCAGCATGGCAAAGGGATCGTGGCGGAGCTCCCCAATTTTTCCTTCTGCGGCTGCCGTTTTTTCCGAAGAAATTGTTGACCCTAGAAAAGTCCCATGCTGCCAATTAAAGGCTTCGCAAACAAGCGGCACGGTGGAAGCTCGCCGTCCTCCAAAAAGAATGGCCGAAATGGGGACTCCTTGAGGATCTTCCCAATCAGGATCAATGACAGGACATTGTGAGGCCGGTATGGTGTACCGCGCATTGGGTTGAGCAGCCTTTTCTAAAGATTGCGGAGTCCAAGAATTTCCTAGCCAATCGATAAGATGTTGCCGGAGGTGATTTAGTCATTCCTTCCCACCAGACATCTCCATCGTCCGTCAATGCCACATTGGTAAAAATCCCGTTATGCGTAAGAGTGCGCATGGCCTGGGGATTAGACTCCATGGAGGTCCCAGGAGCTACGCCAAAAAAACCAGCTTCGGGATTAATAGCATATAGCCTTCCTCCTTTACCGAATCTCATCCAGGCAATATCGTCACCCACTGTTTCTACTTTCCAGCCCGGAAGAGTGGATGTCAGCATGGCTAAGTTAGTCTTCCCGCAAGCACTCGGAAAGGCTGCTGCAAAATATTTTTTCTCTCCTTCCGGATTGGTTAAGCTCAAAATAAGCATGTGTTCAGCCAGCCAGCCCTCATCACGCCCCATGACAGAAGCAATCCGAAGGGCTAAACATTTCTTGCCAAGCAAGGCGTTGCCTCCATAGCCACTTCCATAGGACCAAATTTCCCGGGTCTCGGGAAAATGGACGATGTATTTATGGGTATTATTACAAGGCCAGGAAACATCTGCTTGCCTCTCTTTCAAGGGCATGCCTACTGAATGGAGGCAAGGGATGAAGTCTTTTCCGCTATACTTAATCAAATCCCAAGGCTTTTTTCCCATGCGCGCCATAATGCGCGTGTTACAAACAACATAAGGGGAGTCGGTTAGCTGCACTCCTAAGCTAGAAAAGGGGGATCCTAAAGGCCCCATGCTGAAGGGAATCACATATAATGTACGCCCCCGCATGCATCCCTTGAAAAGGTCCTTTAAGATGTTCTTCATCTCATCGGGATCTCGCCAGTTATTGGTTGGGCCTGCCGCATCTTTAGTTTTTGAACAAATAAAGGTCCGGTCTTCCACCCGAGCTACATCATGAGGGTCTGAGCGGCATAGAAAGCTATGAGGGCGTTTTTGCGGGTTTAAAGGAATAGCGGTCTTTTGCTCAACCATCTGTTGAAATAGGAAATCATACTCTTCCTGTGAACCATCGCAATAGTGCACATTAAGGGGTTGGCAAAGAGCAGCAAATTCATGAATCCATTGATCGAGAAGCTGATGCTGCATAGTAGTCTCCGCTACAATTAGGCGAGTTTTGTATAATCAAGCTTATCAAAAATTCGCACTTCCAAAACAATTATCAACAAGATAGGCAGGATATGCAGGATAAGATTACACAATTTTCTAAGTTGTATTTATCCTATCCATCTTGCCTATCCTGTTAAAATTAATTTGCTATATTAAACTTATGTTCTATTTGTCTATCACAAGCCCAGCATTAGAAGGCTTTGCGTTTTTTGAATTTATCTAAATATTCCAAGGCTTTTCCAGTTCCCAAGCAAACAGCCAGCAGAGGATTAGGCGCAATAATGACGGGCAATCCTGTTTCTTTGATCAAAGCTTTATCCAATCCTTTAATGAGGGCGCCTCCGCCGGCTAAAACCATCCCTCGTTCGACCAAGTCAGCAGCTAATTCAGGAGGGCATTTCTCTAAGGTCAGTTTCACACTTTCTATAATTTGCTGAATGGGCTCAGCCAAACATTCGCGAATTTCTACCGAATTAATGCGCTTCGTCACAGGTAATCCTGCAACCTGATCGCGCCCACGAACTTCCATTTCAAGTTCATTCCCACCAAGGGGATAGGCGGAGCCAATGGTGATTTTGATCTCTTCAGCTGTCCGGGGACCGATCATCAAATTATAGGTGCGGCGCATGTAATTAATGATGCACTCATCAAATTCATCACCTGCAATGCGCAAAGAGCGAGACTCTACAATACCGCCAAGAGAAAGAATGGCAATTTCTGTGGTTCCTCCTCCAATGTCGATAATCATGCTGGCGCAAGCTTCGTGAACAGGCAAGTCAACTCCTATGGCTGCTGCCATGGGCTCTTCGATTAAAAAGACTTCTTGCGCCCCAGCATGTAAAGCAGAATCCTCTACGGCCCTCTTTTCGACACCTGTAATTCCGGAAGGGACTGCAATTAGGATTTTAGGACGGAAGATACTTCTTGAGGGTGTAACGCGTTTAAGCAAAGCCTTAATCATGCCTTCAGCAATTTCAAAATCGGCAATAACTCCGTCTTTCATTGGCCGAACAGCGTGAATTTTTCGCGGGGTCTTACCAAGCATCGCCTTGGCTTTATGCCCTACAGCTATTACCTCATTAGTCATTGAGTCGACGGCAACAACAGAGGGTTCGGACAGAACAATTCCCTTGCCTCTAACAAACACAAGAGTATTAGCCGTACCAAGATCAATTCCGATATCATTGGCAAAAACTCCTCTGAACCGATAAAGCTGGCCAAAAGCGGAATTATAGAGCTCGCCCATTCTGGTTTTAAAGCTTGCTTGCTGTTTTTTGCTCATCCCGTTTTCCTTTCTTTGGCCAGGATTTTACCTGTATACCTAATTAAATTGAACTTATTTTGAAAGGAACTATCTGAGGAATGAACAAATTGGACTGGACGAGTTGGACTAATTGGACTATTTGGACAAGTTGGAACAGTCCAATCTGTCCAATTCCGTCCAAATAGTCCAAATAGTCCAACTTATTATTGCACACTTCCTTAAGTCTGAAGTAATTCTAGCACCTCTTCCCATGTTAACTTTGCCATCATGTCTTCATCACGGCTGACGACCTCTTTGACCAAACCCTTCTTCCTATTGTGCAACTCCAGTATCTTTTCTTCAATTGTGTTAAGAGTGATTAATTTATAGGACGACACTGACTGTTTTTGTCCTATTCGGTGAACCCGGTCAGTCGCTTGATTTTCCACGGCAGGATTCCACCACATATCGTAGTGAATCACAGTATCGGCACCCACTAAGTTAAGGCCCGATCCCCCTGCTTTTAATGACACTAGAAAAATGGGAATATTTGGATCTTCGTTGAATTTTTTGACAATACTTAAACGATTTTTACTTGATCCATCCAAATATTCAAAGCGAATCCCCTGCTTTTGCAAATCTTCCCGAATAATCGTGAGCATGCGGGTGTATTGGCTGAAAATGACCGTTTTATGGCGCCCTTCCATTAAGGTTTGCAATAGCTCAAGCAACATGTCATATTTAGCCGAGTCGCCGCTTTCTGCTGTATCCTTGGCAAAAATTGCAGGGTGGCAGCAAATTTGTTTCAACCGCGTTAATGTGGCCAGAACATGAATTTGGACTCGCTCAAAACCTTCTTTTTTAACGAGTTGTAATAATTCTTCCCTGGCAGAAGCCGCGTAAGAGCGATATAACTCTTGCTGCACTTCGGAAAGATGGCAGTGATAGACAATTTCAGACACAGGAGGCAAATCGGATAAAACATCTTTTTTCATGCGGCGCAGGATGAATGGGGCAACTTTGCGTCGCAAATTATCCAAGTTTTTCCCTGTTTGTTGGAGAGAGGGGGGATGGCGGATGTACTTTTCGACAAAGCGATCATAAGAGCTTAAAAGGCCCGGCATGAGAAAATCAAACAAGCTCCACAGCTCATCTAGTGAATTCTCTATCGGTGTTCCTGTCAGAATCAGCCGATGGGCGGCTTGAATCAATTTGACAGACTGCGCATTCCGGGTTCCTCTGTTTTTGATGTGCTGGGCTTCATCCAAAATTGCATATCCGAAAGGAATTGTTTTATAAAACTCGATGTCTTTTTGCAGTAATGTGTAAGAGGTAATGATGATATCATAAGATTCCAGATCGCTTAGCAGCTTTTTGCGCTGAGTGGGATTGCCGTCGACCGCCAATATGGAAAATTCGGGATTGAATTTGGCAAATTCTTCTTTCCAATTATAGACCAATGAAGTCGGGCACACCACAATGGAGATCTGATTAGGATTCTCCATTTTATATTGTGTCAAGATGGTAATGGCCTGCAGAGTTTTCCCCAGCCCCATATCATCGGCTAAAATCCCATTGAGATGCATGCTACGCAAGCGGTCCAACCAACCTACCCCATCGATTTGGTAATTGCGAAAGCAGGCTTTAATTGAAGAGGGGATTTCGCGATTTTTAAAGGGAATGTGCCCTAGCATCTGCTGTTGAATTTCTTGCAGTTTGGGGGTAATAGAAAATTGAATGGGAAGTCCTGCAAATTGCTCAATATCTAAACTAGCTAAACTCCAAAGAGGGCGCAGCTCTGCATGATTATCTAGACGATTGATTCCCAACTCATCAAAAACTTGCACCACGGGAGCGAGCTTTTCTAAATCCAGCACCAAAATTTTATATTGGACTTTATTTTCATCTGTTTTTTTGCGTTTTCCTGATTTCTTAGAAGAGGCTAATTCAATGAAAGCACGCTTAGATGATAAGCAGTCCCATAATAAATCAACTGTGACTCCATGTAGATAACCCTTTACTTCAATTTCGACTTCATACATGTCAACGCGATTCGACTCCCTCAAGTTAAGCTGGAAAGTCGAATCGTCATATATAAATTGATCGAGGAGATTTTCAGGGCAGTTGAACTTGACTCGATGTTGGTTTCCAGGAATAATCTCCGTCATGAATTCAACGATTTTTTTATCATTTTTAGCGCTATAAATTCCCTCTCCTGGGTCGTATACAAAATCTTGAAAAAGTTGATCGATGATTTTTTGTTCTTCGGTCAAATTGCGTGCCAGAATCCCTTCAGGAGTCACAAAAGTCGAGATATGGTCTACGGATAATTGAGTAGTGGCTGCCGGTACTTTTACATTGCCATATACAAAATGAAGGGAAGCTTCCAGCTCTCCATTGAGATAATGGATATCGCATTCTGCGCTTACCTTTTCGACAAAAGGCAACGTCACAAATCTTTCAATTATTTCTTTGTTGGAAATTTCTGAGAACCGCATCAATTCAGATAATGAATTTTCCACAAAAGTCCCAAAAAGGGGTTCTGGGATAGTCATATTGCGAATGGAAGATAAATTGCGCAAATGTTTCCGCTTGATATTTTGCTGGAAGCAATAGTAGGTATTCTGGTGAATCATGCCAGGTTTAGCGCATTCAAACAACAACGCTTCTTCGCAGGAAATAATGGTTTTATTGTGAAGCAAAATTGTCGGCTTCAGTAAAATTTTAGGTGCCGGAACTTCTAAATAATCCAATTCGAAGCGCAAAACTCCTGGAGTCAGTGAAAGACGCAAAGGTTCCTCAATAGTGTTGCAATAAATGCAAGGCATGGAAAGCAATTCGTTTTCCTGTTCATTAAATGGAGTAGAAGTGGAAAATCGTTGTTCCGCAAGGGCATAGGAGACAGAAAGCAAAGTTCCAAAAGCTTCAGTATCAATATAAGCAAACCGCTGCTGTTTATCGTTTTTCACTTCAGGGTGGCGAGCATAATCGATGATAAGTTTCAGGACTTCCGCACTGGCTTGATCGAATGAATTCATCGAAAAGAAGTACCGCTTATTGCCAATGTAAACGGCTTCATTATAACGGATCGCATCTAGAAAGGGCTTTATCTGGGAAATACTCAATGATTTGGAGCGAAAGGGCAAGCGTAAAGAGAGTTGAAATTCGATTTGAGAATTTTCTACTAACTTAGTCTGTCCTGCTGTAAAAACCACTGCCAGCTCAGCTTTATCTTGAACCACTTCTTCCTCAGGATGAAAGAAAGAGGATTGTCCAAGTAATTGAGAAGCATAAATATATTCTTCCAACAGTTCTTTTTGAAATTTCTTTCCTTGGCGGACATTTTCTTTAGATTCAGCTTCTTTGATGGTTTCAAGTAAATGAGCTTTTTCCTGATCATCTGCATGGGGTGCTTTTTCAAAATCGGTCTCTTTGGAGTAAGCCACCAGCAGCTGGTTATAAGAAGATTCTAAGTGGTACAAAATAGCAGCCAAATGTTGACAATCATATTTATAAGTGCAGTCGCAATCAGAATCGATCATGATGGATTCATGCCGGTCAATCTCCAATTCCGATTCATAGCAATGGTCATAACTTCCCATTACTCGGCAGCTAAATCGAACGGTATCGGGCTTTAAACTGATGATTTTTGTAGAAACGACCATTTTTTTGTCATGCAGAGACTTACCCTCCTTTAAAATGGAGGGTGAAAAATCGTGTTTTAGCTTGCGGAAGTTTAACATAATTTACCATCTCAAAATATTTTTTTATGAGGTTGAGGACTGACTGTCTTATGTAGCGGAACACATACCCTGCTTCAACTTAAAGTAGGGCAGTATTTTCATTCCATAAGAACATTTAAATCCAAAACTTAGGTTATTACCGCATCTGCATTAAATATGCGAACAAAAATTTAAACTTCGCGCTAATCATTGGTAAGATACCAGCTTCAACGGGTGAAACTTTACTGATCAAAAATTCCCGCTAATAAAAATTCGCAGTGATAAATACATATTTTGAAGAAAAATTTTCGTGAGAGGCCAAAATCCTAATCATTGTTAAAATAATTAAAACTGATGTTTAGACAGGAGCTCCTGTTGGATATAAAAACAGATTGCCTGTTATAATCGAAAAATGTTATTCTGTCTTTTCAAATTGAGCGAAAGTGGCGGAATTGGTATACGCGCTACCTTGAGGTGGTAGTGAGGGTTTCCTCGTAGGGGTTCAAGTCCCCTCTTTCGCATTTCCCTTCTTTCAGACTTTACCTTCAAGGCATTTATGGATTGCCGAGCGTTTTGCACTGCTTCAGCCTATCCTATTAAGGCACTTTTCGAGTATTTCAAAAAGGCAAATACCCATGTTGCACTTTATCGCGATGTCATTCACTACCGCATATCTAACGATGAGATCAGGGATATTTTCTATTTTCCTTATGGAGCAACAGTATTTTGGGGGTTAAGTTTAGAGGAATGCCAATCCCATCTTGAGGGGATCAAACAATTTGAGGAAAAACCTAATGAAGAGATTGATACTGACGAATTTACATTCATTTTTGGAGGAGTTCCTAAAATTGTTGAGGATGAAATTATTCTTCCCGATAGAGATGTTTTAAGCCGTTTGGCAATTTCACATGGTTTAGCGCAGTCTGTCAAATTAGGCACATTTGAGCTTGCCATTCGCAAGACATTTAACAAAACCAAGCATATTCCCGAAGATTTGGCCAAACAGGGAGAATCTCTTTGTCTCGCAAAGAGATTAGGCAAAAAATGGGCCAACTCTTCATTGAACGCAACTCCATTAATTTGCATGCCGACGTGTTGGATACACCTGAATTTTTCTGGGAACATTCTGAATTAGAGCCGTTATATGCCTTGGCCGCAAATTATTTAGATCTTGAAGCGCGAGTTGAAGTCCTCAATCAGCGCTTAGATGTCATCCACGAGCTATTTGAAATGCTTGTCAACGAACTCAATCATCAACATTCTAGCCGTCTAGAATGGACAATCATCCTATTGATCATCTTGGAAGTCGTTCTAACGCTATTGCGAGATGTATTTCGGGTAATTTAGCATATACGTTGAAGATCAGATCATCACAAGATTCTTGAATTTCAAGCAGATAAACCCAAAACTCAGATTAGAAATAGGGAAACAATTTAAAACCTTTCGAAGAACCCGGATTCTCTTGTTTATTCTCTTCCGGAGAAATACCTGAAGATAGACTTTGATTTACTACACTTAAAGCTTCTTCGACGATGGCTTCAAGCCTATTGGCAACCGAAGTAATGTTTGCTTCATTGTTATCTTTTCTGAATTTTTTATGTCTAGGTTCAAAATCAACATCTAAGAATTCTTCGACACACTGTTCCAGTCTTCTGTTACTGAAAGGAGTAGAAGGAGCAAAATATTGAGTCTTTAATCCTATTTCCTTAGGTTGAATCTTCTTGCTGTTACCCACACCCTCATAGTGAAGTGGTATTTCTTGCATGTCAATTTCTTCAACCAGAAATATGGCCTTTGTTGCATTGTTAAGGCATGTAACAATTTTGTCTTTGTCGAGGGTGCTAGGAACTCGTATTTGTACAAATAATCCCTTTTGATCCATCGAGATACTATTCCAATCAACAAACACTGATAATTTAAGCATATTATCTAAAGCAAAATTGATAGTGTGCAAGAAAAGTGCATCTTTTTCTGGACGGTGCATATCCTCAGTTGCCTCTTGCTATTCTTTAAGTCAGAAAAAATGCTACTTAATATGTACTTAATTGTAAGCTTAAAATTATTTATTTCATTTTCCAACACCACTTTAGCTACCTTTAACTTTACAATCTCTCCCCCAGGGGTATCCTTAATTTTTTTATTTTCTTCCTCGTAAAGAATGTTTGAAATTCTTTCCAATGATGTTAAGCTATCATGTAACTTAATATCATTCATTCTTAATTGATTAATCTTATGAAGATAAGAGATACACAATCTTGCACATTGATCAGAAGTATTGGCTTTGGATAGGGCAAATTGGAACATGTTCTGGACAACCTTCCAAGATTCCGTTTGACGGAAAATAATAGCATATGTTTTACCGAGTTTCTTTACATGTCCTTCTTGAGAAAGTTCAAAGCGAAGTGAATTCCGCCACAAATCATTTACAATTTTCTCGGAACATACCTTTTCATCTTCTTCTAGTTGGATATTGTGGTGCGTCTGCCTTAAGTTTTGCAGAACCTGAAAACCAAAATCAGCAAATAACATAGAATATAAACTCCTTACATAGAAGAAACCATTTTAAGGATTATCATGATTACAGTCAACCACTTTAACATAAATGTATGCTTAATTAAATTGAATTATACACAAACAAACTGAAGAATTGATTAGGTAAACGAAATTAAAGTAGGTCCTGGCGAATTTTTAAGCGAGCATAGATATAAGTGTTTGTTTGAAACCTTTTGAAGGAGGGAATAAATCCCCGTTCTCATCCGGGGGAATACCCGAAGTAAGACAATTATTTATATTATATAAAGCTGCTTGGACAATGCGATCAAGTTTTTTAGCAAGCGAAGTAATTTGTCTTCTTGGCACTACTTTTCTACGTCCAGGTTCAACATCAACATCTAAGAGTTCTTCAGCAAACTGTTCCTGTCTTCTGTTAATGGATGGGGTAGAGGGGCAAAAAATTGGTCCCTTAATTCTATTTCCTTTGGTTGAATTTTTTTGTGGTCATCTACCCCTTCATAGGGAAGTGGTTTTGCTTGCATGTCAATTTCTTTAACGAGGTATATGGCCTTTGTCGCATTGTTAAGGCATGTAACAATTATGTCTTTGTCGAGGGTGCTAGGGATTCGTATTTGTACAAATAATCCCTTTTGGTCCATTGGAACGTCATTCCAATCAGTAAATACCATTAATTTACGAAAATTATCTAAAACAAAATTGACAATGTGCGAGTAAGATGTTGAGTTATTCCCTATTTTCTTTTTGTTAGCCTCGAGGTTAGAATAAATGCTAGTTAACATACATTTAATTGCTAATTTCAATTTATTTATTTTATCTTCAAATTCTTTTTTAGTTAATTTTAATTTTTCGATATCATTTTTCCCGCCCCCCGGGGCATCTTCATCTTCAAATTCTTTTTTAGTTAATTTTAATTTTTCGATATCATTTTTCCCGCCCCCCGGGGCATCTTCATCTTCAAATTCTTTTTTAGTTAATTTTAATTTTTCGATATCATTTTTCCCGCCCCCCGGGGCATCTTCATCTTCAAATTCTTTTTTAGTTAATTTTAATTTTTCGATATCATTTTTCCCGTCCACCGGGGCATTTTTAATTTTTCTATTTTCTTCCTCGTAAAGCGTGTTTGAAGCCGCATCCAATTCTTTTAAGCAATCATGCAATTCTTTATTTTTCAATCTTAATAGATTAATCTTATGATCATAAGCCGCAGCCCATTCTTTAACGTCAACAGAAATATCATCACTTAATAGGAGCGATTGGAACATGCCCTGGACATCAGCCCAAGATTCCGTCTGACGAAAAATAATGGCATATGTTTTCTCAAGATCTTTCATAAGACCTTTTTGATGGTCTTCAAAGCGCAGTGAATTCCGCCACAATTCATTCACAATTTTCTCGCAACATGCCCATTCATCTCCTGGTGGAATATCACGCGCTTGTTGCTGACCTAAGCCTTGCATAAAAAAGTTAATACCCAAATTGGCAAAGAACATAGAATATAAACTCCTTATATAGAAAAAAACATTTTAAGGGTTATCATGATTACAGTCAATGATTTTTAACATAATTGTATCCTTAATTAAACACACATACAACCTGAAGAATTGGCTGGTGAGAATGCCCAAAAAAAAACCGGAAAGGCCCGCATACGGGCAAAAAACAGTTTGTTTATGTCTACATCTTCATACGAATTTTTTAAAAGGTTTTAAGATAATAAACCTACAGGTTTAATTAATCCCTGTGGTTTTGCTCTCAAGCGGATGAAAGTTCCTACAAAAAATAATATACCAAATGTAAGAATTTGATAAAGGAGGATTTTTATTTGATCGACTATCGATAAGGAAAATAAGATCTCGGAAAAAAAAGGAATTTGTAGAACGAAGATCCGCATCCCGTATGCCCCTAAACAAGCTGCTAGGGTAGCTGAAAAAACTCTAATTCCTTTCCGTATCAGATCTCCTGAAATTAGTGATGTATGTCCTCTGAGAGATAAATACATACTAAGTATGCAGAGGTTCATCCAAGCGCTTAAGCTAGTCGCCAGAGCTACACTAACAGCGCCCCATTTAAGCCCTACAATGAAAGTTGTATTGAGCAAAAGGTTTAAAAGAAGTGTGAGGAATGAGGCCGTTGCAGGTAAGTAGTAATTGCTTTGAGCATAGCAAGCAGGAGCTAATATTAGAACGAGGGCTGTAGGAATAAGACCAACACTATAGGCCCATAGACAAGAGGAGGTTCCTATAATAGATTGAGGACCAAAATCTCCTCTTCCATAGAGAAGATTCACACAAGAGTCTCCCATTACAAACAAAGCTGCCGTCAAAGGCAGCATAAAAGTCCAAGTTCGGTATAAAGCATAGTGTAAGAAATGATGATATTCATCCCAACGCTGCGCTTTAATAGCTCTAGAAAGAGGAGGCAGTACTGCTCCGGCGATAGCTATTCCAAATAAAGCCAGGGGAAGCTGTTGCAGCCGGATGGCGTACCAAAGAAAGGCAGGGCCTTCGGGTTCGGCAAAGTATGCAAACAAACTATCAATTGCATTGTTAATTTGAGAAGCTGCCACGCCCAATATTCCCAGCAGTAATGGCTTTCCTAAATGACGAAGATCAGAAGAGGCTATTTCCCTGAATTGCCAAGGAGAAGATAACATGCGTTTAAGGGCAGAATAAGTTTTAGGAACTGTTAGAAGCCATTGGCAGAAACAAGCCAGGACGACTCCAAGGGCAAGCCAAGGCATGGCTTTTTCTGCCCCCATCTCGCGAAGATAGAGGACGCTCACAATCCAAATTACATTAAAAACCACCGGTGCGGAACTTGGAGTAAAATAAGTCTTTTCGCATTGCAGCAAAGAAGCATTTAAACCAAATAGACAAATGAATAAGAGACTGGGCAGCATTAAAAGAGTCAAATAAATGATTTCTTGGTTGCCCTGAGTTAAACTGCCCCATTGCAAGAAACCAGTTAAAATGCCACTCCCAAGGCCGATTAATAGAATTAGAAAAAGAGTCAATGAGATAGCAAGGTTGCGAAAGAACGCAAAGGCCCGCACTTCATCTTGCAGTCGAAGAGCTTCGAATTCGGGAATGAAAGCAGATTGTAAAGCTCCTTCTCCAAACAGGCGCCTAAGTAAATGAGCAAAACGAAAAGCTACCATAAAAGCTGCGATAGCAGGTTGCGTTCCAAAGGCATAGGCCATTGACAAATCACGCAGCATTCCTGCTACACGGCTAAGCAAGGTTCCCGAGAAAAATTGTCGGGCTGAACGACGAATTGTTTGAGTGGTATCTTTCATGAGGGTTTTATAAAAAAGTTATATGGTTTACTTAATTTGCTGACAACCTCGAAGCCTGAGTCTTGTCAATAACCCTATCACTTGTTACAATTTTGGTTAATTTTTTAAATAAGGATTCTTATGCCACAAACGAAAGAGCCACTCATTGGCGCCCATACATCTACTGCGGGAGGGATTCATTTGGCCCTGCTGGAAGGAAAAGAAATTGGAGCCACCACCATCCAAATGTTTACCAGTAATCAAAAGCAGTGGAAAGGCAGGATTATCACACCCGAAATCATTGAAAGCTGGCAGAACACTCTTGAAGAGACTGGCCTGAGTCAAATCATGAGCCATGATAGTTATTTGATCAATTTAGGAAGCCCTCGACCAGATATGCTAGAAAAAAGCCGGCAAGCTTTTCATGAAGAAGCTGCCCGTTGCGTGTCATTGGGAATTGATTATCTTAATTTTCATCCTGGGGCTGCATTGGATGGAGATATTCAAGAGTGTTTGGATCGCATTATAGAAAGCATATTGTTTGTGCAGCCAGTGCTTGAAAAAGGAAAAACCCGTTTACTTTTGGAAACCACAGCCGGACAAGGTTCTGCTGTAGGACACCGTTTTGAACATCTTGGTTACATCATTGATGGTGTCAAAAATAAAATGCCTATTGGAGTATGCATCGATACTTGCCATATTTTTGTTGCCGGCTATGATGTGAGGACACGGGAGGCCTGGGAAAAAACCCTTTCAGAGTTTGATAGCGCTATAGGGTTGGATTTTCTCTATGCTTTTCATTTAAACGATTCATTAAAAGATTTGGGAACACGAGTAGACCGTCATCAAGATTTAGGTAAGGGGTGCATAGGATGGGAATGTTTTCGCTTTCTGATGACAGATGCAAGGACGAGAACTCTCCCCAAGTACCTTGAAACTCCAGGGGGAAAAGAGAAGTGGAAAGAAGAAATTCAACAATTAAAACAATTTGCTCTAACAGCTTGCACCCTCTAACAGGAGATGTCCATGCGCATCAAAATTAAAGATATAAAACATCCTATCTCCGGAGCTCCAACCTTAATAGGACATGAAGCAACAGTGAAAGGATGGATTCGAACAGTACGCAATCAAAAAACATTCACTTTTATTGAAGTCAATGATGGATCGACTTTATCCAATTTTCAAGTGATTGTAACCCCCGATGTTCCCGGCTATAACAATCTCATCAATCAAGTGACGACAGGAGCTGCAATTTCTGCTACGGGTATAATCGTAGAAAGCCCGGCCGCGGGACAAAATTTAGAGATGCAGGCATCTTCTCTTTCTGTGGTTGGCAAGTGTGATGCTGAAACCTATCCTTTGCAAAAAAAAAGGCATACCTTCGAATATTTAAGAACCATTGCGCATTTACGCCCCCGAACCAATACTTTGGGTGCAATCACCCGCATACGCAATGCAATGTCATTCGCTACACATCTTTTCTTTCAAAATCGAGGGTTCCTCTATGTTCAGACTCCAATTATCACAGGTTCGGATTGTGAAGGAGCGGGCAAGATGTTCCGCGTGACTACCCTCAATCCTGCCAATCCCCCCAAAAATCTCAAAGGGGAGATAGATTACACGCAAGATTTCTTTTCAAAACCTGCTTATCTAACTGTATCAGGGCAATTAAATGCGGAAATTTATGCAAGCGCCCTTTCCGATATCTATACCTTTGGTCCTACGTTTCGTGCGGAAAATTCCAATACTTCGCGCCATTTAGCAGAATTCTGGATGATTGAGCCTGAGATAGCTTTTGCTGACATCAATGATGATATGGATTTGGCTGAGGCTTATCTTAAGTTTGTTTTAAAATATACCCTAGAAAATTGCTCAGAAGATTTGGAGTTTTTCCATAAGCACATTTCACCTGGACTAATCGAGCGGCTTCAACACGTGATCAACACACCTTTTGAAAGGACGACCTATACTTTTGCAATCAGAATCCTTGAAAAATCCAACAAAACCTTCGAATTTCCCGTTAAATGGGGGCTTGATCTGCAATCCGAGCATGAACGCTTTTTGGCCGAAGAATATTTTGCTAAGCCGGTGATTATTACAGACTACCCCAAACAAATAAAAGCTTTTTACATGCGCGGAAATGAAGATAATAAAACTGTAGCCGCCATGGATGTGCTTGTCCCTAAAATAGGGGAAATCATTGGGGGCAGCCAGCGTGAAGAGCGACTTAGCGTATTGGAAGCTAAATTGAAAGAAGTAGGTCTTCCCGTAGAGGAATACTGGTGGTATCTTGAATTGCGCAAATATGGATCAGTGCCGCATGCAGGTTTTGGAGTGGGGTTTGAGAGGCTCGTGCAATTCACCACGGGGATGGAGAATATTCGCGACGTCATCCCATTTCCCCGTTTTCCGGGTAGGGCTGACTTTTAACCAAATTGGACAGATTGGACATGGACTAGTTGGACGAATTGGACAGATTGGACCAGATCCGAACCAATTAGTCCAATCGTCCAATTAGTCCAATCGTCCAATTAGTCCAATTAGTCCAACTAGTCCAATTAGTCCATGTCCAATCTGTCCAATCGTCCAATCAACTCGCATTGACTGCAAGGAGAGCAATTTTAGATTGGGCTTTTTCTGTGTAGCGGACAACATGCTGGTAAGTTGCTTGCACAATACGCTTTTCAGCTTCGGCTAAGATATGCGCCATAGTATGATGGCGTATATTCAAAAGCTGATTGATTTGGTCGATATTCAGCAGGGTGATGCGTGGATCCTGCCCAAGTTTTGGTTCAACATTACGCGGGACGGATAAATCCAGAATAAGCTTATGGCTTATGGATTGTTGACAGACCTGTTGAGAGGTTATTAAATATTCAGGAGATTTGGTGCCAAAAATCACCCAATCGTATTCATGCCAATTACTTAATTGTTTCCAGAGTAAATGCTCAATGCCATAGGTTGCTGCTAATGCACGGGCTTGTTCATCGGAACGATTGCAAAGAGCCATCTGGTGAAAATGTTTGATCTTTAAATACTCTAAAATTTTCAGATTAATTTCCGACGCTCCCACAAATAAAAGGCGTACTTTTTCCAGAACTGAAAAAGTCTGTTTTCCTATTTGCAAAATTGCGTGCTCTAAGTTAGGCATTCCACGCCCAAGCTGAAGATCGGTTCGTACTTTTTTGGCAATTCCAAGTGATTTCTGAAAGAGAAAGTGTATTTCTTTTGGAAATGAGTGATATTCGATCGCATTTTCATAAGCGATTTTCACTTGTCCCTGTATTTCGGTTTCAGCAATGATTGCGCTATCTAAACCTGAAGTCACCCGGGACAAATGACAAAAACAATCCACCCCGAAATAGGAGTATAATTTATGATCAAATTCCTCATCGACTTCTCTGCGCAAAAGACTCAAAAGATAAGTATGAGTCTCAGCTAAGTCCTCTGAACTAAAATAAATCTCAGTTCGATTACAAGTTGAGAGCAAGACGAAATAATGATTTCCATGAACGGAATGAAAGGCGCCAAATCGCTTTTGACAAGCCTTTGCAAGCTGTTCGCGTAATTTTAAATCAGCCAATTTGTGATTAATGCCGACTATTCCTATTCGCATCGTGCATTGCTCCTTTCGTTAACCCATGTTTTTTGCACTGTTATAAAAAAATGACTATTTCTTGCCAAATTATCTTTTCATTTCTCTGAAAAAGATGTGAAAGCAGGGCACTATTTCACAGAGAAAATCGTTAATAGACCTCATTCGAAACTTGCAGTGGTGGTAAAGAATTAGACAAAAAGGCACAAAAACACAACTTGTGTGAAACAATGGACAGGTTGAATGAGCCTAAACCGTCAAATTGCAAAGGGGTTGGGGGCAGGGTTACATTAGAGGTTAAGATTGGGAAATGAGCCTAAACTGTCAAGTTGCAAACTGATTAGTAACTGAATTACATTAGAGCTTATGGCTGGGAAATGAGCCTGTAGGGCTCAAATTGCAACAGCCCAGGGCATAGCCCTGGGTAGGATTAAGTGAATTTTTGCAGCCTGTAGGGATGCCAGAATGATTCATTAATCACAAAAATTTTATATCAAAAAAATCGCTCTCTGGCAACCCTACAGGCTGCTATATTATTTTAAACCTTACCCAGGGCACTGCCCTGGGCTGTTGCAATTTGAGCCTTTCAGGCTCATTCAACCGGTCTGTCATGAAATAAGTGAGTGCTTATGGGGTCATCTAGGTAGGGATTAATCTCCGCGAAGACGAAGAATTATATGTATAGTACTCTCTTTCTGGATAAGATAATCATCGAGAGTCCTATCATTCTCGAGTAAGCGTCCAGCAAACACTAACTTACACTGATCTGGTGGAATGTGGCCGTCACGATTTTGAATCATTTTCTTTAACTCCAATATCTTATCCGACGAACTTACTTTAAAAGTACGTTTCCTTCCCATCCAAGATTCTACGAAAATTTTCATCGTTCTGAATTCATTCTCAGGGCGGAAACGAACAATCATCTGTATTGTATTCCCATTCTTGATATTATAATCTGCAAAAGTTTTATCATTCGAAAGTTCACTCCCAGCGGATACTAAAGTAATATCATACGTAGGAATGCCTTCACTATCCTCAATCATTTGCTTGAATCTGGATATCTTATCAAGCGGTGATACTTCAAACGAAGATATCATCCCACTCGCAGTTTCTAAGAATATGGGCATCGTTCTGCATTCATCATCAATTTTTTCCTCTACTTTTATTTCACCAAGATTGTCAATAGGAGCGGCATCCTTTTCCACATTATAATCTTGAGGTTGTTCATTCTTTATCACAAGCTCCTCAATCTTTTTTTCTACTTTTTGCGGATCTTCAACATGTTTTACGTTTCGGCTTTGATAACATCGAAGAATCGCTAAACAAACTACCCAATAACTGAGGATTGAGACAGCGATCAGAGTTATTCGCTTTTGCTTAGGACTCAATTTGAGAAAAAGAGGTTCTTGAAATAAAGAAGCACTATTTATAGCATTTTGACACAAATTAAATATATTCATTTTGATACCTTAAAATTTTTTAGTTAGTAAATTTTGTTGTTATAATAAATTTTGTTGTTATAATAATTCATAAATTTTTTTTATTCAATAAAAAAAATGACTATTTCTTGCCAAATTATCTTTTCATTTCTCTGAAAAACATGTGAAAGCAGGGCACTATTTCACAGAGAAAATCGTTAATAGACCTCATTCGAAACTTGCAGTGGTGGTAAAGAATTAGACAAAAAGGCACAAAAACACAACTTGTGTGAAGCAATGGACAGGTTGAATGAACCTAAACCGTCAAATTGCAAAGGGGTTGGGGATAGGGTTACATTAGAGGTTAAGGCTGGGAAATGAGCCTAAACCGTCAAATTGCAAATCGATTAGTAACTGGGTTTCCTAGAGGTTAAGGCTGGGAAATGAGCCTGTAGGGCTCAAATTGCAACAGCCCAGGGCATAGCCCTGGGCATGATTAAGTGAATTTTTGCAGCCTGTAGGGCTGCTAGAATGATTCATTAAACACCAAAATTTACATCAGACAAATCCCTCTCTTGCAGCCCTACAGGCTGCTATACTATTTTAAACCTTACCCAGGTAGCTGCCCTGGGCTGTTGCAATTAGAGCCTTTCAGGCTCATTCAACCGGTCTGTCATGAAATAAGTTAGCGCGCATGGGGTCATCTAGGTAGGGATTAATCTCCGCTAAGACGAAGAATCAGACTTATTGTAGTCTCTTTCTGGATATGATAATCCTCAAAAGTTCTATTATCATCAAGTCTTCGACCCTCAAATATTAAATGAACCCCAACTGAAAGACTTTCACGTTCTTGAATCCTTTTCTTTAACTCATCTATCGTATCCGTCGATGATACATTATAAACTAGTGTCCCTCCAGTCAAAGTTTTTAAGAATATGGGCATCGTTCTGAAATCATCATCAATTTTTTCCTCTACTTTTATTTCACCAAGATTATCAATAGGAGCGGCATTCTTTTCCACATTATCATGTTGAGGTTGTTCATTCTTTATCACAAGCTCCTCAATCTTTTTTCTACCTTTTGCGGATCTTCAACATGTATTACGTTTCGGCTTTGATAACATCGAAGAATCGCTAAACAAACTACCCAATAACTGAGGATTAAAACAGCAATCAGAGTTATTAGCTTTTGCTTTGAACTCAATTTAAGAAGAAGTGGTTCTTGAAATAAAGAAGCATTATTTATTGCATTTTGACACAAATTAAATACATTCATTTTGATACCTTAAAATTTTTTAGTTAGTAAATTTTGTTGTTATAATAATTCAGAAATTTTTTTTATTCAATAAAAAAAATGACTATTTCTTGATAAATCATCTTTTCATTTCTCTGAAAAAGATGTGAAAGCAGGGCACTATTTCACAGAGAAAATCGTTAATAGACCTCATTCGAAACTTGCAGTGGTGGTAAAGGATTAGACAAAAAGGCACAAAAACACAATTTGTGTGAAGCAATGGACAGGTTGAATGAGCCTAAACCGTCAAATTGCAAAGGGGTTGGGGGTTGGGTTACATTTGAGGTTAAGGCTGGGAAATGAGCCTGAACCGTCAAATTACAAATTGATTAGTAACTGGGTTTCACTAGAGGTTAAGGCTGGGAAATGAGCCTGTAGGGCTCAAATTGCAACAGCCCAGGGCATAGCCCTGGGTAGGATTAAAAGAATTTTTGCAGCCTGTAGGGCTGCTAGAAAGGCACATTAATCACAAGATAAATTTACATCAAATAATGTCGCTCTCTGGCAGCCCTACAGGCTGCAATACTGTTCTAAACTTTACCCAGGGCGATGCCCTGGGCTGTGTGCAATTAGAGCCTTTCAGGCTGATAAAAAGCGCCTTTCAGTCCTTCAACGAACGACAATGACATCCCCCTATACCGTGAGTGCTTACAATACCTTAGCTTAACGCATATGGGGCGCTGCCCTGGGCTGTGTGCAAATAAAGCCTTTCAGGCTCATTCAACCGTACACCGTGAACGCTTACAAAACCTTAGCTTAACGCGAATGGGGCAATGACCTGGGCTGTTGCAGCAATGCAAGCCCTTCACGCTCATTCAAACACCCCCGAGTACACTGTCTAATGGCTCAGTTTGATAGATTTCTTCCGCGTAAACCAACGTCTTGTAAAGCCCCTTTTGCTTAATAAGTTCGTCATGCGTACCTTGCTGCACAATTTTTCCCTTTTCCATCACAAAAATCTTGTCGCAATTACGAATCGTGCTTAATCGATGAGCTACCATTAGACAGGCACATCCTCGTCGTCGAATATTTTCTAATATGCCTGTTTCTACCGATGAATCAATTGCACTTGTGGCCTCATCCAGAACGATGATCGAAGGATTGCGAAAAAGAGCACACGCAATTTCTATACGTTGGCGCTGTCCTCCGCTAAAGTTTTGTCCTTGCCGCTCAACAAGAGACTGATAACCCCCGGGACGAGACATAATTTCATCATGAATAAAAGCATCTTGAGCTGCCCTAATCAATGATTTTTGATCCAGAGAAGGATCCATTAAAGTAATATTGTTCTGTAAAGTATCGCTAAAAAGAGCCGGCATTTGCTCCACAACAGCCAATGAACGTGTGATCACATCCCGCGGATATTGCTCGCTTGGAATACCATCCAATAAAATTTCTCCCGACCATGGCTTTAATAAACCACCGATAATTTTGACTAAGGTCGATTTGCCACAACCCGAGGGCCCCACCAAAGCGATATTTTGACCGGGTGTTAAGCTTAATTGAATATCTTCTAATAAGGGAGGATCTAAAGGGCTAAAACCATAGGTAATATTGCGTAATTCAATGTAGCCTTGCAATCGATCTATTCCGGACAATTGCTGCAAAGTTAAGGAGTGTTTATCAAATATTGGGTCTTTTTTATTGCGCAATACATCTAGCAGACGGTTCAGATTAATGCGCAGCAACTGCAAAGTTTGATTTAAATTCACGAGACTAAGCATAGGGGCAGTAAAATTATTAAAAAGCATTTGTAAGGCGAGAAATTCTCCTACAGTCAAACGACCTTGCAAAATACGCCAGGATCCTACAATCAACACAGCCATTGTCCCGAGTAATGAAAAGAATGGAGCAAAAGTTCCTAATATTAAATCAGTCCGGGAAATGCCTTGGAAGGTATTTAAAGAATTGGTGTACAAAGCACCATAACGTATTAAGAAACGATGCTCCCCGCCTACAGCTTTTAAAGATTCAATGGTTTCTAATCCTCCAATTGCAAAAGAAGTTAATCTTCCTTGAATCTGTCGATAATTTGCATAGGCATCGGATCGTGAACGATAAAGACGACTCATCAACCAAAGATTGATCAAAACCACACTCAAGCCAATTAATGTGATAGAAACATCATAATACAGCATGACTATCATAATCAAAAAGGCAAAAATTACATTAATAATGGTAGTTAAAACGTTCTCAACAAATGTTTCAGCAACAGTTTCATTCAAATCAATTCTGCTGGCTATTTCTCCTCCATAGCGCTGGAGATAAAAAAGCAAAGGCAAACGTAAAATATGCCAAAAAAATTTACTGGATAAAACAACAGAAAGTTGAATTGTCAAGCGTGTTAAGACCCAATTTTGCAGAAAATTAATGCCCGTTGCAAGGAATGTAGCAGCGAAATGCTCCAGCTAAGATTCCCCATTTCCACTCATAAATCCGTTCAATTAAAATCTTGTCGACAAATACTTGGCTTAAAACCGGCATTGCCAATTGAGGAATAATTGCTAAAAGACCTAGAATAAGACTAAAAATAATAGGAATGCGAAATAATTTAAATTTTCGCCAAATTTCAACCCAAATTTGATCAGCCATGCCAGAGGGTTTAAAATCGCTCCAGGTTCCAATGTCAGGACGATTCCAGTGAAACAGTCATTTAATTCACTATAGGTAATGCGTCTAGGACCACTAGCCGGATCGTTAATGTAGACGTAATTTTTGTCAAATCCTTCAATCACCACAAAATGCTCGAAGCTCCAAAAGGCAATGAGAGGCAATTTTGCTTCATAAAGGTCCTCCAATTCATAATTATAGGATTCTGCATTTAAGTCAAAATGCCGGGCAGCACTTAATACGTTATAGGCATTGCTTCCATTACGTGATACCGAACAGGAGACCCGTGCTTCTTCTAAAGTAATATAACGTCCATAATAGGCTAAAATGATACTCAGAGAAACAGCTCCGCATTCTGTGGCCTCCATTTGGATGATGGTAGGGGTTTTATATCTACGATGAGAGGCCGCCCTTGGTATCTGATGATTATTCATTATCGCTTTGCCCATTTTCTAACGTGGATAATTTATACTCTTTCAGAGGAAATAAATAATAAATAGGATGAACCTTTTCAATAGTAGCTTCAACTATACCTACAACCCCTGTTGTAAAGAGAGGTATTGGGGCCTTTTCCAGATGTCCACTTATAACCGCTTGGATCTCGCGGATCAGAAATAGGCTTGGCTTTCACCTGAATGACGGGTTCGTGATTAGTCAGAAAGCGTGCAAGATCGGCATTGTGAATTTGACTCACAATGGCTTTTTCTGATATTGCAAATTGAGAAACAGATTGCACTTCTCCAAGAAGGTCGCCATACTCTTTTTCATTTACCGTTGATAGAGCCATTTTGATCACGCTTCTTTACTTGAATTTGCTTACCTTTATCGCTTGGAAAATAGGCATAGATGAGATATTCGCTTTGATTAGTTAAAAACTCAATATTGACTAACCCTTTACCCTCCTCGATGACTTCTCCCGGATTAACCAGAATTTCTAATACAGTACCTTCAAACGGGCTGTAGACAGTGTTGTGTTTCAAGCTTATACGGATCAACTCTGCCTCTTGCTGAGCCTTTAAAAGTCCTAATTCTTTTGTTTTAAGCTCTTCAACACGATACAACTTCTGTAATTCTGAACGAATAGTGGCAATTTCCCCTCTTTTTTCTTCAATTTTTACTTTTGTATCGGAAATTTCCCGGTCAATTTCTTGAACCATGCCCTTGATAATTAGGCCTTCCTTATAAAGAGCCTCTCTTTTTTTATATTCCTGCTCAAAAAATTGTACACGTTCTTCAGCTGTTTTAATGTCAAATTCTAAAGATTTAATCTGTCTCAATAGTGATTGCTGAGATGCCTTGTTTTCAACTTCCAATTGTTTTCTTAAACGATTAACTTCCTTAGTTAAAGCCTCAATTTTAATTTCTGTAGTTTTTAAGAGCATTTCTTTATTGGCATCGTAAACCTCAGCAATTTTTGTACCTTTCTGCACGCGGTCGCCCGGCTGTACAAAAATCTTTTTAACCACCCCTTTTGCTTGCGATTGAATGGTGAATAATCCGCTGCTGTTTAAAACGATTCCCCTTCCTTTAATATTGACATCAACAGTTCCAAGGAACGCCCAAATGATGGCGCTTATGATTATCAACAAAAAAAGACTAGCCAAGGCCATCCTGAAGAGGGAACTGTTCTGCGCGCTATATGCTCTAGTTGCTGCTCTATTTCGGTAGACATATTAGACCTTTTGATTCAAAAAGGAAGAGTCGTTGCATCTTCGACCAAAAATGTTTCACAATTCTCCGGAGGCGATGCTTGAATCAATGTTCCTGTAAGAAAACGGATATTAGCAATATTTTGAGCGACTAATCTCTTAAAGTTAATATAACTCGCTTGAGAAGCTGTTAAAGTTGCTTCATAACTTAGCAAATAAAAAATGTTGCCGTAACCGGCCACTAGTTTTTTATTCTCGTTTTTAACTAATTGCCCATACTCTTCTGCAGCTTCCTTTGCCTTTTTTAGTTCTATCAGCAAGGCAAGATGATCTTTTAAGGCCGTGTTGATATCGGACATTGCCTGCTGCTTTAATAGTTGTGTACGGGCTTGCGCCTGCGCCCATTGTCCTTGACGCTGACGTATGAGCCCTCTTGCCTCATCCTGATAAAAAGGGGTGGAAAAAATTACCCCAATGGATAAATCAAGTTGGGGCCTATCAAAGTCTAGGGAATTAAAAAAACCCTCCGCTGCTCCGTTTATTTTAAAATCTGTCCAACTTGCCCTACCAATTACATCCAACCGGGGAAGTTCTAAATTTTTTGCTCCTTTTAATAATAAAACAGACTCACCCTCCCGCGTAGCAGAAGCTAAAATATCAAAGCGTCGATGAAATGCGAGGGGAAACAGCTTGCATATGGACACCAACGACTCGGATGGAGAAATAAAAGAGAAATCCGCAAAATTATCCACCGCCAAAAAATCATTCTCTTTGCAATAGCACACCTCGTCAAATTCTCCTATTAAGAACTTGAGTTGCTGCGTTGAAGCATAATATGTTTGTTCAGCATTAACTCTCGTTGCTATTTGCGTCGCAAGCTGAGCAATGGGTTGTAAAATATCGGCTTCTGCCACCTGTTCCCGCTGGATGAGAGTTTTAACACTTTCTACGATATCCTGTAGCCTTTTTTCACTTGCCTTTTGAATCTCGACAATTTCTTTATTGGCTACAACGTCCCAATAGGTCCCTACTGTTTAAAAATTTGTTGTGAAATTGTTTGCAAAGTATCCAGTTTTATTGCAGACAGCTCTTGCAAATTAGCTAGCTCTGTCATCCTTGCTAAGTTATCTTTAAATCCACGCAAAAAAGGTTGAATCATTCCTATAGTTGCAGTTGCTGCACCAATCCTACTGGGTGAGTCTAAGGGATCTTTAACCTGATCCATATCTAAACTAAAGATGACAAGGGTCCCATAGCGGGTTAATTTAGACACATCAAGATGAGCATTGGTATCATGCGACTGTAAGTTTGTGGGCAAGATAGTGGTGACAGTGGTGGTAGTTGGGGCAGTTGTTTGTTCGGTAGTAGCTGCCGCCTGAAGCGCTGTAAACTAGCTAGCGAGTTGAGGCTGGTACACAGACTGGAATTGGAAAGCGGGACAGTGATGGTTGGTGGAGTCACTAAACTAATAGACTGAAAGGACTAGTCACGGCACCAATGCATTGGTAGTCGGTTCAAGTGCTTGTAGACTTGAAGGGAAGGTGAGAGGAGGATTAATCAGATTGCGTGAATAGGTATGGACAGCACTAGCATTGACAACTGGGTCAAAAGGCGCAGCAGAACTTTGGGCAACCCCTCGCTGAATAGTAATGTTATATAAAGCCACGCGGATAGCAGGCTGTTGGAGTAAATTTTTTAATATAGCTTCGCGTAAAGTCAACTGCTCAGGAGTCTCCTTACCATCTTCCTACTCCTGAGCCCATCCTTGGCTAATGATGATCCACAAGCAAAAGACATAACTTAGGCGCATAATAACTTTTTGAAAAGACCCGAATAGCCACTGCCGTATTCCTCTGAGAGACACATAAATTAATTGAGGAGTATAAAATAAAGCCATTTCATAGAAAACGAATATTTTCCAATATCAGAAGCTTCCATAATGCGAGTAAAGCTCTATTAAAGAGCCATGCTTATATTTATCCAGCAGTTTATGGTATCTTGTTTGAAATAAGGTCCAATTTGATAAGAGACCTTTTTTACCCACCAAAAATGAAATAGATAAAATATAGGCTTTACCTCTTCAACCATTCCTCTAAAAATACATAATGTCCCACTTGTGAGTTTAATAGGAGGCCCTTTCCCTGATGTCCATCGATAACCGCTAAACGTTTGAGAGTCGCGTTCTGGTTCAATAACAACCTCAAGCACGGCAAGCTGTTTTTGCATTAAATAATCGACCAATGAAGGATTATCGATCATCCGAGAAATATTTTCCGGTGAAATAGCATATTGAGAAACTCGTACAATTTTTCCTAATATAGCACCATATTCTTGAGCCTTGACAGTTGTTAACTCTATCTCTACTTCGGTACCAAGACGAACCTTTTTCCCCACTTCTAGGGGAAGAAAACCATAAAAAATGATCGCATTCCTTTCTGCATCTTGAACCTCTAATTTTACAATAGGCTCTCCAAGCCCAATATACCTACCCGACTGAACCAACCATTCTAAAATGATCCCATCAGCAGGACTGTACATGTTTTTATATTGAAGCTGCGTTTCAATTAAGGACTTTTCTTGCATGGCTTCCAAGTAGAAGCTCTTGTTGAGCTTCCAATTCTTCTTCCCGGTAACCTTTTTTGAGGAGAAATTGCAAATTTGCTAAATTTGCTTTGTTTTTTCAAGTCTGTTTGTTTACTCCATAATAATTCTTTACTTTGCTGCAAACTACTAGAATCGAATAATCCTTGTAGAGCTAATTCTTCTTTGTTTTTTACATCTTGTTGAATAACGGGAATTTCACCTATTAGAGCGTGGATTTTAAATTGGGCTGCTTGGATTTCTTTTTGAATGGCTTCTTTTTGCCTGCCTCCTTCAAGTTTAATCTGTTGTTGTAATTTATCTACGCGATCTTTCAGGTTGTGCACTTTGGCATGGGCCTCTTTCAATTGTGTCTCTTTTACATCATTAAAGAGTGTAGCCAATTGCTGTCCCCTTTTTACTCTTTCGCCTACTCGAGCCGCTAAGGATACCACAATGCCATTCAAAGAGGTGTCCACATTTAAAAGCCCTGCAGCATTAACCGCAATTCCTACCCCTTTAGCTTCAACGGAAATTGAACCAAAAATGGACCAGATTAACAGACAAAGGATGAGGAAGAGGCAACATGTCCAAGTAATCCAGCGTCGGTAATGAATGAGCTGCAGTTCTAATTCTAGCTGTGTTGCATTTGAAAGATGTTCAAGAGCAGCCGCTCGAAATAAGGGTGGTTCAGGTTCTTCTTCATTTTCAGATTCATCACTTTCGGGTTTATCGTTCATAAGGTGAACCATCCGAGGAGAGCAAACAGTATGCCTAGTGTCAAGTGAATCAAAATAACGCCTATTAAATGCGGTACGCGTACAAATAGATAGGCTAAAGCTACATCTTTGAGAAAGAAGACCAAGTTTAAAAGTGGAGAATAAAAAAGTGATCGTCCCAAGAAAAGGCAAGCCGAGAGTAACGCTGACCACCTCCCTTTAGGATCTTCTAAAATTCTTTGCAAGCAAGATACCACGATACCGCGCTTGAGCCATTCTTCAATGACAACGTAGAGTGCATAAGAAAATAGGGATCCCAATGAAAGTTGCGCTAAATCATGCCAAGAAAGAAGATGAGGGGCTTGGATAGTAAAGACTCCTTCTAATTGGCGAGATAATCCATAAAAGCCCCCAACGATAGCGATCACTATAATTGCTTGGACGATAGAGCGGGTAATCCATCTCTTGGATAATCCCCACTCGCTCAGAGGTTCTTTTAATAAACGGTGGATGACCCAGATGGGTACTATGAATTGTAAAATTGATAGGCCAACTGAAATTGCAGGATTCCACAATTTAAAAGGCTCGATAAAAATTAAAATTAAGCCAACTAAAAATAAAATCCATAATTTCTTTCGTTGTTGTAATTGACGAATTTCAATGCTTAAGTGGGCTATCTCTTTCTCTTTTCCCGATTGAAGACGCTGTTGAATCAGACGCGCGCCATTTGTTAGCAACTTACGATAAACTTCTCGCGTTTCGGTCGCCTGCGCGCTGAACTTATTAAATGGCAGCCGCAAAACCAGTGTTTTGGTTAACGTTTTGATCGTCACTGATCGAGGCAAACCATCTACAAAAGCAAATTCTCCAAAAATCTCTCCCGGCTGCAGCTTATTAAGGACAACATAGTTGGCTCGAGCTTCATTCCATTTGAGTAGGGTAAGTTTACCTCGAAGAAGAAAATATAAATCGCGACTCATTTCGTTTTCTTGAATAATGATCTCGCCACTCTCATATTCTTGAAGCTCAAGCATATTATTGAGCTGCACGATCTCTTCGGAATTAAACTCTTCTGTCAAATAACAATTGCGTAAAAATTGCAAGCGCGCAGCTTTAGATGTAAACTCACTAGATCCTGAAGCGGAATAATGGTAAATTTTTTTTATGAAATCGGGGGACTCTGCTTGGTATTGAGCTAGATGGAGTAGTAGTTTTTGGCCGGTCGCGGCAACATTTGGCTCTTCAAGCTGGGATCGTTCCAAAACTAAGACCACGCAAGGGCGTCTAGCACGAATGGTATGAGGAGCAGGGATAGGTTTAAGCAGGCAAGCATCACCAAAATTATCCCCTGCTTCTATTAAATCAACTAAGGCATGTAAATGCTTAACCTTATCCCATTGAAGCACTTCTAGCTGCCCTTCGACAAGTAGATAAAAAGCGATCGAGCACCTCATCCTGTTTAATGCAATCTTCTCCCTCACTCAGAGCCTTTGTATTCATAACCTCTTCAATATCATGTCTCTCCTGTATCGTAAATTCTTGAGGCAACCAAAGCATGAGGAATTCACGTTTAAGTGATTGAAGAGAGCTAGCCTTTTTAGGAAGCATTTTTGAAAGTTGCGTTTCTTCCAAAACCAAGGGTGGGTGGCGCGAGCCATCTAGTTCCATGCGCACAAGGTTAAACAAAAGTTTATCATAAATAGCAGAGGAAAGCTCTTGCTGCAAAAGTTTGATGCGCGAAAGACTATAAATGAGCGTACCATCTTCCACAGCGTTGACATCATATAATTGAGGAGAAGAGTAAATAAATGAAAATTCACCGAATAAATCTAAGGCATGTAAACGGTAAGTTGTTTTGCGATTGGGGTCATAGGAACTCGGTTTAACAAACCTGACCGCTCCTTTGCCGATTAAATACAACTCCTGATTAATTTGGCCGGCATGTACAATTGTCTCACCCTTAGGATAGATATTTTTCTCCCAGCATCCGCTTAAAATTGCATATTCTTCCTCAGTAAGATCTCTTAAGAGAGGGTGTTGTTTAATTTCTTTCCAGTCTTCTTCCGATAAAGTCATAGGATCGTTCTTTACAAATGGTTGGAGGATTAATAACCTGAAATTAAAAAAAATACAATAGACTTGTTTCTGAACTTGTAGTTGGTAGTGTGTAAAAATAATGAAACACATAGACACAAAGGCACTCCTAAATAACATGTTGTTTGCTCCCAATCTTAGAAAAAAATTAAAACACAAAGGAACAACAAAGAGAACGCAAAGGCACAAAGATAACACATCAAGCTTATGTTGGATTCCTCGAAGATTTGCTTATTCCTTTCCTATCCTGCTGTGAGCGGCAGGATAGGGCAACCTTTTCTTAAAAATTTTTTAAGAAAAGATTAATTTTTGCTGTTCTCTTTGCCTTTGCGTTTTCTTTGTAGCCCTTTTGTGTTAAATCCTTTACGACTTTTGGTCTTGTTATTTCCCGATAGGGGGCACCGCAGCATACACATCAGGCTAACTCAAAAAAAGAAAAAACAGGATAGGCATGATCGCCTGAGGCGGCAGGATAAACTCGGATACAATTAAAAGAGGCTAAGCATCTTATTAAATGTCCCAGACTAATCCAGGATTTGACTCACCATCTTAATTATCCTGCCGGCCTTAGCCGATCCTGTATATCCTGTTATTTATTTAAGATATTGATTATAAAAATCTTGTATTTTGAAGTTTTGAAATTAGCCTGATGTGTATGGGGCACCGCAGGGATTGTCACGCTTTGTGTTACATCCCCCGTAAATTCATTCATTCTTAACTGCACCTGCTTCAAAGTAATTTTTGCTCTGGTCAACAGATCTAAAAAAAGGCCGGGGCGATTGGCAAGTTCTAAAAAGGTTCCTTGGTCGACTATTGTGCCCTTATCCATAACATAAATACAATCTGCTTGTTGGATTGTGCTCAAGCGATGTGCCACAACCAGACGAGTCATCGGTAAACGGTTGAGGTTTTCTTGGATTATTCTTTGCACTCGATTATCCAAAGCACTTGTTGCTTCATCTAAAATCATGATCTTAGGCTTTCCGACAAGGGCGCGGGCAAGTAAAATCAGCTGGCGCTGACCACCTGATAAAGAACTTCCCCCGTTTGTCAGTACCGTATGAATGCCCATTGGCAAATCTTTTAAAAACGTATTAACACCCGATAATGCCAGAGTCTCTTGAATTTCTTCCTCTGAATAATAACGTCCTAAATTGATATTATCTAAAATTGATCCATCTAAAAGACCTCCTGTCTGCAGAACAACTCCAAGTTGACTTCTTACGGCTTGCAAATTAAGACCTTTAAGATCTTTATTATCATAATAAACTGCGCCTTGATTGGGCGTTTCAAAACCAATCAACAACCGAAGTAAAGTCGATTTTCCGCAACCTGAAGGTCCTACTATTCCTACAAAATTGCCCGATGGGATGTTAAAAGAAACATCGCGAACATTTAGGGGCGTGTCAGGTTGGTAACCAAATGTAAGATGATCTGCCCGAAGTTCACCGGGAAGAATGCCGGGATCAGTTTTATTTATGATTTCTTCCACATCCGCTTCTACTAAGGACTTTCCTTTCTCCCATAAGGGAATAATTTCACTGAATTGAACAAAGGTAGTTCCCAGCTGGCTAATTGAGGCATTTAACATTGCAAAAACGGTAATGAAGGCCATAAAATTTCCCAAAGAAAGGGTAAACGAAGGTGTTTTACCTGGCTGTTGAGACTCTAAAAAAACAATGATGGCAAAATATAAAATCCAAGTACTTGTATTCGACCAAAAAGTATTAAAAACCCCCGTTTTTAAACGTAAAAGAAGAATGCTCAAATCGGCTTGTTTCATAGTGGTAAAAACTTGTTCCCAGCGTTGAAACATGCGAATTTCAGCACCGGCTAAACGAATTTTTGTGAAGGCCTCTACCATTTCCAGTATCTTATTACTGGCTTGAACTCTCAGATCAAGCAATCGACGATTATAGCGCACGCTAAAAAATAGAGGGGCTAATGTAGCGATAAATTCAATTAAAATAACCGCCAATCCAATAAATGCTAAAATAGGGCTGAAATAAAACATTAGAAAAAAATAGAAGATAGCAAAAAAGCTGGAGATAAGTACTTCGATGGTATGACTCGTTAACAATTGGCGAATGGCTGAGATGGAAGAAGTTCGAATGAACAAATCGTAAATGGAATATTTTCGAAAAAAACGGATGGGTAGACTAAGCAACCGTTGCCAAATGGCCATTTCTAAATCATGGTCGGTTAACCCCTCTAAACGCAAAACGATCGATTCCCGCCCAAAATTAAAAGCCAGAGTTGCAAGTGTGATTAAAAAGCCTCCAATAGCCACTTGTGCTAGGAGCGATTCATTGCGATTGGGGATCACCTCGTCAAAAACGATGCGGGTCAAAATGGGTAAACTCATCATGGCGCATAAACTAAGAAACATTAAGCAGATAAATATGAACCAGTCACGCCTATATTTCCAAACAGTGAATGTCCAAATGTCTAGGAGTTTAATTTTATCAAGTGGAAATTGTCGATAGAACATATAAGCAGTCGAAGAGAGTTGTTTTGCAAGGTCGGCTGTCATATTCAAACGCTGATTCATGCTCGGATCAACTAGTTCATAATTAATCGTGGGGTGGGGAAGCAAAGCCAAGGGTTGTTCATTTTCAGCGTAAAACCCCAGCATAGGGACACCGCGAGCCTTCCACCAATTTCCACTTAAACGAATGCGGCGATAATAGATTTGTGAATACCTGCATAATTGGTCAACGAACTCATCCAAATCCTCAGCTACAATCCCATTTTTCGGCCATTTAAACTGCAGGTCTAAATGATAGCCGATTAATTGACATACTTGATAAATAGGATCCTTTACAAAAAGGGAGGGTACATGGCGCCCTCTCTCCAATATGGTTTGTAACTGATTTAAAGATTGCTCCAAGATTTCTTGATCAGAAGCAGTTCGCAATAAAATTTCCCGTTTATTTTTCAATTGCTGGTTAACTTGATCTAAAGCCAAAAGACGCAGAAGATGGGTCTGAAATAAAAATAAACCCGCCCATAAGCCGGGATTAAGCGTAAAATCAGCCTGAGAAGGAAATAACTCCAGTTCACATGTCAAATTGACCTGAAACCATACGGTAGAAACAGGGTATAAAGTGGGTCCAGATTCCACCATCAAGCCATTAATTCCCAAAACGCATGCAGACCCTTGAAATATTTGAAGCCAATGAATGCCCTGTTCCACGCTGCTTTCACTAAATCGGGGAGAAATAAATAACGTGCCACTTTCTAAGGATACCCTCTCATAAGGATCAAGAATGGTCGGCAACTGATGATAGGGTTGGTCAGAGAATAGAGTTTGTAAACCTTTGACCCATTCTTGAACTTGTAGCATGACAAAGGATTGTAAAATGGCAGAGTGAGGCAAAAGCTCTTGGAGATTTTCTAAGCAGAAATAGCGCAACTCACATATTTCTTGGGCAACACCAATGACACAAAAGTCCATCTCCTGTAATTCTAGAGGAAAAGGAAAAAGCCATTCGCCCTCCTTTACAGTCTTTAAAAAACGCATAGGGCCGGGAAGGAATTGTCCAGGAAATGTGGTGGCACGACTGGCCATTTGTTGAACAATGGATCCGATTAACTCATTTTGTTTCCCAGCTAGTGATAAAGCAAAAATATCCATCCCCCCTTTTTCTAGAACAAAGAGGCGATTAATGGGGGACAATAAAAAACGGTGAGTAGCAGGAACCGTTAAACTTTCGGCTTTTAATTCATCAAACAATTCTTTTGGAAAAACACTTTGAAAGTTTGCATGCATCCTAAAAAAGCCTGTTTCTCACAAATTTTTTGTTGAACGGGGATTATGTATAAAAAATTTGCATATGACAAGGGAAATTTATTTCGAAGGGAGATCAACGACTCTTTTTCTAGTCCGTGAAGTGATAGATTATACAGCAATTTATTTCATAGAAAAGATTGCGCTTATAAAGCTAATCTATTATCATTTTGTTCATTATATCTTTCTGTTTTTAATAAGTTTTAATCCTTAGGTTTATATGAATTATTTAAATGCCTTTTCCAATAATTCCATCGCTTTGATAAAGGAGGGCTTTTTGCAATCATTGAAGGTGCAACGGACTCCCCTGCAAAAAAAAATTATACTCCTGGCTTTAGCTATTTTTAGTTCGCTAGTTGCCTGTACACTGGTGTACCGTTGGTGTTTTAAGAAGCAAAAATTTCCTCAAATTGATGAAGGAATGGTTCCGCAGAATGTTTTTGCCAAAAGAGAACATCAAAATGAAGAACATAAAATAGAGGATATCACCCCACTTTTACAAGCTGGGGAATTTTTTGAAGCTCTAAAGGATTATCCCCTCTCTTAT
The DNA here is from genome assembly GCA_963799115.1 of uncultured Chlamydiae bacterium. Lineage (GTDB taxonomy): Bacteria > Chlamydiota > Chlamydiia > Chlamydiales > Parachlamydiaceae > CAWCVY01. Next base: position 3,900 of record CAWCVY010000031.1, on the reverse strand, counting down.
TATGCTAAAGATAAAAAAGATTTTTTGCTTCTTCAACGAGTTGTGCAAGGGGATTATTCCCTTACTCCCTGCATGAATAAATGGATGCAGCAAGGCATGAGGAGCGAAACCGAAGAATTATGCTTGTTGCAAAACCTGTTGCTTAATCCCTTTTCTACTGATGTGAACAACCCCTCTCCAAAAATTTCAAAGATAATAGATCTCTTAAAACAACAAAACATCGTCTTATATAACCCTCGTTTGCATTTAAAAGGAGTACTGGAAGCGTTATCTGAAGAGCAGTTTAAAAGCATGGAAGTCTTGATTGATGAAGCAATCAGATTGGAGTATCTTTCTATGCCCGATATTCCTAAGCCACCAGATTACATTCAACAACTTTTACAAAATATAGGTCATGATTTTGTTTATTGTGCGCCGGAAAATAACAGCCACCTGCTTCCTAAATTCCTACAAAATCCAAAATTTTGGCCATCTCTCATTCAACGAGATGGAAGGGCACTTACTTTTGTTCCTGAAGATAAGCGATCTGAGGAATTATGCATGGCTGCCGTGCAACAAAATGGGAAAGCGCTTCTCTATGTACCAAAAAATATACGTTCAAAAGAACTTTATTTAGCTGCTGTTCAGCAAGATGGAGATGTACTTACCTATGTGCCGCGTGAGATGAAATCCATAGAATTTTGGCTGGCTGCTGTGCAGCAAGATGCATGGGATCTGCGATATGTGCCGGAGGATATGCAGTCTGAAACTTTATACCTAGTGGCTGTCCAGCAAAAAGGAGAGGTTCTTCAATATGTACCGGAAGATAAGCGGTCTGAAACCCTATGTCTAGCTGCTATTCAGCAAAATAGAAGTGCTCTTGAATATGTTCCTCAAGATAAACGAACCCCGCAGCTTTATATTGCCGCAGTCATGAAAGATGAACATATTATTCACTCTATTCCCGAAAATCAACGGTCTGAAGAACTCTATCTTGCTCTTATTAAGAAAACTAAATCTCTTTACACCATTTACGAAGCTATGCAAAAGATACCGGAAAATAAGCGCACCGAAGAATTCTATCTTACTGCTGTTGAAAATATTGGAGAAGCTCTTCTTAATGTACCGAAAGATAAGCGAACTGAAAAACTTTGCCTTGCAGCTGTCCAACAGGACGGAAGAGCGCTTGCTTCTGTTCCAATTGAGAAAATATCTGACGAATTGTGCCTTATAGCAGTCCAACAACATGGAAAGAAACTTTTGAATCTTGAAATTGTACCCAAAGAAAAGCTAACCTATGAATTATGTTTGGAAGCTGTTAAACAAAATGGATTACTTCTTGAATGTGTGCCAGAAGAAAAGCAATCTGAAGAAATCTATCTTACTGCAGTCCAAGAAAATGGACGTGCGATTAAATTTGTGCCCAAGGATAAGCGGACTCATGCATTATGTTTGGCTGCTTTTCAAAAAAATGGAGGAGCCCTAGAGCACATGTGGGATAGCGAAAATTTACCTTTACGCCCACCGATATTACCGGGAGAATTATATCTTGCCGCAGTCCGGAATTATGGACAAATCGTTGGCTGGGTGCCAGAAAATCAACTTTCAGAAGAAATATGTCTTGCTGCTGTTCAACAAAATGGATTGGCCCTTCGAAATATACCAGAGAATATGCGAACTGAAGAAATCTGTATGGCAGCAGTTTTGCAAAATGATCAGGCTCTTCAATATGTACCGGAAAATAAGCGATCTGAAAAATTATTGCTTTTCATAGTGCTGCAAGGTTAAAAAGCTTCAAAATTCGTGACAGTTCAGCTTCCTACCGGGATAGCGCCCGGAAGCATCTACAAATAACCGGGTAGTTATTTAGAAGATACCTCTCCTTCGTCGGGGTATCTTTTAAATAACCATTTCTAATTTTACCAGGTTATTTGTAGATGCTTCCCGGCGTCAGCCGGGTACAGGGCTGAACTGTTACAAAAAAGCAATTTTCTCTTGGCTATTAATTTTCAGCAAGATATAGTCAAACTTATATAAACCCCCATTTTTCGGGGGTTAACAAAAGCTTTAAATACATTTATGAAAATCAAAGACTTTATAAATAATTTATAAGCCAATGGTAAGCGATCTTTTACCACGTCGGAAATTAAAGAATCTTTAGGCTCATCTGATAAAAATCCTGACTTCCAGTTAATCTCCATTTTGTGGATTCTGGAGTCCTGAAATTAAATGACGGAGCTCTTCCAGAAGATACAAGGGGCAATTGAGAACTTTGCCATCCCACTTTAAATTCATAGGTGATGCCCGAAGCAATAATTTAGGATGATAGAGGTCTTCGTATACTTTGAGGCTTTTTTTCTTTGATGAATTGCCCGATTTAACCTCCAGGGGATAGATGTGATCGTCCATTTCTATGATAAAATCGAGTTTTGCCTTGCCCTCGCTTGTCCAGTAAAAGAGAGAATATTGACTATGCACAAGTTCTTGAGCTACATAATTTTCAGTAATAGCCCCACGAAATTCTTGAAATAGCTCATTACCATAAAGCATCGTCTTGGCAGAAAGATGTGAGATGGCTCCCATTAATCCTACATCCACCAGATAGATTTTAAAAGCATTGATATCCACATAAGCGGTTAAAGGAATCTTAGGGTGCTCACGAGAGAAACTTTATAAATTAAACCAGCCTCTATCAGCCACTGTAAAGCGACTTCGAATTCTTTCGCTCTCCCCCCTTCGCGAACCACTGAATAAATAAATTTTTTATTTTCCTTGGCCAACTGACTGGGAATCGAACTCCACACTTGATTGATTTTCAAGATCTGTTCTTTTGGAGCATGCTTGGCAAAATCCAGACTATAGGCATTGAGAATTGCTTCTTATATCTCTCGAACTTTTGAGACATTTTCAGATGCGATATATTCAGCAACAGCCTCCGGCATCCCTCCTACAAATAAATATTCCTTAAAGTGAATAAGTAGCTTTTCATGCAAGTTTGGTAGAAGAGGTTCTGGATTTTTTAGCTCCTCAACAAAATTTTTCAATCGGGTTTCATTGAGAGCCTCAAGAAATTCAAAAAAACTTAAAGGATACAAGGTTAGAAATTGCACCTTCCCTGTGGGAAAACCCTTGATGTGCATCAATTTTACACCAAGAAGTGAGCCAGCTGCTACAACATGCTGTTCTGGTGCATTTTCACAAAAGTACTTAAGCGAATTTAACGCATTAGGACATTCTTGTACCTCATCGAAAATAATCAGAGTTTTTCCCGCCACGATCTCCTCATTCACCTCTATCGTCAAAGCCTTCAATATTTCTTCGGGATTTAAACTGGCATCAAAAAGCTGGCATAATCTGGGATTATTTTCAAAATTGAGGTATGCGGTATTTACATATTCCTGTTTACCAAATTTTTTTAATACAAACGTCTTACCAACTTGCCTTGCCCCCATAAGTACCAAAGGCTTTCTTCCAGCTTGGTTTTTCCAAGAATTGAGTTTTATCATGATCTTTCGGTTCATGATCTCATTTTAGATGGGATTAACATTTTTTGAGTATTCGTTTATTCGTTCCAATAAATGTAAAAACTTGCATTTATTCGTTCCAATAAGTGTATTTCAAAAATGAAAGTTGGGTTCCTTTTAGGATTTTTGGAAGGATTTGTTAATTGGCTTCAAACAACATGTTTATTAAAAATAAAAATTGCGTTAGATAGAGAAGTAAAGCAATCATGATGTATGATGTCAGCGGTTTAAAGTAGGAAAAGAGGTCTAATGAAATTAATTTTTTTGGGTTCGGGTGCAGCTTTTACGGTAGGCAATAATAACTATCAATCGAATATGCTCTTAGAACACCCTAATGGGCATAGACTATTAATCGACTGTGGATCTGATGCTCGTATTGCTTTAGCTGAAAGGGGAA
>CAWCVY010000030.1:0-48641 GCA_963799115.1 uncultured Chlamydiae bacterium | reverse complement strand
AAACCTAAGTTTGATCAGCATATCCGGATCAACCAAAAAGAGCGCAAAGCAGCCATTCGCTTTTTACTCGCTGAAACGATTATTGAAAATCGAGTTAGGTTGATTGAATCATACTGCAATGGAGGGTCCTAAAACTAAAACAATTTTTCGATCTTTTAAAGGGTTTGATGTGAAAGGACGAGTGCTGTTTTTAGGAGAAGGGGCTTACACTGAAGTGGAAACCGATGGCAAAGTTCAACGTGTCAACGTGAGCAGCGACTAAGCATGATCATTTTATCAAAAGTATGCGCAATTTGCCAAAAACGCATTTTATGTTGCATCCAATATTAGTGGTTATGATGTGATGATTGCGCAAGACATTGTCATGACTGAATCGGCCTTGCAAGAATTGAACCAATGGTTAACCTGAAGGAGTAATAAGTCATGGCTGAAAAAAGTCCGTATCAAATTATAAAGCATCAGCATGTAACTGAAAAGGCTATGATGCTGGAGGGATTGAAAAACAGCAGAAAGTAATCTTTCAGCTTAAGCGGTGTGAATCTCCCAAGTATGTGTTTATCGTCGATCGTCATGCAAATAAGCACGAAATCGCCAATGCCATTGAAGAGATTTACAAAGATGAAGGAATTAAAGTTGTGGCAGTCAATACCATTAATGTCAAAGCCAAACCCAGACGTGTGCGGGCAGACCTGGTTCAAAATTGCTTTTAAGAAAGCCATTGTGACTTTGCGGCCTGGCGATAATCTGGATAATGTATAAGAGGAGCTTGAGAGGAGATGTTTAAAAAATATCGACCCATTACACCCGGAACACGTCAGCTCGTGTTGCCCACTCACGAACGCCTGACACGTCTAGGCCGAAAATGGAAGAGCAACAGTTAAGCCTACGAAGTCACTCTTATTGACCAAAAGAAGAACCAATGGGCGCAATAACAATGGACATATTACCTGCCGCCATAAAGGTGGAGGACATAAGCAGCATTACCGCATTGTTGATTTTAAGCGAGATAAAGAAAATATTCCTGGACGTGTGGCTTCAATCGAATATGATCCCAACCGTACCGCCTACATTGCTTTAGTCAATTATGCTGATGGGGAAAAGCGCTATATTTTGGCTCCACAAGGGCTCAAAGTTGGCGATACGTGCAAACAAGCGATGAACCTCCCTTTCATGTCGGCTGTTGCATGAAGTTAAAATTTATGCCACTCGGTTCTGTGGTTAACAATATTGAGCTGTATCCTGGGCGTGGGGGCAAACTTGTTCGATCAGCCGGACTTTCTGCACAGTTGATGGCACGAAGTGGTGGCTATGCTACTATTCGTATGCCATCAGGCGAAGTGCGCATGGTAAATGAAAATTGTCGAGCAACTTTTGGTGCTGTATCAAATCCTGAACGCAATCTCCGCAGTCGAAGGAAAAGCGGGCCGTATGAGATGGAAAGGGGTCCGTCCCACTGTCCGTGGTACAGCGATGAACCCTGTTGACCACCCACACGGTGGTGGTGAAGGTAAGCATAAAGGTAATACTCCGCAAACACCTTGGGGTCTCTATACAAAGGGACTTGTCACAAGATCTAACAAGAAATCTAACAAGCTTATCGTTAAAAGTCGAAGGAAGAAGTAGATATGGCAAGGTCGTTGAAAAAAGGTCCTTTTGTTGATCACCATCTACAAAAAAAGGTCGACACTCAGAATAAGGAAGGGACAAAAAAGCCCATTAAGACCTGGTCGAGACGTTCGATGATTACCCCGATATGGTGGGACATACATTTGAAGTGCATAATGGTCGTAAGCATCTGTCGGTTTTTGTTACCGATAATATGGTAGGTCATCGTTTGGGTGAGTTTTCCCCCACACGTACATTTAAAGGACATCCTATTAAGAAATAAAGGTTGCTGAAATGACAAATTATCCTAAAGCCATAAGCAAATATGTACGTATTAGTCCTCGCAAAGCTCGTTTGGCAGCAGGACTAATTCGAGGACTATCGGTTCCTGAAGCTTCCGTGCAATTGATGTTTAGCAATCTCAAAGCAGGACGCTTACTGAAGAAAACACTAGATAGTGCTGTTGCCAATGCAGAGACCCAGCTAGATATGCGGCGTGAAAATCTCAAAGTTCTAGAAGTGCGTTGTCGATGCAGGGCCAACGCTGAAAAGAGCGAAACCTAAAAACCGTGGTGGCCGTCATCCTATTATGAAAAGAACCAGCCACTTTACGGTTGTTGTAAGCATTAAGGAGTGATGGAATGGGACAAAAAGTTAACCCGATTAGTTTCCGCCTTGTTCGTACACGAGATTGGCGCTCCAAGTGGTATGCGAATAAAAAAGAATTTGGCGAATTACTGATCGAAGATCAATAGAATTCGCTCGTATTTGATGAAAAAGCCTGCCTTAGTGGGAGTTTCATCAATCAAGATTAAGCGCATGAGTGGAAAAATTGAAGTGACCATTGTTACAGCTCGTCCTGGTCTTGTCATTGGCAAGAAAGGAGCTGAAATCGACGTCTTGAAAGCCGAACTCACCAAGCTCACAGGTAAAGAGGTTTGGGTGGCTGTCGAAGAAGTCAAACGGCCCGATACTGATGCTAAAATTGTTGCCGATAGAATTGCGAAGCAAATTGAAAGACGTATTCCTTTCCGTCGTGCGATGAAGAAAGCGATGCAATCTTCAATCGATGCAGGTGCACATGGAATAAAGTTCAACTATCTGGACGAATTGGCGGGGCTGAAATTGCTCGTACAGAGTGGTATAAAGAAGGAAGCACTCCTCTTACATACATTACGTGCTGATATTGATTATGCGACAGGCCGTGCAGAAACCACTTATGGCAGCATTGGTGTTAAAGTGTGGATTTATCGCGGTGAAGATAATTTAGTGAAGAAGGAGGGCTAATCATGCCTTTAATGCCAAAACGTACCAAGCATCGCAAAATGCAAAAAGGACAATTTGCCGGACTCAGCAAAGGAGCCAATTTTGTTCACTTTGGAGAATTTGGGATCCAAGTTTTAGAAAGAGGATGGATCACGAATCAGCAAATCGAAGCATGTCGTGTGGCTATTAACCGATTTTTTCAACGCCGTGGTAAAGTATGGATTCGCATTTTTCCAGATAAGCCCATCACAAAAAAACCTGCTGAAGTCGTATGGGTAAAGGAAAGGGTGGTGTCGATCATTGGGTAGCTGTTGTTCGACCCGGACGCATACTTTTTGAAGTGGCCAATGTACCCAAAGATATGGCACAAAATGCTTTACGGCGTGCTGCTGCAAAATTGGGACTTAAGACCCGATTTGTTGAACGTGTAGAACAAGTTTGAGGAAATATGTATAAAGCTAAAGATTTAAGAGATCAAAGTATTAGAAGAGCTTGAAGCGATTTATGAAGATTCTTGCAAAAAACTTTTCAATTTAAAATGCCGTTCAAAGCCCAAAAGAAAACCGAAAAGCCGCATGAAATCAAGCATGCTCGCAAGGATATTGCGCGCTTATTAACTGTGATAGCTGAAAAGCGTCGCCCAAAATACCAAATACTAGGAATCTAACCGTCACTTAAAGGATGGATATGGAAAAACAAAAAAGAGGAAATCGCAAAGTTAAAAAGGGGTTGTTGTTTCTAACAAGATGCAAAAAACTGTTATGGTTAAAGTGGAACGTACATTTCGCCATCCCAGTTATGGCAAAGTTATCTCACGCGCAAAAAAGTACTATGCGCATAATGAGTCTGCCCCTTTGCAAATTGGCGACGAAGTAAAATTATAGAAACGCGCCCCTTGTCGAAACTCAAGCGTTGGCGTGTTGTAGCATAGGCATGCTTAAGTTAAAAACAAGAGTAAAGAGAGAGCCAGATACAGGGTTATATTCCGAAGATAACGGTAAAGGCTCAGGTAGACATCTTAAGAAGAAAATGATTGGTGGGAGTTTGTAAGTCATGATTCAACAAGAAACCGAACTCGAAGTTGCCGACAACTCGGGTGCGAAGCGGGTAAAATGCTTTAAAGTTTTAGGTGGTTCTAAGCGTCGTTATGCCCATGTTGGGGATATTGTTGTTGCCTCCGTACAAGATGCTCATCCTGAAGGAAGCGTCAAAAAAGGCGATGTTGTCAAAGTAGTCATCATACGGACGAAATCTTACATTAAACGGAAAGATGGAACTAAGTTTCGCTTTGATACCAATAGTTGTGTTTTGATTGATGATAAGAAAAATCCGAGTGGAACACGTATTTTTGGACCCGTCGCACGTGAAGTCCGCGATAGAGAATTTTTAAAAATTAGCTCACTGGCGCCAGAAGTGATTTAAATAAGAGGCAATTAGACATGGAAAAAATGCTAAGTCAATCAAAAAAATGCAAAGGAGATCGAGTTGTTGCCATCGCTGGCAATAATAGAGGTTTGAATAGGCACTGTGCTATCGCGAATGGCGATAAAGTTGTTGTACAAGGACTCAATGTGCGGAAAAAGCATGTGAAGACGAAGTCAAGAAGCCCCAAGGGCAGAATAGTTGAAATTGAAAGACCGATTCATATTTCGAATCTTAAAGTATGTGTCGAAGGTGATACTGCAGCCAGATTAAAAGTGCGTACAAATGAACAAGGAGAACGCCAGTTTGTTTATAAGCAAGGCGATCAAGAAGTAATTTACCGTTCAGTAAAAAAACCTAAGTGAGTAAAAAGACAATGTCTAGGTTAAAAAAGAGATATCAAGCTGAAGTTAAGGCAGAATTGCAAAAGAAATTTAGCTATGAAAATCCTATGCAGGTTCCGGCTTATGAAAGTCGTGATTAACATGGGGATTGCAGAAGCATCTAAAGACAAAAACTCGATCCAAGATTGTGTCAAAGAGATGACGATGCTCTCCGGACAAAAGCCGATTGTGACTAAAGCCAAAAAAGCGATTTCGAACTTTAAACTGCGCGAAAAACAGCCTATTGGGATTAAAGTCACCTTGCGTGGTGTTAGAATGTACGATTTTATCGATCGTTTTTTCAATATCGTTTGTCCTCGCATTCGCGACTTCAGGGGCTTTTCATCGAAATGCGATGGCAGGGGTAATTATTCACTAGGATTAGATGACCAACAAATTTTCCCCGAGATTAACTTGGATGAAGTCAAAAGGGCGCAAGGGATGCATATTACGTTCGTGACGAGTGCTAAGACAGATGAAGAATGTGTAGAACTCTTAAGATTACTAGGTGTCCCATTTAAAAACTTACCGATTTCGGTAGCAGCTTAAAGAAGAGGAGAAGAAATCATGGCAGTCAGCGACCCATTAGCCGATTTCCTCACAAGGATTCGCAATGCCATTAAAGCTCAGCATCGGTATGTAGATATGATTGGAGCAAAATTAAGGAAACTCTTGCTGAAATTCTGAAGAATCAAGGATTTATCGAAAATTTTCTAGTTAAAATCGATGAGCTCAGCGAGGAACGATCCGCTTATTTTTGAAGTATACAAGCGGACGTCGCCCTGTTATTCAAGGGTTAAAAAGCGTATCTCAAACCTGGTTTACGCAAGTATGTCGGTCACCAAGAAATTCCACGCTTCTATGGAGATATGGGAGTTTCGATCGTTTCGACTTCACAAGGGGTCATGGCGGGTAATGAAGCAATCAAGCGTAGGAATTGGTGGCGAACTTCTGTGTTTGGTTTGGTAAAGAGTAGAGGAGAAAGCGAGTCAATGTCTCGTAAAGGTAAACTTCCGATTCCTCTTCCTAAAGGTGTAGAGGTAAAGTCGCAGACGTAGAGGTCACTGTAAAAGGACCAAAAGGAGCCTTGAATCAAAAGCTTGTCCTGGGATGCAGTCAAAGTTGAAGGTAATGAATCATTGTTTCCTTGCTGATGAAAATGCTGATGCTTAGTCATTTACATGGACTCTACCGTACGTTGATCAATAATATGGTCGACGGGTACGTACAGAAGGTTTTGAAAAACGACTGGAAATGATTGGCGTTGGTTATCGCGCTACTGTTCAGGGGAAATTACTCGACCTTCAGCTGGGCTTTTCTCATCCTACTAAGCTACAGATCCCTGAAGGATTGACAGTTAAAGTGGATAAAAATACCGCAGATTATTATTACAGGGTCAGATAAACATCTTGTGGGGCAATTTGCCGCAAATGTTCGCAGTAAGCGACCGCCGGAGCCTTATCAAGGAAAAGGTATTCGCTATCTTAGGCGAATATGTACGTAAGAAAGCGGGTAAAGCTGCTGCTAAGAAGTAACCATTGAAGGAATGTTATGATCAATAGCAAACGTTAAAAAATCATAAGATTGCAGTATGAAGCGTGCATTAGAGTACGCAAGCAACTGCGAGGGACCAGCTGTAAAGCCTCGTCTTTGCGTGTAAAAAGCAATTGTCATATTCAAGTCGCAGCTAATCGATGATGAGAAAGGATATGACGCTAGGCAGCACTGCAACTTTTGCCAAAGAATTTCGTAAGACGGAATTCAACGAAAGAATAAAGCTTCTGCACGTAAATTAGGAGAGCCGATTGCTGAAATTGCCAAAAAAAAAATATTAAGGAAGTGGTCTTTGATCGAGGACCCTTTAAGTATCACGGCGTTTTAGCTGAGCTTGCCGATGCAGCTCGTGCCGGGGGGCTTCAGTTTTACAGAATTTAGGATAAAAAGGAATAAGGAAGAGACATGACAAAACATAAATGAGTCTCCAAAAAAGAGAAAACCGATAGCGAGCTCAAGAAAAAGTTTTATACATCAATCGTTGCTCTAAGGTGGTCAAAGGTGGTCGTAAGTTTAGCTTTTCCGCATTGATCTTAGTTGGCGATGGAAAAGGGCGCGTAGGTTATGGATTTGCGAAGGCAAATGAACTGACAGATGCAATCCGGAAAGGTGGGGAAACAGCGCAGAAAAATATGTAGTTAAATGCCCCATGGAAGGTACAACCATCCCGCATGAGATCATAGTGCATTGGGATGGCGCAACCGTTCTGCTTAAACCCGCCCCTGCAGGTACAGGTGTAATCGCAGGCTCGAAAGTACGAGCTGTTTTGGAGCTCGCAGGATACAAAGATGTTATGGCAAAAACTTAGGCGCCAGAAATCCCATTAACCAAGTAAAAGCTACCTTCGAAGCAATTGAACAATTATCCACTCGCGAAGAAATAAACAGAGAAGAGGGTTAAAGAGGGATTATAGGATCACATATGACAACATTAGATAATCTTCAAAATACAACTCGCCCTTACAAACGCAGAAAGCGTGTAGGTCGCGGGATTGGTTCAAAGCTCGGCAAAACATGTGGTCGAGGAGAAAAAGGAGCCGGAGCACGCGCGGGTTATAAAAGGCGCCTTGGAAAAGAAGGCGGCAATTTGCCCCTATTTATGAAACTACCTATTCGTGGTTTTAGTAATGCGCGTTTTCGTCGTGCTTATGATGCCATTAACCTCGAGCAGATTAATGAGGTCTTTTCAGGATGGTGAAACCGTGAATGTTGAAACTCTTAATGAACGTGGTTTTATTAGCGGTCGGACAAATGGAATTAAATTGCTTGGTACCGGTGAATTAACGAAGAAGTTGATCATAAGCGTTCATGCATTTCTGATAGCGCTCGCGAAAAACTGAACTCGTGCTAAAATAGATTTTGAGGTTGTAAAATAGTAAAATTCGAAGCCAAGATGAACGACCTTACGGAACCGGTGCCTTTTTGGAAGAGAACAAGGTCCCAACGAGCTTTGGCGCTGTCGAATTGTCCAACTTATTGTTGAACACATCGCAAGCAATCTATAACCCAATAGTGTAAAAATGCTAAACGAATTAAGACGCGTTTTTCAAATACCTGAGCTAAAGTGCAAAGATACTTTTGACTCTTCTCTTGTTGGCAGTTTGCCGATTGGGAGGTTTTATACCGGTGCCGGGTATTAATGGCGAAATCGCTGTTAGTTTTTTCAGCCATGCGACCGGTGGAGGACAAAACCTGTTTCAAATGGTTGATATCTTTTCTGGAGGAGCCTTTTCCCAGATGACGGTCATCGCACTTGGGTGACTCCCTATATCTCTGCATCGATTATCATGCAGCTCTTGTGGCTCTTATGCCTAGTTTTCAAAGAGAAATCCGAGAAAATAGCGAAGCAGGCAAACGCAAAATTAACAGTTACCCGATTTCTAACCGTTATTTTATCATTTTTGCAATCCGCATTGTTTGCCAAATATGCCTTGCAGATGAACCTTATCTAGGCCCGGAATTGTCGCAGACTGAATTACTTGATATCACTTTTTGGTGTGCCATGGCTGTTCTATCTGATCACTATCTTCACTATGACCACAGGCACGATGTTTTTGATGTGGATTGGCGAGCAGATTACTGAAAGAGGCATCGGCAATGGCATGAGCCTGATCATCAGCTTGGGGATTCTATCCCAGATTCCAACAGCTATGGGATTGATTTTCCAACAACTCAATCTAGATTCGCAAGAACCAGGCCAGATGAATTTTTCATCCATCCTGTTCTCGCTAGGCGTTTTTGTCTTAGTGACTATCGCGACGATTTTGGTCATTCAGGGGCATCGACGCATTCCTCTGCAATATGCCAGACGGGTCGTCGGACGAAAGAAGCCAAGGAGGAACCTCCTATATTCCCCTAAAAATTAACTATGCAGGTGTGATCCCGTCATCTTCGCTTCCTCGCTCTTGATGTTTCCTGCTACCTTGGGAACTTTTGTCGGACGGGGAAATTGGTTGGGGGAAATTGCAAGTTGGCTTTCTCCCGGTAGCGTTCGTTCACTTGGTTTTTTATGTAGCATTGATCATCTTCTTTACCTATTTTTGGACTGCAACACAATTTCGGCCCGATCAAATTGCTTCCGATATGAAGAAGAATGGAGCTTTTATTCCAGGCATCAGCAAGGAAAGCCTACGCAAGATTATCTTGAGAAGACCATGAACCGCATCACCCTATTGGGAGCTGTTTTTTTGGCTCTGATTGCCATTCTTGCCCACTATGATCGGTCGATTTCTTGGGGTATCCACAGACGATCAGCTATTTCTTCGGAGGCACAGCTTTCTGATTTTAGTGGGTGTCGTGTTAGATACGATGAAGCAAGTGGAGTCACATCTTCTGATGAAGCGTTATGATGGCTTTATGAAAAAAGGGACGCATTAGAGGACGTTAGATAAAACTTGAGATGGATTTGCAATAAAAGAATAAGTTTGCTTATAAAAATTTGCTAGATACGATTCGTGTTTGTGAGAAAAGTTAGGAGAGTTCAATGCCTAGAGTTATAGGTATCGATATACCAGATAACAAAAGATTAGAAATCAGTTTGACATATGTGTTTGGGATTGGTCGACATCGTCTAATGAGATCATTGAGAAATTGGGCTTAGATCCCAATATGCGAGCACATAAACTGACTCAAGATGATATTGCGCGTATTAACGGACTTATTGCAATCCGAATATGTTGTAGAAGGAGACTTGAGACGTCAAGTGCAAAATAACATTAAACGTTTGATCAGCATTCATTCCTATAGAGGCATGCGCCACCGCCTAGGTTTGCCTGTCGTGGACAACGTACCAGAACAAATTCTAGAACACGCAAAGGCCGGCGTAAAACTGTCGCCAATAAGAAAAAATAAGTATAGAGGAGTTCTTAACTTTGAGTAAGCAACCAGCACCTAGCTAAAAAAGCCGTAAGACAAAGAAAAGAGTCGCTCACAATGTGCCATCAGGCATTGCACATGTTAAAGCAACCTTTAATAATACCATCATTGCTATTACCGATCCTGCAGGAAGAGTTATCGCTTGGTCTTCAGCAGGAAAAGTTAACTTTTCCGGATCGCGAAAATCTTCAGCTTTTGCTGCTACTGTAGCTGCTCAAGATGCTGCTAAAACTGCGACTGCTTCGGAATGAAAGAAGTCGAAGTCAATCTAAAAGGACCTGGCGCCGGAAGAGAATCTGCTGTGAGAGGATTGCAAAGCGCTGGATTGACGATCACTGCAATCCGCGACACCACACCTGTTCCGCACAATGGATGCCGTGCACGCAAACGTCGACGTGTTTAAGTCATTATTGAATGGACTAAGCCCTCGCAAGTTTAACAATTACTTATTAGGAGTCGCTTGCATGTCAGTTAAATATGGCAAATTTGAAATGCCTCAAAAGATCACGTTGATGAAGAATCAGCTGACATCCAACGTTTGCTCGTTTGTTGCTGAGCCTTTTGAAAGAGGATTTGGGCATACAGTCGGTAATTCTATGCGACGCATGATGCTGTCTTCGTTGGAAGCGCCAGCCATCATTTCCATTCGCATTGAAGGGATTCCTCATGAATATATGGCCATTGAAGGGATCGTTGAAGATATGACGAATATCATCCTTAACTTTAAAGGAGCTCTTCTTCGTAAGCTACCTATGGATGATATGCCTCATTCTCGCGAGACACGCATTTTGACCATGATTGTAGAAGTCACGCAAGATGATCTTGACCGCAATAAAGGGCAATATCAGGTGACCTTGGGCGATGTCATCAAAGAGGGCAACTTTGAAGTGGTTAATCCAGCTCTCTGCATCTGTTTACCGTGACAAAGCCAATGAAGCGTCAGATCGACTTGCGCGTGGCATTCGGCCGTGGCTATGTTCCTTCCGAGCGGCATGTTGTGCGAGATAAAACTTCGGATGAAATTCTTATCGATGCGGCCTTTTCTCCTGTTCGCTTGGTTAATTATTATGTAGAAAATACCCGTGTAGGACAAGATACTGACTTCGACCGCTTAATCTTGGAAGTGACAACAGATGGACGGATTACCCCTGCTGAAGCATCAAGCTTTGCTGCTCAAATTGGCTGTGAAGCATTTTGAAGTATTTAACGAATTCAATAACTTATGCACTCTACTTTTGATGAAGAGGATGGTGAAGGCAATGCGATCAAGATGAGATGATGGATAAACTCTCTTTGGGCATCGATGAGATTGAGCTTTCTGTTCGTTCTGCCAACTGCTTGACGGAGCTAATATTGAAACCTTGCTGAACTCGTTTGCATTCCAGAAAGAAGAATGTTGGAATTCCGCAACTTTGGTAAAAAATCTCTGAATGAAATCAAAGCTAAACTACATGAAATGAGCCTACATTTAGGCATGGATCTTTCCCGTTATGGCATCACACCTGATAATGTCAAAGATAAAATTAAGCAGTATCGCGAAGAAAAGAAGAAGAAGAAAGAATTATAAAAAATGAAGATGCTAAGTAGGTAGATAATTATGAGACATTTAAACAACACATGTAAACTCAATCGGACATCATCGCATAGAAGGTGTATGTTTGCGAATATGCTAAAATCCTTAATTACCCATGAACGGATTGAAACCACATTGCCTAAAGCAAAGGCATTGCGGCGCTATGCCGATCGCATGATTACTTTGGCAAAGAAGAATACGCTTACTTCCCGCCGTCAAGCGATAGCTGATGATGATTCGATTTAACGCACTGACTCCTAAGGAGCAAAGGGCGGCAAAAGAGGGCAAAACACATGCTTATAATGATGACCGATTAGTGATAGCTAAACTCTTTGATGAGTTGGGAGGCCGATTTGCGCAGAGGAAGGGAGGCTATACTCGCATCATTAAACAGGGCCATCGTGTAGGGGATAATGCACAGACCGTTGTTATAGAATATCTGACCAATTAATACCCCAGTGTTCGTATCCAAAACTCGCGTTAACAAAGGGAGATGGGGCCATGGCAGTTAATGTGGCGATAAATGGATTTGGGAGAATTGGGCGCTTGATTTGTCGATTGGTGAATCAACGTGATGATATTAATTTAGTGGCGATTAATGATTTAGTACCGGCTGATAACCTGGCATACTTGCTCAAGTATGACTCTACGCATGGTCGTTTTGATGGAGAGGTTCATGCCGAGGAAAAACTTATCGTAGCCAATGGCAAGAGACTTTTAACTTTTCACGAAAAAGATCCGGAGGATCTACCGTGGAGAGATCTGAAAATTGATTATGTTATTGAATCTACGGGTATATTTACGACTCCAGAAGGTGCAGAGAAGCATCTGGCTGCAGGGGCAAAAAGGGTTATCATTTCGGCTCCGGCGAAGGGAAATATACCTACATTTGTTATGGGAGTGAATCAAGAAAAATATAATCCTAGAACTGATCGTATTGTTTCCAATGCCTCCTGTACAACTAATTGTTTAGCTCCTGTCACGAAAGTACTTTTAGATAGATTCGGCATTGAAGAGGGGCTTGTGACAACCATTCATGCTGTAACAGCAACTCAACTTACTGTTGATGGCCCTTCCAAAAAAGATTGGCGAGGGGGTAGAGGAGCTTCACAAAACATCATTCCTGCTTCTACAGGTGCTGCTAAGGCTGTTTCACTTTGCCTTCCTGAAGTCAAAGGAAAATTAACAGGGATGGCTTTTCGAGTTCCTACAAGCGATGTATCCGTTATAGATCTCACTGTACGTTTATGCAAAGAGACAAATTACGAAGAAATTTGCCAAGCTATGAAAGAAGCATCTGAAGGTCTCATGAAAGGGATTTTAGCCTATTGCGATGAACAAGTTGTGTCTTCCGATTTTATCAGCAGCACTTATTCAGCTATTTTTGATAAGGAAGCTGGGATCGTCCTCAATCCCTATTTCTATAAAATTATTGCATGGTATGACAATGAAATGGGATACGCAGCTCGCTGTGTCGATTTGTTAACATATATGGCAGCTCATGATGGTGCAAATTAATTTTTTGGCGCACTTAACAATGGATGAAGAGACGTGGATTTTACCCGAGAACCTATTTTAGAGACGATTATTACTCCAAAAGAGGGATGTAAACTGGTTATTAGAAGCAGTAAGAGTGCCGGACAGGAAGAATATTTTGTCGATTCTGTGGAGATAGTTGCTTTTGGCCAAGCCCTATTCTTTCGATCGTTAGAAAGGCCAAAATCTTTTCTTGTGCCAGTTTCCGATTATGAAGTTTTGGAAGTTCGTGAAGCCCGCATGGTTCTAAAGAATGTGGGGTTAGATCGTTCCATTAAAATTGGAGGAGGCCGTGAGGGGCCGTTAAAACCAAGTCGAGAACCTGAGAAAGAAGAAATATTGCAGTTTGAAGATGCGGGAGAGGAAGTCCAGGAAAAGGAGAGAATACAACCGCAAGCTGCAGAAGTTCCGGGTGAACATCTTCCGGAAGTGCGTGTGGATAAAAAACGAGATCGACGTCGTCACTATCGCAAGCGCAAGGGACGTGAAGATCGTGAATTAGAAGAGAAAGAAGGTGGAGCAGAGTCCTCTTTACCCTCTCTTGAAGAAGAGGTCATTGATATTTCCCCGCCAAAAGTTGCAGGAGAAATAAGCCAAGAGGGAGCCCCCCTTACTTCTAATCTATTTTCCTCTTTGCTGCAGCCGCCTCCCACCCTAATTTCGGAAACCATACGCCGTTACCGCCAAAATGAATTATTTAAAGGGGCTTTTTATTTAACTGAAGAAGAGCAATATAAACCCCATGATAAGGTGCTGGATTTACTGAATGAAGATGAAGAAGAAGTGGCACCTATTCTAGAAGAGCCTATTTTTGGTGAAGTAGCTATAGAGGCAGAGCAATTAGAGGAAGGCCAAGAGCCTTTTGTAGAACAAATTGAACAATCGGAAATTGCACAACCGGAAGAAGAAGCTCAGGCGCCGCTAGCCGAAGAGCAACCACCTCTTGAAGATGTTCAAGAGAACGTAGAGGGAGCTTTGCCCCTGTATGTTGAGGAAGAGAGGGTGGTAAGAGAAGAGGACGTGATAGAAGAAGAGCGGGAACAAGAATCAGAAGAGCAGAATGTTGAACCCCACCAAGAACAGAAGGAAGAGAACGACCCTTCTCCTCAAGATGGTCCTGAGCATTGAAAGTGCCATTTATGCAAAGTTGAGAATGAGCCATGCCCTGTTGGGGCATTTTGGGAATATTCAAGTGGGAATGGTTTTTGCAGAAAAAAGGCTTGACTGGATTTCTTTTAGTCGGTAAGTTGCTATTAAAAATTTGCTCGGATGGTGGAATGGTAGACACAAGGGACTTAAAATCCCTTGGGGGCAACCCCGTGAAGGTTCGAGTCCTTTTCCGAGCATCGTAAATTTTCAAGGGTTTAAGCCTTCATTGGCTTAAACCCTTTTTTCTGGTTGAATGAGCCTGAAGGGCTCTATGTTGCAACAGCACAGGGCAATGACCATGCTTTTACCCACAAATATTAGACATCTTGCATAACCTCAATTCCTTGCCCGTGCCTCTGCCCTTTGCCCTTGCCCTTGCCCGAAAAAGTTCTGGCACGCAATTTTATTTTTTAATATAAGGGTCTGCTTCTTAAATCCATCGGCCATTTATGCAAAAATACGAAGCTATACAGAAACTTTCGCCCACTGAATTTAGAAGATTAACAGGAGTACGAAAGGAGACCTTTGTACAAATGATTTCAATAGTTAAAGAGGCCGAGAAGCAGAGAATGTCCCAGGGAGGAAAGCCTTCTCGTCTCGTCGTCGAAGATAAATTACTTATGGCCCTGGAATACTTAAGAGAATACAGGACCTATTTTCATTTAGGACAAAGCTCCTATATAACTTCTTACGTTGAGTGCCTTGAACCCGCGCCCTGATCGTGATGTTTCTCTTGCTCCTTCTTAAACAAGATGGTGTTTCTGGAGGAATGTTAAAAAGTGCTACATATAGTCCTGCATCATTTTTATTTTCGAATGTAAAAAAATAAGCAGTTTTATTCATTTAACTACTCTCCTATACGGGATAACCACTGCTATTGCTAACAGGGCTTCACCAATGAACCTATCAAAAACTGCTACGACCAAACTATGGGACGGGCTTGATTAGCACCAGTGAGTCGTCGGCCTCTTGCATTTACATTCTGTTTCTATTCGTTAGTTTGTAATTGTTTTAATGTTGTATTTCTTTGAATCCTTTGGGTTTTTATTCTGCAGGCCTTCATATGGTAGGTGCAGCGACAGGTGTAAGAATAAAGCCTAAGTCATCAGCTTGTCGCATTAAGCCTCTTAAACGACGTTCTCGATAAGTTTTTTCGTAATATTCTTCCCCAAGTTCAATATACGATTTTTTTTTTTGATCATTGTATATAGTATTGTAGCCATTTTATGAGCTACTGCCGTGATCGCTTTGGGCGCTCCAAGTCGAGTTTTCATACGTCTTAGAAAGGCTCCTAAATAAGATTTAGAGTTCCACAAGGTATTTGCTGCCATCCTTAAAAGGTTTGCTGCCTTATTGACACAACGTTTCGTTTTACTACTAATGATGTTGCCACCCGAAATCTTATTTCCAGGGCATAAGCCCAACCAAGATCCAAAATGCTTAGCAGTTCGCCAAGCTTCTACGGTACCGCCTAGCTCTGCCATGATTTTAAGAGCTGTTGCCTGATCAATTCCAGAAAGAGTAGTGATGTCGACCCCATAGATTTCTTCCATGATGGGAGATATCGGGGACTGGAAATTAGATTTTTTGTTCCTTGTTTTGCTACTAGGTGTTTTCTAAATCGTTGCAAAGCATTTGAGAATGCTGTTCTTCTAGCTTTTTTTGTTTTTGCGTTGTTGTTGATGCTATTTGCATCCGCTTGCTAAGTTCATTTAAGGCTTTTTCAATTTCTTTCTCACACTCGGCGATTAGTTGACTATAATAAAGGTAGAGATCTCGTGATTGCTTTAATAGACATCTTGCATAACCACAATTCCTTGCCCCTGCCCTTGCCCCTGCCCTTGCCCAATTAACGAAAAGATGTGGTGTTTTCCTCTTCGAGAAGTCCTTTTACTTTCAGCCTCTTTGATAACCGCTCTTTTTTGATTTTTTTTTGGGCAAGGGCAGGGGCAGGGAATTGTGGTTATGCAAGATGTCTAATGTAAAAAGATGTTCTTCGCGATAATTACCTCGAAGTGACTCAGCAATTTCTTGTGCCCCTCTTTTACAACGACGATCTACAAGCAGAGCAAATTTTTCTTCATCTCTTTCTCCTTCTAGGATGGCATTAATAATTCTCATACCTGTTACCCCCGTAATATCGCGAATGTGTGTGGCAAGCTGAATATTCATTTCATGTAAGGATTTTTGCATGTGCTGAACGTGCGGTGAGCGGTGTTCTATGAGAGAAGAATGTTGCCGACTCAAAGATCTTAATTTTAAACAATGATCCTGGGGGCGAAAAGATTTTGTAAGTAAACCTAAAGAATGCAGTTTCTGAATCCATTGACAATCAAGATCATCTGTCTTGCGGCCAGGAGGGCTTTTAACGGATTTTGCATTGACTAAATACACATCGAAACCGTAAGATTCTAAGATTTCGAAAACAGGGATCCAGTAACTACCCGTAGACTCCATAGCCACAGTCTTAACACCGTTTTCTTTAAGCCAAGTGCATATTTCAAGTACACCTGATGTTGTAGAGGAATATTCTCTAACTGTGTCTCCATCGCGATTGGGCGGGATAGCTACGAAATGAGACCGTGAGCCAATATCGATGCCTGCACAATCAGGGTTGATTGTGGGTAGGTCTACCTCTTTCTTTACTTTTTGAGATTTACCTTTTGTAGAAGGTCGTTCTTTTTTTTTAAATCTTCTCATGATGATCTCCTTATTTTGTTTCTTGGACGAAAAAACATTTTGGAGATCATCTTTTTTTTTGTGAAACTTTTTTGATTTTTAGAGTCTAAATTTTTGGATTGTATGCTCCTCGGGCACACGTTATTCCATGGACCTAGCACCCCTCAGCTGCTTAGGAACTATGGGCTGTGTGAAAGTGCCTGCTATAGAAATTGCAAGTGGATTGAAGACATCTTAATTAAAAGCAAAGAATTTTCTCTTCCTGGAAAGAAGGCTTTGCTTAAAAGTGACACTGAATTTGAAGTGATTTTGATTGATGCTACTGAAAGCCCGATAGAAAGGCCAAAAAAAAAGATCCGATGCAAAAATCGGATCAGAAATAGAAATAACAAACAGAAAAGATATTATTCCGGGAAAAAGAAAAGGCATACGCTAAAGAGTCAGGTCGTTGTAGATAACCAGTCGAGTTTGATCATATGCACGAACTTTTGCAATGGGAAGAAACATGATTTTAAGCTATTCAAAGACAGTAAGGTACGTTGGGTTCAAACGGTTCAAGGAATCGTTGATTCTGGGTATACCGGAATAAAAAAACTTCAAAATACGAGTCTATTGCCCAAAAAACGATCAAGAGGCAAAGCTCTTACAAGAGATGAAAAGCAGATGAATCGTGATATTTCTTCAAAGCGAGCTTTAAATGAAAATGTAATAGGGCGCTTAAAACGATTTAAAATTTTGAGTGATAAATATCGAAACAGAAGAAAAAGATTTGGATTGCGATTCAATCTGATCGCAGGGATTCAAAATTGGGAGTTAAAATATGACAATCGCCATTTCTCCAGTGCAGAAACGAATTCTTTTAGACCATGAAAAGTTAACCGTATACCAAGTGGCAATAGAATTTGTTGTACTTGCGGATGTTATAATAGAACATTTACCTCGGGGTAGGGCCTATTTAAGCGATCAGCTTCAACGTGCGGGTTTGTCAATACCATTGAATATTGCAGAAGGAGCGGGAGAATATTCCATCGATGAAAAAGCTCGATTTTATCGGATGGCTAAAAGGTCTGCTACAGAATGCGCGGGAATTTTGGATATGTGTCAACGATTGCAGCTTGTGAATGAAGAACGATATACCAAAGGACGAGAACTGCTGATTAGCATCGTGTCTATGCTGGTGAAAATGGCTCAAAAACAACGCTAATAGGGCAAGGGCAGGGGCAGGGGCACGGGCAAGGAATTGAGGTTATGCAAGATGTCTAATGTAGATAAACAGTCGAGTTTGATCATATGCACAAACTTTTGCAATGGGAAGAAACATGATTTTAAACTATTCAAAGACAGTAAGGTACGTTGGGTTCAAACGATTTACCTCGGGGTAGGGCCTATTTAAGCGATCAGCTTCAACGTGCGGTTTGTCAATACCATTGAAGATTGCAGAAGGAGCGGGAGAATATTCCATCGATGAAAAAGCTCGATTTTATCGGATGGCTAAAAGGTCTGCTACAGAATGCGCGGGAATTTTGGATGTGTGTCAACGATTGCAGCTTGTGAATGAAGAACGATATACCAAAGGACGAGAACTGCTGATTAGCATCGTGTCTATGCTGGTGAAAATGGAAAAACATCGCTAATAGGGCAAGGGCAGGGGCAGGGGCACGGGCAAGGAATTGAGGTTATGCAAGATGTCTATTTTTCTCGATAAATTTGCAATTATTTATGATTTAAGTAACGCTTATGCAACTCAACAGCAGAAAAGCGGGTATAAATATGGTCATCGTATTTGATTTAGATGATACCCTTTATGAAGAGCTTTCTTTTGTGCGCAGTGGATTTCGTACTGTAGCCGATTTTCTTAGTCCAATCCTAGAGATGCATCGAGATCAAATATACACAGCCCTTTTGGAGGAGTTGAAAGTAAAGCGCGAGCATATTTTTGATCGTTTTTTGACTAAACAAACGAAAAATAGTAAGCAATTGGTAAAACGTTGTTTAAGCGTTTATAGGGGGCATGAACCTCAATTAACTCTCTATCCTGAAGCTTCTCTTTGCCTTACTCGTTTGCAACGCTTTCCTCTGTATATTGTCACAGATGGAAATAAGCTTGTCCAAAGGAAAAAATTTTTAGCCTTAGGTTTAGACTCTATGGTGAAACGCTGCTTTTTCACGTATGCCCACGGACTGCATAGAAGCAAACCTTCTCCTTATTGTTTTGAAAAAATTTGCTTATTGGAAAAGGTCTCCCCTTCCTCAGTCGTTTATGTAGCAGATAACCCCACTAAAGATTTTGTGGGTATTAAACCTCTTGGATTTCAAACCGTACGTGTATTGACAGGCCCCTATCGGAATATTAAGGTAGAAGAGCCTTATGATGCCCATATTAAAATTCCCCATCTCGGGAGTTTTGATGAATCTCTCATTGAACAATTACAACTCAATTGTATACACAAACAATATTGACCTGCTTACGATCGTTCAACCCCGGGCGTTTTCGCGTTGCCCAAAAACAATTCTTCTGGTTGTTTGTGTATAAATAAGCTCTTCCATAAACGTTGTTTCCAGACAGGATAGGGCTGTACTTTATCCTCATCCAAAAACCGGTGAGTAATCAACCAAGCCCTCTGATCCAAACCCTGGCACCAAAGATACTCCCCAGGTAATAACTCTTGCTCAATGTTAGTTGGATAGGACTTCAATTGCTGTTGGCTGAAATATTTCTTTAAAAGGTAAGCTTCATCCTTCTCCTCAGCCTGTTGATAAAAGGGACAAAGCCGCTTGAAAGCTTCCATTTCTTCAGGCAAACCTGCTATCTGGGCTAAAATAATTTTTTTTTCTTGGGGATCGCTGGAAAAGACACAATCCAAACGCTCCCAAGTGGTGGAAAACGATTTAAGTGCATGAAAGTGTTTCCACAAGAGATTTGCCTCGCGCCAAGACCAAAATAGGCGCAAACGAACAGGGGGAATGGGATAGGCTTTTAAAACAACTTTAGTGATAATGGCGGGAAGCGATTGCAATCCCCATATCAGCTTGTGTAAATTAGGACCGGCACCCGCACTCTTTTGACTGCTTCCCCATTTGAGTTGACTGCCCTCCCAAGTAACGAGTTCAATTCCCAGAATGGTTGAGGGGAATAGTTCTTGTCTGAGTTGAATTCCAGCCGTTCTACCGGATAAGAGAATGCCTCCCACAGAACGTTTGGCTGATGTCACAGGATCGCCTTCTAGGCTGACCTCAAACTTTCTTGCAAAAAGATCACCATGCAATTGAGCAATCGTACAACCTGCCCCCACTTCCACCACGCCATCCTCTTGTAAATAGACTTGCGTAAAGGCGCGAGCGGAAACGATGATGCGTTTGTTGGCTTCCGGGTGCGTGGCGGTCCCCCGTCCATGCACGGAAAAAGGTAAACCATGCTGATGTAGAAGATAAAGCAGGGCAGCAAGCTGAGCAGATTGTTTCGGAGCCAATAAAAAGCCTTCCCAATTAGGAAGCTTAACTTCGAAACGTTCATCTGGAGCTAACAATTGATTGATGTCATTCCAGGGGGTTTGAGCCCCCGGCTTTTCCCGATTATCCTGAGTCATAGTATAAAAAATAGAACTAAAATCATGTAGGTTATTTGAGTCTTCTTTTGCGAGCGATTCTACTTAAGATAACAAATAGTTTATTTTTATTGATTTTTTTTCACTTTTTTTTATAATCGGCCTACCCCTCATAACTTTATCAGGAGATTTTATGCAATTAGATGTTATTTATGCACCCTCTACTTCAGCATATTCTGGTAAAGAGATAGAGAACAAAAAAATAAAAGACCTAGAGGCACAAGTGGCAGGGCTTCAATCTGAATTAGAAATGAGTAGGGGTGAGGCAGAAAGCTTGAAGAAAAAAAAAGTGACTTATCTGTTACGGGCAGATGGGGAAAATATAAAAGAAACAGAAATCATCGCAGTAAAAATTCTAGCGGGGCTTATAGGGCTTGCAGGAACAGGGCTTGTGCTGTATTTCTCCTCAGGATACTTCAAGATTTAAACTGAAGCGTTAATGTGTATTTTGATGGGGTCAGGAGGTCTGAATTTCTGCTTGCGCCAGAAGCTGAATAGGATAGAGAAGATTCAAATTTAACTGCAATTGATGTGTGTTAAATAATCCCCAGCAGTCAGGGCTAGTTACCAGAACTGTCGCCCCCCTGGGCAAATCACTCAACTTTTGACTTGCCAGTGTTTGAACTCGTTCGGGATGCAAAAAGGTTTCCCCGCAATAACCTCCGCAACAAGCTTGTGGATGAGAAACATAGCGGAACTTCAAACCTTCAATTCCTCGCAACAGACGCCATATCGGGTCCTCTTCCCTCTGCCCAGTCTGGCTGCAATAGGGCTGGTAGTAAACTTCCAGTGGTTGCGAAAAATAAAGCCTCTGACCTCTTTGCTTAAGAATGCTTTCAATATAGACATAGAGATCTAAAGAAGCCTGAGCGTTGAATGCAAAAGGAAGATGCTTGCTAATAAAACATTCGCAGCCTTTCGAGAGAAAAAAAGTCTCGGAGGAAAGCCATCGTAAGAAAGATTTTAATGTTTTTTCCTGACAATTAATGGCACGCTGCTGAACTCTCGGGTAAGCAACAGCTTCCTCTCCGCCATGCACAAGCCGCTCAAAGATAGCTCCGCAACAAGGTTGTTGCTTGTCGATGCCTAATGGGCTTCCTAAACGCTCCATGAATGCCAACGTTTGTGCTATCACTTCATGTTGGTAAAAATCTTGGATGCAGCAAAAAGCCAGCACAGGCTGCAACTGCATAGGTTTCTTGTATTTCTTAACCAAGCTTCCTTTTCCGGGGGAAATACCTCCTAGCCTAGAAAGCCATTTTCCCCCATATTGCCTCCACCAAAGCCGGCCTACTCGATAGGCCGAAGTTATCCAACTGCGGTATTGAGTGCTTTTCATCACAGTCTGGCAGTTTGCTGATGGCAATTGAGCCCGCAAATCTTGTACAATGTCACGCACTTTGCTATAAGAAACTCCTATTGGGCACAAAGGTTCGCACGCCCGGCAGCCTAGACAACGGTCGAACGTCGTTAATGCCGAAGAGCTAGGTGGGATGCGGCCATGCAAAAATTGACCTGCTAGATGGAGGCGCCCACGCGGGGACTCTTGTTCCCAGCCAGTAGCTTGAAAAGTTGCACACCCTTCGTTGCATAATCCACAACCCGTACAAGATGACTGCAAGTCATCAAGCAGACTCAATATTTTTTCATCCATATTTTTTCTAAACTTTTACCAGCTACCGGAAAGAAACGCTCTTTTCTTAACCTCCCCCCAGGATCAAAAGCTGACTGCAATCTTTGTAAAATCTGCAAGGTCTCCTCACTCCAAAAAGGGGACATATAAGGATGCATTTGCATTCCCACACCATGGCAGCTGGCTAACACTCCTTTTTGTTTATCTACAAACTCTGCCCAAAAAACTAAATATTCCTCGATAGTCTTTGAAAAAGTATGAGAAGCCATTTCTGCATTCAAAATTAGATGCAGACTTCCTGCTAAAACATCGGCTTTTTGCCGGCAATTTAACTCCAAACGCTTTGCCCCTTCATCCGCTATGCGGATAGCTTCCGGAAGCTGGGAAGCATGGAAAGTGGTGGTTAATACTACGAAAGGTTTGCACAAGAGTTCAAAAAGGCGGTTGGACAGCCAAGAAGAGGTTGGCAGCTCCTCTAATCCTGAAAATAGAGAGATTAAGCGTTCTCTCATGCAAGCTAAACGCCATCCCTCACCTTCTATTCCCAGATGAAACCTTTGATCCGACCAGAAAATAAAGGCCATAGCTGGCAGAGAATAGAGAAAAGGAAGTTGTTCAAACAAATGCTCCCAAGAGGTTTGAAAGGAAAATTCTAGCCTCTGGGCCGGCTTTGGTTTGAGCTGCACTTTCATTTCGATCACGATTCCCCACAATCCTTCAGCTCCGCAAATCATGGCTGCAGGAACATCCAGCACGTTTCCCTGACCATCGACTATAGTAGCAGTTTCAATGCTATCAAAAAAAGAATGCTCTTGTTGGTGATAACCTCTGGCTTTTGTGTTTAAACAACCTGCCATTCCCGCCACGCCTTGAGTAGCCATGGATAAGGGAAAATGCCACCCATCCGCTTCAACCTGTTGATTAAGTTGACGTATGGTCACCCCGGGTTCAAGCCGAATCCTTCCCTGTTGGGAATTATAATCCCACATTTTCCTGAGATGACCCGTTAATAGAAGAATCCCTTCGGTACTAGGAACGCAGCCTCCTGCCAAACCCGTTCCCCCAGATCGAACCGTCACCGCCAAATCCAACTGGCAGCACTTTTGCATAAAAGGAGCAATGCCTGCTACTGTGTGAGGACGGAAAACAAGGAGCGGTTGTTTGGCATGCAAAAACTGAGCATCTTGACTGTAACAAGACAACCATGCAGGAGTATTCTCAAAACATAAAAATTCCCCCTCATGGCGCAAAGCCTCCATCATTTTCCGACAGCGCTTAAAAAGAGGGGCTTCGTCCCCTTTCTTGCCTAATAAATAAACGCTCTGAGAAGGATCATCATATTCCATCAAACCTCAGAAGAATCATCTTCCAGCTCATCCGGTTCGGGTTCAAATTCTTCCAGTGTTTTTGATTTACGCCCGGCAATTAAACGAATCACAGCCAAAGTCCAGGCAATAAAGACGTAACTCCACGATAGAACTAAAAATACCAAGGCAAAATAGTGTAAAATTCCAAAGAAAATTAAAACCGCAGCCAGCACCGTCAAAAAAACAATGCGAAAGGAGGCCACCCGAATTTCCAGAGTTTTGATGCTAGGAAATTTCCAGCGGCTGATCATACAGTAACCAAGCAGCAAAAGGGCTAGCGATAAAATCCAAGTTTGCGTTGTTTGGGAAAGGAGCATCAAAGAGCGGAAATCATCGGAAAATATAAACAAATTCAAGGAAACAGCTGAAGCAGCAGCGGCAGGAATCGGAAGACCGGTAAAGTGTTTCTTATTAGCTTGCGCGAGTTCGGCATTACTTTCAGCTTCTAAAGCATTGACTCTAAAACGGACGAGCCTCAATACGCCGCAAAGGGAAAAAACAATTGCGGCCATCGTGATCAAAAAAGAGAGTTTGGTACCGGGGGGGATTGACAAACTTTTTAAAACAATGACTGAAGGGGCAACTCCAAAGGAAATGGCATCGGCTAAACTATCAAACATTCCTCCAAACTCGCTCTCTGCTTTTATTGCCCTTGCAATTGCTCCATCGAGCAAATCAGCAAAAGCTGCCAACAACAAGATACCTGTTACAGCGGTTAGGATTTGGAAATTTACCTCCCCAAACCCAATCATATTCATCTTGAAAATCACAAACAAGCCACAGGAAAGGCCAAAGGCAGTGACTACATTTGGCAGCAAAGCAATTTTCTTTAATTTTTTTGAGTCCATACATTAACCTAATAAAATTCTTCCCCCTACTATATACAAAGAGAAGAAATGAGTCATTCTTAAACATCGGTTTCCAGTACAGTAAGATGCAATTAAAAGCGAAAGTTAACAATTCTTTTAGGTGCTCGATGATAAAATTTGCAGCCGCAATGATAAAGGGAACTGGATAGATTCTATGACAAAGAGAATAGCAAATCGATAGAAGCTAAGGTCCTGTTGAGTGGGGGTTTAGCTTAGCCCGATGCGTATGGGGATAACACCCTTAAACCCCAAATCATTAATGGCTCTTGTTTATCCAAAATTCATTTTGTTTCAAATATCATTTTTTTTATTACCTTGAGAAATTTTGAGGGTTTAAACAAAATATTTGACTTTTTTAAAGAATTGGTTACGCTGAGCTTATCATCTTTTTGTTCAAACCTATCGGAGATTTTTATGTTACGCTGGGCATTAACTTTCCTTATTATTGCAATTATCGCTGCGCTTTTTGGCTTTGGAGGGATTGCTGCAACAGCATCCAGTATTGCTCAAATTCTATTCTATATTTTCCTTGTCCTTTTCTTAATTGCACTTATATTCGGTTTGCTGGGCGGCCGTACACCTCCCCCTCCTCTCTAAAAGATAGAAAAATAGTTGCTTAGGGGCAACCCTTTCAGTTATACCCATATACCGCACGCGCAAAATTTAAGGTTTTGTGCTATGCTGAAGAATGGGCTATAAATTCTAAGAATATCTTTATAAGGACATGCACATGTCAACTAAGGCTTCCCGTCTGCAATCTGTTGGACAACGCTATCATCAGTTCGAATTGGTCAATATTACTGAAATTCACGAGTTGCAGTGCACATTACGCGAATTAATCCACCTGCCTAGCGGCGCGCGTATTATGCATATTGGAAATGAAGATCCTGAAAATTTATTTTGCCTTTCCTTTCAAACCCTGCCTTATAATTCCAATGGGGTTGCCCACATTCTTGAACATACAGTTCTTTGCGGTTCAAAAAAGTTTCCGGTTAAGGATCCTTTTTTTGCCATGAATCGACGCAGTTTGAATACCTTTATGAACGCCTTAACGGGAGCTGATTTTACCTGCTATCCTGCAGCCTCGCAGGTGGCAAAGGATTTTTACAACTTACTAGATGTTTACTTGGATGCGGTTTTTCAACCAAATCTCAAGGAACTTAGCTTTTTGCAGGAAGGGCATCGACTTGAATTCAGCAATCCCTCCGATCCCAATAGTCCCTTGGAATATAAAGGCATTGTTTACAATGAGATGAAGGGCGCTCTTTCTTCAGCCACTGCCCGGCTTTCAGAGGCACTCCATGAGACTCTTTACCCCGACATCACTTATGGCTGTAATTCTGGAGGGGATCCAAGGGCTATCCCACAACTGACTTATCAAGAACTCAAACAATTTTATCATACCTTTTATCATCCAAGCCGCTGCCTTTTTTTCTTTTATGGTAATATGCCGCTAGAAGAACATCTTGATTTTATTGCAGAACGTACCCTTAACCATACTCAGCCTACCCCACCCCTCCCTCCAATCCCTCTTCAGCCTCGTTTTAACGCCCCCGTTTATCGCGAAGTCACTTATCCCATTGCTCCGGAAGAAGATTCACGAGATAAAGCACTCATCTCATTTGCCTGGCTGACTTGTAATATTCTTGAACAACAGGAGGTTCTAGCACTCAATATTCTCGAAATCATTTTAATGGATACAGATGCCAGCCCTCTCAGAATGGCCCTTCTACAGACAGGCCTGTGTAAACAAGCAACTTCATTTATAGATGTGGAACTGAATGAGATTCCCTGGGGAATAACCTTGAAAGGTTGCCAGCCAGAATCTGCGGATGCCCTTGAAAATACCATCCAAAAGACTTTGAAAGAGATCTCCGAACGAGGGATTCCACTTCAAAGGATTGAAAGTGCCATTCATCAATTAGAGTTCCACAGGAGCGAAATCACAGGAGATCATGCCCCTTTCGGTTTATCCCTTTTCATGCGCTCTGCTCTTTTGAAACAGCATCAAGCAGATCCCACCGAAGGTTTAATGATTCACTCCTTGTTTGACCGCTTGCGCCAATGCACGCTTGCCAATCCTCAATATTTCAGTGATCTCATCCAAAAATATTTGCTTGACAATCCTCATTACGTACGGATCGTCATGCGTCCCGATTCTCATTTAGCGAAAAAAGAGGTGGAAACTGAAAAAAGGTTATTAAACTCTATCAAAGCATCTCTTTCTCAAGAGCAAATTCAAGATCTAATAGAAAAGTCTGCACGGTTGGCGGCTTTTCAAAAACAACAAGAAGAAGAGGATATAGATGTCTTGCCTAAGGTATCCTTGGGAGATATTCCTCTAGGAGCAAAGGATTTTCCTTTGATTCAAGAACAAGTAGGACGATTAACGGTTTTCCATCATCCTGTTTTCACCAACGATATTGTTTATGCCGACTTAATTTTTGATCTGCCCAACCTTGAAGAAAAGGATCTTGCTTATCTGCGTATATTTACAGCTGTTCTGACACAGGTAGGCTGCAATGGGCGTTCCTATACAGAAAATTTAGATTACATTCAGGGAAATACTGGAGGAATTGGAGCGGGCATAAGCCTCAATTTGCAAGCGAACAATCATCTCCACTTTTCCCCAACCTTTCATTTGCGTGGTAAAGCTTTGCATCGCAAAGCATCTAAGCTATTTTCTCTGTTGCATGATACTGTAACAACTGCCAACTTGAATGATCTCAAGCGATTGAAAGAGGTCATTGTCAAGCACTTCACCATACTGGAAAACCGTTTAAATCAAAGTGCGCTTAAATATGCCATTAATTTGTCTGCCAGCGGTCTCAATGTAGCCTCGAAAGTTGCCGATGATCTCTATGGGCTGAATTATTATTGGAATATTCGCGAAATTGTAAGGGATTTTGATAAACAAGGTCCAACTGTGTTAGCTAAATTGCAAGAAATCCAAGCGCAAGTGATGTGTTTGGATCATCCCCATTTAGTCCTAAGCTGTAACAGTGAAATGTATGATGAACTCAAAAGGCATTGCTTTTATGGCCTTAAAGATATCGAAACTTCCCCTTTCCCACCCTGGAGAGGAGATTTTGCACTTAAGCCTATCATTCCTCAAGGACGCATCATAGCCTCTCCGGTAGCCTTTATTGGAAAAGTATTCCCGACGATTTCTTATACACATCCTTATGCTCCGGCATTGAGCATTGCAGCGTTTCTATTTGACAACCTGACCCTGCACTCCAGAATTCGTGAGCAAGGGGGTGCTTATGGAGGGGGATCAGTCAGTAGTGCATTATCGGGAACATTTTATTTTTATTCTTATCGCGATCCCAATATCATCACAACCATTCAAGCATTTCGAGATGCTGTGCATATGGTGGCCTCGGGAGATTTCGACCAAACTGACTTGGAAGAAGCTAAATTAGAAATGATTCAAGGATTAGATACCCCTGTTTCACCTGGCAGCCAAGCTGAAGTTGCCTATGGTTGGCTGCGTGAAGGACGCACATTGGAGATACGGCAGGCTTACCGTAATAAACTTCTTACCCTAACCCGTGAAGAGGTTATTGAAGCCGTAAAAGAGATCGTAGTGAAGCAAATGGATCAAGGGGCGGCAGTGGTTTTTGCCGGCAAGGAACTCTTAGAGAAGGCAAATCATGAGTTGGCCAGGCATGATCTTCCTCCATTACTTATAGAGACCATTTAAACCTCTAATACGGAGATTTCGTATTTTTGCATAAATGGCCGATGGATTTAAGAACCTGTTCAAAATCTTTTGTTAGATACAATAAACTACCACAGAGCCCACAGAGAACACAGAGAGGGGTCTTATGAATTATTTAATTAATCCAGATATATCTGAAGAAATAGACGGGCGTGAAACTGATCCATCGAATGAAAATATAACCCCCTCTCTGGGTTCTCTGTGGGCTCTGTGGTAGTTTTAACTGCTGAAGTGTTCGACACTAAAATTTTTTAGGCAAAGAAAGTTTCGAAAAATTATCTATTTAAAAGATTTTGAACAGGCTCTAAGAAGCAGACCCTTATATTAAAAAATAAAATTGCGTGCCAGAACTTTTTCGGGCAAGGGCAAGGGCAGGGGGGGCAAGGATGAGGTTATGCAAGATGTCTAATAAAGTTCAAAAGAACCTGATTCCAAACAGGTTCTAATTCCAAAAACACTCTGTAGTAACTGTGGATGCATGACAGATTCATAAGGGCCGGTTGCTTGACAACGACCTTGGTGCAAAATAGCCAGTCGATCGCAATAGCGTTGAGCCGCCGATAAATCATGAACAGCAGCAATCACCAATTTCCCTTTTCTTGCCAATCCGCACAAAAGCTGCCAAATTTCCAATTGATGGCGTAGATCCAAATGAGAAGTCGGTTCATCTAAAAGCAAAATGGGGGCTTGCGTCGCCAGAGCTCGGGCAATGTAAACCCTTTGCCTTTCTCCTCCGGAAAGCTGCGATAAGCATTGATTGCGCAAGTGCCACACATCGACTTGCATCAGCATCTCCTCAATGATATTTTGAGCTTCCAAAGAACGCGATCCGTGGGGATAACGTCCCATGGCGACCATATCATAGACTGAAAAATCAAAATAAAGCGCGGGATTTTGGGGAACTAAGGAAATAGTGCGGCTCATTTCCAATCGGGAAAAATGGAGTAAGTTTTTTCCTTGCCAACTTAAATGTCCCCTTGTAGGAGCCCAAGTTCTGGATAGTGTTTTAAGCAGAGTCGACTTGCCGGAACCATTGGTCGGTAAAATTCCATATAAAAAACCAGGTTCGAAAACTAGGAATACCTTCAATTAATGTGCGATGATGAAGGCAGTAGGTTAAATCCTGAATTTCTAAAGTCATGCTGCTTGGTGGGTATAGGTAAAATGTTTTTGGGGACGGAACAAAAGAAATAAAAAGAAAAACCCGCCGATAATGGCCGAAAGATTACCAATGGAAATGTCATGCAGTTCAAAGAAACGCAAGATAAAATCGAGAAAGGTCAGCACGGCTGCTCCCGCTACTAGGCACAGGGGAATGAGGAGCAGATGATCGGCCCCTTGCAAACGGCGGATAATATGGGGCAGCACTAGCCCGAAGAAAGCAATCATACCCACAGCCGCTAAAGCCCCTCCCGTCAAAAGGGAAATACAAAGAAACAGGCGCCAACGTACTTGTTGGATGTCTACCCCCAAATTCTTAGCTTCTTCCTCCCCTAAAGCGAGAATATTGAGTTCTTCACGATATATCCAACATCCCCATAGCCCTACGAAGGTAAGAGGAAGCTGCATATGGACATGCTGCCAATTGCGGTCAATGGTAGAGCCTGCCTCCCATTCGGTGATGGTCTGGATCATTTGCCAATGATCTCTTAAGGCATACAGTAGCAAACCCTGGATGGCGATCAGCAGAGTGGAAACAGCAATTCCCGTTAATATTAAATTTGTCAGGTGCATGCCTTTTTGAGCACGGGATAAGCCATACACCAAACACAAGGTTGCAAAACAGCCAATGAATGCAGCTAAAGGCAGGGCATAGGGATAGGAAAAGCGCAAGTCAAAAATGAATACGATGACAACAAACAGGCAGCCCCCAGAGCTAATTCCCAAAACACTTGGAGAGGCCAGAGGGTTGTGGAAGAGAGATTGCATGATCGCTCCTGAAACTGCTAAGGAAGCCCCGGTGCATAGCAAGACGATCAGGCGCGGAATGCGTTCATCCAATAAGGGATTCCACTGAAGGGATTTGCCTTGCAGGCGCTGCAAACATCCTTCCCAAACAGTCATCCAAGGAGTTTCTCCGTTGCCTAATGTCAGCAGAGAGGCCAGCATTAAAAGCAAGAGAAAGCCCGATAGCCAATAATAAAAACGCTTTTTTTTCATAATAGTGAGGAAATGGCTTGAAAAAGATCAAAATAAGCCAAGACAATGTATTGAGTGGGAGATTCTTGAATGCTTTCATCAACATAAACAATCCGCTGTGAGTCAAAACCTTCCAGCAAAGGCAAAGTTTGTCTTGGTCCTGAGGCATATTCGGGTATATAATAATAGGGCGTAGAGATAATGAGACAATCGGGGTTGGCATGTAAGATCTTTTCCTGTTCATAAGGAACGCGCCACCTATCTTGGTTTTCAGGAATGGGGCATGCAATACGCTGGCAATGCTCTAAAGCACGCGCCATCAATTGACCCGTCAAACTTTTAAGGGTGGGGACCATGAAATAGTGATGATAATATAGAAATAACATCCTGCGGGTAGCAAGAGGTTCTCTTATCTCATTTTGTAACGCATGTAAGCGGTTATCAATAGCTAGAAAAGAAGCTTCCATAAAAATAGTCAAAAGCTGAGCTTCCAATGGATGGTTACTAGCATGCCCGACTTTGAGAAGAGCTTCTTTGATGTCTTCCGGAGTATTACTATGTTTAAGGGTAAACAGTGGAATGCCTTGATTGCGCAGCACTTCTAGGGCGGGTGGATGGGAGTAGGGAGCTACAAATGCCAAATCGGGACGGGCGAGGAAAAGCCCTTCGCTGTAGATACGGTCAATATTGGTTGGAATGCGTGCACACAATATCAGCTTTATAGAGTTGAGGTAGCCGGCGTACTCCTTTGGGTAAAGCTATGATCTCTTCGGGTTTGGCGATCGCCAATAAAAAACTTGCGGCCACATATGTTTGAGGAAGAAAACGTTGGAAAGTGTCTCTAATCGGAACTATCCGGCCGCTATCATCTTGCATCTGGTCTAAGTGCATTCTGCAATTGAGGTGCCGCAGTGTTTCAGGAGAAGAATCATCTAACAATCTCCCTAAAATGTGGGCTTGCAGATAATTTTCTGCAGATAAGTGTTGGATTCCCGCGATTCCCTTTTGAGCAAGGAATTGGGCATCTTGTTCCCATTGGTCAATGAATTGCAGCATTAAGGGAACTTGGCCGGCTAACGCTTGATGCAACCCTTCCCGTTGCAAGGGGGAGAGCTCATCTAATAGAGTGGCGGTTTTTAAAAAGAGGCGTTGGAGATGCGAGGTGCAGTTGAAAAATGAGAATTATTTGTATGAAAAGCCAGCATCCACCACGTTACAATAAAACCAGCCAGACAAATATATATGGAACAGGTGGAAATGAAGCCGCATTTCATTGCCTCAGAGGTTATGTAAACGAGCTCGTGTGCGACGTACACGCAAAAGATTGGACATGGACAAATTGGACTATTTGGACAGACTGGACAGACTGGACCAATTTGAACATGTCCAACTAGTCCAATTAGTCCAATTAGTCCAATCAGTCCAATCTTAATCTAAGATTTATGCTGATTGCTCTTCGTCTTCATCAGCCTCGCTAATCAATGCTTCTGAAAGTAATACAATTCCAGCCGTTGAAATTGCATACATCAAAGTATTCTTGACTACTTTGGCAGGATCAATTACTCCCGCAGCAACGAAATCTTCCACTTTTTCAGTTAAGGCATTGAATCCGAAATTTTTCGGAGCTTGCAAAACATCATTCAGAACCACACTGCCGTCAAAGCCAGTATTAAATGCAATTTGCTTAATTGGGGCTTGACAAGCTTGTTGAACAATTTTAGCTCCAACTAGCTTCTTCACCTTCAAGTTTTAAATTGCTGATTGCTTTGCTTGCATTGAGGAGAGCTACACCCCCACCAGGAACAATGCCTTCTTCTAAAGCTGCTCGAGTAGAGCTGAGGCTATCATCGAACATCTGCTTTTTCTGTTTCATTTCAGTCTCGGTGGCTGCTCCAATGCGAATGACAGCCACGCCGCCACTCAATTTTGCCCTACGCTCTTCCAGCTTTTCCTTATCATAAGAACTTGTGGTATGGACAAGTTCAGCTTCCAACTGTTTAATGCGAGCAGCTATGTCTTGAGGGGACCCTGCTCCATGGACAATTGTAGTAGAATCTTTAGTAATCGTCACTTTTTCGGCAGATCCTAAGGCGGAGGTTGGAATTTCTTTAAGAGACATCCCCAATTCTTCTGAAATTACAGTAGCGCCAGTCAGAACGGCAATATCTTGAAGCATTGACTTGCCCGGTCGCCAAAACCGGGAGCCTTCACTGCTGCAACTTTCAATGTGCCACGTAATTTATTGACAACAAGAGTGGACAAGGCATCTCCTTCAATGTCTTCCGCAATAATGAGGAGTTCCCTCCCTGCTGAAGCAGTAGCTTGTAGAACGGGCAGAAGTTCATGGATATTGGAAATTTTCTTATCCACCAATAATATTTGAGCATTGTTCATTTCAATGATCATTTTTTCTAGATTTGTGCATAGGTAGGGACTGACATAGCCTCGATCAAATTTCATCCCTTTTACAACTTCAATCGTAGTTTCTGTTGTTTTGCCTTCTTCGATTGTAATGGCCCCTGAATTACTGACTTTCTCCATGGCTTCGGCAATAAGATCCCCTATTTCCTGGTTTCCTGAAGCAGAAACGGTGGCCACATTGCGTGTTTCTTGCTTTGTTTTAACCGGTATGGCCTCTTTTTCTATTTCTTTGACAACTGCTTCTAAAGCTTTATCCATGCCGCGTTTAAGGTTGATCGGGCTGCCCCCTGAAGAGATGTTTTTAATGCCCGCTTCGACTAGAGCGCTCAATAAAAGAGCACCTGTCGTTGTTCCGTCGCCACACTTCTCTTTTATTTTTTGCACTACTTCTTTAGCCATTGCAACGCCCATATTCTCATATTTATTCGGGAGTTGGATATCGCGGATAATAGTGGCTCCATCGTTAGTAATAGTAGGAGCGCCCCAGCTCTTTTCAAGACCTACATTGCGTCCTTTGGCCCTAGCGTAAAAGCGACGACATCAGCTAGCTTTTTAATACCAGCTAGGAGACAATCGCGAGCTTCTTCTTCAAAAATGATTTCTTTTGGTGTAGTTGACATATGTGCTCCCCTCGTTAAAAATCTGGAAATTGTTTCGCCTTAAATGACAGACATTCTTTGGCCTAGAGAATTCCGAAAAGGAAGTCAAATGATAGATCAAAAAAAGGAATTTTGCAAGAAGAAATTCATTGTTTTTAGCATTTAAGGTGTTAAAGTGCTAGTTATTGACCCACTTGCGATCGTTCAACCGCAGGAGCTTTAGCGTAGCTCAAATACGTCAATTTAAGTGCGTTGGTGACTTATCCCATTACCCATAAGTGGCAAAAAGATCGCCACGAGGCAGCCAAGATAGCACACATTGCGACGATGCAATATTTTATTAATATTCCTGAGAAGCAATGTGGGGCAGATTGGCTAGCCGCAGTGGTGAGATTTTGCCACTTATGGGTAATAGGATGGGTGTACTAATCATCTCTTAAAAATTTGGATGGCAGGTACATTGACTCTAGGGGGAGTATGTCGTGGTGAATAGAGAATATCTGCTTACCAACCTGAAGTAAGAGGAGGGAGTAATCGAGAAAATCGGAATTGATCTCCTTCCCTTCTTTAAGAACAAAGATGTAAGGGTGGAGAAAATGATCGAAAGGTTTTTGTTGAGATTCTTTCATGCAAGCTCCAATAACTCTGGGATAGATAAGAATCCATTATATCTTTTTTCAGCTATTTAAGAGAAGCAGAAGTTTTGATTTCTTTTTTCGATCTTCAAAAATAACAAATAAATGAGAAAAACCAAATTTATTTATTTTGACGAAAAATTTATGTCACGTATAAAATACTATTAAAAATAGTATAAAGGATTAATTATGAATGTTTCTTTTCATTTCAGAGCGCTAAATTATGGTACAATGGACTCCTTTTTGAACTTTTTTCAAGGTAAAATGTGGACTATTATCAATCACCTTTCTTCCAATAGCAAAGCTGCTATAAATGCCAAAAAGGTGGTTTTGATTGCTGCTTTAATTTTTGCGGGTTTTGTTGTATGTACTTTAGTCCTAAAATTAACTAATGAATGGAGGGACCGTAAGAAGCTTGAGTCCAGAAATCATCCAGTTGCATTACAAGAGTTTCGCAATAGATGTGGGGATATAAAGGATGAACTTGATCAAGCTCAATCTGCAAAGTTAGTCGTTAGTCTCACCCAAAACGGAGTAGCTTGGAAGAATTCCCATATTATCGTCGATAACGGCGGAATGCAAATAAATGGTCACGTCTTTCCCATGCGGAATAATAACCTGACGCAAGATGGGCTGATTGCTTTAGTCGACCAAGGTTTAAAAAAGGCTCAAGCAGAGATCCATAAGGATGAAAAAACTGATGTGAAAATTGGATACTTGTTAAAAAATAATGATCATTCCATTAAAGGGGCAATTATTGAGTTTTCTATACAGGATGGCCAAACCTTCAATTCAGGTAGGGAAAGTACCGATTTGAATAGCTTCTGTGCATTAATGAATTTGAATGAGGCTCCCCAAATAAATGCGCAAGGTGAGTTTATTTAACCTCTTGGACAATTGGACTAGTTGGACGAATTGGACTAAATTGGACGAATTGGACAGATTGAAGCAATTCCAACATGTCCAAACGAGGTAATTGCATAAGTGAAAATAAATTATTTTAATTATTTTTATAAATAAATGATTCACAATGAATTATGTCTTAAAATTAGCAAAAATAGCCAAAATGACATAAAAAATAATAATAGCCCTCAAACCATATCCAGAACTGGCTTAAAATAATTTATTTTCACTTATGCAATTACCTCAAACAGTCCAAACAGTCCAATTCGTCCAATTCGTCCAATTCGTCCAATTAATCTTGCCCGTCTTGATTGTGAAGTTTTTGATAAATTTGCCTTTTAGGTACCCCCCTTAACTCTGCCACTAATTTGATGGCCTCTTTGCGGGTCAAAGCGTAAGATTCTTCGATCCATTGTACATGCTCTTCAGGAGTCCAGGCCATCCACTCATTTTCTGCTTGTTCGGAAGCTGGTGAAATTAAAAGGACAATTTCTCCTTTCAGAGGAAAATGTTGCCAATGCTCTATCAAGAAAGATGCAGTACCACGCACAATCTCTTCAAATTTTTTTGTTAGTTCGCGAGCGACGGCTAAAAAGCGTTTCGGCTGCATTCCGTGAATGCATTCCAGCACTTTGATGAGACGATGGGGTGACTCATAACAAATTGTGGTGCCTGTATAAGACAAAATCGCTTGCAATTCCTTCTTTAACTCTCCCTCTTTACGGGCAAGAAAGCCATAAAATTGAAAACGTTCGGTAGGCAAGCCTGAACAGCTCAGAGCTTGAATGGCAGCACAAGGACCTGGGATGGCCGTAAAGGGTAATTGACGTTCCAGACAAAGCTTAACAAGGGATTCGCCTGGATCGGATATGCCAGGAGTGCCAGCATCGGAAATAAGGCAAATCTGTTTCCCGCTCTTGAGGTCTTGCAGAATAGCTTCCGCTTGTGAAGCTTCGTTAAATTTGTGATAACTTCTTAGGGGTTTGCGGATCTGATAATGTTGTAAAAGAATGATGCTGTGTCGTGTATCTTCGCACAGAATGTAATCACAAGCTTTGAGAATTTCAAGAGCTCTTAAGGTGATGTCTGCAAGTTTCCGATTGGTGTGGCAACAAGATATAACATGAGAACATAAGAATAAGAAAAGGTGGCACCCAGATTCGAACTGGGGGATGGAAGCTTTGCAGGCTTCTGCCTTACCACTTGGCCATGCCACCGTTGAATGGTAGCATCTTATACACGAATAAGATTCCATTAGTCAAGCATTTTTCCCTATTATTATTAATTTATGCGATGTGCGAATTTTTCTTCAGACAAACCCAGCATAAAAAAATATCTAACCCGATGTGCGAGTTTTCACAGATGAAAATTTATAAGTATTTCTCTGCTGTGTCCTGTGATCTCTGTGGTAGTTAAAATAACCACAGAGATCACAGAGAACACAGAGGTAGAAAAAAAGATTCGCACATCGCGTTAATTTATATTAAACTTCTTGCATAATTCATTTCCTTGCCCATGCCCTTGCCTAAAAAAAAATCAAAAAAGAGCGGTTATCAAAGAGGCTGAAAGTAAAAGGACTTCTCGAAGAGGAAAACACCACATCTTTTCGTTAATCGGGCATGGGCATGGGCAAGATGGTCGCGCGTGGTATAAGCCAAAATCAGTGTTAGATCTCAAGCGGTTTGAGGCGTAGTATATTGCGGGATAATTGAACCCATAAGCGCCAGTCCTTTTTAAGGCTTATTTTCAGCTCAGTAAGCTGTTGCTTAATCTGCCGTTTGCTTTCTTTTCCTTCTCGGCAAGCACAACGGTAGTATTTTTTAAGCTGGTTTGCTTCGGCAATTTTGTTTACAAGCCGTTCAGAAAGATCTAATACTGTCCTTTCGAGTTCATCTTTTTTTACATACCAAAGCTTGCATAAGCGGTCGAGAAGGATTTCTTTGTGCTCGAGAACAATGCGTTTTTTTATTGTAAAGGCATCCATTCGCTTGAGTCCGCTGGTAAGTCCCAATTTATTTAACGTCCAAATCAGCCACTTTGTGGGATCAAAATGATACCAGCGAATTCCA
Source organism: uncultured Chlamydiae bacterium (assembly GCA_963799115.1). Lineage (GTDB taxonomy): Bacteria > Chlamydiota > Chlamydiia > Chlamydiales > Parachlamydiaceae > CAWCVY01. The sequence continues at coordinate 12,136 of CAWCVY010000030.1, read as the reverse complement.
TTGCGATAATCATTTGCAAAGGTGTGATGAAAGTTATGATAGCCCTCCCCAAAGGTCAGAAGAGCAATAATATAATTATTCACAGCCGTTTGTTCTTGGCAAAAAGGCTTATCGCCCCATGTATGGGCGAGAGAATTGATAAACCAAGTAAAGTGATGAAGAGCAAACAAACGTGTCCAACAGGCAAGAAAAAATGCCCCCACATAATCATTGAGCAGCCACCCAACAAATAAAAAAACAAGGGCATTCGTGAATAGCATTAAAGTCATTGCATATCGATCTTGGAATTGGACTAAGCGATTTTTCATTAAATCGGAAACGACCTTGTGATCAATCGGTTTGGGTTTTTCTAAAATCCACAAAAAATGCGCGTACCAAAATCCTTTTTTTATGGAATGGGGATCTAAATCGGTATCTACATGAGCATGGTGTAAACGATGATCATTTGCCCAGCGCAAAGCACTTCCTTGACCTGCCATTGAAGCAAAGAAAAGCAATACCCCTTCTACTATAGAGTTCGTGCGAAAGCTCCGATGAGCATAAAATCGATGATAACCCATTGTAATACTCAGGCCAGTTAGGTAAAGCAAAATGACAGATGCCAAAATCATTTTCCAACCAGGTGGTGAGTAATAAAAGAAAAAGGGTAATGCAATGAGTAAGCAAATTTGATAAATGATCAGGAATAAACCTGGTCCCCAATTAAAATTGTTCTTGTCCATCCCTATTCTCCACTTAAAAGACATATTATACCCACCTCATTTTAGAAAGTCGAGATCTATAATTGGGGCGGAAATATTAAATAATGGTTTTTAAGGCTTAGTATTACTAAAATTGGGTTTAAAATCAACATCATCTGTGAGAACGCAGGAACTCCTGCTCAGAATAGAACATAAATTTAATATAACAAATTAATTTTAACAAGATAGACAGGATGCACAGGATAAGAAGAAGATAAAAAAAATGATGCGGTCTTATCCTGCATATCCTGCCTATATGTTAAAATTAATTTGCTAAGGTGAGTTTTGCATAAGCTTGCTTATCCAAAACTCGGGTTAAATAAGGGTTATTTCTTAGCGTAATGTTCCACGTGAGATTTTGCAGCTTCTCCAGAATGTTCCTTAACGTGTTGGTGATGCCCGTGAGCAAGATGAGCATGATGTGCAGCTTTTTCATGAGCATTTGCCGTGTAGTGTTTTGCAGCTTCTTTATGGTGGCGAGCGGCAAGTTCACAATGTTCAGCAGCTTTTTGATGATGTTCCGATGCTTCTTTTGACATAAAATTCTCCTTTCTTTGGATTTAATTCTCACTCTTTTGAGGTTTGCTTCTCAATAGAGGTTTCATTCCGGATATTGAAAAATGAAGTGATTAAATTCAAGAACTTATTATAATTATTTCGTCATAGCATGAACACATACACAGCGATTGCGCATTCGCGCGCAATCGCAGCCACATAGCCACAAAATCAAGCTTTATTTCTTCTTTAGCCCTACGGCAATAAACTCGTTCATAACCCCACCTAAAAAATCGTTTTCAGCATCTGCAATTGTCGTGGTAGGATATACCTTTCCTAAAGCGGCGACCAGCGCTTGCTTTGATTGCAATCTTTCAACATAGGCAAATTTTTCTTTTAATGAATTAAAGGATTGAGCATCAGGCTGATCTTTTACTGCTTCAGCTCCGTGAGAATCAAACAGCCAAAATTCATTTTCATTCTTGCATACAATAGAAATACTCTTCATAGATAATGTAAGCACTAAAAGACTAGGAAAGATGTTCATCCCGTTAAAAAGTTCCACAAAACCTCTTCCCTTTCCCTGTTGTGGATCAATGCTGCCATAGAAGGGGCCAAAATCTGTTAAAGCTACGGTTTCAAAGCCCGCGAGCCTGGGTTCCAAATCCTCATATTCGAGATGCTCTTTTACCATTTCCCCTTCTTTCTTTCCTTTTTCAAGCTGGGATTTAATCTCTTGGTAAAATCCCAACCCTTGATCGAGACCATTATCTAATAAACCAGATGTTATGTCCTCAAAAGAAGAAACATCAAGTAAATTACATGCAGTTTTTAGTGCCATACACATGCATGCAGAGGTGCCTTTGCCTTGAAATGATTGGTGGTATTGACTTTTAGTCCCCTTAATGACATTCACATTAGCCTCTAAGCCTTTTATTATTTCATTTTGAATTTCTTGAGCATCTATTTGCTGTTTGATTTGCTCTTTTTTGACCTCTTCGAGGATTGCAGGCTGTTTCTTTTCCTGCTTTGCTTTTTCTTGGCGGATTAATTCAAGGCATACATCTTTTGGAAAAGCACTTCTCATAATGGTGATAATTTCTTCATCTTGAAGGCCTAGGTTAATACATTCAGCTAATGTTTTTAATTTATCTTCAGTATCATCTTGTTTTTTTATTTCTGGAGGGGTTAGGAGAGGTTCAGGAAGGGCAGCTGCTGGTTTTTCGGGCTGTTGTGGTGGCTGTGGTGCATTTAATATTTGAAGGGATTCTAAAACTTGTTTGCATCCATTGAAAGCCGGGGTAAATTCTAAAGCCACATCTGCCTTGTTAATGAAATTTTGCATATGTTCTGAAGCATGAGAATTCCAAATAATTTCACATTTTTCTAATAACTGAAAAACTTCTCCTGCATCGTATCCGGGATTTGTTCCTATCGTGAAATCAGGATCATCTTTATCATGTTTCTGCACAAATACCGCATATCCTGCATAGTCCTCAGGCAAATTAAAATCATTCCTTTCTGCTTCGCCTATTTTCAGTACTTCCAATCTTTTATCTAAATTAGCATGGATATTTTCTAATTGCACAGGATCAACTTGCGATCCACCTATTAGATAATAGAGGCGGATGGCTTCTCCACCCAGTTCCATTTTGTAAGCAACATCTAGCGCAGGAGGGGCTGATGCTTTCTTAGAGTCTTGAGGATTCAGGTTATTATTCCCTAAATTCGGTGTTTCGATAATTTCTTGTTTCGGGCTTTCTTTTTTGACGGGTTCCTCATCTAGTGCTGGAGGGGCTGATGCTTTCTTAGAATCTTGGGGATTCAGGTTATTATTCCCTAAATCCGGGGTTTCGATAATTTCTTGTTTCGGGCTTTCTTTTTTGACGGGCTCTTCTGGAACAAGATTGTCGACCGGGGTTTTTAATTCTTTCACACCTAAATCATCTTCTTCGTTTTCTTTTTTTAGAGGGAAAATGGCTGCATTGACTTTATTTATTTGCGGCTGAAGGTTTTCATGCGCAAGTTTAATTTTATTGTATAGCGTATAGCGTTTCTTTTCATAAGCTGAGGAGAGGCTTGAAAAGATTTTATCCAATAATAAAACAATTTTTTTTGAACAAGAATTTAACATTCCTTTGGATTCTTGTAATTGCATATGGATAGCCATTTCCATAAAAGACTCTATCAAATTGCCCAATCGTAAATTCATATATTTCCTTTAAGTTAAAAATTTTACTTATATTACCATGTTATTATTAAGAATATATTAAGCTTCTATGAAAATCAAATTCGCTTAAATAGCACAAGTCTATTGTTCAAAATAAGAGAACAATTTAAGCTGTCGGCCAAGTTCATTTGCAATAGGATAAATTCCATGCGGTCAATGACTTTGGCACATATTGCCCATCTTTTAAAAGCTCCCCTTCCTTCTTCACCGCTTGCCGTTCAAGGTTATGGCATCGATACCCGTTTGTTAATGCCTGGCGAGATCTTTTTTGCTTTAAAAGGAGAAAGGGTCGATGGTCATGACTATTTATTAGAAGTTAAACAACGCGGCGCTCTGGCTGCTGTAGTTTCAAAGAGGTATCCCGGAACTATTGAAGGGTTGGATCTGATCCGGGTCGAAGACCCTCTTGTTGCTTTACAGGATCTTAGCAAAGCCACCCTTCTCAGCACTCCTGTGCGCATTGTAGCTATTACCGGTTCTATCGGTAAAACAACTACGAAAGAATTTGTCCGTATTCTCTTAACAGCTAAATATCGTGTGGCAGCTTCTCCTGGCAATAGTAATTCTCAAGTAGGAATTCCTCTAACCATTCTGAATCATACCCAAGGGGATGAAGAAATTCTTATTTTGGAAATGGGAATGACGAGTCCCGGTCATTTAGCCCGGTTAGTGCAGATTGCTCCCCCTGAAGTGGCGGTGCTTAACACTGTTGCGTTGGTACATGCTTGCAATTTTGATTCTCTTGAAGAGATCGCACTGGCAAAAGCAGAAATTTTTTCTCATTCACACACTTGTATGGGGATTCTGAATGGGGATATGCCCTATTATTCACAAATCTCCCAAATCGGAACTTGCATCAAGCAATCCTTCTCCTGGCAATCTTCACAGGCAGATTATGCCTGGGATCCAAGCGATGTTAACTTATTACATGCACGCTTAGAGGGAAAATTGATAAAATTTCCCTCCTTGCCTGTACCTGGAAAGCATAATAGATACAATTTAATGCCTGCCATTGCCGTCGCTAGACATTTTCAGATTGAATGGGAGGATATTTTGAAACAGCTGCCTTTGCTTATTCTACCGGAACGCAGACTGCAGTTCATCCGCCGCAAAAATATTTTATTTCTTAATGATTCCTACAATGCTTCTGAACTCTCCGTCAAATCTGCTCTTGAAACTTTGCCTGAGCCTGAAGAAGGGGGAAGGAAAATCGCAGTCCTAGGAAGTATGATGGAGCTTGGAAAATTTTCCGCGGAATGTCATCAAAGAGTGGGAGAATTTGCTCTTCATTACGTTGAGAAGATTTATTGTTTGGGGGAAGAATGCCTACCTCTCTACGAGATTTGGAAGAACGCCGGACGTGCCATTCAGATGTTTAATAGCAGAGATGATCTCGTTGCTAGTTTAAGGGAGGAGCTTAGGCCTTCAGATGTGGTCCTTCTTAAAGGGTCCCGTTCCAAAGAACTTTGGAAGGTATTAGAGGAAATATGATTCTTTTATTGATTGAATTTCTCAAAGAATATGCAGGCATAACGGTACCGGCTGTCTTTAGTTATTACTCTACCAGAATCCTGTTGGCAGCCTTAACCTCTTTATTGCTGAGCATTTTTTTAGGTCCCTTTTTCATTCGCAAGCTATATGAAATGAAAATCGGCCAAACTATTCGCAAAGAAGAGTGTCCTTTGCTTGGCAAATTGCATGAAAAAAAACAGAATACACCCACTATGGGAGGAATACTGATTCTTTTCTCCATGCTGATTTCCCTTATTTTATGGATGGACTTAACCCATGTTTTTACCCTCATTCTATTCGTAACTACCCTGTTTTTAGGATTGATCGGTGGGCGTGATGATTATTTGAAACTTAAATATAAAAATACCAAAGGCATGTCAGCCAAAGGTAAGCTTTTTTTTCAATTTTTGTTAGCTAGTTCAATCGCAGTTTACATTCTCTGGGTACCTGCTAACCATGCCTTAGCCCAAGGAAAGTGGTTTCAGCCGCCTGTGATTAAAGAACATGCGTTACAGAAAAGTTCTGAGGCATCTGAGGGCTCTTCTACAAGATCGCTAAGTCTAAAAGAATATGGATCCCGTATTTATATTCCTTTTTTTAAAGATCCTATTCTGCTAGCTGGGGGATTTTCGCTTTTTTTGATGGGCTTGTTTATTTTTTTTATTATTGTGGGGTCTTCAAATGCAGTTAATCTCACCGATGGATTGGATGGATTAGCTGCCGGCTGTTTGATTATGGTAGCAGGATCTTTAGGATTGATTGCTTTTGTATCCAATCACCTCGATATCGCCCATTATTTAAATATTCTCTATATCGAGGGAAGCGGAGAGATAGCCATCTATTTAAGTGCTATGATAGGGGCTTGCTTAGGGTTCTTGTGGTATAATGGACATCCCGCGCAAGTATTCATGGGGGATATTGGTTCATTGACCTTGGGAGGAATTATTGGCGTGTCTGCAGTCTTGCTTAAACGGGAATTATTACTTGGCATTGTAGGCGGGATTTTAGTAGCGGAAGCTCTGTCGGTTATTTTACAGGTAGCTAGTTATCGGCTTCGTCAAAAGAAAAGGATTTTTTTATGTGCTCCTCTTCACCATCACTTTGAATATAAGGGATGGCCTGAGACAAAAGTTGTACTGCGTTTTTGGATTATAGGGTTGTTATTAGCAATCATCGGCATTGCTTCATTAAAGTTTCAATGAGTGGAAGTTATGGATAGTTTTTTAGGAAAACAAGTTCTTGTGATTGGCCTTGGGCTTAGCGGACGATCGGCAGCCCGCTTTTTACAAGCCCATCAGGCAATCGTACATGGGGTAGACCGGGATCTTCATTTATTAAACACCCATCCTGAAATCCATGAACTTAAACAGAAAGGCCTTATCGTTCACTTAGAAGAGGGGTATGGGGAAATTTCCCAGTTTGATTTGATTGTGCTTTCTCCGGGTGTTCCCTCTACTCATCCTTTAGTAGAAGCAGCTTACCAAGCTCATGTGCCCCTAATTGGAGAAATTGAGTTGGGGTGCCGTTTAGCAAAAAATCCCCTGCTGGGGATTACTGGCACAAATGGCAAAACAACTGTCACTTTGCTAGTCGAGCATGTACTCAAACATGCCGGGCAGCAGGCTTATGCTTTGGGAAATGTGGGAAAACCTTTTACGCAAGAATTGTTGACTCTTTCCCCTCACGCTACTATTGTATTGGAACTTAGCTCGTATCAGCTTGAAACTTTGCAGCAAAGAGCTCTTGCGGCAGGTGTTATTCTCAATATCACGCCCGACCATCTTGATCGTTATGATGATATGGAGGCATATGCAGCTGCCAAATGCTTGCTGGAACGATCCATTCACACAAGTGGATGTTTGTATATGGAGGAACAATCTTGGCAGGCTTACGGGCATCTCTTAAAAGAAAAAAAGCCCCGTCTTTATGGCTATGCTAATACTTCTTTTATCTATTCCGACCTTAAAGCCGTCTTTCGCGCTGGGCAAAAGGCTTTTGAGCTACCTTCAGCTTTGAAGGGAAGGAAAAATCCTGACTTGGAAAACATGTTAGCTGCTTATGCACTTTGTGCGGATAGAGGGATAACTGCAGAGAATTTTCTTGATGCTTGGATGACTTTTAAAAAGCCGGCCCATCGCATAGAATTTGTCACCGCTATTCGGGGGGTAAAGTATTATGATGACAGTAAAGGTACCAATATTGATGCCGTCTTGCGCGCCGTTCAAATGCTTGAGGGGCCGATTATTCTGATTGCAGGCGGAGTAGATAAAGGCGCTCCCTATACAGCTTGGTTAGCAGAATTTAAAAACAAGGTAAAATCTATTTGTGCTATTGGCCAAGCTGCTGCTAAAATAACGGCGCAGCTTTCATCCTGCATACCTGTGAAGATTTTAAAAAATCTTGATGAAGCTGTTCGACAGGCTGCTAAAGAAGCTCAAAAAGGAGATACTGTTTTGCTGTCTCCTGGATGCGCAAGTTTTGACATGTTTAGGGACTATGCGCATAGAGGTGAAGAATACCAACGTGCAGTCCGTTTGTTAGAAGGAGGGGGACAAGATGACTAGAAAAGATACCATATTGATAGCCGTTGTGGTTAATGCAGGTCTTTTGGCTATGCTATTCGCCACAGCGATCATTTATGATACAGATAAAGATGGGGGGCAAAAAGAATTTGTTTATGGCAAAAGCCTTCCGGAAGAACAAGGGGCATCTCTTATTGCAGCTGCTTCCACAGGGGACGAAGTTGATAATGTCCTCAAGTATTACTCTCAGCCTACTTCTCAACCAATTTTGGTGGAACCACATTCTGAAATTTATGTACCTGAACCCTAGCTGTCCAAACTAATGCAGCTGATGACGATGATTTTCTGCAAGATTTGGGAAGCGGCAACAGGATCAGGTTGTGGAAGTGACGGTGAAAAAAGGGGATGTGTTAGAAAAAATTGCGAGGGCCAATGGAACGACAGTGGCAATGATCAAGCGTGCTAATGGACTTCAGAATGAAAAGCTCTCTATTGGTCAGGTTCTCAAAATTCCTTTGAAAAGGGAGGCAGGCTCCTCCATGGTTGCCGAAACTTCGATCAAAAAGCCTGATGAAAGGAGGGAGTCTGTCAATGGTGAGGCGGTCTATCATGTGGTGAGAAGCGGGGATAATCCTTGGAAAATCGCCAAAAAATACGATGTTAAGTACGATGAAATTTTGCGTCTGAACCATTTAGATGAGGAGAAGGCTCGTAATCTCAAGGTGGGAGACCGTATTCGGGTGAAGTAACACACAAATGTTTGCACAGACGAAGCGCGGCTATTCAGTACCAGATTGCACTTGATAATTTTCGCTCAGATGGGTTTAACTGAGCTTTTATTAGATTAACCTCGAAGGAGCGTATCATGCATATCATTTGGGTAATTATCATCGGCTTTATCGTTGGACTTTTTGCCAGAGCATTAATGCCTGGAAAAGATATAAGAGGCTTTATTGTAACCACACTCCTTGGGATTGGAGGAGCGGTAGTCGGGAAATATGTAGGACAAGCGATAGGTATTTATAAAGAACAAGAACCTGCAGGGTTTTTCATGTCTCTAATCGGGGCCATGCTAATACTTTTAATATTTCATTTGTTCAATAAGAACAGGATCCCTCATTAATTCTAAAAATTCTGGGGCTATGGCGATTTATTTCTTTATATTTCATAATGCTTCGCTTGATTTGTTGTGGTGTCATAAACGGCAAAACTTGCCCCAAATACCTCATCCCGGGTTTTCCTCATGAGAGAACCTGGATTCAAGGAAAGAGTTTTACCAACAGTTTTATTTACCTTTTGATGAATATGCCCATGAAATACTGCGTCATATCTACTACAGGTGACTAATGCATCAACAATTTCTTGGTAGTCTCCATGAAATACAGCTATTTTCCGATTATCTATAGACAATTCAAGGAAGCGGTCTTCATAAACAATGTCTAAACCTAACTCTTGGCTAAATTTTAGATGACGGAATTTATCTCCATCATTGTTGCCAAACACTCCTTTCATAGGCATACGCAAGCCTTTAAATGCATGTAAAATGAATGGGGAAACCCAATCTCCGCAGTGAATGACTAAACCTACATCGGCTTCATTTAACATTTGAACGCTTTGCAAGATCAGTTCTTGCTGATCATGAGTATCTGAAATAACTCCAATTTTCATTTCTAATCCTTTCATTTTTCTGCATGGATGACTACTCGTTTCGACAAAAAGAAAATTATACAGAGAAATTGAATTGCGAGAGAACAACTTTCGGATACGGGCACATTTGCGTTAAGTTAAGAACGCAGAGGCTGGGAGTCGAGAACATACCTTTACGCATAAGTTTTTTTGAAAAAATGCTGACAAGGATTTTCATTCAGCTTTTTCATTAGACTTCTTGCGTAATTAATTTTTTGGTATTTTTCCGATTCTTTATTAGGGAAAGGTGATGGGAAAATATGAGGAAAATTTAACGCAGAGACGGGGAGTCGGAGAGACGCAGAAGTAAATTATAAGTCATTAACTACCCTACTCCATCCATCTATGAGTCGCTCCTGTCCAAAATTAATTACTAACCCTAATTTAAGATTGGTTAATCGCAAGTAGGTCAAAACTTGCGCTTTATGAACAGCCAACACAGTTTCTATTGCTTTTACTTCGATGATTACTTTACGATCCACAAGTATATCAAGACGCATTGGGTCTCGAAGTTTACAATTTTTATATGTCACTGGTATTGGAACCTGTGATAATGTTTGAATATTACGAAGCCTTAACTCGTAGAATAGGGCATCTTCATATAGGCTTTCTAATAGTCCTGGACCACCTAAAGTACGGTGTACTTCAATGGCAGCATCAAGCACCTGTTCAGATAATAAATTCTCGATTATCTCTCCGACTCCCCGTCTCCCAAGTAACTTCCCTAAATTGGGACGTTATCGATGGGTGTTATTTAAAGATTATTAACCACAGAGACCACAGAGCTCACAGAGGAAGATCTACGTCGTATAAGAACATAAACCTCTCTCTGTGAGCTCTGTGATCTCTGTGGTGGATATATTTTTACGAGTAAAGTTACTTCCTGAACGGGGTTCCACCAGGGATAGGGCAACTCTGCGTTAAGCATTAGACCTCACTTATTGTAACTCTGAATATTTTTCCACACCATTTCTCTTCGTTAAAAAAAAAGGCAGTATATAGAAAAATTTTAATTACGCAAGATGTTTATTGTTACCCAGGCCTCCGCTTTGCTACAACCTGGGCTGAATCACAACATCCACTTCCAATAGGCACTCCTCCTGAGCGAGAATTTTTGGTGATATGCAATGAATTAGGTTTATTGTGTCCGACTGAACTACTACTTGTTCGACTAAAAGTCGGACTAGCTTTCTTTTTTCGTCAAAAGATAATTCATTTGCTTTTGTTTGCATTTTTTCCAATATGTTGTCAAACAGGCTTCCAAATTCAAACTCTTCTACCTGTAACCTTACAGCTTGTAATCCTTGAATATCATTCTCTAGACTATTCTTGCGCTCATTTAAATTAAAATTTCTCTTTTTCAGTTCCTTCAAATCTATTACCCCACTTTGATATGCATCGAGAAGTCTATCTTGTTCGTGGGATAGCTTAGAAAGCTCTTTTTTTGAAATAATTTCTCTCTGTGTTAATTCTTCGACATTTGATGCCTCTTTAGCTCTTCTAGATAGCTCTTTCTCTATCAAAGCCGGCGTCTTGAGAAGGTGTAAAACCTCATCAAAAATATGCGCATCAATTTTATCTTGACGCAAAGCCTTATTTGTGCACTTCTTGTATCTCTTACTATCCTTCCCACGACAATAATAATATCCTATGTCCTTTCCTCTATTTCGTTTTGTTCTTTTATAAAAAGGCTGCCCACATAAACCACAAGTGATCAATCCCTGAAGAAGACTTGGTTTCTTTGTGTTCCTAGGAGAAAGATCTTTATTTTTTTTCAATTTTTCTTGTACTTGTTCAAAATCATTTGTATTAATAATTGCTGGTACTTTTATAGCTATCCACTCATCTTGGGGACGCCTTCTTTTTGCATATTTAGCCTTTTTATATACTTTTGAGGCATATTTCCTAATAAGATCTGATTTCCCTTCGCAACGCTCTGTTTTGCCGAAATGAGCAGTACCTATATATGTAGGATTTTTTAAGATATCTCTGATAGTGGCCATGTCCCATTTAGCCCCTCCTCTTCTAGGTTTTATGCCTTTTGCAGTAATTCTACGAGCTACATCCATTAAGGAATCTGATTCATGTAAATAAAGCCAGTAGATTTCTTTCACGACAATGGCCTCTTCTTCTACTATTATCACCGAAGTGCTATTTTCTTTTCTAACTTTTTGATATCCGAAAGGTACGCTTGGAAGAGCAGAAGGATCTCCGTTTTTTGCCTTGTAGAGTCTTCCACGACGCGATCTATCCATAAAGACAGCTCGTTCGTATTCAGCAAAAATTCCTTGGAAATGTTGAAACATCTTAGCTTCAGGCGTATCTGAGACAGCAGGTTTTTTTAAAAAACGTGCTTCGACACCATGTTTACGAAACTCTTCTAATAAAATTAATTGATGGGTATAATTTCTAGAGAGTCTGTCAGGCGAATAAATAAGTACAGCTTCAATAGTTTCAAAACGAATCAGATCTCTAAGTTCTTCTAGAGCGGGTCTTTGCAATGTACTACCACTTTCTCCGTTGTCAAGGAATATATATCTTGAGTCAATAGAGTAATTGTTTTGTTCGGCATAAAGTTTAATAGAATCTATTTGGCTTTCTATGGTTTCTTCATCTTTTTGTTTCAGAGAAGAGACCCTTGCATAGATTGCTACTTTCTTTGATTTTTGCTTTTCTATACGTGAATTTTTGACCATCATGGCATTCCTTTATCTTTGGCGTCTCTAACACTATATCCAGGGCTGCTATTAGTTGCGCTACTTGATTGCGTTGTGGGCGATGTTGAAGAATGATTTTTCTCTGACAACTCATGTTTGGTGCAATATTCCTTGAAGTTCTTTAAGTCCAATAAGTTTTTGAGACTGGACCTATCAAAGATTTTTTTAAAGAAAAAAGTGCCTATTGGAAGTGGATGTTGCATAACGACCTTTCAGATCTTCAGCAAGCGGCAA
>CAWCVY010000029.1:0-54852 GCA_963799115.1 uncultured Chlamydiae bacterium | reverse complement strand
ATGACTTTAACACTGTAGAAAGGCTGCGCACCGCTATTGCAGTAGATATTATAAGAATAACGCATAAAGCTTTGAACTGCGATGAGTAGGTAGTATTACCGACCTTCTTTTCAGTGGGGTTATATAGGTTCTCTTTTAATTCTTTTTTTTTAATACCTCGTTAATTTTTTCTATCCGTTGTTCTAGCACCAATTTTTCCAACCGTTCTTTAAATAGCTCAGTTTTCTAAATCTGCTATTTTTTCTTTGTTAACACGCGACTCTTCTTCGAACTCTTGTAAATTTCGCTCGCCACATTTCTCGTGAACCCTTTGTTTCATTCATGCGCTTTTTAAGTGATCTGAGGTTCTGTTGACTTTCTCGGTTCTTCGTCTTCCAAGTTGTCTCGCTTTTTTCCATCACTTTAGATTTTTTGCGTACTTCTGAGGTGGTTTCATCCTTTTTATACTTGCGTTTTCCTTCCTGTGACATAACAACAACTCCCTAAAACTAATGCTTAGAGCTGTTTGTATACACCAATTAATTTTTTTTTGCATATTTTATCGTAAATTAGCTTCAGAAGTAGAGCGAAGTCTCAACTCAAAAATTGCATTAAAAAACCTTCAAATGTGACACCCCAGCCCAGGGCATCGCCACCTGGGTAGGGATAAAAAAAATTGCAGTCTGTAGGACTGCCAGAATGGTCCATAATCACAAACAAATTTACATCAAAATTGTTGCTCTCTGGAGCGCAGGCTGCTAGATTGTTCTGAACCTTACCCAGGGCTGGGGTGTCACATTTCGCGCTTCGAAAACCGTTTTGTTTGTTTTTATTTTAGTCTACACCATTTTAAATATATTGTAGACCACTATGAACTAAAAATGACACGAAAAATTTTGCCTTCAAAAATCGAAATGTGACACCCCAACCCAGGGCATCGCCCTTAGCATTACCCACATCTTTTGTGGTTTAAGTCCATTTTTGAGTGTGTTATACCTAGAGGAACATTCGTTTTTATTCCTCTAGGTATCAGTATAAAGGCAAATAAAATAAATCTTTTACAAATGTAACATTTTTTTTGACAATAAGTTCGCTCTTAAATACTTTAGAGCAAATTTTATTGGAGAAAATTATGTATCAACCATACATGAATGATATTTGGATTGAAGAAAACTTCGGCAATTCCAAGTTCAATGACGAACGCTTAAGTAACCGACTAATATTAATAGCAAATGGAATGAGTAAGCTTCCTGAAGGTAGTATTCCTCAGCAAATGGTAAAATGGAAGGATATAAAAACATGTTACGAATTTTTGACAAAACGATAAAGTAACACACAAACGTATTCAAACACCTCATCGGGAACGGGTAAAAAAGGCAAGTTCTGAGAGAAAAAATGGAAAAGTTGTTTTATTTCCTCAAGATACTTCAGAATTGGATTATACTAACTTAGAGAAGATTCAGGGGGCACATAGGAAATCATCAGAATACAGGTTTAATGTTCCATAGTTGTCTCGCGATCGAACCTGATACGATAAATCCAAAAGTGCTAGGTCTTGCTCACCAACAAGTTTGGGAAAGAAAAAATCCCTCCTTAAACAAAAATGAGTCTAGACAGAAAGAAATAAGAGAAGTAAGGAATCAGATCTCTGGTTAAAAAATCTGAAAGCAATTGGATCCCCTCCAGAAGAATGTATATGGGTTTCCGTAGGTGACAGAGCAAACGATGTATTTGAGTTTTTTGTGAAATCAAAAGAATTAGGATGGGAATCAGTTGTTAGGGCATGCCAAGATCGGAACATTGATGTTGATGGGTATGAAACATTACTCATGAGACATATGAGATCTCTGAAGTATGGGAACCACAATCATTGATATACGAAAAGAGGGAGGCTCAAAACAAGAAGAGATGGTTCTAAATGTAAGTTGGGAACAAATCACGTTGCAAGTACCGGCGCGTTTGAAAGGAAAGCTGCAGCCATTGTCACTAACTGCAATCAGATGTTGGAATGAGGAGGAAGGGATTGAGTGGATACTTTATTCAAGTATTTTAGTTAACAGCACTGAAGAAGCAATTGAGAAGATAAGATGGTATTCAAATAGATGGATTATTGAAGAATATCATAAATGTTTAAAAACAGGATGTCGTATAGAGTCTAGTCAACTCGAAGCGGAAAAAAGGATTGAGGCTCTCGTAGGTATTTTAGGAGTGATCGCGATTTTGATGCTTCAGTTAAGGAATATAGCGAGAGCACAACCTGAAATACCAGCCAAAGAGGTAGTGGACGAAGATGCTCTTGAAATTATATGTAAGCGATTTCAGTTACCAAAAGAAATAAATGTGAGAATCTTTTGGCATTCTGTAGCTAAACTAGGGGGGTTTATAGGAAGACGATCAGACGGTGAACCTGGTTGGCAAACACTATGGAAGGGATGGTTGCGGTTTTTAGACATTTTTTGGGGCTATACGATTTCAAGACTAGATGAAAATGATAATTTTTATTAAAAACCTCTTTTAAGCAACTTATGAAGAAGTACTATCTTAGAAAAGATGTGGGTAATGCTACAGGGCATCGCCCTGGGGTAAGGTTCAGAATGATATGGCAGCCTGTAAGGCTGCTAGAGAGCGACAATGTTTAATGTAAATTTGTTTGTGATTAATAAATCATTCTGGCAGCCCTTCAGGCTGCAAATTTTCTTTTATCCCTACCCAGGGCGATGTCCTGGGCTGTTGCAATTCAGAGCGCTCCAGGCTCTTTCAGTCTCTCAATACCTTTTTTAAGACGATTTCTGGCAATTCATCCCTATTTAAAGGCGTCACTTCGATAATTTCTATGTCCTCTCTTTTCTTTACCAGTTCGATGTAATCGGTACCGCCAAAAGTAATAGTGCCGACAACCATGTTTGGAGAGTCAAGAGCTTGCTGAGAAGCAGCCATAAATCTTGACGAGAAACATTCCATCTTTCCGATCTCGTCCATGATGATTACCTGATTAGCAATCGGCTTAATCGAAGGAACTGCCATGGCCTCAATATTTTCAATGCTTCACTCATAACGGGCGGATATGATGTTCCGATGTGATGTTTTGATGGGCTAGATAGCCGTTTTTTCCATCTAATGTACGCATGATAAAGCCGACACGCTTATCTCCAATCCGTTCTTCTTCAGTGTAAAAGCCATTTGCAGGTACGGAAAGGGCTTTAATCACTTTTTTAATAACGGTTGTTTTCCCAGAAGATGGGGCGCCTGTCAAAAAAATATTTTTTTTGAATTTCATGAGACCTCTAGGGTCATTTGGCAAATTTCACTGGCTCTATACGGGATCATAGACATCAAAAAATTTGCCCTTTCCGTAGTCCAAAATTTTTTGATCATGCGTGACAAGTATAGTATGGTACTCATGAGCTGTTGCAATTAGAATGCGATCAGTAGGATCTCCATGAGGATTTTCAGGTAAACATGTACTTTGAATAGCTATGCGGGGTGTTAAATGCAAAAGATTAATACCGTTCCCAAGCGCCTCCTCAACCCAATCTAAACAATCCATCTCAAGCTCTATTTTTTTTGCTCTACAAGCATGCCTAATTCCCAGATTGATATCGCGGAAACAAATATAAGTTCTTTTTCTTTATAGTGCTCTAATGCTCGTCTAAAAGATACAGAGAGTTTTTCTTCCGCCAAGCATTAACCAAATCCAGACATGTGTATCGAGCAATAATTTATGCTGTCTTCAAACTCTTATGAACAGGCATCCCAGTCTTCTCCAATTGGCTGTATTAAGTCCCCTTTAATGTGGGCACTGCCCTTCATCTTTCCAAATAATGACTTGTTTTTATCTTCTTCGATTGGAGTCAATTTAACAACTGGTCTATTATGCTTGGTGATAATTATGCTCCGTTTTGTTTTTTGCACTTCATCCATAATTTTTAAGCATTCAGCTTTAAATTTTCCTGCTTGAACCATCCGTTTCATTTTAATATCCCTCTATTTGTACATAGTCATTTTACCATGGTCAGAATATCAGGCAATCGAAAGAGAAAAGGTCAAAAACTTTTCCAGCTAGGTGTCCTATCATATTATTATCTTCAGTTGTTCAATTACCGATACAACCCATCAGATTGACAAATACAAAAGTAACCAATATACTATTCGATATTAAAAAACAGACCACAAATGCAGGGGATTTATGTGTATCAATTTTGTTAAAAAACAAGGAGATGGCGATTTTTTTTCTCCTCTTATCAATTTTATCGGCAATGGTTTAACGCTTGCTGCAGCTGGAGCAGCACTTACGGTTGTTACGACTGCTGCACTTAGAGCATTGGGCTACAATAAACAAGCAACCAGAATTGTTGCCGCAATCCCTTTTGCAGTAGGACTCATTGGTCTAGGAATTGCTGCTACCGGATTAGCAGCTTTAGCTGCAATTATTTGTGCGATTGCTTCGGCATTTAGTAGACGTTGAAAGAGGCACTTCTTCCCTTAACTAAAATGATACACATTTAAGATGGTGTGGGAAAACTTCAGAATCACAATAATTGATGTCTTAATGATTAACGCGGAGACGGGGAGTCAGAGAGACGCAGGGATTCCTCCCCCTCTGTGTCTCTCCGACTCTCCGTCTCCGCGTAAAAAATTAATTACGCAAGAAGCCTAATTAAAGCAGAGGATCCCAATTGACTGTAGACCAAAAGTGATGCCCTTCTTGAATGGGGAGTCTAAAACTGCCCAATTTGAATTCGATGGAGCACATGATTTGCTGATTCTCTTCTTCAACTGAAATCCGATTTAAACCAATATCGGTACCCATTGAAAAGCCCAATAATTGTGTTTCTATCTTTTGAACGATTCCTCCATCTGGAAAGGCGATGATTTGTTTGTGTTTTCCCTCTCCTACAGCCGGCTCTTCAACAAATTGGATTTTCATCTCTTTTTTGATAACAACTTTTCCAGGCAATTTAGGATGAGTACCGGTCAATTCATGAGATAACTCCAGATGGTATTCTTGAGTTTGATCGTTTTTTTCCCATTTGACGATCTCTGCTTCTAGGAAAATAACCGAACAAATATTCTTTATGCCATTTTTCACTTCATAGTTTGGGTATTGCCAAATGTTGGATAGGGTTTCGAGCATTTTTTGTTTGGGAGTCTGAAAAGGCTGAGGCTGGGGTTGTAATTTTTCAACTTTAAGATTAAGGGGTAATTCCGGCTCAAATTCATCTAAAATAACCGCCTCTATTTGGTCTTTGTTCACCTTTTCAGGCTGTTTTAGTACTACTGGAAGGGGATCAATTGCCTTTTGCTGAGCTAAGAAGTCATTCGCTAAATTAAGCCCTAGCTGACCTGAACTTGCGAAGGTATTTAATAGGAAATAATTACGTAAAGCTGAAAAAAATTCTTTAATAAATCCGAACCGGGAAGACCGATAATACTGAAGTTTTTCCTCGGAAAGTGTTTTAACTTTCTGAGCTAAAGCTTGCCTATTTTGTGGTTCTTGGTTTAAATCAATCTGATTGACCAAGATTTTGAAATTTCTGATAATAGCATGAAGAGGTAACGCTTGCCTTGCCAGAGGAAGCATTCGACTGCGTGCTTCCACTGTTTCGATCCAATCAGGCTCGGCAGCTTTAAAAAAAAGAGAAGAGATAATTCATTTGATGTTCCTATTAGGTTTCTTCCAAAATTTTTATATTTTCAAAAAGTATCCGGTATTTTTCTTCCTCTGCATTAAGTCCTTGCAGTGGTGAAGGAGGGAGTGTGCTAGGATCGCCAAATCGATAATCTGCAGGGTGATAAGGGTGGCTGACGGCACGAATAAATGCCGTCGTATCAGGATAGCCTTTTCGTTTCGCTTCCTCAAAAATTTCCCTTCCTCCGAATAAATCGAAGAAAAGTTCTCGCGGTGTCAAAGTAATCGGTTCTTGTTCTAAAGCCTCTCGGCAAAGTACTTGCATGGCTTCTACTCGCTCAATTTGGGCTTTCAGAGCAGCTTGGCTAATCTGATAGTAGGATTGAATGTTATCGTGATAAGACTTCAATTGAGGTAAAAGGGTTGGATGTGTAAATGCCAGCAGTGTGGCGCGATCTAAAGCCTTTTTGGTTTGCGGCAGTCCCATCATCCAAATGCGCATAACCACCAAAGATTGATAAACTGTTTCAATCTGATTTTTAAGCTTAAGGATCTCCGCTTGCTTGGCTTGATGTCGAACTAAATCTTCAATGGGAATTCCCTCAAGTTCTTGTTGACATTGTGCGATAGCTTTATTTAATTCCTGGACTTCTTTGACTTCAACGGAAGAAGAAGGGCGATTAACAGGGATAAAGGTTTCTTTAGCATCAATAATATAGCAATTTTTTAATGCAAGGCCTGATTCATCCCTTTCCATCACATAATTGGCCCCATGACCGGCAGCAAAACCTAAAAACAAGCTCTCAAGCACCAAACGATGGACAGTTGCCACACTCAAACTTTTGAGCAATATGAGCTCCCCCTTGTTCATAAGGTAGCTCATTTGCATCCACGACATGAGAAAGAAGGTGCTGAATAACACCTCGTCTTTTGACCCCCCCATCATCTAATTCGACCGCCACCGTTGGAGGAATGGCTCCGAATCCAAATAACTCATCCTGTTCGCAGCTCATGATCTCATGCTGCCAAACAGGTGCAAGGAGGGATTTTATCGTAGGAATTTCGACACTAAAAGAAGAGAAATATTCACTTGTAGGTAGTTTTAGAATTGCAAAAGATTTTTGGTCTTTGAGATCCCTTAAAAAATAGCTGGGGTTATTGGAAATATCATCACTCTCGCCTCGCTTGATCACTTCATAGTCACCGCTAGTTAATATCTTCTGGCATAAAGTACTTATTTTTTGTTCAAGCTCTTCGAAAAACCCTTTAAGTTGAAGCATCGTCAACTTTAGGCTCCACTCCAAATAGTGCTCCCTGTCTTCGGGTGAATAAGATTCGGTATGGAGTTGTTTGATCATTTTAAAATGATGTTGAATAGCTTCCTTCTCTTCAGGATTCAAGGGGCTGTCGGTCATCACGCGGTTGATGAAGGAAGATATCTCTTCAAGGTTTATTTCTTTCGTGATTTCTACCAATTGATGGCAAAGCTGCAAGCGAGCTTTTTGTTGTGAAGTAAGCTCTAATGGGCGGCCCATTTTTGCATAAAAAGGGGCAAAAATCGTGAGATTGACAGGCTTATTTTCTAAAGATATCGAAATGGCTTGAGGATTCCACGGACTTAATGAAAGGGGAGGAACTTCCATCTAATAATGCCTCATATTTAAAATATTAAAACATATTATCTTATAAAAACCATTTACAATCAATCTAAATTTCTGAACTATTATCCTAATTATCCTGCCGGCGTTAGCCGATCCTGTCTATCCTGTTATTTATTGATGATATTGATTATAAATCTCTTGTATAATGTTAAAAATTATTTAATTTTGACTTAAATAAATTTTTTATGTAATATTTCAACTTACAAATAACATCGGAGTTTGTCATGAACGATTATTATATTTCCTTGCCAAAAGAAATGAATATTCCACAAGGCTGGGAAAGAACTCCGCCCCCAGAGGATCGAGTCAATCAAGTTGCTAAATCCCATTTAGCGCTTTGGTCTGAGGAACAATTAAAAAGCAGAAAAAAGTTATTAAACATTTGTGCCATTGCCTCAATCATTGGTTTAGGGGTTTCTTATATCTTGGATTCAATACCGAGTGCGATTTTTTGTGGAGCAGGCCTCATCATCTGTTTGATTGGAAGAGCCGCTATCCAAAAGGAAGAAAGACTGAGAGAAACTTCAGCTTGCCAACAAACATGCTTGGAGATAGAAGATTGGCTCTTACAGTTTATTAAAAGCAGCGAAGAAATAAATGCTCTAATGCCTCAAGGTATATTAAACTTGGATAATGTCCCACGTTTAAAGCAAATCTATAATGAATTGCCTGAAAATAAGGTAGAAGAACTTTTTAAGCGGATGATCCAGCACCATATCAAATTGTTTGGAAAAATGAGAGAAATAGAGGGAAAACAAATCAGTGAAGATTGGATGTTCATTCCTTTTCAAACTCCCTTTGGAAAACTTCATGTGAAACAATTTTATGTATCGCTAAAACATATCTCAGAACCTATGGACAATAATGAACAACTCCTTTTTTTTGCAAAACACCAAATATACAACGATTTTTTTAATAACAACCGAGTTGGGCGAGAAGGAGAATTTAATAAATTAACAGGCTACAGGCAATTTGCAAGCATCATAGATGAAGCAGAATATATCCGTAAAAATATTGCTGTCTTTCGGGCCTCACTTGAGGCATTTCCCCCCAAGTTAAGAGTTGCACGCTCTACCCTAATCACCTTTGCACGATTGCTGATTGAGAGGGGGCGAATATGATTTCCTTGATGCAATTTTCTCAGAGCCTGTTCAAAATCTTTTAAATAGATAATTTCTCGAAACTTTCTTTTCCTAAAAAATTTTAGTGTCGAACACTTCAGCAGTTAAAACTACCACAGAGCCCACAGAGAACACAGAGAGGGGTTTATATCTTCATTCGACAAATGCCATCTACTAATCGCTTTACATTAAAATTAATAAGCAATCCTCGAGTACAGGTTCCATAAAGCCGTAAATAAGACAGTAATTGTGCTTCATGTATTGGGGCTATTGTTCAATAGCGGCCCCAATGATATTACCCGTTAATGGATCAGTTTCACGCCCGTCTATTTCTTCAGATATATCTGGATTAATTAAATAATTCATAAGACCCCTCTCTGTGTTCTCTGTGTTCTCTGTGTTCTCTGTGTTCTCTGTGGTAGTTTATTGTATCTAACAAAAGATTTTGAACAGGTTCTTAGAGAAAAGATATGAAGCGTGGCCCGCATCACAAAGAGAAGAAATCTCTATCAGCGCCTGGCCTCTTGAATACAGTAAGAGGGATGTTTTTGGGAATAAGTATTCCGTTTTCTAAGGAACAAGATTTGGAAAAGCGAGGGAAGAAGCAAAATATTACTCTAGCAGATTGTTTAATGTCTGCTTTGGCTCCTGTGTAATTTTCCTTAATCTTCTTTTTTTTTCGTTGATCATGTATGATGTCCAATCAACCTAAAAGCAAGAGATGCGCATGCTTATTTACGTCAAAGATCGATCTTCTATGGAACTTCCCGAAGGAAGCACAGCCAAAGACTTAGCAGTTAAATTGAATTTAAACGGGCCTCATGAAGCATTGGGAGCTTCTGTTAATGGTAAAACCGTGGATCTCTCCTATCCTCTCCATCAGGATGATCAGGTCATTTTTTGGAATTTTGATGACCCCCAGGGAAAAGAGATCTTTTGGCATACCTCTGCACATGTGTTAGCTCAGGCGATCTTAAGAATCTGGCCAGAGGCTCAGCCTACGATCGGACCGCCTATTGAAAACGGTTTTTATTACGATTTTGCCAATTTGCACATTTCCGATGCTGACCTTGAACGAATTGAAAAGGAAATGCAGGCCATAGTGTCTGCGAATTACGTCTCTCAAAGAGAAATGATCTCCTCAAAAGAAGAAGCCTTAGAATTATTTGCTCACAATCCCTACAAATGCGAGCTCATCCAAGGATTTGAACCTGGAAGTCTTCTGACAGCCTATCGTCAAGGGGAATTTTTTGACTTATGCCGCGGTCCTCATCTATTTAATTTAGGCAAAATCAAGGCCATAAAAGTGATGAAAACTGCTGGAGCTTATTGGAGGGGCGATTCCAAAAATGAGATGCTTACCCGCATTTATGCCATCTCATTTCCAGACCGCAAAATGTTAAAAGAATACCTCCAACAGCTTGAGGAAGCCAAAAAACGGGATCATAAAATACTCGGACCAAAACTGGACCTTTTTTCCCTTAAAGAAGAAGCCCCCGGAATGCCTTTTATCCACCCTAAAGGGCTCATCATTTGGAATCAATTGATCGACTTCATACGCGAATGCCTAAACCGGAATGATTATATTGAAATTAAAACTCCTACTTTGATGACTAGAGAGCTGTGGGAAACGTCAGGACATTGGAGCAACTACCGCGAAAACATGTTTACCTCCCATATTGAGAATCGCGATTTTGCCATCAAACCGATGAACTGCCCAGGCTGTATGCTTTTCTACAAAAGCCACACTCACAGTTACCGTGAACTCCCGTTAAGAATCGGCGAAATTGGTAATGTCCACCGCTTCGAACCCTCAGGTTCTCTGTCAGGGCTTTTCCGCGTACGCAGCTTTCACCAAGATGATGCCCATATTTTTATGAAACCCACCGATATACAGCAAGAAATTACTGCAATTTTGGAGCTAGCCGATGAAATCTACTCTACTTTCGGCCTTTCCTATCGATTGGAACTCTCTACCAAGCCGGAAAAAAACACCATTGGAACAGACGAAGAATGGGAAATCGCCACAGCTGGCCTAAAAGGTGCATTGGATCAAATGGGACGCGAGTATCGCATCAATGAAGGGGATGGGGCTTTTTACGGGCCAAAAATTGACTTTCACATTCGTGATGCCATCAATCGCAGCTGGCAATGCGGTACCATTCAATTAGATATGGCGTTGCCTGAAAAATTCGAACTGGAATATACCGCACAGGATGGCCTGCACAAACGACCCGTCATGATTCACCGCGCTTTATTTGGTTCCATTGAACGTTTCATGGGAATTCTGATCGAGCACTATGTCGGTAAATTTCCCTTGTGGCTCAGCCCGCTTCAGGTGCGCATTTTAACCGTGGCCGATCGGCATGAACCTTATGCCCGGCAATTAGCCCAGCGCTTCATAAAAGCGGGTTTTCATGTAGAGGTAGATAGCTCGCAAGAATCTGTCAGCAAAAAAATCCGCAATGCCCAGCTCGCGCAAGCTAACTATATTTTAACTGTAGGCGATCAAGAAGTCGAACATCAAACCGCTAATCTGCGCACCCGCGATAATGTGGTGCATGGAGAAATTCAATTGGACCCTTTTCTAAAAGCCCTCGAAGAGGAAAGAAGGCAGCGTGCATTGACCTCTCCTTTTGCCTCCCTTCCAGAAAATCAAAGGGATTTATTATGATGCAAACCATTGCCATTAGCAGCTTTAAGGGAGGGACCGCCAAAACTTCTACCGCCCTTCATGTCGGGGCAGCCTTGGCGATGTTTCACAAGAAAAAAGTGCTGCTTGTTGATTTTGATGCTCAAGCCAATCTGACCGGAGGATTGGGATTTGATCCCGATGAAAATGACAGTTTGGCACCCGTGCTGCAAGGCAATAAAAGCCTTCAAGAGGTCATCAAAACCACCAGTCTCCCCCTATTGGATCTTGTCCCTGCCGATACCTGGCTGGAGCGGGTAGAACTGACAGGCGCCCTAGCTACCGACCGCTACTCCCATGAAAAATTACGCGATCTTTTGCAGCCCCTTTCCTACGATTTTGCTATTATCGACACCCCCCCTTCACTCTGTTGGCTGACAGAATCTGCTTTAATTGCCGCCCAACATACCCTGGTTTGCGTGACACCCGAATTTTATAGTGTCAAAGGACTTGAGCGGCTAGGCCAATTTATGGATAATATAGGGCAGAGACATCCTCTGAATATTTTGGGAGTCATTCTGTCATTTTGGAACAGTCGAGGTAAAAGCAACCAAGCATTTTTAGAAGTTATCGAACACACCTTCCCACAAAAAATCCTGACAAATAAGATCCGGCGCGATATTTCGGTTTCCGAAGCCTCCATTTATGGCAAACCTGTATTTGAAACAGATCCCCGCAGCCGTGCTGCTGAGGATTTTTTAGCTGTAACCCAGGAAATTTTGCAGCGCTTAACATAATAGATGTAAAGCCGTTTTACATTAGGAAAATTGCAATGACAGATGTTAATTCCATGCTCAATCAACGGATGAAAAAACCATCCCATGTATCCAAAATGGCCGCCATGGCTAAACAATCGGCAGCAGGCAATTTGACTAGTTTTTCTGGAGTCTTCAACATCGCTGAATTAAGTGCGAAAGAAAAGGATGTGCTGGCAAACATTTTACATAACTATGCCATCGAAGAGCAGAATATTCCATCCGATTTGGAGGAGCTTTTTTCTATAACTTCTGAAGTGAAAGCTATTAACAATCAAGCAGCCCTGTTGCATGGGGAACGCATCAAAAAAGCTCATCAAATGCTCATCCATTATCGCGAGGGAGCCTTTACCGCTTGGCTGATTGCTGCCTATGGCAATCGTCAAACCCCTTATAATCTCATGCAATATTATGACTTTTTTCAAGCGATGCCGCAGCAGCTGCGGCCGCAAATCGAATCAATGCCTCGCCAAGCAGTCTATGTGCTTGCCAGCCGTCATGGGAATATTGAGCAGAAGCAAGCGCTGGTGGAGGGTTATAAAGGGGAAACAAAGGCACAAATGTTAGCCTTGATTCGTCAAGCATTTCCTTTGGAGCAGGCGGATAAGCGTCGACAGAATATAGGCGACACTTTTATCCAAGAGTTGCAACGCCTTTGCCTTCAATTAAAACAAGCTCAGCCAAAATTAAATTCCTCCCAGAAAAATCAAGCCCGCCTTCTTCTTCAAACAGCCTTACAGTTGGTGGGAAGATGATGAACGCCTCCACCTTTACCCCTTTTGTCCTTGAACCCAGCTGGCAAGAAAAGCTTCAAGAGGAATTGCAAAAGCCTTACATGATCGAGTTAGCGGCTTTTGTGGAAAGGGAATATGCTACCTCTCCAACGCCAATTTATCCTCCCAAAGATTTGATATTTAATGCCTTTTATCAAACCCCATTTGACAAAGTGAAGGTATTATTGATCGGGCAGGATCCTTATCATGGAGCAGGGCAAGCCCATGGGTTGAGCTTTAGTGTTCCCATAGGAGTTAAACCCCCTCCCTCGCTGCAAAATATTTTTAAAGAGTTAGAAACAGATGTCCAAATGCCCAAGCCTTCGCATGGCTGCCTGATCTCGTGGGCACGCCAAGGAGTCATGCTACTTAATGCGACACTGACAGTTAGCCAAGGAAATCCCATGTCGCACCATGGAAGAGGATGGGAGCAATTTACTGATGCAGTCATGTGCAAATTGCTTGCCAGGGAGGAGCCTGTCATTTTTGTTCTCTGGGGCAAATCTGCGCAAGATAAATGCCGTTTTTTGTCAGAAACAGGCAAATTCTCGCATCACCTTATTTTGAAGGCTGCCCATCCCTCGCCTTATTCGGCCAATAATGGTTTTTTTGGTTGCCGCCATTTTTCAAAAATCAATGAATGGCTGCTGAAGCAAGGCAAAACGCCGATTCATTGGGTGCTAGAGGCAAAACCTTCAGTATAGATTACATGGCAATAGTTAGATGTTTAATTAAGCTATCGAGAGAGACGAACGAAACGGAATGCTCCTGATAATCTCGTTGATAGTCATTGTCGATATCCATCGCAACTACGTAATTTTGGCCTTTTGGGTAATGTTTGCGGAAAACCATCAGATTTCCTGGATCAAACTTTGTGGAATTCCACTTGCATTCAATCGCGATAGGATGTGAGTGGCCTCTTTTTTGAACTATGAAATCGATCTCGTGTTGCTGTTTATTGCGCCAATACCCAATTTTCAGATCTTGCAATTGTCCCTTCATTTCGTTTAAGACAATGTGCTCCCATAATTGTCCCAGATCTTCTTTTCGCAAGTTAATCCAGCCGCGGCAATGACAGACGAAACCCGTGTCAAAGCCATAGACCTTTGGTGCTGAAATAATTTCTGTTGGTATATGAGTACTGAATGGGCGGATGATGTAGGCGACATAAGTCGCTTCCAGAACAGATAGGTAATTACTTATTGTTGTACGGCTCACTTCACAAGGAGAGGTAAATCGTGTGGCTTCAAAAATGCTTCCGCTTTGAGCGAGAAGAAGTTCGGTAAATTTGATAAATGAGTGGCGTCTTTCCAGCTTAAATAATTCCTGAATATCCCTCGCCCAAAATGCCGATAGCCACTCTTGAAAATCTACTTCAGGGAGTTCTTCCTGGAGAAAATAGGGAGGGAGGCCGCCAAACAATAATCGATGTTTCAGATCCCATCGGTCGAAGAGGGATCGTTCATGATACAGCATTGGGGTGAGGTGGACGGTGTATTTTCTTCCAGCTAATGTATCGCGGAACTTCTTTGAAGCATCCAAGGAAGAGGAGCCGGTAGCTATAATTTTGGTTGAAGGATAGTGGTCAGAAGCAATTTTTAATAGTTCAGTTGGATTGTTTAGGCGATGGATCTCATCAAGGATGATGCATTTATCCTTCATATCACGTAAAAAGGCTTCCGGGTCTTCCAAAAGATGACGTATACGCGGTAATTCGCAGTCAAAGTACTCCACTCTTGGAAGGCTCTGACAGAGGCAAGTTTTTCCTACACGGCGCACTCCTGCCAGCCAAATAACCGAACGTTTCTTCCATACTGATTCGAGCTTGTTTATCCAATAATCCCGTTGGATTAAATCCATCATTAATTCCTTTTACTTAACGCAAGTCTACTTTCATTTGGTATTACTAAACGAAAGCCTAGCATCGTTTAGTAATTTTTGCAATAAAACAAAAATTGGGATAATTCAGATTTTGGTAATTCTATTTCTAAGCTATTGATAATTTGATATTTGAAATAAAAAATTCAGATGCAGCATTGCTAGAATTTGGATTATTTCAAAAAAAATGGCACATTTTTGATTAAATCCCTAAGGATTCCTGCCGCAGCATCATTATAGAATAAGAAATTTAGATCTTTTTCTTTTCTTGTATAATCGAGACCACCTCATCAAAGGCCTTTCCTTCAGGAACCATATGATCAGGGATAACGCCTACACCTTCCCAATTTCCCTTCTTAATGGGGTTTATAGCACGTCCGGTAGGGATGAAAACAGTCAGATCATGGCTGATTTGAAAGGGCTCACCTGGATTGGCTGCGCCTGCAGATGGTTCTCCAACAAAGGTCGCTTTTCCTAAAACCTTCATATTGTTAGAAAATTCCTCTGCCGCAGAAAATGTGAAGGGACCGATGAGCACATAAATTTCCTTATCGAGCAGGCGTTTTTCTTTAGGTAATTCTTCGTAAGAGAGTGTATTAAAGTCCTCACTTTTTGGACCATCCACAGTCCTTGTCTCTATTCTGTTAAGGGGAGTATTGTCTTCGAGTAACAAGCTGCAGAGGAGCTGGACGGCAAAAGGATCTCCTCCCCCATTATTTCTCAAATCGATGATAATGCTATCAGTATCTTTGAACTGGCTTACCGCATCTATAATGGCTTGTCGTCGGCTAGCCACATCCTTTTTCATTTCAACTGTTTCATCTCTTTCTTTGCATACCCCAAATATTTGCAGATCCATGTAGCCAATTTTATTGTCTTGCGCTAAAAAACCCGTTTGAATTTCATGGGGGAGGCTTCCATCAGGTCGTCCATCCAACCAATATTTGAAGGTGCTTTATACTCGAATATGTCGAGCAGATTAGGGCGGGAGAATTCTTCTACAATCGGCTCTTTAATAGACTCTACAGGCTTTTCGATTTCATGTTCGGACTGTTTGGAGATAAGGCTTACTTCGATGTGTTTATCTTCCGAAATTTGACGTAAATCTGCTGTGACGGCTTGGGCAAAAACCTCCAAATCACTGATGGCATCATAAACGCCCTCTTCTAGTTGCTTTTGCAGGAATTGGCTGCATTTTTTTGCCACATCTGGAAACACATATTCCTCTTCCATTGCCCTGCAAACATCATGAATGGTTTGGTGTACATCTATAGGAGAGCCATCCATTAAAGACCTAAGGCCTATTTTATGGACCTCTTCAATAGTCGTCAAAGTTATATCTTTAGCTCCTGCTAGCCATAATCTTGCTTTTAGTTCATTTCCAACCTGTGATAAATTTTCTTTGAAATCTTGGTTAATTTGTTCCAGCCACTTTTTTGTAAACTCAGTTCCCTTTAAACTTCCCTGCAAAGAATACTCGACTCCGCCCATCACCACTTTATTTTCTGAGGATATGCCGGCAGCCTCACTTAAATTAACATCATATGCTTGTCCATCTAAATTAAAATGAATTTGTAGATTTTCAGTCATATTTACTCCAATTTTTCAATTTCTATTAAATAATATTACTAATAACTATTATACATTGTTTTACTTTTTTTAACCTGCACAGCCCAAAGTAACGCGAAGTATTAATCATACCCCGCGCTCTTAAGGTTCATTCAACCTCCTTGCTTGCGAAAATTCATATAAAAATTAATTCAAATGAACGATTTTTAGACAACACCTTGGGAGGTCTTGGAACACTGATAAATTGATAGATTTTTCCAAAATGTGTAAAATGATGTGTAGTAAAATGTGTGAATAGGAGCCGTTATGCCTAGCAATTTAAATTATGATAAAGAACTGCTTGAGCAAGCTAAAGCTCTTGGTAAATTTAAATACAAAACCGAAGCAGTTAACGCCGCTTTGAAAGAGTATGTTGAACGGCATCAGCAAAAAAAAATTGTCGAGCTTTTTGGGAAAATTGACTACGATCCTGATTATGACTACAAGACAGAAAGAAAAAGAAAGTGATGAAGGTTTTAGAACCTGTTCAAAATCTTTCTAATTCTGTATAAGTAATTATTTTTCAAAATAATTACAGGTTTTTATGCCTTATTCCTATCCTAGTGATATTGATCGTGAACAGTTTAACAAATTAAGCTAAACTACCACAGAGCCCACAGAGAATGCAGAGAGGGGTGTTTTATGAGCCTGAAGGGCTCGCATTGCTGTTTTGTATCAAGACATGGGTAACAAGTTCTATCAATACATAGGTAACACTTTGTAAACTGCATTTTTTAATCAACATAGGAGATTAAAAGATGCCTTGGCAAACAAAGGATACCATATCTATGAGAGATGAATTTATAAATAAAGCTATGTCTAGTGAATTTACAA
This sequence comes from uncultured Chlamydiae bacterium, assembly GCA_963799115.1. Classification (GTDB taxonomy): domain Bacteria; phylum Chlamydiota; class Chlamydiia; order Chlamydiales; family Parachlamydiaceae; genus CAWCVY01. Next base: position 37,922 of record CAWCVY010000029.1, on the reverse strand, counting down.
TAAGTAAATTGTGCTCAGAATATAAGATCAGCAGGAAAACTGGATACAAGTGGATAGAAAGATTTAAAGAAGATGGGGTAGATGGATTACTTAATCATTCACGACGTCCTCAGTCTTCAGTCAATCGTACTTCTTGCGAGATCATCGATATAATTCTCAATACCCGAAATCGTTTTCCTGCTTGGGGAGCAAGAAAGCTTAGACAATATCTCATTAATAAAGGGCATGATAACCTTCCTTCTGAAATAACGTTTAATCGAGTTTTAAAGAAACATGGAAAGATCGATCCTATAGAATCAGAAAAAAGACAACATTTTATTCGATTCGAAAAAGAAAATCCGAACGAATTATGGCAAATGGACTTCAAAGGCCATTTTAAGATGGGTTCCAAAAGATGTCATCCTTTAACAGTATTAGATGATCATTCTAGATTTTCTATTGTTTTGAAAGCATGCGAGGGTGAAACATTTCTAGAGGTGCATAATGGCTTGGAAAATGCATTTCGAGAATATGGTTTACCTGATGGGATGACAATGGATAATGGTTCTCCTTGGAAAGGTAGTCCTCCATGGACATTATCACGGTTAACAGTGTGGTTAATGCGCTTAGGAATAAAGGTAAGCCATTCATCGGTAAGGCATCCGCAAACACAAGGAAAAGACGAGCGATTCCATCGAAGCCTTAAAGAAGAGGTTTTAAGGTATCATCAATTTATAAATTTAAGAGAAACTCAAAAAATACTTGATGAATGGAGAAAGATATATAATTTTGAGAGGCCTCATGAAGGCATAGGTCTTCTTTGTCCAATTCAACGTTATAAATCTAGCCTTCGACCTTATCCTGAAAAACTGCCTGAAATTGAATATAAGCCTGATGATATAGTGAGGAAGGTACAAGCATGTGGTTGTATTAATTTTCATGACATAAGATATTTTGTAGGGGAACATTTGAAAGGAGAACATGTGGCAATAAGACCAACTTCTGTAGAAGGAGTTTATGAAATATATTTTGTAAATACCAGGGTTGCCAGAATAAGCTTAAAGTGAGTGAGGACTTTTGCATCTGTTGCGATTCTTGCCTTGTAAATAGCTTTCTGGGCTAGCTAAACTGGCAAGAATTGCTTCAGAGGCTTAAGTCCGGGCCATAAATGTTAACAAAATACCATTAAGGCTATAAAAAACGTTATTTATCCCCTCAAGGAAAAATGCGAGATTGTGATCAAAAAGAAAGTTAGAGAAAATAACAACGGTTTTTAATAAAATGTGTTACCTATGTGCTGATAGAAGTTGTTACCTATGTCATGAAACTAAACAGCAGTTAGAGCCCTCCAGGCTCATTAAACACCCTTCTCTGTGTTCTCTGTGGGCTCTGTGGTAATTTTAACTGCTGAAGTGTTCGACACTAAATTTTTTTAGGCAAAGAAAGTTTCGAGAAATTGTCTATTTAAAAGATTTTGAACAGGCTCTTAGTTGACACATGCATTTGGTCTGCTGTCCTTAGATCTAAACAGAACATAACTCTCTCTAATCAACTATCCGATCTTATCAATGATAGCGCGTAGAAATAATAGGGCCAATCCGACAAGAAATTCTGTCAGGAATTCGTTTGGAGAAACAATTTGAAAAGCTGAAAAGTTATCTCAGCGCCTTTCCTGATATTTCTTTAACGTCAAAGGGTTTTTAAAGTAAATTCATCGCGCTGAGCTGCATTTAAAGGAACCAGTGGAGGACGCATGAAATGCCAAGCATTTCCTCTTTTCTTTTCCAGCAAAGCTTTAAAAGCTGATATAAAAGGGTATCCTTTCAGAGCTGCGAAAAACACCTCCAGTTCCTTTGGAAATTCTGTGCAGTTTGTTCGTTTTCCTTGTTCATAAAGAGAGCAAATGAGCTCGGGATAAAGATTTGCAAGTCCACAAATAGATCCAGCAGCCCCTTCATGGGCAGTCTCAATGATTTGCTTCTCATTTCCGACAAAAACTTTAAAACCAGGAAATGCCTCAATCACAGCTTTTGTAAACAAGAGATCTCCTTCACTTTCTTTTATTCCCATCACAATCTCAGGAAATTCTAAGCGTAAGGCTTTAATAATCTTTAATGTAATCGGAACCCCGCTGAATTGGGGAATATGATATAAAATAATTCGCAAAGCAGGATTGGCAACCCTATGAATAATTTCCCGATAGAATGCGATTACTCCGTCTTCCGACACATTTTTGAAGAAAGAAGGTGGAGCTATAAGAAAAACAGTGCAATTTTGCTTTAAAGCTCCTAGGGCCAATCCGACAGTTTCTGGAATATTGGAGCCTCCATTTCCCAGGATGATTTTTTGAGAGGCAACACCTCCATCGATCACCTTTTCTAAAATTTCCAACCGTTCTGTTACAGAAAAGGAGGGCCCCTCTCCCGTGGTCCCAAGTAACACAACTCCCCTGCAGCCCCGCTCCATTAAGTCAAGGCAATGATCTGCCAACTCTTGCGAATGACAGCTTAAATCGGGGTACATAGGCGTGAGTGCGGCTGCATAAATGCCGTCGTCTAAATATCCATCTGCAAGTAATTTTTCTGTTGCGTTGATTGTCATAAATAGGATTGTATAATTGGTTACTTTATAAGTTTTTACGTAAGTAATGATATGAAGTACTGTGTTTATAACCTGGGCGCGTGAACTCCAACTCAAAGCCCATTTTTTGATAAAAGCCGAGAGCTTGAAAATTCATGGTTTCTACGAATGCGAAGGGACATTGATTGTCTCGGCCATAGGCTAAGGCTTGTTCCATTAGCTTAGTAGCGATTCCACGATTTCGATATTCCTCTTCAACAAAGACATACTTTATGTGCAAGGCTCCCCAAAAAAGTTCGACAACGACAATGCCGACAAAGGAACCACTTTCGTCGTTAGCTATAAAAGCTTCCCCCTCAGATTTTTCATCATGACCTGTCATGGCAATCGCATTTCGGCTAAAGCCTGCATAGATTTGCTTTTTTAATTCGTTTGAAAGCGGTTGTAATTTGATATCAACGTTTGCTTGATTTTTTGCCCGTCCGCCCTCTTGTAAGGCAGTTAAAACTATTTCACATTGTTCCTTGATAGGCAGACTTCCATCTATGCTTAAATCACACCTCCTTTCCTCAGGAGTTAAGATAAAAAAAGCTCTAGAATGTAATAAATAATATTTAAGTTCTTCTAAGATTTTTTCAGCATTAGGATGATCCTGGTGGTCTCTTAATACCCGCCTTGCTAAGGCTATATCAAGAGGAGTATCTAAACAAATTAAGAAATCAATGTGCTTGCCAGTAGCTTGATGACAATAGCCAAGTGGAGCATCGAATAGAATATAATGAGTTGGCCGGAGTTCTTTTTTAGTTGCGGGACATACGACCATCTGACCAGCTTTCAACTTTCTTAGGGTATCCGCTAGATTTTCATACACCCATTCATCATGATTTATGCACGATTCATGCCATTTACCATAGTCTTCTGGACCTTTAGAAATTTCATCAAAATCATCCCAAAAAAGAGATGTAGCGTTCAAAATTTCAGACAGTTTATTAATCAGAGTTGATTTTCCCGCGCCAGATATGCCGCTAATTCCAATTACTAATGGATGAATTTGATTCAAAGTATTGCTTTTCATATATCAGTATATAATCACTAACTGAGTTAAATAACAATTAGAATTTTTAAGAGAAATGTGTTTGCCTTATGCCTTAATGTCCAGACACCAGCTTTAAATGAATCGTTTCAAAATTATCCCTGCTGGTTGTTCCAAATCAAGCCTTAGCTTCAAATAAGGACATTCTCTAGGCTAATAATTATATAAACATTTTAATTTTTAAAATTTCTTAATCATATCATTAAATCCACACCATATCATTAAATCATGAGATGTATAATTTTATAAATATTTAACTAATTTAGTGAGGAATATATGCTTCCAGAATTTAATGCTTCTCAATTAAGTAAAGTTTTTACAGATTTTATTAATAATATAGATTATGAAACTAATGCGATTGATCCAAGAGTTAAGTCTCAAGTTGATAGACATCTTTCTAAAAACAAGCAAGATGAAGATACCGGTTTTGAAAGGATGAATCTCAGTCCCAAAGAAAAACAATTACAAATTAATCAGTTAATTGTTTCATCTAAAGTAAATGTGGAAAATTTACTAGAAGAGTTAAATAATTTAAATTTAATCTCAGAACCTGATTTAAAAGAAGAGCGTTTTAAAGAAATTCTAGGTGCATTTTTCAAATTCATTAATGTTTCAGGTGATGGAAATTGTGGACTTAGATCAGTAGTTAGAAGTTTAAATCCTTCATTCGAAGAGAATGTTACCAAGGAAACAAAAGAACTCGAAAAGAATCTGGTAGATATATTAAGACATGAGATGGTAGATACAATGATCGCTGATTATGATAACTTCATGCCATATTGTGTGCGTCATCCAAAAAAACCAACTGAAGATGTCGATCCATTTACTTATTTAGAAGTGATGCTCAAATCTGGAACATACATTGGAAATCCTGAGATGGGGGCTTTAGCTAAATATCTTAAAACTCCTATTTTTGTCTATACACAAGGCTCAGTAGAAATTGAAGAGGGAAAACTTATTCCAAATCCAGAATTTCGTTTGGGTCAAGAATTTATTGGTCAACAACCCATCATTCATTTGTACTATTGTCCTGAGCATTATCAAAAACTCCTATTGAAAACTCCAATTGTTGAAACTATTAATGATTTTGCTACTGCGAAGATCCTGGCAGAAGTTTAATGAGCCTGTATGGCTGCCAGAGAGCGACATTATTTGATGTAAATTTGTTTGTGATTAATTAATCATTCTGGCAGCCCTTCAGGCTGCAAATTTTCTTTTATTCCTACCCAGGGCATTGCCCTGGGCTGTTGCAATTAGAGCCCTCCAGGCTCATTAAACAGAAAATTCCTTTGAGCGCTCGTAGGCAGCCAAAAAGGTGTTGATTATTGCCCCTCGAAGAGCTTGTTCTTCCATTTTTCTCAAGCCCGCAATCGTTATGCCTTGCGGCGACGCCACTTGCCATTTAAGCTCTCCGGGATGTTTACCCGCTTTTTCTAAAAGTGTCAGGCTGCCGCGAACATCTGATGGGCAACACCTTGAGCTTCTTGGGCTGTAAAGCCCATGGCAATGCCTGCATCAATCATCGCTTCCACCATGGCAAAGAAGAAGGCTGGCCCAGAGCCTCCCAAGACTGTCAGGGCATCCATTTTCTCTTCTGGCAGCCAATAGATCTTTCCTAGCGTCTCAAACGTCTTTGCAAGGCATGCCTTATTCTCCTTAGTTGTTTTTTCATCCGAGGATAAACCAATAACCCCCTCCCCATAAATGAGAGGCAAGTTAGGCATCATGCGCACGATATTTGAGGCGGGGAAGTATTGTTCCAAGACTCCTATCTTTGTAGCCGCTAATAAGCTGACAAGCAGCTTATTTTCTAGCAAACTATCCTTGATCAATCCTGCCGTCTGTTTGATGTTTTGTGGTTTGACGGCCAGGATGACTATTTCTGCAATTTCTAGGGCTTCCGACATATCTTGACAGGCCCTTCCATTGCCCTCACGCTCAAGACACTCCGTTTTTTCAACATGGCGGTCATAGAGCAATAGTTGATTTGCTGGGCCTAGACGCCGGGCTAAAGCTCCACCCATATTTCCACATCCTATAATAGCTATTTGCATACCAAAATCCTCCTTTATGCTCTGGTTTGATATTGACCGCGAATGATCCATTTGTAAGAGGTTAACTCTTTTAGTCCCATGGGTCCTCTGGCGTGTAGCTTTTGCGTGCTGACGGCTACTTCAGCCCCAAGACCAAACTGTCCCCCATCGGTAAAACGGGTGGAAGCGTTTACATAGACAGCAGCCGAGTCAATTTCCCGAATGAAAAGCTCCGCATTTGACTGGTTTTCCGTTAAAATGCCATCGCTATGATTTGTTCCATGGCGTCGGATATGTTCAACAGCCTCCTGTAAGTTCCCCACAACCTTAATTCCTAGGACAAGACTCAACCACTCGGTGTCCCAATCTTTTGGCTCTGCAAGCCTGCAAGAGGGGTCTTTTACCCCTTCCGATGCCCTGCAATCTAGGCGAAAAGTTACCCCTGCTTCCCCAAGCGTTTTCACAACCTTAGGAATGAAAAGCGGTGCGATGGCAGCATGCACCAATAAAGTATTTAAGGCATTGCATACCGTAGGGCGCTGAGTTTTTGCATTCAGAATAACTTTAAGAGATCTCTCGACATCAGCGCTCTCATCTACAAATAGATGGCAGATGCCAACCCCTCCTGTGATGACTGGGATTGTACTATGCTCTCGACAAAATTGCTGCAAGGCTGCATTCCCTCGTGGAATAATCAAATCAATTTGCTCGTGTAGTTGAAGTAATACTTTAACTTCGGCGCGATCGGTATTGGCAATCAATTGAATCGCTTCTATAGGCAGGCTTGCTGAGGCAAGAGCTTCTCTGATAGCCTGAACAAGCATTTGATTGGTATGGATTGCCTCCTTTCCTCCTCGCAATATAGCACAATTGCCCGATTTAATCGATAACGCGCTTATGTCAAGAGTGACATTTGGCCTTGATTCATAAATCACGCCGAGCACTCCGATAGGCGTGCGGCGTTTTGCTAGCTTAAGTTCGTTGGGCAGGTTTTGTTCATCGAGTAGTTCTCCTATAGGATCAGGCAGAAGGATCACCTGTTCGATGTCATGGATAATCCCTTCCAAGCGATTTTCTAGAGATAATCTCTCTAAAAGAGCGCTTTCGAGTCCATCAGCTTTGGCAAAGGCAATATCTTGCTGATTTGCTTGTAAAATATTTTCGCGATACTTCTTTAAGTTCTCGGTCACCATTTTTAGGGCTTCATTTTTTTGCTTTGAACAAGCCTTCGCCATTTCAATGGTCGCCGCTTTGGCAACCACGGCCATTTTTTTTACGCTTATTAAAGGATTCATTTTCTTGCTTCCTCTTCCATGATGTTCCGATTCCTATTCTTCAGAGAAAATGCCGCCTTTCTGCTTTTGCTAGCGATCATTTCCTCTAAAAATAGCGTGCCTATCTGCTTGCCTTCCAGCAAGTCAACCAGAACGTTAGGACGGAAGGAAGGAGCTATAATGGTGCGCGTTCCCGATCGCGAGGCAATTTGGAGCAGCTTCAACTTTTGTTGCCATTCCCCCAGTTCCAAAACTTGTTGAGGATTCCCCGGCGAGGGCAAATATTGTTTCATCAATATGTTTAACAAAGGGAATAAGCTTTGCATCGGGATTAAGATGCGGATCGGCTGTATAAAGACCCTCTTGATCAGTTAAGAGGATGACCGTATCAGCTCCGATCAAATTAGCCACTAACGCTGCCAAGTTGTCGCTGTCTCCCACGCATGTTTCACGCGTTGCCACCGTGTCATTTTCGTTAATAATGGGGATAATGCGATGCTGCAGCAAACTGGTCAAGGTATCTCGTACAAGATACCGCTTGCGGGGGGAGAAGTTGTCCTTTGTTAAAAGCACCTGCCCGACTTCAAGATCAAATAAGGAAAATAGCTCTGACCAAACCAGCATCAATTTGACCTGTCCTATAGAGGCAAATGTTTGTTTGGAAGGCAGCGACTGGTCTACTCCCATTGAGCCTAATAGCTCTCGACCAGTTGCAATTGCTCCTGAGCTAACGAGCAGGAGTTGTAGGCCTTGGTTCTGGAGATGCGCGATTTGTTGCACCAATCCCAACATATAACGACGAGATAACTTTCGGGTTCCCTGCATCAAGGTGCTGGTTCCCACTTTAACGACGATTTTACGCATGGCGTTCATAAATAACCTAAATTTTTTAATTGCAAAAATTTAAGTCCATCCGGTTCGATAGACTAATCAGATTTAATAGTTTTTATACAGACATGGGATTGATGCTTTGATTTTGGTGGCTCTTGTGTGTTTGACAAAAGAACCAATGATAAAAAAAATGCACAACCTTGACGGCTATATAAAAGTAAACATGTAGGTGTGAAGTAAAAAAAAATTACCCCAAAAAGGGCGGAGGAGGGGGCGAAAAAATGAACCGGAGGCTAGATGCAATAAAAAATGTATTTTCCATGTCTATACCTTCAAAGAAGGCTCTAAAGAATTTAGAGCGTTTTAACCCTTAATGTACATAGTACATTAGAGATGCTTAATAAGCAAGAAAAATTAGACCTCTTGCTTATACCTGGTGCAAGAGATCTAATAAATTAATTCTTTAATTTAATTGAGCTTTATAAGCTTCTAACCCTCTCTCCAAAAAATCTCAATACCATTTCAAATTGTTCGGGTGTTTGAATCATTCCTCGCCTTTGCTGCCTCATAGCAAACAATGCCTTTTGATAATCAAAGTGTAAGCTCTGTGGATCCCCATCAGTATGGCGAAATTGCTCTACATGTTGTTCAATGGCTTGATCGACTAATAGAGACAAGAGGGTAACCCCTGTACGTCCTACCCCTGCGCTGCAATGATAAAAACTTGAACCAGGCAAACCACTTTCAAGGAGTTTAATTTCATTAATGAAAGCATGGAATTCTTTCTCAGAAAGAGTTTGATTATCTGCCCACTTGAAAATATGCAGTTGTACCACATTTTTCTCTGTGCCTGTTTTTAAGTCTTTTACGCTAAACAATCTTTTTGTAAATAGAGGGTTACTTTCTTCGGCTATAAAGGTAACTTCAAATTTATCTCCTTTTTGATCCCTATACACAGAACTTTTCAGCGGTGCATCCGGCCAATATTTCACACATTTTTCTCTTCCCCCTTCTATTAAAGGCGTGGTCATGACAATTAAAGAGATATTTAATTTGTGGGTGGCCGACCACGTATCTCCTATGGTATTGATTTTAGGTCCTTGCCCTGCAAAACGTCTCCGCAAGTCTAATCCTTTAATTGAACTCATATTAATCATAAAACCAAGCTCATCATTTAAGCAGTTATAATCATAGGGAAGCATGTCGCTATAACGCATGTAAATTAAACTGCTTTTAGCTTTATGGCATGTAAATTGGTCATGAAATCCACTTGACATGCGCAATATTTCGCCTAAGCGTGGTATATGAGCCTCAAGCGATTCTGCTGTGCAAGTGGTGGTGGATGGATTGGTTCCTAAATTGACAACGTCTCTAAAACTCGTATAATTAGGCAAAAGAAGTTTTAAATTTTCTGGAGTTTGTATTTCCACTTGAGAGGAATATTCTTCAGTTAAAGTTTTTAATGCCCAATAATGGTCTACAGTTATCCCAGAACAATCGGCAAGGATCAATTTTTTTTGGTGACCGTATTCTTCGACGAAAGAGACAATTTGGCCGCCTAGACCTTGCATTTGACATCTTGAAAAAGATAGGGTTTCTAATTCATCTGCATGACGTAGCGATAAAAATAAATTGAAGTCTTGTATGATAACACTATCCAATTTGAGAGTTTTTAAATGCTTGGGAGGAGTAAATTTGGAAATATAACAATTATGGATTTTCTCATCTTCATGATCTATCTCAATGATCAACTCTTGTATGCTTGAGGAAGATTTTAAATCTGAAAGGTTAAGAACTACTATTTCTTCATCTGTCAAAAGGGATAAATGAAAAGACTCTAATTGATCAGGACAATTCTTCAGGATATCATTAAGGAGATCACTTTCTTCAGCTTTTAGCCGAATCTTACATTCCTTTAATGAGGTGCATAAAGGTAAAAGTTCAATGAAATCACCTGAAATATGGTCTACATTGAGTTGTGAAACAAGTGGCAACATATATTTGAGGGAATCTTTTTCCTGCTCCTCAAATGCCTCCAGGGGTATTCTTTTGATTAACAAAGAGGCTGCTGCATTTAACCATTTTTGCGTATCAGCTTCTTGGCAAATAGACGTATTATGGGATAGAGACATTGTTCTTAATCTTAAAGCTAGAGCTAAAATTTCTGCACTATTTCCTTTTTCCAAGTCATTACTAAAATCTTCTTTCAATGTGTAAGGTTCTTGTGGAATCTCACTGGTTTCTTTTTTTATTGGGCTTAAGACAAAATGCACAAAGGTGGAGGTTGCTTCTTCTGTGCGAAGGACTTTAACCTTTCTTTCCCATGATTGTTCCATGCCAATTTGAGGTACACCAGTTTTCGGTAAACCGATTTGTTGTGGAATTGACTCTAGCGCTGTTCTATTTCTTTTGACACCTTTATTAGAATATCTATTTAAACTATTATTTATATCAAAATATTCATTGTATCTAAATTCATTTCCTAGACCACTAAATTCTTTTTGCATATTATTAACCTTTTATAAAGCAATTTTAAAATTAACACTTAGTTTAACTAATATATAAAAAACAAGTCAATTTAATTATTTTTTTTAATTTAATCGTCGATGTTGAAAAGGTTTTTCATATTTAGAAAAACTGTAACTGGAAATTAAGGTAGAGATTAGAATAAATACATGAATAAAGTATTAAGAAAACGCTAAGAAACAATGAAAATTTGATCTTGTGGATAATATGGCAAGTTAAGAGATAGTATTATTTATTTAGATTTTTGCTCTTTTCAGAATCATTTTTCTTCTCTTGATTGCACGTTATGTGACCAAGAGAATAGGATCCGCATGGAAAGTATTTTCTATTCTCTCTATTTCGTCTGCGGATGACAGGTTGGCCATTTGGCAAATGGCCAACCTGCTCATTTTCATTGGGAGGGAGGGTTGAAAATTGATCACTTTGAGGAAAGGCTGAAGGGATCATTAGGATATCCTATTTACATTCTACAGATCTGTTTTAAACTTATTCTGTGTATCACAGGCAAATGCTGCAAATATTTTTACAAGCCTAGGGGAGATAAGCTCAGGTTGGTAAATGACCACATCCCAATTATCAAGTGTGTCTAGAATAAAATTACGGGTAAGCTTGGCTAAGACAAAAGCTGAATTTTCTGGATCTACAATTGAAAATCCCATGCAATTTTTATCTAAAGAAGCAATGGCGACGCGCGTTCCTGACTCATCATAAAAACTGAATTTTGCTGGTTCAGTTGTCATGACTTGTCCATCAATAACCCCCACTTTATTACCTGGGACATCATAGATATCAATTTCAGTTCCCCAAGCGTAAAATAGCCCCAGACAAAACACACGGCAAATTCCTTGGCCTTCATATAACCCAAAGCGGTCATAAGCATCATAGTGCGTGGTAATGTGGAATATATTTTTGACCACACTGCCCATGGATTGTTCATTGGCGGCCATGTCAAAGATTGTGGAAAAGGTATAATCGCTGCGGGTCACTTTATAGTTATTGAGATCGTATTCGTGTAAAGAAGATTGGGCATAACTCATGCCGGTTACTAGCAAAAGGAACAAAGAACATATCCATTTATAAAATTGCATGATAATCACCAATAAAAATTTCGAAGTTTTTTACTTAATAGTAGGAAATATAAATCACCTTCATTTTTTCAGCAAGTATGGTTTAATTATTGCCTTCTTTATCGGGACCAAATAAAATGAGCTACCTTATAGGGGTCTGTTTTAGCAAAAAATAAAGTACACTCAAAACAATGAAAATTCCCATTAGCGTTACAGTTCTTACCAAAAATAGTCAAAAATATTTGTCTGAAGTACTTTCAGCCCTTGAATCCTTTGACGAAATTGTTGTGTATGATACAGGTTCGTTAGATGATACGCTAGACCTTGCACGTCGCTATACCAATGTAAGCATCCATGAATACCCTTTTATTGGTTTCGGGCCGACTCATAATAAGGCTTCAGGGGTTGCCCGCCATGATTGGATTTTATCTATCGACAGCGATGAGGTGGTGACTCCTGCTTTGGCCGCTGAAATTCAAGCGCTCAAACTAAACAGAGGATGTGTTTATTCTTTTCCCCGCCACAATGAATATCGAGGTAAATGGATCCGTTGGTGCGGTTGGCATCCCGACCGGCAAATCCGTCTTTACCATCGTTTAGACACGCAATTTACCGAAGCTCAGGTCCATGAAGCCGTTGATGCCCGCAATTTAAAAGAAATCTGTCTGACCTCCCAATTGCGTCATTATTCTTATGATCAAGCAGGTGATTTTTTGCATAAAATGCAAATGTATTCCACCCTATTTGCTCATCAATACCAGGGAAAAAAATCTTCTTCGCTTGGCAAGGCCATTGCACATGGTTTTTATGCCTTTTTTAAAAGTTATTTTCTTAAAAGGGGATTTTTAGGAGGGCAGGAAGGATTTGAAATTTCGTTCTATAATGCAAATACGGCGTTCTACAAATATCTCAAATTGGCTGAGGTAAATCGGAAGCTGAAGCTAAATACGTCTGAAGCTGTTGAAAAATCCGCCGATGCCCTGAAGAAAAAGCCAGCTGCTTCAGATCATGCAGCGACAGCCATTCCCATCCTTCTCCCATCAAGGGAGCGTTGCAATCGCTTGCGGGAAGAGTAAATATAGCAGGATAGAGGCGTACTCGATAGCGGGTAAACCCGTGAGTTACCTCTGACAGCTTTTGAATGGGGACTACTGAAAGGGCGAAGCATTGGTGAATTTCTTTTTGAAATTGAGGAGGCGCGATTCCCCCTTCGGGTACTGCAAAGTAAGGAAATTCATAAAGATCGGACATAATCTTCCCTTTTTGCCCCCGTTTTACTAAAAAGGAAGCGCCCCATTGTACAACCGCGACAGCCCGAAATAAATATTCAGTGGCAAATTTTTTTGATTTAATCGGAAGGCGGTCTACCCATCCTTTTTTCAAGCTGACGCAGCCTTCTTGCAAAGGACACTCTCGACAGCGTGCCTTGCGCTTGCAAACAGTTGCCCCCAGTTCGAGCAGAGCTTCATTGAAAATCCATGATTCTTTTTCGGGAAGCAGAGAATAAGCCAGCTGCCGTAACTTGTTGACGGTTGCTGGTTTAGCGATGTCGTCCTCTAAGCCAAAATAACGGGTTAAGACGCGTAATACATTCCCGTCTACAGCTATCGTTTTTTGATGAAAGGCAAAACTGCGGATTGCTCCAATCGTATAGGGCCCTAATCCCTTAATTTTTTTAAGTTCATTCGCTTCTTGAGGTAATTGACCATTACAATGTTCCACGAGAAATCTTGCCCCTGCATGCAAATTACGGGCACGGGAATAATACCCTAATCCTTCCCAAGCTTTGATGACTTCGTCTAATTCAGCCTGAGCTAAATGGGTAATGGTAGGAAAACGGCTCATCCAATGCATGAAATAGGGGATTACCACGGCCACTTGCGTCTGTTGCAACATCACTTCGGAGATCCAAATGGCATAGGGATCAGTGGTTTGCCGCCAAGGCAAATCACGCTTTTCCTCAGTAAACCAAGCCTGTAATTTGATAGAATCCATCATCTATTTTTCTTAATGGCCTCTAAGAAGGGAGAAAGTTCGTGAATAAGTGTGTGAGCCCTTTGATCCCATGTGTGATGGTCCATCACTTTTTTACGTCCCTTGCCCACTAAGCGGTAACGGCGTTCTTCATCATTCAGGTAGGTTTGAATCTTATGGTTGACCTCATCCCATTTTTGGAATTGATAGAACAAAATATCTTCTTCGTCCCGAAAATGTTCGCGCATATAAGAATTTTCCAAAGTCAAAACTGCAGCTCCGCAAGCCAAACCATTGAGAATGCGTTCATGTGTGCCCTGTTTGATTTTAGGGGTACAATCAAGAAGGATCTTGGCTTTTTTCATTAATTCTAAGGCGTCGGTAAAAGAGACAGGGGGATGGATTTTGATATTGGACTGATTACCCAAGTATTTTTTCCAGCCTACATTACCATCTTGGGAACCAAAAACATGCACGGAAACATCCTGAATGTTTTTTAATAGATCTATGCGGCTTTTTCCGCAAATATAGGCTTCTAGTTCAGCTAATAGTGTTTCATAGTCGAGTAGATGGGGGTCGATCGATTGTCCTGCACGCAAATGGTGATCAAGGGTTTGCGCAAATGCCTGCATATAAGGCAAATTGTTATCGGTTAAAGTGAGTTCGGCGGCCTCTTCCAATACTTTAGCGAGTGCAGGAGAATATGTTTTTGCCCATTTTCTTTGGATCTTTTCATAGTCGATAAAAGAATGGAGCATGAGGACATCATACTGAGGATGGCCATCCAGCAGGGGAGCTTCGGCTTTACTAATGGCATGGGGCAAAAAGATGACTTGCGGAAAATGGGAATCGCGAAATATTTGGCAAAAATAGCGGTCAATGCATGTAATGATATTTAAGGGGCTTTTAATTAATGGAAAAAAATGAATAGGAGCGTCCACCAAGCAAGCTACATGAGGTATTTTAATTAAATCGCATAGGAAATGCCCTTCAGCATCAGGTAGCAATCCATTAAAGGAAAGGGTGCAATCGGGAGGATCGTCTAAAATCGCTTGTAAAAAAGAACGCGGATCATCGCGTTTGGCTTCAATGACTCGGCTTACCACCCCATGTCGATTAAGGGCATTGGCTAATTCACCGGTAAAATGATTGGTGACTCCATATTGACTAGCGATTGAAGCAAAAAGATAAACTTTTTTGAGTTGCATGGAGCCTCCTGAAGAGATATCTTCATTATTACTTTCAGGATAAATAGAAGAAAATTAAAACGCAAAGACAACCCATGCCAAATAAGATTCGAAGTAGGTATAACCCCAGCACTGCCGATTTTAGACCAGACATTTTAGAGAATAACCGCAGAGCCGCAGAGAGCACTGAGGAAGCGCAGAGAATTTTTTTTCTCCGCGTTTACTCAGCGTTCTCTGCGGCTCCCAAGTAACTTCCCTAAATTGGGACGTTATCGATGGGTGTGATTTAAAGATTATTAACCACAGAGACCACAGAGCTCACGGAGGAAGATCTACATCGTATAAGAACATAAACCTCTCTCTGTGAGCTCTGTGATCTCTGTGGTGGATATATTTTTACGAGTAAAGTTACTTCCTGAACGGGGTTCCACCAGGGATAGGGCAACTCTGCGGTAAACTCAATGCGATGATTTGAGGGATCAGCGCATTGAAATCCAATTACGCCGCGCTCCAACTGTTTTGCCGCGAAGATCTTTTGCCTGCCCGGTTTTGCCTTTAGGGGTAAGGCTTATACCGGTCTTTTCTTCTAATGCTAAGTCACGTTTTGTTTTCAAGGTCTTCATAAGAGCGTCGCGTTCTTTTTGGATGCGGGCCCACTCATCACCTTCAAAGTTATTGGGATTATTCAAAAAAGTTTCGATGGATTGCTTTGTCCATCCCATCCCTTGATAAGCCTCATCTAACTTGCGTTCAATCTCATCGTGAACCCCTCTATAATGTTCGATAATTTTGAGCATATCCTTACTTTCAAAATCTATTGCAAAGCTCTTCGAACTCTCTATCACCTCTTCCAAATGAGCGAAAGGCAAGGGAGGGGGCCGAGTATCTTTTAAAACTTTTTCTTCCTTTTTAGAAGCGGATTTGTTCTGATTTCCCGCATCGGCAAAATTAAATTCTTTAGCCATATAAACCTCAATTTATCAATTGCCCTTACCTACTATTTTAACAAAAAAATATTATTTTGCATATTACCAACTCGATATTGAAATTAATAATGTGACAAGATATATTGCTTCTTAAGAGCTATAAAAGAAATAGAAAAACAGCATTTTGGGAGAAGGAACATTTTCCCTAAATTTTTTATATAAGGATTTGGTGATGGGCTATTTAAAGGAGTTTCTGACGCAAATCAATAACAAGGATTTTCACAAATTCCTTGTCCTATGGGAGGAATATTGTACCAGTGATACGGTGGAAGCAGAGGAGCTAAGCCAGCTCTTAAAGGCCATCAAAACCTCGGATATGGCCAAGCATTTTGGTCAAATTGTTGAGACGGCCCTTCCCTTATGGATGACATTTCAAGATCCAAACGATGCTTATGAAATTTTACGTTTACTCATTGACCTGCAAACAACAAACAGTCCCACTCTAGCGGAAATCACACTTGAAGCCCTCAAGAAAAAGTATGGCGATGACCCTAAATTTAATGAACGTTTGCGCATGATAGGTATGCGCAATAAAGATAATTTTCAAGGTGCGATTTCCAAATATGATCTTATCGTCCACATGGTTAAAGGCAATACTGTCTTTCATACAGGGGGATGGGGAACAGGAGAAATTGTTGATGTTTCTCTGGTGCGCGAGCATTTGGTCATCGAATTCGAAAATGTCGGAGGCCGTAAAGATCTCTCTTTTATCAATGCATTTAAAACGCTCATTCCTTTACCAAATACCCATTTTCTTGCCAGGCGCTTTGCTAATCCCGATCTATTAGAAAAGGAAGGCCGCGAAAATCCGGTACGCTTGATCAAACTGCTTCTGCATGATATGGGTCCTAAAACTGCAGGTGAAATAAAAGATGAGCTCTGCGAACTCGTCATTCCAGAACTGGATTGGACCAAGTGGTGGCAGGGAGCAAGGGCAAAATGCAAAAAAGATCCGATGATTGATACACCTGATTCACTCAAAGAATCTTTTTATTTAAGAAAAGCCGAGCAATCACCTGAAGAGCGGCTCAGTTTGGCTATGCACAATAAAACGGATAGCAACCAAATTATCCAAATGACCTATAGTTTCGTACGAGATACCCCTAATGCTCTTAAAAATCCTGAAACCAAACAGTCCCTCCAAAATAAGTTAATGCATCTGTTGAAAACAGAACAATTGAGCGAAGATCAGCAGCTGCAAGTTCATTTGCTTCTCGAGCAATTTTTTGGGCATCAACCATCTGCCAAAACAATTACCGAGCTTATTCAACATCACTCTCATTTAGATAAAATCATCCAAGCGATTGATATTGTAGCTTTTAAGAAGAGAGCTCTCCTGGCGATTAAAGAATCCCGCAGCGATTGGGTTTCTCTATTTCTAAATCTGCTCTTTATCCTTCCCCAAGCTCAGCTACGGGACTATATTTTTCGGGAATTGAATCAAAAAGATACACGTCCCTTATTGGAAAAAAAATTAAAAGAGTTACTGGAGCATCCTTTCCGCTATCCAGACATGTTCATTTGGTATTTTCAAAAATTAGTCACTCCGGAGGAAAATGACATTCCCTTTGAAAACGCGGAGGGAAAAAGTCAATTTTTTGAAGGTTTTTTTATCTTATTGCAAGCTTTGGAAAATCAACCCGAATATCGCGAATTGGTTAAAAAAATGTACAGCTTGTTGTTAGCCAAACGCTATGCCCTTGTACGGCAACTATTACAGGGAACAACGATTGAATATGCCAAAGAATATCTACTTTTAGCCTCTAAGTGTCATACTTTGACTAATCATGATATGAAAATTTTGCGTTCTCTCGCAGAAGTTGCGCATCCTTCCTTAGCGCCTCCTAAACAACGAAGAGGAGAAGCTAAAGCCGAGGAGGATGAGGAGATTTGGACTACTGAGGAAGGTTATTTGAAAATTCAAGACCGCATTCGCCAAATTGGGACAGTCGAAATGGTGGAGAATGCCCGGGAAATTGAGGCAGCCCGAGCATTGGGTGATTTGCGTGAAAATTCTGAATTTAAGTTTGCACAAGAAAGGCGGGCCAGATTACAGTCTGAATTAAAAACCTTATCAGGGCAATTGAACCGGGCGCGCATCCTTACCCCCGATGATGTTCACGCCAATGAAGCAGGAGTGGGAAATAAAATTGATTTAGAAGATGCAAAAGGAAATCGGATCCAATATTTAATTTTGGGGCCGTGGGATGCAGATCCAGAAAAAAATATTTTGTCATATAATTCTAAATTTGCGCAGGCAATGATTGGTATAAAAATAGGAGAAAGCTTCGACTTCCGCAATGAATCATTCCAACTTGTTGGATTGGGAAGTTACTTTAAGTAAACAATTTATGGAACTACTTCTGGCAAGTACCAATTTGCATAAAATCCGTGAGTTCAGGGATATGCTCCGGTCTCTGGCTCATATTCAATTGATGACATTACACCAATTCAGCCATTATGTACCGCCTGAAGAAATCGGTAGAACTTTTAAAGAGAATGCCATTCTGAAAGCAGAACATGCTGCTAAGCATCTAAATATCTGGGTGTTAGCTGATGATTCCGGGCTTGTGGTTCCCGCTTTGAAAGGCGAGCCTGGAGTGAATTCCAGATACTATGCTGGACCTGAGGCCACAGATTCAGAAAACCGTAAAAAACTTCTAGACGATATGGAACATTTAGAAGCCCAAGAGCGCACAGCCTATTTTGAGTGTTGTTTGGCCTTGGCGAATCCTTCTGGACTAAAAAAAAACGTAGAGGGTATTTGCGAGGGGTGTATCGCTAAAGAATCTAGAGGACGCCATGGTTTTGGCTACGACCCTCTCTTTATCAAAAATGATTATGAAAAAACCTTTGCCGAAATGGATGAAGCGATTAAAAACCGCATTTCCCATCGCCGCAAAGCTTTTGAGCGTCTCCTGGCCTTTTTGGAAACGTTAAGAGACAGGAGCTGGGTATAAAAAAATGCAGCATTTTTTTATGCCCAGTTCCTAAGTTAATAGCCACTCATGCATTATTTCATCGATGGTTATAACATGCTTTTTTACATAAAGCATGCCCACGATGACCTGCAAAGTCAGCGTGAATCTATCATTCACGATCTTAATAAAAAAATTTCTGTAACCAATTTAGATATTTCTATAGTTTTTGATTCGGCTTTTCAAATAGGCGGACCCACGCGTTCCCACTTTGGCAAATTGGAAATTCTTTTTACGGCGGAAGGGGAAACAGCAGATGAGTTCATTGTGGATGAAATTAAAAATAGCCCTCATCCTAATCAAGAGACTGTTGTTACCTCAGATAAAAAATTAGCTTGGAGAGTTCGCAATCGCTCTGCTCATACCGAAAGTGTCGAGGATTTTATCTTCTGGTTGAATCGGGTCTATAAAAACAAATTGCGCCAACTTAAAAAAGGAAAATTACCCCCTCCCCGCCTCTCTTTGCAGCTTCCCACCCCTCCATCGAGGCCGCCGCTTGCTAACTCCATAATCCCATCAAAGGATGCTCCTTTAGAAGCATATACTGATTATTATACACATGTCTTTGAAGCTGAGTGGGAAGAGTTGCAACAGCAAGAGAATAACCAAAAGTCTTCTCTTTCTACTGGGAAACGTCCTCCGCGCAAACCTCGTAGTATCCAGGATCCTTTTCAAACCCCTTCGCCACCTGAGCCCAAGGCTGCCACTGAAATGGATAGGTGGTTGAAATTGTTTGAAAAAAGATTATTTGATGACAAGGATTGACAAGGGCTATGAGAATTCGAGAATTGGACGGATTGGATTGGACGAGTTGGACGGAATTTGACTATTGGACGGTTGGACCAATTCCAACATGTCCAAATAGTCCAACTCGTCCAATCCGTCCAATAACTTTGCAGCTTTGCCTGTAATTATAATTGCTGATATGCTAGCGAATTATCATAGATTATAGGAAAAGCATATGAAAAAAATTGGCTATTTGGGGATGGGGGCTTGGGGCTTTTGTCTGGCTTCTTTGCTTGCAGCCAAGGAAGAGCACGAGCTCGTGTGTTGGACAACTAAACCAGAGCTGGCATTGCATTTAAGTGAAACCCGCGAACATCCCCTTCTTCCCGGACATCGATCACAAGGCAAGATGATCTTTACCACTGATATGGCTCAAGCGCTGCACGATGCCGATATGATCGTGGAATCTGTAACTTCAGCTGGGTTGCGTCCTGTTTTTGAACAAATTCGTTCTTTGGGTTTGCCTGTCTGCCCCATCATCATTACATCCAAAGGGATTGAACAAGATTCCGGAAGCATTCTTCCTGATGTGGCATTAGAGGTTTTAGGAGAAGCATTCCACCCGCTTATTGGCTGTTTAAGCGGTCCTAGCTTTGCTCAAGAAGTCATCCGCGGACTGCCTACCTCTGTAGTGGGATCGGGCTACTCTTTAGATGTGATCCAGTGCATTTGCGAATCTTTTATGACCCCCACCTTTCGCATTTATCCCAATACAGATCTAAGGGGGATTGCTTTTGGCGCGGCTTTAAAGAATATCATTGGAATTGCCTGCGGCATATCAGAAGGGCTTGCCCTTGGCTGTAGTTCAAAAGCAGCTTTGATGACTCGCGGTCTACATGAAATTCGCAAACTTGCTGTGGCTTGCGGCTGCAAAGCTGAGACCATTTATGGATTGGCAGGCATGGGCGATCTTTGTGTGACCTGCAGCTCTCCTATTAGCCGCAATTTCCGGTTTGGGATGCTATTATCTCAAGGAATATCTTCAGAAGAAGCTCAAAGACGCATCGGCATGGTGGTTGAAGGTGCTTATACCTGTGTATCAGCTCTTCAATTGGGCAAGCAGTATGCCATCGAGCTACCCATCGCAGAAGCTGTTTATCAAATCATTTACCATTCCATGCGCCCGATTGATGCCGTCAGCGCTTTGATGCAGCGTACCATAAAAGAAGAACATCTATGAAGGTCTTATCTGCCAAGGCAATGTCTGCTTTAGAAGCCCAAGCTTATCAGCAAGGTTGTAAAGACCAAGATTTTATGGAACAGGCTGGGAAGGGCATTTCATTAACCACCGAAGATTTTGTTCAAAAGCACCACCTACACCCTAAAGTTTGGCTGCTATGCGGCAAGGGCAATAATGGGGGAGATGCTTTTGTGGCCGGCTGCTATCTTCTTGATAAGGGTTATCAAGTCATGGCGATTCAATTGGAAGTATGGGATGTTTGTTCTCCGCTTTGCCGACAAAATGGGCGCCGGTTTTTAGCTCAAGGAGGCGTAATCCTTAAGCATATTGATTCATTTGGATCTTTTGGGGTAATCCTGGATGGTTTATTTGGCACCGGATTCAAAGGAAAGGTTGAAGAGCCCTATGCTTCGCTTATTGAGAAGGCTAATCAGAGCAGGCTTCCCATCCTCGCCATCGATATTCCCTCTGGATTGAATGGGACGACAGGGCAGATGGAAGGTAGTGTGATTCAGGCTGATGAAACCCTTTTTTTAGGACTTCCTAAAACGGGATTTTTTTTGCAAAACGGCTGGAATGTGGTCGGAAAATTGAGGGGGTTGATTTTGGTTTGCCGGCTGCACTTATCGAACAAGTAACCGCCGACTTTGAAACAATCGACCAGAAACAGGCAAACTGTCTACTGCCTCCTATTCAACGCAATAGGCATAAGTATCAAGCAGGCTATGTGATCGGCCTGGCAGGCTCTCCCACCATGCCTGGCGCAGCCCTCTTATCTTCCTTGGCTGCTTTACGAGGTGGCAGCGGCATGGTGCGCCTGCTTTATCCCCGTGGAATGGAAGCTGAGCTTTCTGCCAGTCCATATGAATTAATCAAAATTCCCTATACCTATGATAAGCCAGAAGAGATTGGTCAGCTCATGCAGAAAGCTACGTCTGTGTTTATTGGCCCTGGTTTGGGACGCAGCGAACAAATCCGCCAGCTTCTGCAGACAGTGCTCTCTGCGTTGAAAATTCCCTGTGTACTTGATGCGGATGCCTTGACGTTATTTGCAGAACAAGCTTTTCCACTTCCTCCTCAGACGATTCTGACTCCCCATTTAGGGGAAATGCAACGCTTGCTTCATTCTCCCGCTCATCTGACACTGAATTTAGAGTTGCTTAAAACCTGTCAACAGTTTGCTGAAGAGCATTGCATCACCTTAATCTTAAAAGGGGCTCCCACTTTTATTTTTCAGTCGCAAAAGCCTATCTTTGTCAATACGAGGGGAGATCCCGGAATGGCAACAGCTGGCAGCGGCGATGTCTTGACAGGGCTATTGGCTTCGTTACTTTCGCAGGGGTTGAGCTGTCATCACGCTGCCCTTCTGGGGGTCTACTTGCACGGCTTATCCGGAGAACTCGCTGCTAAGCAGCGGCAAACATCCTATGGAGTGGTTGCATCCGATTTAATTCAGCATTTTGCGGCTGCCTATCATTTGGTTCAAAACGAAGGATGACAAACATGAAAAACCTCTATATTCTCTCCCTGTTTTTTTGTTATGGCATCATGTATGCCGCTTCTCCCGATTTATGGGCGCACACGCCGAAATTCGATTTCAGGCAGTGATGCCGATCACTCGACGGGTGCGAATGAAAAGAAAAGTCAAAAACTGTTTCATCCAGGGTCATTGGTGATTTTGCCACAGGATGGACGCACGGTTTATTTTGAAGCATTTGCGGTCGCCAAGAAAGAAATTCGCATTGAAATATGCGTTCTGGATGACCCACTTATCTTGCAGAGCCTTCAACAGGCTTTGGAGCGTGGTGTTCACGTACGGGTTATCGTAGACCATGGCAAGTATGAAAGTACACCTGAGGAACAGGAGAATCTCGCCAAATATCTAACCGGTAGTGGCGGTCAGCTGCATCTTAGCAATCCTATATTTCCCAGGAGCTTTCCAAAAGTAATTCTTATTGACGATTGTGATGTGCTTATAAGTACAGCTTGTTTAGACAGCATTACCTTTGCTCAATACCGTGATTATACATATGTCAGCAATGCACACAATTACATCAAAGCTTTGTCTGAACTATTCGAGAATGACTGGGTCTTTTCGGCAGAACCTGGTCAATCTTTCCCCACTTTCAATCCCACTCCAGCCATCACCTTACGTAACCTTATTATTTCTCCGGTGAATGCCAGTGCGCAGCTCGTATCTTTCATTCAGAAGGCTGAATGCACTTTGGATGTGACTTCAGAATTGTTGGGGAATCCCACTCTGGAAAGTGAACTAGCTGCCGCTGTTGCTAGAGGTGTCCGTGTGCGCTTGATCTCGCCAGAAATTGTAAATAATGCCGATCAACCAATACAAGAGCTGCAACTCTCTTCACTTAGAAAACTTGCTGCGGCAGGTGTCCACGTGCATGTCACGCGCCTGCCAGAAAGCAAACAGTGCCCCTATATGCACGCTCGCACTGCTGTGGCAGATGGAAAGCGCGCTTATTTGGGATCAATCAGCCTATCCCCGAATTCATCAACTTTTAACAGAGAAGTTGGCAGAATTTTCCATAGTAGGCATGTTGTAGATAAACTACAGAAGCAATTTAAAACAGATTACCATACGAAGAGCTCTAAGTTTAAGGTTTAATGTCCAAATGGAAGATATGGGTAGTTGACTATTTTGTTAATTAAAATCTGAATTTATTATCTTGTTTAAAAAACTTCTATTATTTTATTATCATTATTATTTTACTTTAGATCGGGGAGATATTCATGAATGAACTTTCAATTGAGATAAGCAACCTTAGTCAATCTATCCAGGTGTATGCAGGTCAGGGATTATTAAGTTGCAGGAAGCGTTTTTCAAGATTAGATTATTGTTTAATTGGAATAAACATCCTGGGAATTGGGGCTGTTTGTGTTTCTGCATATACTTTTCCGTTGGTTGTTCCTGTTGTATTGGGCGTAGGAACGTTGGGCCTCCTAGCTTACAATATTCATACTATAGCCACATATAGAAGATTTAGAAACGAGAGGAACCGATGGGAACCCTTCTTCACCGATATCTTAAAGGCTAATTATGGCTCAGCTTTTGATCGGATAGATTCCATTGGAAAAAAGATAACCCAAGGAAAAACCCCAGAGCAATTTAATGCTCGAGTCCTAGACTTTGGTTATGATAGGTTTCCTATTGAAGGACCATTTCGTACAGATCCGCTTTACTTTTCTCGTCTTCATTCTCATATTGCAGCATTAAAGGCCATACAGGAAATTTTCGAAAGAGGGCGAAAAGATGCCGCCGAACTAGAATCAATTGCCAATCAGATTCATCTTTATGGGAAATTTATGAGGATTCGAGATGATGAGAAGAATGTCCGCCTTGTTAAACAACTCAATGCTCTAGACAACAAAGGAGCTTCACCCCTACATCCCGTCAAAAATACTGCCTCATTATTATTGAGAGATTTTATATATGCTATTAAATACATTGAGGAAGGACTTTTTGAGGATGTTCATTACAAAAAAAGGGGGGATCCATATTATCGGCCAGATGGAGCAGCTCCTTTGCGCTATCTTAAGTTAATATTATCGGCTGAAAAGAACAACCTTTGTGATGAAGATAAGGACATTTTACAAAAATTCCTTAGGTGTAAGAATTTAAAAGAGGTTTGGGATGTTGCACAAGGTTTATCTCAAGAAACCCTTGATGCCCTTAAAGAAAGAATTTGGGAGCCTCAAATTGGCCATGCTAAAGTTGAAGGTTGATTCCCGATTACTGTTCAAGTAGAATTCTTTGAATTTCAAATAGTTGATTCATCTCCAACCACGGCTTTTTTCATATTGAATTGGGTTATAACCGAATGATAACCGATAAAAGATCAGGCTCCAACCGAATAATTGAGAGCAATAGACCTGTTGCACCATTCAAATTTTATTTTTTTTCAAAGAGAAAAGGTGTGGAAAATCTTCAGAAAATGATGCCTTAATCATTAACGTAGAGATAGCCTGAAGGAGTTCCAATTACAATAGCCCCGGGGATTGCCCCATAAGCGCTAACTTATTTTCTTGATTGGCTCTTTTTATGAGCCTGGAGGGCTCTAATTGCAACAGCCCAGGGAACGGCCCTGGGTAGGGATAGAAAGAATTTTGCAGCCTGAAGGGCTGCCAGAATGATTCATTAATCACAAACAAATTTTCTTCAATAAGTCGTTCTCTGGTAGCCCTACAGGCTGCTATATTATTCTGAACCTTACCCAGGGCGATGCCCCATTCGCATTAAGCTAAGGTTTTGTAAGCGTTCACAGTGTAGGGGAGGCTGTCATTGTCGTTCGTTGAAGGCCTGAAAGGCCCTAATGTTACAAGCCCAGGCCTCCGCTTCGCTACGACCTGGGCTGAATCACAACATCCACTTCCAATAGGCACTCCTCCTGAGCGAGAATTTTTGGTGATATGCAATGAATTAGGTTTATTGTGTCCGACTGAACTACTACTTGTTCGACTAAAAGTCGGACTAGCTTTCTTTTTTCGTCAAAAGATAATTCATTTGCTTTTGTTTGCATTTTTTCCAATATGTTGTCAAACAGGCTTCCAAATTCAAACTCTTCTACCTGTAACCTTACAGCTTGTAATCCTTGAATATCATTCTCTAGACTATTCTTGCGCTCATTTAAATTAAAATTTCTCTTTTTCAGTTCCTTCAAATCTATTACCCCACTTTGATATGCATCGAGAAGTCTATCTTGTTCGTGGGATAGCTTAGAAAGCTCTTTTTTTGAAATAATTTCTCTCTGTGTTAATTCTTCGACATTTGATGCCTCTTTAGCTCTTCTAGATAGCTCTTTCTCTATCAAAGCCGGCGTCTTGAGAAGGTGTAAAACCTCATCAAAAATATGCGCATCAATTTTATCTTGACGCAAAGCCTTATTTGTGCACTTCTTGTATCTCTTACTATCCTTCCCACGACAATAATAATATCCTATGTCCTTTCCTCTATTTCGTTTTGTTCTTTTATAAAAAGGCTGCCCACATAAACCACAAGTGATCAATCCCTGAAGAAGACTTGGTTTCTTTGTGTTCCTAGGAGAAAGATCTTTATTTTTTTTCAATTTTTCTTGTACTTGTTCAAAATCATTTGTATTAATAATTGCTGGTACTTTTATAGCTATCCACTCATCTTGGGGACGCCTTCTTTTTGCATATTTAGCCTTTTTATATACTTTTGAGGCATATTTCCTAATAAGATCTGATTTCCCTTCGCAACGCTCTGTTTTGCCGAAATGAGCAGTACCTATATATGTAGGATTTTTTAAGATATCTCTGATAGTGGCCATGTCCCATTTAGCCCCTCCTCTTCTAGGTTTTATGCCTTTTGCAGTAATTCTACGAGCTACATCCATTAAGGAATCTGATTCATGTAAATAAAGCCAGTAGATTTCTTTCACGACAATGGCCTCTTCTTCTACTATTATCACCGAAGTGCTATTTTCTTTTCTAACTTTTTGATATCCGAAAGGTACGCTTGGAAGAGCAGAAGGATCTCCGTTTTTTGCCTTGTAGAGTCTTCCACGACGCGATCTATCCATAAAGACAGCTCGTTCGTATTCAGCAAAAATTCCTTGGAAATGTTGAAACATCTTAGCTTCAGGCGTATCTGAGACAGCAGGTTTTTTTAAAAAACGTGCTTCGACACCATGTTTACGAAACTCTTCTAATAAAATTAATTGATGGGTATAATTTCTAGAGAGTCTGTCAGGCGAATAAATAAGTACAGCTTCAATAGTTTCAAAACGAATCAGATCTCTAAGTTCTTCTAGAGCGGGTCTTTGCAATGTACTACCACTTTCTCCGTTGTCAAGGAATATATATCTTGAGTCAATAGAGTAATTGTTTTGTTCGGCATAAAGTTTAATAGAATCTATTTGGCTTTCTATGGTTTCTTCATCTTTTTGTTTCAGAGAAGAGACCCTTGCATAGATTGCTACTTTCTTTGATTTTTGCTTTTCTATACGTGAATTTTTGACCATCATGGCATTCCTTTATCTTTGGCGTCTCTAACACTATATCCAGGGCTGCTATTAGTTGCGCTACTTGATTGCGTTGTGGGCGATGTTGAAGAATGATTTTTCTCTGACAACTCATGTTTGGTGCAATATTCCTTGAAGTTCTTTAAGTCCAATAAGTTTTTGAGACTAGACCTATCAAAGATTTTTTTAAAGAAAAAAGTGCCTATTGGAAGTGGATGTTGCATAACGACCTTTCAGGTCTTCAGCAAGCGGCAATGACGATATCCCTGCCCCATGAACGCTTACAAAAACTTAGCTTAACGCGAATGGGGCGATGCCCTGGGCTGTTGCAATTGGAGCCCTTCAAGCTTATAAAAACAGCCAATCAAGAAAATAAGCTAGTGCTTATGGGGTGGATGCCCTAGGCTGTTGCAATTGGAGCCCCTCAGGCTCATAAGAACCGCCAATCAAGAAAATGAGCTAGCGCTTATGGGGCGGGGCGGATTCCCTGAGCAGTTACAATTAGAGCCCTTCAGGCTCATATAAACTGTCCTTAGCTTCACCGATTATTTCTTAAATAGACCTTTCTATCAAAAAGGTGAAAAGTACCGGTCAGGTCCAGAGTAGCGGTCATATATAAAACTGCTTGGTCTTGCCGGGGGATTCTCAAGCGATTCTGGATTGGTGAAGGGAAGATCCGCCTGTTTTTTGATCAGCGCTAACTCACGGCTTTTAGTATAGGGTTCAAAGCGGTGATGATCCCAATCGATCCCATTAAGAGACACGTCTTTGCGATCAAAGGCATAGAAATGGACGCAACCTGCTTGCAGCCAGGCCATACCAACATATTGCTCATCAATATAACGTCCATAATAACTCTCAAAAGTGATTTTAACATCAATGTCATCGGCTGAAAAAGGGAAATGATCAAGTTCATAACTCACAATAGTATTATTATTGAGGCGGTATAGAAACTCTTCGACCAGCTCAACCATGAGCAAACGGGCATCATAAACTGTCAGCAATCTCTGTGAAGAGTATTGCAGGCAAATTTTTGTAATGTAGTCATCATAGGCCGCCCAGGAATCTTCCAGCTCAAGGTGCTTATCTATTTTCATTTTGGTTGAAAAATTGATAACAATTTTAGAAATCTCTTCCGAGTCAATCTTCTTTACCCAAGGTCCCGTTCCCTCCATAGCTGGTTGACAGCTTGTCAAAAGAGCGGCCGAAAATATTAGCAAAATCATTACAATACGCATGATAGATCATACTCCCTATTAGAATTACAGCTACGCATTAGAAAGTTAATCGAAGAGAGGAAATAAAAAAATAAAAAAATGCACTTAGGGCTCGTAAAGTAATAAAGTACCAGATTGGGCGGCGCCAAAGCCTCGGGTTTGAACGATCGTAAACGGGCCCATATTCCAAGATATTGACCCGTTTACGATCGTTCAACCGCGAGTGCTTTCGCGCTAGCTCAATCCGATACTTTACTGCTTTACGAGCCCTTAGGAAGGGAAATAACTTTTATACCATTTGATAAAATGAGCAATTCCTTCCTCTAAAGAAACTCTTGGGACAAACCCCAATTGAGCTGTACTCTCCTCAATGTTTGCGTAAGTTGACACCACATCCCCAGGTTGAAGGGGTAATAAAATTTTTTGTGCTTGGCGTCCCAACTCTTTTTCCAAGAGGGCGATAAGATGCAAAAGTTCCTCTGGATGATGATGCCCTAAATTGAAAAGGGCGCATGGGAATGCATGGTCTAAAGCTGATGCAATCCCTTCAACAATATCATCAATATAAGTAAAGTCCCGCTGCATTTTCCCATAATTAAAAATTTTGATGGGACGATTTTCGGTTATGGCTTTTGCAAAGGCAAAATAGGCCATATCGGGACGGCCCCAAGGACCATAGACAGTAAAAAAGCGCAATCCAGTTACTGGTATGCCAAAAAGATGATGGTAGGTTTGGGCCATTAATTCATTGGTTTTTTTCGTGACCCCATAAAAGCTCGCTTGTTCATCCGTACGGTCTTTGAGTGCAAAGGGTATTTTTTCATTCAATCCATAAACCGAAGAAGAGGAGGCGTAGACGAGTGGGATGCTTGGGTTTTGGCGGCAAATTTCAAGAATATGTAAAAATCCCTCAATATTCGATTGCAAATAGATTTGCGGATTTTCTAAAGAATAGCGCACTCCTGCTTGAGCTGCAAGATGCAGCAAATGGGTAGTTTGATGCTGTTCAATGCCTTGCTGCAAAAAAAGCCTATTGCTTAGATCCCCTTTAATGACCTTGATGCCTAATTTGGCCAATTCAGCGGTGCGCGCCTGCTTCAACAAAGGATCGTAATAATCATTGTAATTATCATAGCCAATTACCGCATCGCCCCTTTGAGAAAGATAACGAGCGGCATGATAACCTATAAACCCAGCAGCACCTGTAATAAAAACTCTTTTTTCTGTCATGAATGTTCACTAATTGGATGGGATAGATGCACGCTGTGATACAGGAATAGGGCATTGGCAATTACGGAAATAAGGCTCATGGCTATGGTCCCGGCAACGATAAAGGGGGTCAAAAGGCCCATGGCTGCTAGAGGCAAGGTGAAAATATTGTAGATCAGAGCAAAAAACACATTCTGCTTAATTTTATGCATGGCAGCTTTTGCAAGATCTATGGTATTCACGATGTCTAATAAATTTTCCCTTGCCATGACGATGTCTGCGGCTGCCTCTATTGCAAGACTATTGCGCATTCCAAGAGAAAAGCTGACATCAGCTTGACAGAACAATTCCAAATCAATAACCTTGTCTCCCACTATCCCCACCATATTTCCCGTTTGTTTTGCCTTATGCAGTAGAGCGATTTTTTCCTGAAGTCCCCATTCAGCTTGGACATCCCCAAAACCTAAAGTTGAATGAGTCGTTAGGATCCTTAACTCAATGTTTCGCAGCTTAAGTTCAGCGAATGTCTCTTCAATTGTTTCTTGCAGGGATGCATCTTGAATTAGAATTTTGGTTTTATCTAAAAAAATAGCCGTCAAACGACTAGCTCTAACAAAAGCCGCCCCTTGTTTAAATAATATGCCACACTGAGCCCCAATGCTTTTTGCTACTAGTATGACAACAGGCGCGGCGAGCCCTAAAGCACAAGGGCAGCCAATGAACAGTACTGAGGCAGCGTTGAGAAGCCCAACCATGCCTTGACCTGCTATGGCCCAAAAAAGCCAAGTAAAAGCACTAAATAGCACTAGGACAGGTAAATAATAGACAGAGGCTTGATCTGCGGGTGATTGAACTGGGATTTCAAAACAATCTAGCATATGCTCCATGCGAGCTAGAAGTGTCTCTTTTCCTACAAAGGTCGCACGGACGTGCAAAATTCCGCTTTGATTAATGGTGCCAGCAAAGACAGGCATTCCTTTCTGTTTCAAAACCGGCTTGGTTTCTCCAATAAGTAAAGATTCATCTACTGCCGACTGCCCATCTAGGACAACCCCATCAACGAGAATATGCTCCCCTGGGAGAATGGCTAAATGATCGCCAAGCTTGACTTTTTCCATAGGAATTTCTTTAAATTTTTGATCGGCTTCATTAGGAACTAGCCAAGCTGCTGTAGGTAATTGTTGAAGTAATTTTTCAAGGGATGCAGAAGTTTTTGCCTCAGAGAAAAGTTCTAACCATTTTCCCAATAGAGTGAAGGTGATAATGATGGCACTGCTGTCAAAATAAACATGAGGGGAAAGATGGCCGAACCAACTGATAAGGCTTAAAAGATAAGCCATAGTAGTCCCCAATGCGATGAGGAGCCCTATATTACTTCTCTTCTTTTTTAAAGCTTGGTAGGAGTCTTGATAAAAGCGCCAACCGCAGACGAATTGAATAATTGTGCCTAGCACTGCTTGCCAAAACAAAGGCAGGGCTATACTGCTTCCTAAAAGTCTAGCAAATATTTGAACCAGAAAGGGGAGCGTTAGCAAAGCGGAAAGTAAAAATGACCGGAAAACACCTTGAATTTCTTTTTGCTGAGCTTTTCTTTGGCGATCGAGAACACTTCCGGGAAAATAACTACCTCCTTCATCGTATGAGAGATCTTTGTTGCTTTGCATGAATCTCATTCCATTATTGTTGTTAAAAATATCATGCTTTATTTATCATTATTTAAAAATGCGAATTTCAACGTTAGGAAGTGTGCAATAATTAACCTGGATGGACATTATGAGTAAATCTTCTATTCTCACCTCTCTTAAAAATTTTGATTTTAGCGAAGATGGGGACATTCATCAAGTGATACTATGGCTTTCTTCCAAAAAGAAGATTGTCCTTTGGAGCTTGATTGGCCTTTTAATCTTGCTGCTTGTGTCCTATCGCATCACTGCACTGCGAACATTAGATGCCGAAAGTGATTTTTCCCAAGCCCAAGCATCTTTTACCCAACTTCAACAAGCCGGCCAAATGGATTCCAAGGATGAAAATAAGACAGCTTCTGCAGACCTTGAAAAGCTGGTGGCTATCATGCAGCGCTA
This sequence comes from uncultured Chlamydiae bacterium, assembly GCA_963799115.1. Lineage (GTDB taxonomy): Bacteria > Chlamydiota > Chlamydiia > Chlamydiales > Parachlamydiaceae > CAWCVY01. The sequence goes on along the minus strand of CAWCVY010000029.1, from coordinate 6,936 downwards.
TCCCGAACTAGAAGCTAAATATGAAGGCCCCCTGTCTCAAATGCTACTGATCTCTGGTCAAGTTCCACAAGCTAGCCTCTTTGCTGATGATGTCTTTAAAAGAACCCAGTCTGATCAGTTGGATCTTTATCAAGATTATTCTAAAACCTCTTTGCTAATTGGCGAACAACTTTATTCCCAAGCTCTAGAAAAAGCCCAACAATTGAAACAACGCATGGATCAAAATAACGCTGAATCCACCAATCCCATCCTTTATGTTATGAATCTCATGCGCCTAGCAGCACTTTACCAAGCATTGGACCAAACCGCTGAAGAGCTGCAAATCTGGGAGCTTTTTCAAGGTCAACCTCACCTTCAAGAGACAATGATTGCGACAAACCATGCATTTAAAGCTGGCAGGATTTCACTTAATCAATTTATTGAAAATCGGAAGCAAGTCCTAAAACAGCGTGAATATAACAAGCACAGTTAAGTGTCTGCCAACACTTTTGTTTACACCCGCTCAATTAGTTCTTAAAAATTTATTCTTGCGCAATTAATCAAAAAAATGATAAATATATCGAAATACTTAACGAAGTTTTTTCCTTCTTTGTTTTGAATTACAACAAAGAAGATAAACAACCCTTGGACACTTTGGTGTCAAGGTCATTTTGATAGTAACCGCTCACGCGTGATTTAGTTATAGACCGTGTGAAAGGTTCTCTGGTAAGCCTCAAAAAAGTGGAACAATGGAGCCAAAAAGGAGGTGACATAAGGCTATTTTATGAGCTCGAAGCCACACATGTTTGAGGTAATTTTTTGGAAAATAGCAATAAAGCTCGCCTTTGGCGAGATAAAGACGAATTAGAGAGGACGACGAAAAGGTTTACTGACCTTAGTTCTTAGAAGTCTTTGTTATTATGACTTATATTTAAAGTCACTTAATGGCGTTATAAAAAGGGTTTGATGGGCAAGATCATATACTAATTCGCGTTCTCAGATAACTACCTTTTAGAAGGTAGGTGGAGAACACCTGTGAGCAATATCACTCACTCGCTCGCACTTGAAATTAAAGAATCGGAACTCAAATTAGAAGAACTGCGTCCATCGCGACATCTCAGTATAAGCAGTGTTGCACTGGATAGACCTTTACAGCTTGGTAGTCTAGTTGTCAAGGTCACCGGCAGTATTACCGTTTCTTTCTAAGCGAAAGAAAAACTGACGGGCGGCTATTTTATTAGCCGCCTTTTCTTTTAACCTAAGGATGTGTTCAACTTATTATTGAACACATCCTAACTTCCGTGATGGAATGGCGAATAAACTGAAGTTGGGTTAACTCCGTGTTGAATCATTCCCGGCATGAATTTTCAGGAGAAGTGCTTTTGAATGAATTAGAAGCTTTGATTATTTTAAACCGCCTTTCACAGGGAGGGACCACAAAAAAACGCCTTTTAATAGAACATTATGGTTCTGCTGAAGCTGTTTTGAGGGCGCCGCTAGCTGAATTGGCTGCTTTTTCGGGCTTTAGCCCCAAAGTATTGGCTGCATGGAAAAAGATAGTGAACAAGAGCAATGGAAACGCGATCTCCTTCTTGCAGAAAGCCTTCATGCACAGATCATTCCCTATACGAGTGCCCATTATCCCCAGCGGCTATTAGGAATTGCTGATTATCCTCTTATCCTCTACATACAGGGAACTTTACGCAAGGAAGACGAAAAATGCTTAGCTGTGGTCGGGACTCGGCAAGCAAGCCTGTCTATGGACAAGGGATGCGCGGCTCGGTGCTTAAGCCGCGAGCTGGCACAAGCAGGCTTTACTATCATCAGTGGATTAGCCCGCGGCATCGACACTGCTGCCCATCAAGGAGCATTAGAGGGCGGCAGGACCGCAACCCGGCTGTACTTGGTTCGGGATTAGCTTGTCTTTATCCAAGGGAAAATTTACGATTAGCGGATGCCATTAAGCAAAATGGTGCTATAATAGGAACTTGGCATGGCTACTCCGCCGAACCGTTGGAATTTCCCTCAGCGTAATCGTTTGGTTAGTGGGATGGCAATGGGCGTCCTTTTGATTGAAGCTCCGCAAAGAAGCGGGGCATGCTGACTGTCGAGCGTGCTCTCTGTCAAAGGCGTCCCGTTTTTGCCCTTTCAGGCAGAATTGATCAGGAATCTTTTAAAGGGAATCATGCCCTGATTAAAGAGCATCAAGCGGAACTTGTTGAAAATGTGGCAGATATTTTGAAGTATTTCGATTATCCTCTGTCGTTAGTATTTAAAGGCCCCATTAGCCCTTCGATTCCATTGGGAAAAGAGGAGGAGGAGCTTCTGCAGAGATTGCCCTCTCAAGAGCTTTCCATTGAAGAGCTGGTAGCATGGACCAAGTGGCCAGTTGTTAAGTTGAATGTTTTATTAATGAGTTTGGTCTTAAAGAAAATGGTGAAAGAATTTCCTGGTAAAATTTATAAAAAAATTTAATAAGATAGGAAGTATTGATGGAGTTCGCTAAACATGGGTAAAGCCCTAATCATCGTAGAATCACCGGCAAAAATTAAAACCCTGAAAAAATTTTTGGGTCCAAATTTTATTTTTGAATCCTCAATTGGTCATGTTCGCGATCTTCCACAAAAGGAGTTTGGGATTGATATTGAACATGACTTTGAGCCCAAATACACCATTTGCCTAATAAAGAAGAGGTGATCTCTAGTCTGCAAAAAGCTGCTAAACAATGCGATATCGTTTATTTATCTCCTGACCCCGATCGAGAAGGGGAAGCCATCGCCTGGCACATCACCCAAGTCCTTCCTCCCCATACCAAATATTAAACGAGTTTCTTTTAATTCTATTACCAAAGATGCGGTCTCAAGGCTTTGGAGATCCGCGTGAAATCGATATAGCTCTTGTTAATGCCCAACAAGCGCGCCGCTTGCTTGATCGAATTGTAGGCTATAAGATTTCTCCTATCCTCAACAGACGCATTCAGCGAGGAAGGAAGACTTTTTATCTGCTGGCCGTGTCCAATCTGTGGCCCTTAAATTGGTGGTTGACCGTGAAAAAGAAATTGATGCTTTTATACCCGTTGAATACTGGAATTTAGGAGCTCTCTTAAAAACAGATCAATCCGAACGCAACTTCCGTGCTAATCTCTATTCTGTGGATGGCAAGCGCTTTGAAAAAGAAGCCGGTGCCGGGAAAGAAGTAACGCTTATTGACCATAAAGAAGCTGCCGACGCAATTTTGGCACGGATGCAATCCTGGGCCTTTCGAAGTTCTCAAAGTCGAACGGAAAGAGAAAAAGCGCAATCCGGTTCCCCCGTTCATCACTTCAACCTTGCAACAGGAAGCTAGCCGTCATTATGGTTTCTCCTCCTCACGTACGATGAGCATCGCCCAAACTCTTTATGAAGGGATCGATCTCGGGACTGAAGGCGCTGAAGGCTTGATTACTTATATGCGTACAGACTCCGTTCGGGTTGCTCCAGAAGCGATGGCTGAAGCGCGAAATTTATTGTAAAGACAATATGGCGCCGATTATATACCCTTAGAGCCCAAATCCTACACCGCAAAAAACTGCTCAAGATGCTCATGAAGCCATCCGTCCGCCATTTGCAAAATTCCCCTGAAAAAATTCAAGGTTTCTTGACACGGGAACAATTTCAACTTTATCAGTTGATCTGGCGGCGTTTTATAGCCTCTCAAATGGTGCCTGCCATCTATGACACCGTTTCAGCAGATATCGAGAGCAGGAAAGAATGTCATTTTTCGCGCCACGGGTTCAATGATCAAATTTCCGGGTTTCTTAGCCGTTTATGAAGAGAAGTTTGATGATGAAGAAAAAGATGAAGAAAATCGTATGCTGCCCCCTCTTAAAGAAGGGGAACAGCTTGCTTCTGCAAGAATTCGACGGCTAAGCAAGCCTTTACTCGCCCTCCTCCTCGCTTTACAGAGGCCTCTTTGGTCAAGGAATTGGAAAAATCGGGGATTGGACGTCCTTCCACTTATGCCACGATCATGAATAAAATCCAAAGTCGTGAATACACAATTAAAGAAAGTGGCACGCCTCAAACCCACCGAACTAGGGCGAGTGATCGCTCAATTGTTGGAAGCTAATTTTCAACAGATCATGAATATCGGCTTTACGGCAATGATGGAAGATGATCTTGAACGTGTGGCGGAAAATCATAAAGACTGGAAAGCTCTTAATCGTGAGTTTTGGGATCAGTTCTTCCTACAGTCGAAACGGCCCTGAAAGAAGCTTTTGTTCCGAAGATCATGACCGACTATTGAATGCCCTAAATGCAAAGAGGGCAAACTGCAGAAAATCTGGTCCAGATCCAAATATTTTTATGGCTGTTCGCGTTATCCAGAATGCGATTATTCTGCTCCGATAGAAGAAATAGCCTTTAATAAAGAAGATTATGCCGCCGATTTTGATTGGGAGCAACCGTGCCCTATTTGCCATTCCCCAATGAAAGTGCGCCATGGTCGTTATGGAGCTTTTTTAGGCTGCACCCGTTTTCCAGAATGCAAAGGTATTATCAATATTCCCAAAAAAGGGGAACAGGCCCTCTCACAAGAGAATCTCCCTCCTTGTCCTGCAATTGATTGTCCTGGCACGATGGTGGCGCGCAAATCGCGCTTCGGCAAAATTTTTTACTCATGCTCTACCTTTCCCGAATGTGATGTCATTGTCAACAATCTCGAACAAATTCCCACCAAGTATCCAGATCATCCCCGCACTCCTTTTCAAAAAAAGGAAAAGAAAGGCAGTAAGTGCCAGCTAAATCGAAGACGGCAAAAGCAAAAACAGTTAAAGCAAAAAAGGCCAAAACCAAAGAGGCAAAAGCCCCCAAAGCTAAAACAACACGTATCATGCCGAGTTACCAGTTATCGCCATTATTCGCTGAGCCACTTGGATACCCCCAAGCTGTATCGCGGAGAAGTGACAAAGAAGGTATGGGATTATATTAAGGCGCATCAATTGCAGGATTCGGCCAAATAAGCGACTTATTCGTCCTGATGCATTGTTAGCGCGCGCGTATTTGGATCGGAAGAACCGATAGACATGTTTAAGATGGCAGGTTTATTGAATGCCCATATGAAAAAGTGATTTTTTATACTAATTGCAACTCATGAAATGGTTTTATGAGCTTGAAGGGTGCATAATTGTAATAGTCCAGCACGGATTTTCATTCAGATTTTTCATTTAATGAATTTTGAAACGACCCATTTGATGCTAGTGTCTGGATGAATGAGCCTGAAAGGCTCTAATTGCAACAGCGGCACATCGCCCTTAGCATTACCCACATCTTTTCTAAGATAGTATTTCTTCATAAGTTGCTTAAAAGAGGTTTTTAATAAAAATTATCATTTTCATCTAGTCTTGAAATCGTATAGCCCCAAAAAATGTCTAAAAACCGCAACCATCCCTTCCATAGTGTTTGCCAACCAGGTTCACCGTCTGATCGTCTTCCTATAAACCCCCCTAGTTTAGCTACAGAATGCCAAAAGATTCTCCGCGTTTATTTACTTTGGTAACTGAAATCGCTTACATATAATTTCAAGAGCATCTTCGTCCACTACCTCTTTGGCTGGTATTTCAGGTTGTGCTCTCGCTATATTCCTTAACTGAAGCATCAAAATCGCGATCACTCCTAAAATACCTACGAGAGCCTCAATCCTTCTTTCCGCTTCGAGTTGACTAGACTCTATACGACATCCTGTTTTTAAACATTTATGATATTCTTCAATAATCCATCTATTTGAATACCATCTTATCTTCTCAATTGCTTCTTCAGTGCTGTTAACTAAAATACTTGAATAAAAGTATCCACTCAATCCCTTCCTCCTCATTCCAACATCTGATTGCAGTTAGTGACAATGGCTGCAGCTTTCCTTTCAAACGCGCCGGTACTTGCAACGTGATTTGTTCCCAACTTACATTTAGAACCATCTCTTCTTGTTTTGAGCCTCCCTCTTTTCGTATATCAATGATTGTGGTTCCCATACTTTCTAGAGATCTCATATGTCTCATGAGTAATGTTTCATACCCATCAACATCAATGTTCCGATCTTGGCATGCCCTAACAACTGATTCCCATCCTAATTCTTTTGATTTCACAAAAACTCAAATACATCGTTTGCTCTGTCACCTACGGAAACCCATATACATTCTTCTGGAGGGGATCCAATTGCTTTCAGATTTTTTAACCAGGAATCTGATTCCTTACTTCTCTTATTTCTTTCTGTTCTAGACTCATTTTTGTTTAAGGAGGGATTTTTTCTTTCCCAAACTTGTTGGTGAGCAAGACCTTAGCACTTTTGGATTTATCGTATCAGGTTCGATCGCGACAACTATGGAACATTAAACCTGTATTCTGATCATTTCCTATGTGCCCCCTAATCTTCTCTAAGTTAGTATAATCCAATTCTGAAGTATCTTGAGGAAATAAAACAACTTTTCCATTTTTTCTCTCAGAACTTGCCTTTTTTACCCGTTCCCGATGAGGTGTTTGAATACGTTTGTGTGTTACTTTATCGTTTTTAAAAAATTCGTAACATGTTTTTATATCCTTCCATTTTACCATTTGCTGAGGAATACTACCTTCAGGAAGCTTACTCATTCCATTTGCTATTAATATTCCGAGTCGGTTACTTAAGCGTTCGTCATTGAAATTGGCACCGCCGAAGTTTTCTTCAATCCAAATATCATTCATGTATGGTTGATACATAATTTTCTCCAATAAAATTTGCTCTAAAGTATTTAAGAGCGAACTTACTGTAGAAAAAAATGTTACATTTGTAAAAGATTTATTTTATTTGCCTTTATACTGATACCTAGAGGAATAAAAACGAATGTTCCTCTAGGTATAACACACTCAAAAATGGACTTAAACCACAAAAGATGTGGGTAATGCTAAGGGCATCGCCCTGGGTTGGGGTGTCACATTTCGATTTTTG
>CAWCVY010000028.1:0-46389 GCA_963799115.1 uncultured Chlamydiae bacterium | reverse complement strand
TTTAAAAAATGGAAAATTTTGACGAATTAAAAACGAAGGTTGTGAATCTTACAGGTAACTGCAATATTCGCATGCTAAAGAAATTGCCAAGGAAAATAAGGAAACGCCTCGGAAGATCGCAGAAAAAGCTAAAAGCATCATCAACTTTGTTGGCCATTTAATCGGAAAATGTGGTGACTTTGGGATTATATGGTGCTATCAAAATTACCGGCTTAAAAATCGAGCGAATATTCTTACTGCACAAAATCAATATCTTTATGCTAATATAAATAATCAGAATCAGCTAAATTACGCAAATTTGAAAAATCAAATAGAATTGTTTGGAGATTATCTTAACCTTAATCAAACCGATACAGGGCAAGCTTATCATAACGTCCAAGAAGCAAGAAGACAGATTGCAACATTGCAAGAAAGACTAGGCGAAGTCCAAAGGAATTTTGAACTTATCAAGACTCAGAAAGTGAAGGTTGAATTAGACAAGCAAAAAGCTTACAGCGATCTTTTACAAGCGAGGCAACAATTAGAAGGCGAGCGGCGCAATTATCAACAGTTGGCAAATGAAAACAGAGGGGTCAGTTTAGAAAGAGATCGGTTAGGAAATGCTCAAAACTTAAAGCAGAATCAGATTGACGATTTAGCAAGGCAAGTTCGGGAAGCAAATCTCAAAGCTCGGCAGGTTGTTGGTTTAGAAAAACAGGTACAGGGCTTAAACCATGAAATGCAACGCTTGAATGCAACACGGAAAATGGCGCCCGAAATAGAAAAGATCCTTGTTGAATTAGGTCCCGTTCCCTCCCAAATATCTCCACGTCAAGAAGATGGTGACATCAGAGGGGCGCTAGATGTACAAGAAAATATCGATGGTCTGGAGCCAGAAGGAGAGCAAGTAGATGCTGTTTGGGTTGAATATGCCAAAGCCTATAATCAGCGTTATGGAGAGCAAGTTCTATCTTCAGGGGCCAAAAAGTCGCGCACTCCAGTTGAGATAGCAAAAGCTGGTTTTAATTTTGCCTTCACAGAGCTTTTGAAAATGGCTAAGGAGGGGGATCAGATTAAAATTAATGCAAGCGAAGAGACAGGATATACAATAGGTAGACAGGCTGTTTATCGTTACATAGTTTTAGATCTGATAAAAGGTGGAAAAGTTTATAAGCCTGGTTGTAAGGGTTATGAGCTGCAAATTAATAATAATGTCGCTATGTTTCCTTCTCATCCTGAGAAAATCTTAAAATTCAAAGAAGATGCAAAAGGACGTCAGCCAGAAGCCGTTTACACTTGCAAACGCCAAGATGAATTCACACCTTCTTATGACGATTTAGGGTTGAGAGATGGGGTTGATCCAGTCAGCACTAAGTGGATTTACGTCCAGCTTAACGAAGAGGAAAAGGACCATCTATTCAATCTTTTAATGGCCCCCATCATTCCCAATGATAATGAGGGCTTACTTAGAACGATTGAGTTTATGCGTGATAGACAAAATCCGCGCGTTCAGTTGATTGAAAAGGAGTATGAACTCATTGCTGACTTAGGAACTACTTTTGAGATAAAATTTAGAGATAATGTATTTGCTGATTGCTGGGGTGAACTAGCAACACTTGAAATCGCTCCTTTTGTAAAGGCGGAGGATATAGAACTTGATCTCACCAGAATTGATGATCCGGATATGGTGAAAGTAAATGCTAGTAAACCTGTTGCTTGGGAGCTTGACAGGGAAGTTTTGGATATTGAACCGATTTATAGACCCGGTCGACCTGCTCAGCAACCTCGATTTCTTGATCTTATTGAAGCTGCTAAGAAGAAATATCACTTGTTGCTACCCACTTGTCTCGGGACTTACTTGCCCATCCCGAGAAGCAAGGAACAGAGTTTAAGCGGCTTGAATTTGAGCAAGTCAACAGGCAATATTATGTTTCTCATAGAATGATTGGTCGTGATGAGTGGGGAGAAGAGGAACAGGGTGGCGCTCAGCATTGTCTATTTTCCAATTTGTTAGCGGTTATTTTGACTGATCCAGCACAATTGACACAACAGAATGTTTTCCAACTTAGAAAAGCGATGGCAGCTTATTTAGACAAACTCCAGCGGGCAAAAAAAGAATGGGAAAAAATCGAAGAATTTGCTGATGAGCTGCCTGAGGGTGCAGAGAAATTAATTGAGTTAGTTGAATTAGCAGATATCTTTGAAAAAGGGATTCACCACACCTATGGCTGCGATATTTTGCCTTATCAGCTATGGTTAAGAAACATACCCTATACTCACTCTGGTGGGCAATATGTCCATGCTGCTGGTGTTAATATTGAGGACTTAACTCCTTTAGAAATCCAGTTAGCAGCCTATACCATTGGGGTTAAAATTGGCCTTCTGCCCATTGCGGTGGATTTGAAAAGTGCTGTTGACGAACATGGAAGGATTATGCCTATCGGGCAATACTATGGACCTAATACCAAAGAGGTTCTATTAATGGCCGTCTCCTCCAAAGCCAAATCATATTATGGACTGCACCCTAGACTTAAGCTACAAAATAATGAGGCTACAAATAGAATAGGGGAGAATGATTTGCGGAACATCAGAGAGGTGGAGTCTTATTGGAAAACTATTATTATGTAATAGATTGGACATGGACGAATTGGGCAAGGACTTGGTCCAATCCGTCCAATTAGTCCAATTAGTCTTCCTCTTCGTTTATTCAACTGCTAAATTTTACCACTCAAATTAACACTTTTAAATGCACACCCCTCAATAATCGGATTATTTAATCACTTGAATTTAATCGATTTTACGTTTAGATTTGAAGTCTTTAAAAAACAAAAATGAGGAAAAATGAACGCTACAAGTAACCAGGGATACGAAACCTTATCGATAAGTTTGAATCAGACAGCAAAAAAAATGGAGAAGCAGATAAAAAATTGACACATCTAAGAGGCCCTCGAGGTATAAGGCGATCCCAAAGTTTAAATGAATTGAAAAATGGTTTTCACGATGTTACTCTACGTGGTTTTCAAGATGTTGCACGTACCGCCAGCAACTCAAAGCTAGATTCTGCTCGAGTCGATAAAACCCCGGAAAGGAAGCGAGCTGGAACTTTATTTACACCCAATAAAGAATTACCCCCAACTCCTTCTGGTGAACGCAAAAGAGGGGAAACACAAGTGGATTCTCCCAGAACCAAAAAAAATGTTGTTAATGCCTGGCGGAAGTTAGTCCCTTTAAAAAAAGAGAATATAGAAATAGAGTCGCCGGGAAGTCCAAGACTTCCAAATAAACGGCAAATGAAGCCTTCTATCAAAGATCAAAAAATTGAGAAAATTCCTCAAGAGATAAAGGAAATTCCTCAAGAATGTGAAAGAAATCTCCAATCACTAAGTGGACTAGTTAGCATTATGCACGGTTATTCTTCACGTGAAGAATTGACCCTTTCATTTCCCTTAGCGCATTCCATTTCGAACTTAAATTCAATCTTAAAGGATTTAGAAAGAAAAGAAATTCTCAATTTTTACAATATTCTTTTTTTACCTAATCCGGATTTGCTAGACGATCTACCACATACAAAATTGCTAGGCGATCTACCCCACAATCAAGAGAAAAAAATTGAAGAATTTACAAGAAAAATAATTGAATTTATTGACAAAATAGAAAAATTAAGAGAAGGCTTAGAAGAGAATGGTGTACTAATAATGAAAGAATCCTCCAAAACAAGATCTGATACATCCGATCTCATAAAAGCTATAAGGGTCTTTAATGAAAAGCATGGAAAAATGTTTCAAAATCAGCTATCAAATTTTCACATAGCTTTAAAAACAGATGAGGAATCTTCAAATAATGTTTTTGAGGAAATTAGAAAGTTCTTTAAATCATTAAAAAGTTTAACAGAAACTTTCATTAAATGTTTTGGATTCAATGGTTATACTGTAATACAAAAAGGAAATCCCTTCCGCATTAAATTGGATGAAGATCGCTATGGGCAAAGTGAACCACGAGATGCAACCGATTTCCTAATCTCAATTCCTCGTGAAATCAGCCAATATGAAGATCTACTATCTAAACATTTGATTAAAAATGCGCAAGTAATCGCTGCATTTGTAGAAGAAAAGCGCCTTCCTTTTCCTAGTGTGAAAAATGCATCAAATTTTGTAGAACTTTTAATTTTGTTAAAAAAGTTACATGGGAAAATTATGGCGCACGATTCCCTATATGCACCATTAAACCTATATAAGCCTTAGTACACCAATGCACTTAAATTGACGTATTTTGAGCTATGCGAAAGCTCCCGCGGTTGAAATGCCGCAAGTGGGTCAATATTAAGTCAATATGGACCCACTTGCGGTCATTCAACCCCGGGGCTTTGGCATGCTCAAATACGTCAATTTAAGTGCGTTGGTGTACACTAGAGACAGGTCACTTCAACACAAATATTACTAATCTTCTCATTTTCGTTAATTTGCTGACAGCCTCTAAAACCTTCATTCCGTAAGGTGCAGGCATCGCATGTTTGGCAAGGCAAATCCGATATTAAAGGTCGATAGCAGCTAAGCGTAAGTTCAAGGGGTGCTTTGAGGGCTAAGCCTTGACGAATAATTTCGCTTTTATCCCAATGCAACAGAGGGGTGATTAGTTGAGGGGGCCTATTCTCAACAGCTTGTTTAGTTGCCAAGCAGATGAGTTGTTGGAAAGCTTCCAAATATGCAGGTCGGCAATCTGGATAAGGACCATCAAGGCAATTAGCCCCAAAATGGATTTCATTTGCCTGAAGAAGTTCGCATTGACCTAAAGCATAAGCCAAAAATAGGGTATTGCGAGCAGGTACATAGGTATTAGGGGTTCCTTGGGTGGCGATCTGTTCCGGAGTTCTCAAATAGGGCGCTTCCAGGTCGGATACTAGGGAAGATTGGCCAAACGCCAAGGAGTCAATAGAGATAATTCGATGGGGGATGTCATAATAGCCTGCAATCTTTTGAGCGCACTTTAACTCCTCGTGGTGACGTTGAGCATAGTCAAAACTTAGGGCGAAGCATTGGCGTCCTTGAGCTAAAGCCAAGGCTAAAATTACTGTAGAATCTAATCCGCCGCTTAAGAGTATAATGGCTTTAGGCATGGTCATTTTAAAAACTTAAACACCTCTTTGAAGAGGGTCCCAAATAAATTTATGAATTTGTAGGTTTAATCGTACTGGCAGGCGGTCTGCCAAAATCCAATGTACAAGTTCTTGTGGATTTAGTTTTCCAAAAACGGGAGAAAAAAGAACATTGTTTACCAGGTTGAACAATTGATACTTCGAACAAATAGTTTTTGCATATTCATAATCATCCCTTTCAGCTAAAACAAACTTTACTTCATCGTTTTTTCGCAAATGGGGAAGATTACCCCAGAAGTTTTTGTGGCTCATGCCACTTCCGGGACATTTGATATCCAAAACAACCAAGACTCTCTCATCTACCTTTTCCGTGGATAGAGAACCGCCTGTTTCTAGGCTCAGTTTAAACCCGCGATCGCAAAGGAGCTTCATCAAAATATAAACATTGGCTTGTAAAAGGGGTTCTCCACCAGTGATGCATACGTAATGACATCCATGGCGTTCGACTTCTTGTATGATTTGATTGAGTGCCCATGGAATGCCTCTGCCAAAGGAGTAGGTGGTATCGCACCAAGTGCAGCGCAAGTTGCAGGCAGCGCAAACGGACAAAAGTAGTTGGCAAACCGGTTAAACTGGATTCACCCTGAATACTGGAAAAAATTTCCACTAGTTGCAGGGAAGAATCGGTGGAGTTAATGGTATTTTGATGCATAATAAAATCGATTTAAATTGAGTCATTTTAGCATATCTGTGCAATTAAGTAGAAGTGTTGATTTTTTTTGGAGAAATTGGAGATCGGAATTTCCTATCATACAATCGTAACTTTTTTTATTATTTTTCAATATAATATTTTTTTATGAGATTTTTTTTGACGAAAAAATATTATTAAATTATTCTGCGTATAATAACTTTTTAAGGAAGGAGTTTGTATGACAACTGTTAGAGATTTAGTTGATCAAAATCCCTTATACATCGAAGCCATTTTGTTGAAGGATGCTTTTATTACTCGTATGAAGGGAATAAATCATTCGCATATGATTAGAGGTTATGACGATGTGATTACTGACCAAGAACAAAAAATTAGCTATCGTGTTCAGCTTGTTTTATATGGTTTAAATTTAGCCTTAACTATAGGTGTTGCTTTACTTGCTGCTTCTCGCGTAGGTACTAACTATTGGAAAGTTGCTTGTGCTGGTATTATACCAGGAATTTTCATAGGTATAATGAGACCTATTTCCATTTTTGAAGCGGTACAATTAAAATCTGATATCTACGCGTGTTATACAAGACGTTATAAAATTCTTCAACCTCTGCATGAAACAGCCTTCAAAATATGTGCTTTAGGGACCTGTTCTTTTCTGATTTATAATATTCGCCCTTTGGCATATTTAAACGCGTTCTTCTTAGGTTCTTATTTATCTTGTGAAATTACATCTGTATTTATATCTGTATTTAGGAATACAAGGATCGGAGCTCCATTTAGACGTGGAATGGCATGATTCGTCTAACAAAGTATATCCATTACTTGGTTTTTCGTGTCAGTGTGCGTGCTTTTACCTACAATTTTGTTCCTCGAGCCTACAAAAGGGTGTTTCTACAGGGGGTTTAAGGGGGTTTTCCCCCTTTTTGGAGCGCGGTACGGCCCTTGCGAATTTGTATGGAAGCGACCTTGCCGTACCGCTTTGTGTTTGGAGGCTTTGTTTAAAATACCGCTTCATTGTTGTTTTCAGCAATCCATCGATTGATTCAAAATCGATAACTTTCGCATCTTCCACAACTTTTAAAAAAAGCGGTACGGCAGGGTCGCCTTCATACATATACTTGAAGGCCGTACCGCACTCCAAAAAGGGAGAAAATCCCCCTTAAACCCCCTTACCCCGGCACTCATTAGCTTCACACGAGTTGCATTCTTGCCATCATCTTATCGTCTTCCCCGTGAACAGTTATTCTTTCAGAGTGTAATAAAAAAATTTTGCGGAATATGCAAACCCAACTATAGTGAGGCAATACAGGCAATACCATTGGGGAGAACAGCATGACTAAACCAATTATACGCGTGGCAATTACCGGCGGAACAGGACAAGTTGCCTATCAATTGTTATTTCGTCTGGCTAGCGGCGAAGTATTTGGGCATGATCAACCCATTGCCATGTGCATTTACGATGTTCCTGCAGTTTTGCCCTCCTTAGAAGGGGTAAAAATGGAGTTGCAAGATTGTGCTTTTCCCCTCCTTCATGCATTAGAGGTTTCAACCGATCCCTATCAAGCTTTTAAGGATATCGATTTTGCCTTCTTGATTGGGGCTAAGCCACGGGGACCGGGAATGGAGCGCAAAGATTTGCTATTGGAAAATGGGAAAATTTATGTTGAACAGGGACGGGCTCTAAACGAAGTCGCTAAAGCAGATGCTAAAATCATGGTGGTAGGCAATCCTTGCAATACCAATTGTCTGATAGCCATGAGCCAAGCCCCTCGTCTCTCGCATAAGAATTTTTTTGCCATGACTCGCCTGGATCAGAATCGCGCCACCTTCTTTCTCGCTCAAAAAGCACAGATTCCTATCTTTGAGGTTTCCCATGTAATTATATGGGGAAATCATTCCTCTACCCAAGTCCCCGATTTTATTCATGCGAGTCTTAGAGGTCATCCTGCGGCATCTGTCATTTCCGATCGCCATTGGCTTGAACATGATTTTTTTGAATTGGTCCGAAAAAGAGGCGCGCAATCATTCAAGCTAGGGGTAAATCTTCCGCGGCTTCAGCAGCTCAAGCAATCATCGATTTTACGCATGATCTTTTACATACTCGTACCGATCATTGGTATTCTGCAGGCATAGCTTCAGATGGAAACCCCTACGACATTGAAGATCAACTCATTTTCTCATTTCCCTGTCAAACTGCCGAAAAAGGGAAAGTGAACATTGTGCAGGGATTGGATATTCATGAATTCTTAGATGTTAAATTAAGAGCAACCGAACGGGAGCTTTTAGAAGAAAGGGATCTTGTCAAAACTTTGATCGCCGGGAGATAGTTATGGAAGAGGTGATTTTTCAAATTACCAAAGAGAATCTTGAAACAGGTCTAAGAGGCTATCCTGTAGGCTACTGCACGACCTCTACAGTCGATCCGCAAAAGGGGCTTTTCTATGCTGGTCATCCGGTATCAGAGATTGATCATTGGGAGCCCGAGCAAGTGATTTATTTACTTTTTCATGGCCATGAGGGGAAGCCGGAAGAAGTGGAACAATTTTTCACAAAATTTGCGTCAACGAGCAAAATGCACTCCTCAATTAAAGACCGCTATTGAACAGCTTCCTCGAAGCGGTCATCCGATGAAGCTTTTTGCTGCAGCTCTATTGCTAGGGGGCATTTTTGAAGGAAGGAATCAATATCGGGAAGATGGCCTAAACTTAATTGCGAAAATACCCGAAATAGCCGCAACTGTCATCAACCACCATGCAGGCTGGGGTCCAAGTAAGCCTTCCCAATCCCATTTAGGATATATCGAAAATTTCACTCAAATGCTTAATGTGCCTAATGGGGATTTAAAAAAGCTTACCCCTGCTTTTAAATTATTCAACATTTTGCACTACGATCATGGAGGAGGTAACTTATCGACTTTTGTAGGTAAAGCCGTCGCTTCTGGATTAGAAGATCTTTATGGTTCTATGTCAGCGGCAATATGCGCTCTTGCTGGCCCGCGCCATGGAAAAGCCAACCAGGATTGCTTGGCTTTTGTCCATCAATTAGTGAATGAATTGAGGGAGGATGCAACCGCTGCAGATGTCGAGAAGGCGGTCAGAGATAAGTTAGCTAACAATGAATTAGTTTTTGGCTTTGGCCACGCAGTTTTGCGTGTAGAAGATCCCCGCGCTACTTTGCTTTATCAAATTGCTGAAAAATTTTATCCCCATCACCCCTTAGTTAGAATGGCGCTGCTCCTGCGTTCTGCCGGCAGTAAAGTTCTCAAAGAAAATCCTAAAATTTCTGATCCGTATCCAAATGTAGATGCCATATCGGGAGTTTTACTATCTGCTGCTGGTTTTCCATACGCTGAGTATTTCCCGTTTTGTTTGGCATGGCTAGGGTGGTGGGAATATCCCGTCAAATTATCTATGAGCGTGAAGAAGCTCGCGATGGCAAAGGAACACCGATTGTGAGGCCTAAGTATTTTTTCAAGCCAATGTAAGAGAATCGCTAGAATTTAGTAGGATAAATTAACGCACTATCGTTAAAATAAGAAAACGTAATTTGCCAAGGATGTAAAAGGCATGGATTTTCAAGAACTCTCCTTTATTTTTAATCGCGCTCTTGCTTTGACTTTTTCTAAAAAGAAATTATTCTTTGTTTTCTGCGTTTTGGCTTTAAGTGGATTATTAGTGGTTTTTTTTCGAGGACTTGCGCTTCATGCCGGGCATTGGGTCCAATTAAGTTTGACATTTTTACCGATTTTTCTCTGTACGGGCATTTTGTTATCTATGGGCATTTTGCTTATTCGCATTTATCATGATGAGATAAAAAAAGGGGGAGCAAACTATTTCAATATCTTTTCTCGATCTTGGGAAATCATCATTGGAGCTTCTTATTTTGCCATTCCGATTATTCTCGGCTATCTGCTACTTTGGATGTTGCTTGGCATTTTCTTCCTCCTTGGTGAAGTTCCCGCCGTCGGAGAGTTTTTTAGCGTCATTTTATCTTTTGCTCCATTTTTAATTAATTTGGGAACGTTGATTTTATGTTTGCTTAGCTTATCTCTTCTTTTTTTCATTTCTCCCTTAATTGCATTTAAAGGGTTAGAACGAGGAGCTATTCTTCAAATTGTCGTGAAGCGCTTAAAAAGATCCTTTTGTAAATATCATCCTGATGCTTACTTCTTTTGTTCCAGTTGCCCATTATTGTCACTCTCCTCATGCTTGCGGCAATGCTTACAGGCTCCATTTGTTTAGATTGCCAATCTTCCCTTCAGACAATTCTTAAGTGGTTTTTTATTATGGTGCCTTTCACCGCATTTTTGACCCCTTCCGTCATTTTCTTTTTTAATTTTGCAGCTGAAGCCCATGTTTTAATGCAAAAACGACTTAGAAAAACCATCTAATTAATTTCTATAATTTAAAGCATGTTTTCTGTTATTATTATTTATTAATAATATTAAATAAGGGAATTTTATGCATACCCCACCTTTATCCGATTTTGTTCCTGAGCCTAACGAAAGACAAAATAATTTTCCAAAAGAGGTTCCCCAAGGAAAATTTCAACTTCATATTGTGAACTGGTTAAAACAGACAATTGTCTATTCAGGAATTATTGCCCTAGTTAACCGTTGTGAGTTCTACGTTTTTTTTGGTTAAAGCAGAGGAGGGCAAAACAAAAAAAATTGGCGATTTTTTAGGTAATTGTTATGTGATTGTTGAATTATTACTTGTTGTATCAATTATTGCTTTTATTGCCCTAAAAATTTACTCTAAATTAAATAGAACTTAACCTATATTTACTGAAGTTGGGTTAATTCTCGAACTAACTCCTTAGCAAATAAAGCATGGTAGAGAAGCCCTTTAGAACCCATTCCGGTAAGGACCCAACAATTGGGTGGAATGAATTTGAGAAAAGGGCGACGCTGAGGGGTAACAGCGCGCATGCCTGCGTAACAGTTAATAATAGAAGCTTTTTGCAAAGAGGGAAAAAGTTGGTAGGCCTTGGGTAAAATCTCTTGTTTAGCAGTATTAATATCTGTAACAGCTTCACTATACCCTTTTTCATAAGTTGCACCTACTAAGCAAGAGTTTCGCTTTTCCGTCATGAGGATGTAAATCTGGGAATTAAGCGCGCAGGTGAGAGGGGGGATATCTGTTGGCCATGAAAGTTCTAAAACTTGCCCTTTGAGTGTCCTTATAGGCAGGGAAGTAAGCTCTTGCAGGCGATGGCTTTCCGCACCTGCTGTTACAATAATTAAATCAAAATTTTGGAGATCTTTTAGCGCATGGATCGACCTTTGTTCAAATCGAGCTCCCTGGGCGGCACATGCTTTCCAAAGTCCTTGTAAGTAATGATAAGAATAAACAGTTAATCCTTGTTTTAACCAAAGTCCTGGTGCATAGGCGCACCCTGGAGCTAGGGCTTGACAAGCAGAGGGATCAAGCCATTGAGTATCACTTGGATAAAGTTCAGCACAAATGTGGAAATCACTTTCCTGAGCCTCATTTAGAGCTACACGTAAAATACCCTGAGAACAGGCAACAACCGGGTGTTCTAAGGCTTGGGAAGAAACCAGCAAAAGTTCCTGTGTGGCTTTGAATCCTTCCTGCCCCCTCCAATTGAGTTTAGCATGTGCTCCTACATAAGGATGTAGAAGACCGGCTGCCATTCCGGAAACTCCTTTGCCAATTCCTTTGGTATCGAATAAATGCACTTTTAACTTCGAAATGGCAGGCTCATGGTTGAGCAGATGCCAGGCAGCAGCAAGTCCGCAAAAGCCTGCCCCAATAATGGCAATTTTCATAGAATTTCCCGGAAGTGAGAATTTTTTCTTTGCGATAACATTTCTTTTTAGATATAGAGATTGTAATAAGCAAGAATTTAAAAAGGAAACATTCTATGGTTATACATGACAAATTAGCTTCTACAATATATTTTAGAGATATTGAAGCGGTGCATAAAAATTGGGGATGGTTTCTAAGTTTTGGCCTCATTCTCGTCTTATTGGGATTGGGAGCAGTCGTCTCCTCGTATTACGCCACAATTTTCTCAGTGATACTTTTTGGTTGTTTTCTGTTCAGCGGGGGAGTGGTACAAATTATCCAAGGCCTTATGGCTCGTAAATGGAGTGGTTTATTCCTCTCTTTATTAGTCGGCTGCCTTTATTTGATTACTGGGTTTATTTGTATCACCAAACCGGCTATGGCAGCTGTGAGTTTAACTTTATGGATTGCTGCATTTTGCTTTGTGGTGGGACTCTTTCGCATGCTGATTTCCCTCATACTCAGATTTGATCAATGGGGATGGGTTTTTTTTAACGGATTAGTTACCTTTCTACTAGGCGTTGTGATATATTCTAACTGGCCAGTATCGGGCTTATGGATTATTGGTTTGTTTGTCGGGATTGATCTAATCTTATCGGGCTGGGCTTGGATATTATTGGCTTTGAAAGCTCGTAATTACACAAGTGATGTACACAAGCTCTAAAAGGTGATGCATTGGAAAAACAGCGTACGAATCGCGATATTAAGAATATTCTGGTCGTTTTGGGAACCGCCATCATTTGCGCCGGTTTGACCGCCTCTTTTTCTTTACTATTATGGGACAACCGGCCGCTATATTGCAGGGCATGCCTTATTAGATCCGGGGGTGATCGAGCGGATTAATTATTAAGAACAACACTCAAAAACCAGCCAAAACATCCATTTTATATTTGAGAAAACAGAATTTGCTTATTTTGATACCGCACAGGGGCAAGTACACCGTAAAACTATCCCATTGGAAACCTATCAAAAATTCTATGATTTAGTTGCTTCTGAAATGAGTTTGGCAAGTGTTTCGGATAACATCAAAAAACTCTTTCTAGCTTCCCATCCTGCTCTTTTGACAACCACGATGCGCAGTATCTCTTCGGGCTCCTCATCCAAAGCGCAAGTATTTCAAGTGGTGCAATTTTTACCAGAAGATTATTTCCGAGTTCAATTACACAGTGAAGAAGATCAAGGCGAATGGGCTTATTTTTACCATTCAAACCTATATAAAGAAATCATGCGGTTATTTTTGCAAAAATGATAAAGGGAAACTTGCTATTTTTAGGAACAGGTGGATCGATGGGTGTGCCCGTAATTGGGTGTCAGTGTGCGGTCTGCAAATCTGATTCGCCCTTCAATAAGCGTTTGCGCCCCTCTGTCCTCATCCGTTTCCAGAATCGTGTGTTCTTAATTGATTCAGGACCCGATTTTCGTCAGCAAGCCTTGCGCTATGGCATTACTTCTTTAGATGGGGTGATCTATACGCATGCTCATCATGATCATACCTCAGGAATAGATGATTTGCGCCCCATTTATTACCGGAGGGAAACCCCTTTGCCTGTATTATTATCGCATGTTACCGCCCAAGATCTTCAAAAAAGATTTTACTATCTCTTTCAATCAAGCAATCCGCGTTTACATGTGCAGATATTGCCAGAACAAGAGGGTGTCACAGAGTTTCAGGGAGTAGAAATTCACTATGTGACTTATACGCAAGGAGGAATGGCTGTAAATGGGTTCCGCTTTGGCGATCTGGCCTATTTATCTGATATCCGCCATTTCTCCCCCATTATTTTTGAACATTTGAAAGGGGTGAGATATTTGATTATTAGCGCGTTGCGTTATACTCCATCTCCTTTACACTTATCTGTAGATGAAGCCGTTGATTTTGCAAAACAATTAGGGGTTGAGCAAACTTGGTTAACCCATATTTCGCATGAACTTGATCATTTCCAAACTAATGCCTATCTTCCCTCAAATATCCGTTTAGCTTATGATGGATTGGCAATTGAATTTGAATGAGGATTTTATACACAAACAACCCGAAAAACCAATTCTTCGGGTTGTTTGTGTATAATTTACGCGATGTGCGAATTTTTTTTCTACCTCTGTGTGCTCTGTGATCTCTGTGGTTATTTTAACTACCACAGAGATCACAGCACACACAGAGAGAAATATTTATGAATTTTCATCTGTGAAAACTTGCACATCGCGTTAATTTGGGAATGTAAACAAGTTTTCTAGGGATGGGGTGTAATCGCAACAACAGTTATTTCTTTTTTCCCTGGTCCGTAATACCAAAAAATCCGATGTGCACCGGGTGTTTTATTTTGAGCGTAAGATTCAAAAACTTTTTCCCCTTTAGGGCCTTGTTTTGAATGAAATTCATGTGTCTCTAATGACGGATGCCTTAAGTTTTTACTCATCATATGCAATGCTTTAGACACAGCTTTGTAACTACGCTCTCTTCCCTTGTCATTTTCGATCAATTTTAAATAATCTTCTGCTTCTTCGGTCAAGAATATTTCAAAACTACTCATCGTCATCTATCTCGGGGAGTATAGAGAGATCTAATTTTTTAACCTTACCATCAGCAGCATCTTGCAAACCTCTTTCTAGGGAAGCTAAAGCCTTCTTATTTTTGTAAATCCACGCCTCTCTTTCTGGAATTTCAATCAAAGGCACAAGAATTAATCTATCTTCTTCCCAATAAGCATCGAAGGTCTTTGCTGAGCAATCTCCTAAGATTCTGGTCAAAGGAATGCAGTTGGACTCTGTCAGATTTACTTTTACGTGATTCATATCATTACCTTCTATTTCTCATTATATCGCATTGGCAACATTGGCATCAAGTGGGTAATGCAGCATTTTATTTGAAGCTTGAATTACTTGTTAGTTCAGAAAAATTTATTTTGCTTATATAGGAGCTTCCTACCAATTCCTAAAAGTTTTCTGCAAGCCTTCTAGCGGCTGAAGTTCTATCGGCCATTGTTCAAGAGGGTTACGATTCAGATCGATAGATTTAAGTTGGGGAAGTTGAGCCATTTCATTGGGTATACTTTTTAAGTTGTTATTGTTTAGCCCGCATCGGATTAATTCCGATAGCTGACTTATTTCAGGAGGGAGGGATGAAATTTTATTATCATTCAAATTGAGAACTTTTAATAGAACCAATTTACCAAATTCTGTTGGCAAACAAGTCAAGTTATTATTATGAAGCGAAATCCATTGTAAGTTAACCATCTCCCCAATTTGAGACGGTAGAGAGTCCAGTTTGTTATTAGAAAGCACAATATCCTGTAATTGGGTCAATTTTCCAATCTCAGAAGGCAAACTTGAAATTTGATTATAAGAAAGATCGAGCTTTTTTAATTTTGTCAACTGGCAAACCTCAGGAGGCAAAACAGAAATCTTGTTGCTTCGTAAGTCGATCTCTTCTAATTGAGTAAACAGACCAATTTCAGGAGGAATTTCAGAAAATCTTAGAGGAATGATCGGATATAATTTATCAATGCGCAAATCATCGACCCCTCCTATGTACTTAGGAGTCGTATCATAATATGCTTCTCCAAAATGAAGGTTTTTTATATTTTGAAAAGGTAAATTTAAAAAATTTCTTCTTAAATCTTCTGCCGTTTCTGCTATTCTAAAATTGTTACCCCAAAATAGATTGCTAATTGCTATTTCCGCTTTTGAGAAAAGTATATCATGTTCTCTGGCTAATCGACACATTATCAGTAAATGATAATCTTTAATCCATTGCTCGCATTTTTGAAAGCTGGCAAAGTCTAGTCTTCTTGTTCCTAGGTATTTAAGGCAAGCTTGTGCACGTTTAGAGTCTATTAAAATATAATTGAGACGCTTTTTCTGATTTTGAAACGAGCAGCGCAATTTCTCCTTATTTGAAGCGTTGCTTAGATTTTTGCTTAAATAAATGGCCTGAGCTTGTTTCTCTCCTATACAATGCTCGATTTCTCTTAAAAGGTTAAAATATGTTTGCTGTTCTGCGATATCCTTCCAAGCATGACATACACTTGCAAGGCGAGTCGGATTTTGAGTAGCAGAAAAGATTATCGATTGGATTTCTACGGGTAAATTTTGGATGGGAAAATCTTGAATCTTCAAAACTTTCATCTCTTTTTCGAAGTCGTTTTTAAGGTCTTGTTCTTCCTCTTTTAGACGGACAATATTTTTCTTATTGAGGTAATGGCGACAGTAAGCATAACAAATAGCCAAAGCAATGATCGCTAACGCAACCAATGCAATTTTTTTATCTTTAATACGCAATAGACTCTCTTTAGCAAAAAAACGAACATGATGAGTAAATGAATGTAATATTACGTTCATACCTTCTCCTAAAATGTTATAAATTTAACAGTATATGCAAGATCAATAGGATATAATAAGAAAATGAAAATTCTGAATTTTTGCTTTTAAAATGGCATTTTTTATCTTTTCATGCCAGTAGAATGATTATTCGAAGAGGCTTCGGATATTTTGATAGATTTTTGAAATTAAGTAAGAAATTTACCCTGGTGAAAGCCCACCAGTTTGGCTTGAATTTCCTCTCCTTAAGCAAACGCTTATCTTCCCTCAAATATCCGTTTAGCTTATGATGGATTGGAAATCGAATTTGAATGAGGATTTTAAGATGACTCCAACGCAAACCGCTATGCTGGTCTCTACTTATCATGGCACCGCTCTTAAGCAAATTTGTGAAGAGCATTTACAGGAATTAGAATTATTGGTCAAAACTTATGGTGTTGAAACTGTCCATAAAGAACAATGTGCCATTCGAAAATTTGATGCTTCCATTTATATCGGTAAGGGAAAATTAGCTGAACTCACAGAAATTGCCAATGAAAAGAATGTAGATTTAATCATTTTTGATGATGAAATTACACCTGCTCAACAACGCAATTTGGAAAAGGCTTTTGGGCGGTCTGTTATGGACCGTACTGAGGTCATTTTAGGAGTTTTTGCTCAACGCGCTCACACCAAAGAAGCTCGTTTGCAAATCGAATTGGCTAAGGTTAAGTATGAAGCCCCCCGTTTAAAACGGCTTTGGACCCACTTGTCACGCCAGCAAGGTACTTCCGGATCTGGAGGAGGGGGAGGCTATCTTAAAGGTGAGGGGGAAAAGCAAATCGAAATTGACCGCCGCATCCTGAAGCGTAAAATCGATCAATTGCAAAAAGAAATCGAGGAAGTAAGAGCTAATCGTGAAACTTTGCGCATCTCAAGGCTTCGCTCTGAAATACCTGTTTTTGCCATTATTGGATATACAAATGCAGGGAAGTCAACTTTATTAAATGCATTAACAGAAGCCAATGTATTCGTAGAAGATAAGCTGTTTGCTACCCTCGATACAACCACAAGGAAGTTTACCTTAAAAAACAATCAAGAGATTTTACTTGTAGATACCGTAGGATTTATTCGCAAACTACCCCATTTGCTTGTGGCGGCCTTCAAAAGCACTCTAGAAGAGTCCCTTGAAGCAGATATTTTGCTGCATCTCGTGGATGCCAGCCACCCTATGGCTGAAGAGCAAGCCGCGACTACCCATGAGGTATTAAAGGAGCTAGGAGCAGGTAAAAAGTCAATTATTACCGTGCTCAATAAGATTGATAACAATCCTAATCCCAGTTTGATCCATCGTCTGCGCATGACTTATCCTAAAAACGTCCAAATTTCTGCTTTGACGCATGAGGGATTTGATGATTTGCAAGAGATGATGATTCAAGAATTAAGCCGCCAGAGAAGATTGATTGAGGTGCGGATTCCTCAAAGTGAATATGCACTTGTTAGCGAAATTATACGCCAGGGGAATATACTTAAACAAGAATACGAGGAAAATGATGTTATTTTAAAGGTCGAGGTAACCGTTGCTTTAGCAGGCAAGCTATCGCCTTATCGCATAGCGGAAAGCTGATAGATAGGATTATAAAACCTCAATTTAAGTGCGTTGATGTACTAGATAATTGGGAGTGAATGTTTTTTGAAGATTGTCGGCTGACGTTAGCTTCCTCAGCAAATTGTTTCCATTTTGAGATAGCATCTTTTACTTGACCGATAATTGAAAGGGCTTTTTGCTCATTTATTTTAGTAATTAAGGCCAGCTTTAGTAAATCTGCGGTTCCTGGATTTCGACCATTCCCCATGATTGTGGTGCAATGTTCCCCTCCAGGTCCAGTCGAAAAAGTGAGATCATAAGCTGGAGAAACAGTCCAAGTCCCTTTTTCATCCATTATAAAAGAAAAATTTTTAGCGTGATCGTCTCTGTTATAGGAAAAGACATTGAACGCAATGTTCCTAAATTGTTTTTCGCATTCAGTCATATTTTTTGTCAGTATGTAAGTGGCTTTCATTACTGCCTCATAATCGAGGCTTGGGATGCGATGATCGGCATGTAAAAGACCGCTTAGCGAGTGCGTGTGCAGAAAGGTATGTTCCGTTCTGTCAAATCGCTTCACACCAAAGTAACCGGGGCATGTTCTCGATTTAAAAAGTTTGGCTTCCGGTACAATTAGACCGGCTTCTTTAGCCATCAGGTGGTAAGCGTATTCAATCGGACCAATATCTTGGGGATCTACCGAAGAGCGAAACTTGACGATCCAATCATCATGGAAATGAGAGGGATTGTTAGTGGTCAATTGAAATTGATTCGTCTTGTGATCGATGCTGACCAATATTTTTGGGCGAGCTCCTGCAGAAGAGCCATTCATGAGAAGTAAATCATCAATAAATTGATCCTGATCATGTATTTGAAATTGATAGCATTCATCAGCTAAAACATCTAATTCAAACGGCTTTTCCTTAGTTGAAGCTACCATCGTAAACTCAGGTTCATACCTAAGGGCTCCCATTCCATGGGTTCCTACATATCTTAAGCGGTCAATTGGCGTCATCATGTTAGGATTGATTCCCATACTCATCAGCTTCCGATCCAAAAGAAGTTTCCCCCAACCATCGGGTAAGCTGTCATTAAATACTCCAAAAAGCCCTTCAAAGATTCGATCTTCGCAGACCAAGACGCCAGCTTTGAGAGGAAGTTTAAAAGGAGATAGCTCTAAACCTAATTCAAGGAAGCTAGCAGAATATTCAAAGAAAATTTTTCTGCTGATCAGTGCTAAACGTCCAACATCGATGGATTTTTCGGTTCCAAAATAGTTCACTTTGAGAGTATTGATTTGCTCAAATGCCATTATTATTTTCTCCCCCGTTTTCTGGATTTCTGTTTCAGAAGTTGATCGAGAGTCGGATAAGATTCTAGCGGCTTAGGTTTGAATAAAGCGGAAAATTCGGCCAGAGAATCTAAAACAAGGGCGATTTTTAAGAGTGATTCAACCGAGATTTTTCCTGTCCGTTCAAATTTTTTTAGAACTCCCAGGCTCACACCTGAACGTTCGGAAAGAGAGTGTTGTGTAAGATTAAGGGAAAGTCTTTTTTCTTTTGCTTGTTCAGCTATTTGAATGGTTAGGTCATGGGGTGTTAGTAAATTAAAGTTCATAATGGTATCCGTTATCAATATTTTGATCTCATAATAGATATTATTATAGCTATTAAATTTTTCTTAAGCTAGGATTTTTTGTAACAGTTCAGCTTCCTACCGGGATAGCGCCCGGAAGCATCTACAAATAACCGGGTAGTTATTTAGAAGCGAAGGTGGTTAGGCCGTCTCGTCCTGATTCTAATGAAAGACTAAATATTGTCAGTTTTCCATTGCCTCTGCCAGTTTTGCAACCAAGTTTTTTCTTGTATTAGACTAGGGGATGAATAGATTGCAAGGTTTCCTTTAGAGCAGCCTTGGTACGCTTGATCACAGCTTTCTTCTTTTCTGAAGTTGATATTTTAAGCTTCAAAACCTCGGTCCTCACCTGCTTGAAATAGCTCTTGCCAAATGGGAGCCTCTTCTCTGTTGTTTGTTGATGCTCTCGAGCCATGTTAGCAACCATCTGCTTAAGAACCCATAAGCATCCCTCAGAACTCAAAGGACTCCGACAAGCTTGATGTGAGAAGTCTTTAATTGATCTTTTGACTGGGTCCAATAATCGATCTATTTGCAATTCAAAACCATCTCCCGCACTTTTTCTAAAAATAAGATAGGATTGCCCATAGCTTTTAAATACTGTTTTTGTGGGATGAGAAAAAATGGGAAATAAGCCCCACTTTGATCTCACTCTTTCAGGTGTTTCAAAAATGCCTGAGTGCACAATGATGCCGAGTACATCAATATAGAGAATAAGATCCCCAGCTTGCGGAGTGGTCACTTGGGTATATCCCCACTTTTGCAAAGTTTTTCCTACAGATTCGTATGTCAATGGTTTTTCGAAGGGCAATTCCTTCTTTTCTCCTAAGATATGAGGGATAGCGCGAGGCTCGTATAGCTGATAAAATGCAAAATCAAAACACTCGCGATACGTATTTTCATAAGCATCTTTTCTTGCCCCTAACCGTTTAAGATCCTCAAGAGACAGACAAAAGTCCATCTCGAGAGTTTGCATGTCAAAAGGCTTGACAATGCTTGAAATAATATTCTTGAGAAAAGAGCTGAGTTGATCTTCTACGCTTTCGATGGAAGATGTATCGTTGATTAAGCCAATTTCAAAAGAGATGCATTCCCAAGTTCGTTGAGCAAGGGGGATATCAGAATCAATTTTAGAATATAGAATTTTTTTCCATGCTTCTTTTATCGTTATTAATAATGCCTTGCATACTTCGCGAGGATTTGCAGACTCTATAGTGAAAAGCACTCTCTTATCTCTGCTAAATGCTTTTGTTCGTACCTGACAAGACATGTCGTTTAAGGCCCAAAGAATAGCATCCACATTGGGCATTTCTGTAGGAGAAAATTTGGTAGGAACAAATTCTGAACATATATTCATAAAAACCTTAATTAAGTGAATAAAATTGCCTAAGATTTTAACAAATGTGATTATTTTTTAATAGAGATAAAATGAAAAGAGTCATATGTCGTCCCTACAGGACTTCATCGTTTATGTGGTTTTAACCAGGCCTTCGCTTCGCTCCGACCTGGGCTTATATGATATTTAGACCTTTCAGGTTAACTTAAGAACGCTTTTTTTCTCTTGCTGAGATACAACAACTCACCTTGACATGCGTCCATATTATGTGCAAAAGTATTCCAAAACAGATGGGCACTTTTCTAAAAATAGGGGGTAAGTTATGCCTGTTTCTTGGATAAATTCTTTCAATTCATTTTCTAATTATACGGTTCCCATTCTCAAAGATAAAATCTTATCTTATTTAGATATTCAACAGAAAAGAATTATGGCCGTTGTTCTAGTCGTTTTAGGTTCTTTAGTAGCCTTTTATGTGTTGTATCGATGTTTTTGTTTTAAAGCGACAAAAGGTAATAAGATCCCGGCTGTTCTTGATTCTGCTGAAGTTTTATTCCGAGAAGGCAATATGAGGAAGTCGCGAAATATAAGGAAGTCCCGAATGAATATAAAGGGGTTTTGGCCCGTGAATTCAAGAACATTGACACATTGATCAGTTTGGCGAAAACGCTGCACAAGCAAAACAAATTAGAGAGAGCAAATCGCAAATTTAAAGAAGCTCTGGCTCTCGATCCAAAGAACGTTGATGCATTGATCGGCTCGGCGAAAACACTGTGCAAGCAAGACAAATTAAAGAAAGCAAATCGCAAATTTAGAGAAGCTTTGGCCCTCGATCCAAAGAACGTTGATGCATTGATCGGCTCGGCGAAAACACTAGGCAAGCAAGGCAAATTAGAGGAAGCAATTCGCAAATTTAGAGAATCTCTAGCCCTCGATCCAAAGAACGTTGATGCATTGATCGGCTCGGCGAAAACACTAGGCAAGCAAGGCAAATTAGAGGAAGCAATTCGCAAATTTAGAGAAGCTCTGGCTCTCGATCCAAAGAACGTTGATGCATTGATCGGCTCGGCGAAAACACTAGGCAAGCAAGGCAAATTAGAGGAAGCAATTCGCAAATTTAGAGAAGCTCTGGCTCTCGATCCAAAGAACGTTGATGCATTGATCGGCTCGGCGAAAACACTAGGCAAGCAAGGCAAATTAGAGGAAGCAATTCGCAAATTTAGAGAAGCTTTGGCCCTCGATCCAAAGAACGTTGATGCATTGATCGGTTCGGCGAAAACACTAGGCAAGCAAGACAAATTAGAGGAAGCAATTCGCAAATTTAGAGAATCATTAGCAATTGAGCCCGAGAACGCTAAGGCATTGAAAGGTTATGTTAAAGCCTTGGCTCGTTGTGCAGACAAGTTACACAGGCAAGGCAAATATGATAAAGCAAAGGAATATTTTCTAAAAGCTTTGGGCATTGAACCTAATAATGCTTTTGCTTTGGCCGGTTATGCAGAAATGCAAGGAAAATTAGAGCTTGAAGCTAGTAACTATTTCATTTCATTAAATGCTTCAGATTTAAAGCGCCAAATCCAGGTAGTGGGATTTTCCCTCGTTGATCGACTTACAAAAGCAGCCGAAAAAAATGCAGCAAGTTTGCCTTCACTTCCTTTGATGAACTGGAAGGCAATTCTTTCTTGTTTATTAATTAGTCCATCTAATAATGAGTTAAGTTTGTTAGAGCATATTCGAGATAACTTTAGCCCTCACAGCGAGAATAACGCTCTTCTTCCCGTCAAAAAGTTAGAAACGTTTTTACAAAGCACTGGGTTAGTTTTCACTCAGGTAAATGCCCCTCTCATCGTTCAACAAGCACAATGTTTACTTGAATTTGGGCAGATAGGGATTGATCCTCGGGAAGATTGCCCCATCTCTATTCAGCCTTTAGATAATGCCGTTATTGCCAATTGTAAATCCAAAGTTCCACATCGGTTTAATGAAGAATGTTTACTTGCTTGGCTGAACACTCCTCAAAAAAGAAACGGTGTCCTCTTTGTAGAAATGATCTAGATGAAACAGCACCCTATTTGATTGATACGCAAATACGCAATTTAAGGGCTCTTTACATAAAGCTAGGAAAGCAAGAAATGGAGTAACAGTTCAGTTCAGCTTCCTACCGGGATAACGCCCGGAAGCATCTACAAATAACCGGGTAGTTATTTAGAAGGAACAAACATCCTTCGGAACCACTTGACCAACAGAACCATAAATTAAGTGGCGTGAGGGAAAGGATATTTTGATTCATTAAATTTTAAATAATTGCTAATGTATTTGAATCCCACTTGTGTGATGTGCGAACAATGGCACTGCTTTTAAGAAAATTGTGAAGAGCATCTAGAAGAATTATTACAATTCAACTCCGGGGTTTTGGCGCAACCGAAAAACCAATTCTTCAGATTGTTCGTGTATAAAAGTTATTGGCAGGGAAGTCAATTGAGTTAAATGTGGAAAAAGGTTAAATGATGATGCAATATTCTATTCAACATTTGCCCGAGGAGGAGCGTCCCCGCGAACGCTTGATGCGTTCTGGACCGGAGTCTTTATCTACCACAGAACTTGTGGCAATCATCTTGGGAAGCGGCAGCAAGACAAAGCCTATCTTACAATTAGCTCATGAAATTGTTGCCCGTTTTGGGGGTCTACCTCATTTAGCAGAATCGACGCTGGAAGAGTTGATGGAAATTAAAGGGGTGGGTCTTGCAAAAGCAATACAACTCAAAGCGGCTTTTAATTTAGGCATGCGGGCTTCCAAACACCCCATCAAGCCTAAATACCGCATTGAACATCCCTCCCATGCTTACCATTTACTGAAAGAGGAGCTTGAAAAGGCCAATCGCGAACATTTCATTGTCATTTTGCAAGATGTGAAAGGGTTTGTCATTTGCCATGAAGTAGTCTCCATCGGCAGCCTATCCCAAACTCTAGTCCATCCCCGCGAAGTTTTTTATCCTGCCATCCGTCATAAGGCGGCAGGATTAATCGTTGCTCACAACCATCCAAGCGGCGATCCCACGCCTTCGCCGCAGGATTTGGAATTGACAAGGGTACTTGTGGAGATTAGCCACCTCATGAATATTCCCTTGCATGACCACCTTATTATAGGCTATCAATCTTATATTTCACTACGACAGCAAGGTTTCAACTTCCTAAAACAATAGACTTCTTGCGGGGAACAGTTTGGACATGGACGAGTTGGACTATTTGGACGAATTGGACAGATTGGACCAATTCCAACATGTCCAAAAAGTCCAATTGAGACGATTGCATAAGTGACAATAAATTATTTTAAGCCAGTTCTCGATATGGTTTGAGGGCTCTTATTATTTTTTATGTCATTTTGGCTATTTTTGCTAATTTTAAGACATAACTCAATGTGAATAATTTAGTTATAAAAATATTTAAAATAAATTATTGTCACTTATGCAATCGTCTCAATTAGTCCAACCCGTCCAATTGAATGAGCCCTTCAGGCCCTTCAAACAGGCCGTTTCTTTTGTCTTTGTGATTTAGAACCAACGAGTTTTTTAGCTTTTTCTCCATTAGCACTGCTTGATTTGGTTTTACGGGTGGCGGCAGTTTTGGTTTTCTTGGGAGAAGTTTTACCAGTATCCAATTCGATGCCAAACAGGGCCGACAAATCCCCATCTTCCAAAACATGATCGCTGGTTTGATTTTTTAATAAAAGATCTCCAGAAGAGGCAGAAGCAATCAGATCTAAGTGATCGACATGGCGTAGTACAAACAGCCATTCTGGTTTTGTGTCCAAAAAAGCACCCACGCCATACAAAACAGCGGCGATATGTTTACACATGCCTGCATAATCGGGGCATGAACAGCTCATTGAAATCTCTTTGGGGTTAGGAAATAAGCCGTTCTCTTTTTGAGTGAGAATTTCCATGACGGCTTTGGAAAATTTCCCTTGTAAGAGTTCGATTAAGGAATCAATTTTTCCCGCACATGCCTCGATCAATACTTTCCATTTTGATTCCAGCATTGGCTTTACTTTAATACCAATCTGATAAAGCGACGATCCCATCACTTTAGCTTGGACTTGCCCATTCGAGATTTTTAGGTCAATCACAGAACCATTGCGTACGTATGTGCGGCCTCTTGGTAAACGGTTGGCAAAATCACTATAAGCCTCTAGATTTTCACACCAAGCCTTACCCCAAAATGTTTTGGTGATCCCCCGTCCTTCAATGACAATGGGGTTTAAGGTTTGACCTTTCTTTTGCATGGATTGGAGAAGTTTAGCTGCTTGTTCTCTTCTCTTAGCAACCGGTACATAGGCGGGCCAGTCATAGCTGTTCGATCTTGAGTATCCCATCCTTTATCACTCTCCTAATGCTCGATGAAGATCAAGCGAAATCATCTCAAGCAGTTCTTCATTGTTTAACTCGGTTAGTACGATATCATTACTTCCTTCTAATATTTCTTGGGATAGGCTCTTTTTGGAAGTCATTAAAGCCTCGATTTTTTCTTCGATGGTACCTCGGCATACAAATTTATGGACTAAAACAGGGTGCTTCTGGCCAATCCGATAAGCCCGGTCGGTGGCTTGGTTCTCGACAGCAGGGTTCCACCAACGATCGAAATGGATCACGTGTGATGCCCGTGTAAGGTTAAGTCCCGTCCCTCCTGCTTTGAGAGATAATACAAAAAAAGGAGGGCCTTGTTCCTGTTGAAATGAGGCAACTAACTCAGGACGTTCTTTAATGGCCGTCTCGCCATGCAGTGTCAATCCCTCCCTTCCAAATATTTTTGTTAAGTGAGAATAAAGGGCAGGAATGATTTCGCGAAATTGGGTAAAAACTAAAACTTTTTCTTGTTTGGCTGCAATTCCTTCGCAAATTTCCCTTAAACGGATAAACTTGCCGCTTGCTTCTTCCGGATAATCCCCATAACCCAACCACAAGGCGGGATGATTGCAAATTTGTTTAAAGCGCAAAAGATAGGATAAAACAAGCCCCCGCCGCTGGAGGCCCTTAGCATTTTCCAATTGTAGCGTCAGTTCTTTTATCGACTGTTGATACAAACGAATTTGTTCTTTGCTAAGGGAACAATAGGCTTGCATTTCCGTTTTATCCGGGAGGTCAGTAATAATTGTTTTATCGTTTTTCAAGCGTCTTAAAATATAGGGCTGAGTCAACCTGCGCAAGGCAGAAATAAAACGGTCATACTGTTGAGGGGAATCCGCTTTGCCCGTTTTCTTGGCATAATTAGAAAAGACCTTGCTAGAACCTAATAAACCGGGTGAAGTAAAATCAAATAAAGACCAAAGATCGCCTAAACGATTTTCAATTGGTGTTCCAGTTAACGTCAAACGTACTTGGCTTTTAAGCTCCTTTGCTGTGATAGTTTGTTTAGTGCCTGGATTTTTAATAAGCTGAGCTTCATCTAGAATCAAAAGATCCCAATCAATCTCTTTTAACCAGGCTAAACGATGGATAAACGCATAGGTTGTGATGACGAGATCAATTGAGGCTAAATGTTCGCAAGCCGTTTTCAGCTTTTCATGATGGTGCGTTGAGGGATGTGCAATCAGAATATTCAAGTTTGGCGAAAAACGGGCGATTTCAGCTTGCCAGTTTCCTAGCAAAGAGGCAGGTATAATCAATAAATGGGGCTTCCTTGAGAAGGGCTGAGGATGGGCGTAATGTTTAATAATCAATAAGAGAGAGAGTACTTGGATGGTTTTACCTAAACCCATATCATCGGCGAGACAGCCCCCGAGCTTTAACTGATACAGCAACCACAGCCACTGCACTCCAGCCAATTGATAAGGGCGCAATGTGGCTTGCAGATAGTGCTTCAGTATTTTTTCTACACCCTCTTCCTTGGAATATTGAGGGTTTCGTAGTTGTTCTAACACTGTTTTTAGCCATTCTCCTGCAACAACGTGAGACCATTCTGCCATTGTTTCAGAGTTTGACGAGTCATCGTCAGTCAAAATCTTCGAACCGCCTCCCGCTAACAGCCGCAGGCTTTCAGCTAATGGTATGCCTTGTCGGGCAGCCTGTTGAAGTTTATCCCATTGGGACAAGACAGCCTCTATTTTCTCGCGGTTAACTTCGACCCACTGGCCCTTAATTTTGACTAGCCCATTCTCCGCATCTAGCAAAGATTCCCACTCATCTCTTGTTAATTTTTCCCCGTTTCTTAAGGCTAAATGCATATCAAAATCGAGTAAAGTATTGAGGCCTAAGGCCCCCTTTTCATTCTCACCCAATTTAACGATTACTTTTGGCCGTGGGGGTTTTTGAGAACTCCACCAATTAGGGACGCGCACGATGATGCCGCTAGATTCCATAAGAGGAATCTCTTGCAAGAAACGATGAGCTTCGCGAGCACTCCAGGTAGTGGCCTGAAAGATGGTTCCTGAGTCGACTAGACCTTTGATAAAGGCACTTTGATTGGCTGCTTTTTGGACCGGCAGCAATAAAGTCAGCAAGGCATGATGATCTTTTTCTCCAGCATACTCTTGTAATGCCCGTTTGAGTGGGAGGTGCTGGGCTTCTCTTTTCTGAGAGAGTTGTGTGGTATATGAGGCTAAAAATGCAAAAGGCCTTTCATCATCATTTTTATTTTCGGCTAAGTGAAAACACACACGGCCAACCAGATTCCAACAAGGGTTGAAAGATTTAAAATAATCTTGAATGGTACCGGCAAAATCCCTTAACTCTTGCTGCAGAAAATCGGTTAAGCCTTCCCAAATAGCGATGAGGACATCGGATTTGAGATACTCAATTCCTTGCATGGCAAGAGCGCGATGGATAGCTTCCTGAAGTTCTTCTTCCTCCGGGGGAGGAATAAGGGGTAGCTTTTGGGTATTGATTGCCTGAGTGAGTTTGCAAACACGAGTGACAAATTGGCGTGAAAAAGTTTGCCAAAATAAAAAACTAGGTGGAAGAGGCCAGGAAAACTCTTGAATGCCCAAATGTAGCAAACCCGCTAAAGAGCCTTTTGCGAATAAGTCATTTATCTTTTCAAATTCTACTAGGGGTAATTGTTCGCTTGCTTGATGACAGATATTTAGGTAAACTCGACCTTCGGGTGATAAGGCTAATTCTGAAAAAATGCTAGGACCTGCGTCAGTCATGTAATGAATGATTGTTAGGTGTTTTTAAATTTTTATCTTATGAAAATAACATGAAGGAAGGATAGTTTACAAGTACATCCTCACTGTCAATAAGTACTTCTTCATTTCCTTGCCCATGCCCTTACCCATGCCCTTGCCCGATTAACGTTATTCTCAGCCTCTTTGAGCTGCGATTATCTCTGAAAGTAATTTTTTGAATTCCTGTTAATTTCCTAAATTCGATGGATGAAAGTTTGCTGATAGCTTCGTATTTTTGCATAAACGGCCAAGGGCAAGGGCAAGGGCATGGGCAAGGCATGGGCAAGGAAATGAATTATGCAAGATGCCTACTAGGTCTGTACTGATGTCTCTGGTGGAATTGGTTCATGGGTTGGAGAAAAAGAAAAATATGCATAAAGTATAATAATTAAAAATATGATAACAATTATATAAAATAGGAATTTTGCAATGTGGTTGATTGCATTTGTTATCCCAAAACCTAAAATACCTACAATAACAGCTATGATAAATAAAATTAATGCTAGATGCAGCATAGGGACCCCTCATTTTGTTTTTTTTATTTTTTAAAACATTAATTGGGAGATGTCAAAGAATAGATTGCCACCTGATATCAAATTTACAAAAATGAGAGGGTAAAGGCTTAAAATTGAGTTTTTTGATATTGCTGAAAATTGCTTTATATTGTAGATTACAAGGCTAACCAGTATCAGCCAGCGTTAATTTCGACCTTTCCTCCAGAATTCATTCATATAAATTCAATGTTTAGAGCTTTGCAGTTACGAAATTTCAGAAGGATTTTTTATGACAAATATTATTTCTTTGTTCAAATCCCCAAAAGCCAGCCAAAGCATAGCCCAGAAAACATTTAATCGTCTAACAGACAAGATTAAAACCCTGCAAAAAAAGCTTGGAAAAACTCAAAAACAACTCGACGAGGCTCTACTATTCTACTACGATCAGGTGCAGCCCATAAAGACGGCATATGCCTATACTCTTTCTGAAGTAGTTAAAATCATCTATGCGTATTATAAAAAACCTAAACTCTTTTCCAAGAACGATCGTATCATTCTAAAAGAATTGCTGATCAACAAAACTTCAGAGATTTTAGAATTAAACCCATTCGACAAGGTGGATTCCGAGATTCGCACGATCATTGAAGAACTGGAAGGTGTCAACTTTAATGAGCTCCTATCTGATGCAGTAACAGAGATCAAAAATGGGATGAGCGAAATGTTCCAGGAATTCGATCTTGATGTCGACTTATCAAAAGTTGAGTCAATTGATGATGAAGATACTATTATGCGCAAAGTATTCGAAGCTATCGAAGAGGCAAAGAGCAAGCAAAATGAATTTGAAGAGGAGGGCTTTATACAGCCGAAAAGCAAACGAGAACTTGAAAAGGAGATGAAGGAGAAAGAACTTGAAGCTCTCCGGAAAAAAGGACTTGGAACAATCTACAAACAATTAGTAAAAGCCTTGCATCCCGACTTAGAGCCAGATCCCATTCAGAAGTTGGAAAAAGAAGCGATCATGAAAAGACTCACATCGGCTTATGAGAATAAAGATTTGCACACGCTCCTCACAATAGAACTAGAGTGGATGAGTCAGTTAGAACCTGGCAAGAATCATAAAAAAATACAAAGTGATGAGCAATTAAAGATCTATAGCTCCTATCTTAAAGATCAGGCCGCAGAACTGCAAGATAGAATTGATGAGGTACATCTGCACCACAAATATATGCCTATCTCCGAACATTTTACTTATGGTTTCGCACATGGCATGCTTAGTTTGGAATTGATGCTCGATGGCATGAATGATAGTCTTGAAGCCTATCGTTCCTTCTTACAAGCATCGCATGATGCCGATGTAGTAAAAAACATCCGTCATATCATCCAAATATGTAAAGCTGATTTTTAAACTTCATCATCATAGTAAGGTGCTATGCAAAGTTGCTCTCAAGATCATAACCTGTTAAAACGTGTTGAAGAACAGGAATTTGTGGCCAAGGAATTTGGTTTCTATTGGGAACATATCGATCAATTGATCGAACAAATCCAAAGTGAATGTGCAGAAATACAAGAGGCTTGGCAAAAGAATGACGAAAGTCATCTACAAGAAGAGATTGGCGATCTTTTGCAAGCAGCTATCAGTTTGGCAGTTTATTGTGGTATGGATCCCCAGGAAACGCTGCTTAAAAGCATAGAAAAATTCCAGGCAAGATTCTCCAAGGTTGTTGCTTTTGCACAAGAAGATGGTTATCAGGATCTGCGTCAACAGCCTTTTGATGTTCTGATGAATTATTGGAACCGTGCCAAGCAAACTTAATTACTAATTGGAACAGATTGGACATGGACTAATTGAGACGATTGCATAAGTGACAATAAATTATTTTAAGCCAGTTCTGGATATGGTTTGAGGGCTATTATTATTTTTTATGTCATTTTGGCTATTTTTGCTAATTTTAAGACATAACTCAATGTGAATAATTTAGTTATAAAAATATTTAAAATAAATTATTGTCACTTATGCAATCGTCTCAATTGGACTAATTGGACTAATTAATTGGACAGACTGATTCCAGCTCGTCCAATTAGTCCAACTCGTCCAATTGATGAATTTTAATAAAATTCATAATGTTTCTTGTTGATATGTTAATAAATAATTAATTGTCATTTTATTTTACTTAAAAAATTCGATTTGATATTATAATGATTGATAGATAAAGAATACCTGATTTATAAAGTAATTTTTTTTGGAGATTTTTATGTTACACGGCTCAGATGGTTTACCTCCCGTTACTCCCCCTAGTCCATTAGAACCTAAGCAGCCTCTTCCCGGAGAGGAAGAAAAAAAACATATCGAGAAAGTAACAGATGAAGCTGCTAAGGAAGCTTTAAAAGAGCAAGCACCGCCTCCTGCAGAACCTAGAGGATGGTTTTCCTGGTGGTGGGGAACGGCGGAGGAAAAATCTGCTGAAAAAGGAAAAGCCAAGGAAGAAGAATTATCGGAAGGGGCGAAAGAAGGAGAAGAGGAAGCTGAGCTGACTCCCGAGCCAGAAATTCTTTTAAGAAGAGAAGAAAGAGAAGACAGAATAGGAGAAGGTAAAGAAGGGGATTTCTTCGAAGAGGATTTTATTCTAATGAATGAAGAACCTGAAATTGGCGTTGCACCAGCAAAAAGAGAGCAACTTAAAGAAAGTGCATCAAAAGCAGAGGAAGTTGGAAAAGCATGGTGGTGGCAAAGGGTTGGTACGGGAATTGCTAATTATGGTTTAGGATTTGCTACAGCACGCATCCAAAATTATGCAAATAGCTATGCTGGTAAAATTGACAAGCAAAATTTGATAAAGAATGCCAAAGAAAGCATGGTGAAAGATCTTCAAGATCCCCAAATGGCACAATTATGTGATTTTATTAATGATTTAGCACTCAAAGGTGTGGATAGTAAATTAGATGAATTAAAGAAATTGAATGAAAAAACACCAAGTTTTACCACCGATAATGTGTTGCTGCAACGCCAGCTTCTTAAGGATTTAACTGAGATTAATATTGCAAAAGGTTTGGCCAATTTGGCGCGTCAGGTGAATGAGGCAGAAAAGGTCCATCCTGACCCCGCTTTTGCCAGCCAACCCTCTTTAGTTAAGATCCTTTCTCTTGTCAGCGAGAAGGCAAGCGAGCATATTAGTGGCAGACGTTTGGCGGAATTAGAGGAAAAATATCGTCACGAGCGCACAAAATTTCAGGGGTTAACTAAAGAGATATATCCAGACCTTGAAAACCAGCCCGAAAATCAACAACTGCTTAATGAATACATTCAAACAGATGATATTAGAAAGAAAAATCAGATTGAGGGTCTGTTATTCCCTAGTGAAGATGAACTTGAAGGAGAAGGCAAGCAGATAATTATTGAGTACAAGACTCATCTTAGAATCATGTCTCAACGTCATCATGAATTCCAGGAACTATTTAAACTAGTAGCTAATGATGTACTGGTGTTCATGTTTCCCAATAAGGTGAATGATTTGGAAGTTCCTGAATTACTAAAAACAAGTTTGATTCCAGGATATCTTTATGATTTGGTTCATTCCATGGTGGCTGATAGCCTTCAGCAAATTTATGAA
The DNA here is from genome assembly GCA_963799115.1 of uncultured Chlamydiae bacterium. Classification (GTDB taxonomy): domain Bacteria; phylum Chlamydiota; class Chlamydiia; order Chlamydiales; family Parachlamydiaceae; genus CAWCVY01. Next base: position 14,692 of record CAWCVY010000028.1, on the reverse strand, counting down.
CCTATGGAAACTGACTTAGCCAAAGTCCAAAATTGGGAAGAAAGGCTTAAAAATGCGACAGGAGTACATGACCTCACGCCAGTTGTTCAAGCACCTGCTGCCCTTTTAGTTGGAATGACTAAGAATTATATCCAATCAGATCCTAGTGTGGTCGATCTAACTGTTGCTGGCCTCAATGAGATCAATCCCCCTCCAGAGAAAAAAGAGGGAGAGGCAGAGAAACCGGAAGATGTCAAACTCATGGAGCAACTCTCTCAAGAACAATTTGCCAATTGGATAGTGGAATCTGTACAAACCATGCTTCATACGCAAGATTCTAATTTGCAAGGTTTGGAAATGTTTATTGGTCAGGTGTTCACCAACTTGACGCTAGGTGCGATGGCTAAAGGAGCCGCGCTTGTGGTTCCTGAAGGTGAAAAAATTGATGAAAAAGAGTTCTTTAAAGTATTGATCGATCGCATTGTGGCCAAGGTTAAATCTCTTCAGGGTGAGGAAGAAATTCCGGCTGAATTCTGGAAAAATTTACTCAAAGATTTGTCTTTACCCACTCCAATTAAAGACCTCATCGTCACTTATCTTATTGAAAAAGCTACAACTTGGAAAAAAACGTTACAAGAAAGTGGCCCTGCGTTGCAAGAAATTCAACAGCTCTATGATGAATCGGAGAAAAGAATTCTCAGTTATAAAGGTGGTGAACAGCTGCTCTCGATTACAGAGAAAATCAGCGATGAGATCGTCGAACAAATTTTGCAAAAGAATATTGGTTTGATTTCCCTTTTTGGTTTGGGCGATACAGTTGAAGAACTTTCTGAGCAATATTTACCCGGAGTAAAAATCGATGAGGATCTTAAAAACTGGTTGAAAAATAATATTAGTGCTTTTGGAATGACTGAAGAAGGACAATCCCCTGAAGCTATCGTTTTACTCAAACAAGGCGTTCGGGCAGCGTTGCAAAAAGCCCTAATCGCAACTATTGAAAAGAATTTCAAAAACGATGGCGACGATTATGCTGCACAGTTATTGAAGAATCTGCAGCAAGCCTTTACCAAAGCCTTTACAGGTTTTGATGCGGCTCAAAAGGAAAAGCTCTTGTCAGCCTTAACTATCCAGTCACAGATTGAGGAGAAAAATGCAGACATCACTCTCTTAAAAGCACAACTTGCCCTCAAGCCTGAAGGTGTTCACGCTAACCAGCTTGCTCTCTTCGAAGAGATCATTAATCTAAATACTCGTCATCTAAGAGCATCTCATTATGCTGAGGATTTAGGGAAAAAATTAAATGAGATCTTGGGAAAATTAAACGCAGAAATTAAGGGTAATCATTGGACACCAGATCAGCTTCTCCATGTAAGCCGGGCTTTGGTTATTCATAGGATACAAGGTTCAGAAAAGTCTAAAGATTATATCGCTAAATTACAAGGTCAAGTTCATTTGTATAGAGAACTGCTGGAAGGCGATATTTCAAATAAAGAGCTAGAGCAAGAATTAGCCGATTATGAAATGCTCATCGTTCTATTAGAGATGGAACCCGAGCAACTAAAATTAGTTTCTGAGGCTTTAAAAGCCGATGCCACCTTAAAACATGCTGAAAAGGAAATTGAGTTTTTAGATTCTGATTTGAAAGAAAAAAAATCTGAGATAGAAGCAATAGATCAAGGACGTTTGGAAAATCGTCCCGCATGGGATCAAGCCAAAACTTGGATGGAGACAAAACTGAATGGTCAGCAAGATATCAATCGAATCCAGCAAGAAATTGAGGATTTGGAAAAAACTCTTGATGAGAAATTAGGTGAGTTTCAAACCTTATCGATCGAATTGACCGCTTTAATTGGATTAGATGTGAAAGACAACATACAGCTTCCTCCCCTTTTGCAAGATAAGGTCTGGCCGTTAATAGAAGGAGCTAAAATTAATAAGATTCCACGCATTCTCTTCAAGCAGATTACGCCTATGCTGCTTCCTATCCTAGAGATTGCCGGCAATCGTGAACAGTTGAAGCAACAGGCTGGAGGCCGTAATTTCATTCCTCAATTAGTGCATGCTGTTGCAGAAGATGCCGTTAGCCGCATTCCGGAGTTTGTCACCAGCTACAAACCATTTGCTAAACAGATTCTAATCATTTTTGATATAGAAGAACCTACACCACAAGAAGTTGTCCGCATGGAAAGCACTTTGCAACAAACGATGATCGGACTTGGGAAAGAGAGGACAACCGCCACGATGCTTAAACCTTTGGTTAAGGGTTTTGTACCTGAAGAAAAAGAAGAAGAGCTGAGTTTAGTACTGGAAAATTTGGTCAAGCAGGAAGTAATAGAATTTACTAAAGAACAAGTATTAGAACTTCTGAAGAAAGAGGCTGTTCCAGTCACGAGAAAAGAAGAACAGCAGCAGGAAAAGAATGCCCAAATTTTGGCGAAAGGACTCAATCACTTTCTTTTCAATCGAGGCAAATCTAAGCTGACCCCACGTCATATTTTAGATGCTTATCAAGGGCAAATAGAGGGTGCGCAAAAAGCAGTTCCACTGGAGCGAGAAGAAGGGATTTTGCACGATCTGCAATCTGAGCGCATTGTCGAAAAAATCAAAGCTGTGGTCTTCACACCTGAAGAAATTGCTTACACGCTTGAGGATGTCATACCCGGGGCGACGGATTTACACTCTTTGGTTGCACCTCAGTTACAAGCCGCTATTGTGGGTGATGACGATTCCTTTAAAGAAAATCGGGGGATCATACAGCAATATGTGGAAGGAATGCTTTTACGTCTCTTTGTGAAGATTGCTGAAGCCAATCTAGAGCCAGGCAAAGATATTCTCGCAGTATTGACTCAAAAGTTAAAAACACTTCCACCTACTGCGGATGAACTAAAGGACAGGACTGCTGAGGAAGTTGCGCGCAATATGATCGACAAGGTCCTGAAAGATGTTTTAGGGATCATCTCTCAAGAAGATTTGAAAGGCATTCCTTTGCCCTTGCAGAAAATGGGTTATGATAAGGTGAAAGAACAAGCTTATCTTCAATTGACACCTTTGATGCTGCCCATCATCGAGGTTGCGCAAAATAAGGGTGTACTCGATCTAGCTTCTGGTTCTAAATTTTTAGGTAATTTAGCTGAAGCTTTATCTAAAGACCTTTTCTTCTTACTACCTGCGGGAGTGAAGAGCTACAATTCGATAGCAAATGAGGTCCTTGTCCTCTTATCTGGAAATCAACCAACTGCCGAAGAAGTCGATCAATTTGCCCATGAGATTGTTGACATGGTTGCGCAGTCTAAGCAAAAAAATATTACCCATAAAGCTCTTGTCGAAGCTTACGCTAAAGGTGCTGGGGTCGATCTCTCCTCCGAACAAAAAGATGATTTAAAGGCATTGCTTGATGGACGCCATATCAAGGATGAGATCCAAAGTATACTTGCCACCCCTGAAGAAATTGCAGCTTTAATAGGCACGGCGATGCCTAGCGTCGGTCCCGAGCTTCAAAAAGCCTTTGCCGAAGAGATGCAGGGATTGATACATGCTAATCCCGATGTCTATGGAAATGTTACAGGCTTTGCTCAAACTTATGTGCAAGGAGTTTTATTAAAAGTTTTTATGCGAGCTGCGCAAAAAAATCCTTCTCAGGAAGGCAAAGATACCTTTGTTATCATGATGGAGAAAGCATTAGAGGCAGTCAAAGGAAAATATCAAGAGGCTAAGGATAAACCTTTTGATGATGCAGCAAAAGAACTCGACAAGCTCTTTTTGGAAGAGATTTTAGGCCTTGATTCTCCCGAAGCCTTTGATGGCTTTCCCGACCCTCTGAAGGAGACGGCTTTTGCAGCTGTAAAGGATCAGCTAGGAGGCTTCTTGATCGGCTTTCATCAGAGTTTAACTGCCCTTGACAACAGTAATGATGAAGTGCAGAAAGCGCGTGACAATCTCAAGAAGTTTGGAGCAGAAGAAAATGCAGTTAAATCCTTTGGAGAGATAATAGCGGAAGATCTTGCTAAAGTCGTGGTCGATTCAGTTCCGCACGTTTTAGCGGAAGTGACAGGTGAAAAAGCAATGGGAGTCGTCGTTATTTCCAAGGGGGTTGAAGATTATCTGGAGGAGTTGAAGAAAGGAAATCTTCAAATAGCTAAAGTTTTATTGGACTATGCTCATGCTCCTCAATTTCAAAAGATGCTTGGGGATAATATTGAAGAAATTCAGAAGGAAGAGAATCTTGTCGAAGATAAACAAAAGACGGCAAATTTGCTCAGCAATTTAATTCTAGTTCCTTTAAATCAAGCCCTCCAGAAAGCTGTTTCATTTGAAGAAAAGCATAAAGCGGCATTCAATCAAAAATTGATGGCTAATATTCTTCATGTAGCTGCAGACCATCTCAAAAAACTTAATGCAGCTAAAGCACTAGCTGTAGCACAAGGAAGAACAGAAATCACTCATGAAGATTTTGTGCAAGCTGCTGGAGCAAACCTGCATGCTGCAGTGCCTAGAGCTCCTATTACTTACCAGCAAACGCTTGATGAGATCAACTCGCGGCTGACCCATAAGTTGAATCTTGATGAGCAACAGGAGCTGCGCAATGCTATTAGAAGATTGGTTCAGTTGGACCGCAAAAGTGAGAAGGCTTTAAATCTTAAAGACATTATTGATGAAATTGCTAAAGTTTATTTGCAAGCTAAAGGAGAAATTCTGTCACCAGAAATCATCACAGCTCTCGAGCAGCGTGATTTGAATGGATTGACCCTTAAAGGCTTGATTAGCAAAGAAGCCGAAGCGCATAAAGTCCAACGGCAAAAAGAGTTCTACGGCCCTTCAACGAAATCACTGCTTAAGCTGCTTTTTCCTAATGGTAAAACAGATTTAACTTTCGTGCCGGAGGAATTGCGTGGGCAGACATGGAAGCTTTTCAAACAGAATTTATTCCCTGTCGTGCTGCCGATGATGACCGAATTGATTTTGGAACCCAATGTGCTGACAAAAATAGCTTTAAGCAGTTTGGAGACCATGCGTGATGCTATGAAGCCAATTAAAGATCTAGCGCCTGAAGAACAAATAAAATTGTACAAGAAAGGATTTTTGGTTTCTAAAACCGGTAAAGTGTTAGGTGATTTATCCAATGATAAGATCCTAGAAATGATTAAGAATGGGCAGTTGGTTGAAAAACCTGCCCCAGTAGAACCCCTTGATAAAGAGCTGGATGCTTTGGATAACGTTGCTGGTGAAGTAATGGTTGAGGCATTAAACTTGGCTAAGCTACCTAGTTGGGCAAGAAAAATGATGATCGATCCTAAAACCGGTGAAATTTCTGCTAGCATGAAGAAGACTTTAGGTGCAACAATGCGCAACAAATTTAATGACACTTTCATTAAAGAGAGGTTGGCAATAGCTCTTGAAACTGCGGCAAAGCGCGATCCGGTCACCGGAGAATTTGTATTGAAATATGACAAGAGTCTCGCGGCAGAAAAAGCGATGAAAGCTACTGAAGATCATGCACAAATGGAAGCTGATATTAAGCGTGTTACTAGGGAAATTGTAGATACAAGTATTTCTTATTTTATCCGCAACAAGTGGAATGAAGCGCAAGCGCGTTTTGACAAACTTGTAGACAAGGCTTTTGGCAAGATTGGACTTAAACTGAAGTCTGCGTTAGATGCTGTCTTTCGGTTTGTCTTCTTTAAGATTATTGGAACAGTCTTATCCTTCCTTTTTAGTCCGCTCAAAGGTTGGGCTAAAGAGAAGATATATGATTTGATTTCCTTAGATGAAAATCGCGAAATGTTGATGTCTTTTCTTCATAAGGTTCCTGCAGATCAGCCTGAAGATGCTGCCCATATCGTCTATCATGAAGAGATGATCTATCGGATGAAGGAAGCGCTTATGCAGACACTTCAAGAGGTGCTCGATCAGCCTATTACTGCGCCTGACGTTCTGCCTGAAGCACAACCCGAGGCTGAATTATAAATCGTTGAGGGCATTGGACGAGTTGGACTAATTGGACGAGTTGGACGATTCGTCCAAATAGTCCAATTAGTCCAATTAGTCCAATTAGTCCAACTCGTCCATGTGTCCAATCTTCGCCGTACCGCACCCCCTTTAATAACTCCCGTCAATTTAAAAAAAAATAGTAATATTTTTATAATTTCTTCATAATTATATGATGATATGATATACTGACGATTATTAATAATTAATTTATCAAGTAAGGTTCGATTATGGATTTGCAGCTTTCCTCTTATTCTCCAGATGACTCTGTCAATGCAGAGTTATTAATGCATACAGTTCAAGTAGCTTTACCCGCCTTAATAGCAAGCCCAAAGTTAAGAAATATCGGATGGTCCTGTTTATCTTTTGTGGGCCAACAGTTTAAGGGAGTATGCGAGGGGATATATCAAGTTGTGCCGGAAAAGGTCAAAAAAGTGGTAGATTTGACAGGAAAAGTTTTAAATGTGACCGGAAAAGTAGCCTACAAGGGAGCTGTCTGTTTTAGTGAGTTTCTGGATTTTTCCAATGAGATGGGAACTAAAGATCCTCAAGCTAGCATTGACAAAAGCCTTCAACGCTTGGCAAATCACCATCCTGAATTGGCTGATTTTTGTGAGTTTTTAGGGGAACAAGGCGCTCAGATCTATTTGCAAAATGCAAAGGATTGGCACGAGAAGTTAAGTCCTTTGAAAGATGATGATCGTGAAGCAATGCATGCCATAGAGGATAGAATTGTTTCTGATCCTATACTGGCAACCTTGGTCTTTACTTTATTGCAAAAAGCATGCGGAGGTTTGAATTGGTTTTTGGATTTTAGCCAAGATTTAATTGCTCAGACAATTAAGGCCAATGTCCTTCATCTTCTGGCAAATTTGGCTGATTGCGGCTTTGATCCCGGCCACCCCTTTGAAGACAGGACACATAATCCTTTCGGCCGTATTTTAAGCGTTATTGGAGAATCCTTATTTGCCTTCGAAGCAACCCTTGCCGAAATCAAAACCAAGCCGGAGGCCGAAAGAGCGGTACTTTATCATCAAGTATTCCAAGAAATGTCCCAGACTTTATTAGACAAGCTCTTCCCCAATGGGGCCGAAGACATCCAATTGTTCCACCATACCATTCCTGTTTACGTTTTAAGAGAACAGCTTTGGTCCAGCGTAAAAGATCAACTGTATAGCCAGTTAGCTGAATGGCTTGAGCGTCTTTATTTTGAAACAAGGCCCCTTGAGGAAGAACATCCCGATTGGCAGAATGTCTTCGATCAGCGTGCGGAGATCCTAGAAGCTAATTTACTAGCCAAAGCCCCTACTTATTTCCTACAGAAAATGATTAGAGAGCAGCGGGCCCGTCCTTTAAATCAACTTCAGCCTGGATTGGAAAAGTGGCTTGAAGAATTGGAAAAGCAGCTAGAAGAACGTTCAGCTAATCAAACAAGTCAATTGTTGGTCAAGGCTGTGAAGGAAGATCCCGCTCTTCAAAAAATGGGCTTTTTCGTTGAACAATACTTCATGGAGCAGAAAGAAAATGACCGCCCTTCACCCAATCAAACAAGTCTAATGGTGATTAAGTGTGTGAAAGAATTGTTGCTGACCGATGATCCTGTGCTTCACAAAATGGGTTCCTTCTTTGAACAATATTTCATGGAGAGGATTCTTTATAATTTATCTCAATTTGCTCCGGCTGGTGTTGAAACTCCCTTTCCGCTCTATATTCTGCAGCAATGGTTCAGTGGAGAGGCTTTTACGGTTATGCAAAATATGCTTGAGGGGGCATATCAAAATCCCCAAGATTGCGCCCCTGTAGTCATGGCCCTTTTAGCCCCTTTTGGTTTACAGCGAAAAGAATCTTTTCCCCTACCGCCCTCCATCAAAGAACTGGTTTGGCCTACACTCTCAAAATTTAAAGAAGAAATGCTTCCTTCGCTTGCTCTCCAAAATATCCCTCAGTTTTCCTTTTTAGAGAGGTATGTAAAGCATCAGCGCCAATTAGATCTTCTGCTTGAAGACAATTCCTTAACTGTGACGATTTCACAGCTGGCAGAAAAGTGCGTTAATGAGGGGGTTAACTTTCTTGGCAATTTGCAAGTCTCTATTGGGGGGGTAATTAATGCCTTGCTTCCCGATCAGCCCTTAACTGAAGAGCAGCAAGTCGCTATTGATATCCAATGGGAAGGAATAATTGCAAATGAACCCGATAATAAGCTTTTACAAGAACTCAAGAGATTTGCTCAAAAAGCAATTGAAGCAGTTGCTTTGCAAGTTTGCATGGATATTTATGAAAATTATATCGAAGCTTGTGCACAGGAGGGGTTGGAGCATCTATTTAATGAAGATGATCAACCCGCCCCTACTTTAACTTTTACAGCTTGGTTAGCTCAAGAAGTTGCCAAGGCATTTGCATTGTTAAAAGTCGATGATGTGTCAGAAGGGGAATTAACTGCCTTGAAAAGATCCCTAGAATTGAAAAATGCCATTCGAACCATGGAAGAGGGAGAACAGAAGCAAGCGTATCAAAAAGAATTGGCAGATTTATGGCCTATTTTACAACCTAAATTTGAATATTTGACGCGGCATCTTTTAGCGATTTTTAATTATCAATATGCGGAAAAGCTTCCACTGCCTGATCTCTTAAAACCAAAAATTGGCGAACTTCTTGAAACGATTTTGCCCAAAGTTTTTTTTGAGCAGACCGGAGATTTAATTCTGCCTTTATTAGAAAAGCGACATCATCAAGAACTCCTTAGAGCCTTGCCCAAGGGAGAACTAATCTTGCAAGGCTGTAGCTTTATTGCTCAAGATCTTGTGGGACATTTTCCTGGCTGGTTTGAGGGATATGCCGGGGAGGTTCCCAATCTGTTGGCCAATCAAGTACCAGAGATTCATCTAACAGGTGTAGGTAGAAATTATCTTGAAGGGAATATCCAAGCTATCATCCAACAAAAAGATCCTTCTTTTGCACCGCTTTGGCAAGGGTTGGAGGGTTATATTGAAGGAATGCTGTTAAAAGTGGGTGTGAGTTTCAGTCAGATGTCCCAAGAAGATTGGGATAAGTTAAAGGAAAAAGCTTTACAAGTAAAAGCACAAGTGGCTAACCAAACTCCGCAAGAGGCTACCGTAATTTTAGTTGATTTTGCAGATTGGATGTTGGATTGGCTAGGTATAGAAACCCAAAATGATCTGTTTGGAATTCCTCCTGTTCTTCGAGATGCCCTGTATATGAACCTTAAAAAGAAACTGGGGGAAATATTTTTAGGGGTTTATCAGTTTGATTATCAAATCCGCCACCGCGTGATTCCCCCTAATCCCGTAGAAGAAAAGCTCCCAGCTTCAGAAGTAGCCCAGGCCCTTCTTTCTGTAACGCGCTTCGCCTTGGATGAAACAACTTATCAACTTACTAAACCAGTGGAAGGTAAAAAGCCAGGCATCGTTTATATTTATAATCCTGTAAATGCTTGGTTGGAAAAAGGGGAACAAGAAGGCTATCGAGTGGCAGGTTTATTTAAACAGGCCATGGCTGAACAAGTTCCCTTGTTTGAAAATGTCTTTGATTTATTGGATGAAGATAATGTGCAAGTTTATAAACACCAAATAGCAGATTGGTTTAATCCCCTTCTGACTGAAAAAGTCCTCCAGGTCTTAAATCCGATTTTGCAAAAAGAGAAAGAAGGTCAAGCACTATTTGATCAGGCTCTTGTGATGCATTTACTTCCGGTTATCACCAAACATCTTAAGCACCTCAACATAGCATCTAAGCATGCAGGAGGATTGAACTTTGAGAATTACAAAAATGTTGCCGGCCATGAACTCCATGCTGCTGTTCCAGTAGGGAATCATGTTGAGGCGCAAAAAATGCAACGCCAAGAGAATTTTTATAAAAAGCAAGTCGATATGATTTTCCAACTGATCTTCCCCAATGGCAAGGAGGATATCCTCAAAGTCATGCCAGTTGATCTTCCTTTAACTCCCGAACACCTTGATCCCATTTGGAATGCGGCTAAGAATGAAGTGATTGAGCAACTCCCAAAAGCATTGGATAGTCTTTTCAAAGAAGAGCTTTTGATTGGAGTATTTAAAAATGTTTTAGAAAATGCGATAGAAAGCTTGAATCAACCTATTGAGATCAAGCCCTCTGCCAGAGTTCAGCCTTTGACAGAAGCAGAAAAAATACGTCAACGTGAAATGGATCACCAAATAGGGGAATTAGTCATTGAAGCGGCCAAGTTTTTTGATCTTCCGATTGACCGCATCCAAGGCCTTCCTGGCTGGTCAAAAAAAATCTTTGGGTGGGAAAGTATTGAAAAGAGTACCATGGAGAGTATTGGAGCGGTGATGCGTGAACATTGCAATGGAGACATCTTAGCCCAAGCGATTCAAAAAGCGATGAAGCAGGCTGCAGAACAAAAGCATGTCAAGAAAGATGAAAATGAAAAGGCCGATGAAGCAAAAATAGTTTATGCTCAACTGGAAGAGTTGGAAAAAAAGATTGCTTCGCGTACTCTGAATTATGTGATGCGATTGATTGGAGCGCACATTCGGCATGCTACTGACATTTTCCCTAATCCCATTATCAATGCCATTCGTGAAGCGGTGCTGGCTGTATCTGCATTTGTGATGGTTCATTTTATCGGCGCCCCTTTACGCCTTTTTCACATCGATCGCTTTGTGATTAACCGCATCCATGAATTTGTGAAGCATACGCGTGAAAAATCGGTGGACGTTTTTTCCCGTCCTGACTTGAATGAAAATTTGGTTTACCGCGGAGTTGAGGCTTTTGAGGAAGTTATACTTAATTAAGTTATATGACAAAATCGCAGAATAAAAAATTCAAAATAATTTCGCTGGGCTGCCGCACCAATCAATATGAATCCCAAGCCTACCATGATCAATTGATCAATTTGGGATATTCTGTGGCTGAGGAAGGGGAAGAAGCTGAAATTTGCATTGTCAATACGTGTACGGTTACCGAATCTGCTGATAGCAGCAGCCGGCATGCTATTCGACAGTTAGCAAAGGAAAACAGGGAATCAAAGCTTTTAGTGACAGGGTGTTTTGCTGAACGACAAAGCGAATTGGTCAAGCAAATCGAGGGAGTGACCCATGTGGTACCAAATCGTGAGAAGGAGCAACTCTTAGCTGCAATTTTTCCAGAAGAAGAGCTGCCTGAATTTTCCATTAAACGATTCGAAGCTCATACTAGGGCCTTTGTAAAAGTGCAAGATGGATGCAATTCCTTTTGCACCTATTGCATTATTCCTTATGTGCGCGGCCGCTCCCGTTCTCGCAAGGTAGAGGAGATCATCCAAGAAATTCAGGACTTAATTGCCAATGGTTATAAAGAGGTTGTCTTAACAGGCATTAATATTGGCGATTTTGATGGTGGGGTAGCAGAAGGGGAACAGCCTGTTCGTTTGGCAGAGCTTGTACGCTTGGTAGACTGCCTGCCTGGTCTTGAACGGCTGCGTGTTTCGTCAATTGATCCTGATGAAGTCGATGATGAACTTGCTGATGCCATTTTAAATGGCAAGACCACCTGCCCCTCCATGCACATTGTACTGCAGTCTGGATCAAACGTCATTCTGAAAAGGATGAACCGCAAATATACCCGGCAAATTTTTCTCGAAACTATCGAGCGATTGCGGGAGGCTAATCCCGATTTTACCTTTACAACTGATGTCATTGTGGGATTTCCGGGAGAAACAAATGCCGATTTTGCTGAAACATTGGATGTCATGTGCCGCGTAAAATTTGCCAAAGTTCACATGTTCCCCTATAGCGATCGTCCCAGGACCCGCTCGGCTTTAATGCCCAATAAAGTGCCCCAAGGAATTATGAAAGAGCGCAAGCAAGAAGTTTTACGCTTGGCAGAGCAAATGTCTTTTGAACTTCGCCACCACTATGTTAAGCGCCGCATGTGGGTATTGACTGAAAGTATAGACGAAGCCTTTCCTGAGGAAATCGCCGGGCACACAGAGAATTTTCTTCCCGTGCGCCTTCAACGGGGTTCGCTTAAATCCAATCAGCTTGTAGAGGTGGAATTAATTGGCAATACGCCCATGGGTTTAATGGGCCGTCACTTAGGTGACGGAAATTAGGCATGCATTTTACCATATCTGAACGCTTACGTCCTTTCTCCCATTTGCCAGGCACCTCAACCATGATTCCTGGTTTAGGTTATCAAATAGAAATATTCCCCTGTCTCTTTTGTCTTTATGATCTAAATGAAGCTTATCCCCGCCGTTTGATCGAAGTCGGCATAGAATTAAAAGGACCTTTTCAACAATTTACGGTTTGTAATGATTTAGAGAAAGGGCGGCTGACCATATCGGGAAAAGCAAGAGAAGGATGGTTCCGCTATCATTTAATCTGTGGCCGACAGAAGTCCCAAGTGCGCCTTTTGGTGGATCGAGCTCCAAATGGGGGCGTAGCCTTTGTTCATGGGAATGCTCGTGATGTTTTAAAAGCGCATGAGTGGATTGAGCTTCTTGATAAGAAATCAAAATTTGAAGCATACCTACCCCCTGCTTGTGATCGCCTATCATTTGGTAATCATAAATCACAGGAGTGGGAAATGATCAAGCGCCGACTATCGCTTTTAGAAATTTTCCCTCTTTGGCATCGTCTGGGCCAACTGATCCCATCCTTTCCTTATCCCTTAAAGGAGGAAGGCACTTTGGCTTTATTAGGAACTTGTGCTAGGCAAGAAAAACCTGAACTAGGTGAAGAGTCCTGGCTGAATTTGATGCAGGCTGGTTTCAGCAGCATGCTGGTTCCCCGTTTCGAAGATCATGACCATCAAGGGCTGGTAGAAGTTCCCTTTCAGCTTAATACTCAGGTTTCTCCCTTGGTTCTTTTGACGGAAGGTTCGCGTCTCATGCGGCGCTTATTTGTGCAGCAGGAACGAGGACAAATTTCCTTCCTGCCTTTTCTGCTGCCTTGTTTTCATCACGGCCGTTTGCTGGATGTGCAGTTAGAAGGTGGTGTAAGAATGAGTATGGAATGGACAAAAAAAGTCATTCGCCAAGTCACCCTCTTTGTCGAGCAGGATCAGGAGCTTTTGCTGCACTTTCGTTCGAACGTACGTAGTTATCGCCTGCGGCAGCATAGCCAGGACAAAGGAGAAAAGAGGCTTTGCGGGTCTTCTGCCAATTTTAAGGCTAATTGCCTTTATCTCATCGATAATTTTAATTAAACGGATCAATATTCAGCGATTGCGACAATACGGGGGTAAGCTTCTAATTGACGTTGAATACTCCATATTAACTTCATTAATTTTCAAAAAGAATCTACCTGCTGAAGAAAAAAAGCGGGCATTGAAGTATCAAAAGGATTATGAAGGAAGATTTAAAGCAGGAAAATATTATGAAACATGATAAAGATAAGCCTATGTCAACTTACGATGAACTTATGCAAGATCCTGAGTTCAAAAGAAAGCATGAAGCATCTTATCGTGAGCTAGTTTTATCCGAATTGTTATTAGCTATTATGGCTGAAGACAAAATCTCTATTCGGAGCTTAGCTAAACAAGCTGGAATCTCGCCAGCAATTATTCAAGACATAAGGAGTGGTAAAAGAGATAATATCACGCTAAAAACATTTGCCAGCCTAATAGATGCTTTGGGTTACAACCTTGTTTTAGAGAACCGTAACCGAAATAAAGGATTACCAAAACGAGTTAAAATGGCAAATTTTGGTACCAAAAGAATAAGAAAACAACACATAGGGTCAGGAATTTGAGTTGCCTAAGGCGTTGTTGCATAAATAACAACTGAGACAAATGGACAAAAAAAGTCATTCGCCACATCACCCTCTTTGTTGAGCATGATCAAGAGCTTTTGCTGCACTTTCGTTCGAACGTATGTAGTTATCGTCTGCGGCAGCATAGTCAGGACAAAGGGGAAAGGCGGCTTTGCGGGTCTTCCGCCTCTTTTAAGGCTAATTGCCTTTATCTCATCGATAATTTTAATTAAATGGCTCTAAATAATCTAAGAAAGCTGTTCCAGTATTCCTTTTTTTCAGTGAGTAAAATTAATGTTAAATTAATTTCATTTAATTAGTTATTCATATATAATGTATTTAAAAAAACCAATTAAGGTAAAGATTATGAATTTATTAGAAAGTATTGCATCTACATATTCTCCCACTTCCAAAGAAAGTTTTTTAAGTCTAGATAATGACGGCAACTTCAAATGGACACAAAAAAAACAAGATGTCCAAAATGCTATAAATAAAATCTCTGGCGAGATAGGGGCGGAACGTTTTGAACGTATCTGTCAAAGGCAGTCAATTTCAAAGAAACAGTTGTGTTACTTGTCCGAAAGAGTAGTTGAAAAGATTTTTATCGGTATTGGAGATGTTAGAAAAGAAGATTTATCTGAAATTAGTGGCGGAAACATTCCTGCAAATAGCACAGAAGTTGATTTACTCTTTAATCGCTTGCTTTTTAATTTAAAGCCCAAACAAATTTTTTTCAGGGACAAGCCTGATCTTCTCCAGGGGGTTGACAAACGAGATGCGGATAGGACATCAGGAAGGGGTTTTAAGGGTTTACGCGATCGTACATGGGTAATTCTTAAATATCGTCAACGATGTTTAAAACATCCAGAGAATCATTTCAAAGCCCAAATTGAAGATACTGAATTTTCAGTTTCTATCTCTGGCGAGGACGAGCAACAGTCCTGCCGGCTTTACAAATTCCGCGATTTTGGGGAAGGCCTGGGCGCGCAAGTCCG
>CAWCVY010000027.1:0-13976 GCA_963799115.1 uncultured Chlamydiae bacterium | reverse complement strand
ATATTTTTGGGATAGACTCTTTGAGGTATTCAATTGGGTAAAAAATACTACTTGAGACAATAAATTATGAACCTAGATGGACTATACTACAGGTTATGTAAAGAAACAACTTTACGTGAGATTTTAATTAAAAGTGATAGTTATTGGGCTCTGCAAATTTTTACAAACAAATTGCAGAAATTATATAACGATGGAGCAATCGAATTTTTAAGCTATAGTGGTTCTTTTGCTAAAGATGTAATTTTTAAAATATTGGATGCAAATCTAGGTCTTTTGGGATGTCTCAAATCAGGTGCTTTTTACCCTTCATATCATCATTTAAGATTTATCATGGAGCTATATGCTGCTATTAGATACTGCTTTTCCAATGAATCGGAAAAAGTCAAGCGGATGGCAAAATATCTTTTCTTTAGAGAGCTTGAGTTATGTAAAATGATTAAGAGAAATAAAGAAGGTTCAGGGCGTTTTTTTAAATGAAGAAATTGTTAAATTATATAAAACAGCCGACGAGAATGTTCTTAAAGTCTTTAATGTAACTTATGAGCAAATAGAAACAGTCAAAAAATGGCATCAAGAAAAAAGTGATGAAAGCTTAATTGATATGCTTGGAATAGGTTTTGCAAAGCATTATGAAGATTTCAGCCATCATGCGCACTTTTCTTCTTTAAGATTTAGATCCGATCTACCCACATTAGGTTTCCCTAAATATTGGGAAGAAATTCCCACGTTAGCTTTTCACTATGGGCTTTTTATAATTTATTCCATTATCAACAATGACTTGGTGAATCAAAATTCAAAATTAACATTAATGAATTGCCTTTCTACAATTTCAGGTTTTGATCAGAATAGAAAAATTTGCACCTATAAAATTCCTTCAATCTTAAAATTGAATGAAGATTTTTTAAATCATGGCTTTGATGAAAATTTGCAAAAACAACTAGATTCAAATCGTTTTTTTTATCGTTTTGAAAGCATGCTTGGAAGAATGTATCAGGCGTCAGAGGACAACAAAATAAATATAAGCAACACAAATAATGAGATTTTTTGTAATGATATATTTTGTAAAATTCTAGATGAGGGGGCTGCTTTTATAAGCTGTTTAAAAAGTGGTTCTTTATTTTCTGCACTACATCACACTAGATCTCTTATTGAAATTTATTCGTTGGTAAGCACATCTTTTTCAGGCGAAGCTAATTTTGAAAAGTATTTAAATCGATATATAAATTTCAGGAAAATTGTTATTTATAATCGTATTCAAGAGCAAACCCGTGGAACTAAAGATTGGGGTTTGAGTCAAGAATTCATTGAGCAGAATAGCAGTACTCAGCACGATTCTTTAAAAAAATACTTTAAAATTTCTTCCGAAGAGGACTTGTCTAAAATTAAAGCTTGGACAGGAAAAACTAAAATAAAAGATTTTTTATCCTCCCTAGCCGATAAGGCTCATATAAATAATTACGATATTATATGTTGTTACACCCATCCGACAGGATTCAGAAATAGTGATGTAGTTGGTAGCTCTGAATTACCTTCATATTGGGAAGAGTACCTATTTATCACCGTAAAATATTTTTTCGACTCTCTTTCTCATTTGATCCAAACGAATTTTCTTAGCGAAAGCTCAAAAGACACCTTACGACAGATGTTGTATAACATAATAGAAGACTTGCATGCGAAATTAAAGTTGTATATGCCTGAAAAAATTGCTACTTAAAATTTGGGACAAATTTGGACCACCGATCAGTAAAAAGAGGCTTTAATTCACCGCATTCGCGACAGTCGAAAAAGCCTTTAGGGTGTCAGCTTTGTCGCTGGTCCTCCTAACAAAGGATTGACTGACTGCGCGCAGCTTGTAGTAAAAGTTTACATTAGCAAATGCTAACGAGAAAACTGAGCCTGAGGTTCTTATAGTCCCCCAAACTGAATATATTCTTCAATAGCATTCGTATATTGCTGAATGCCTGATCGGATAAATCGGAATACGCATCTAATTTCTGTTTATCAATCACCCTAGAGAGTGCTTGTAATTTCTGCTTCAAATCTTTGTATAAATTAAACTTTGCTTTAAGCATACTTTCTGCATTTCCCATTATGCAAATCAGGTGCGACTGATGAAATGGAAGAATTCTCAAATGGCTTTGTTTTGGAAAAATTGCATTCCTAGTTTTGATAAATTTTCTTCGATCAATCTTTAAATTACAATACAAAAGATTTAATGTCTTGACTTTATAGCATTTATGGTTTTACAATTTTTCTGAAATTTTCTTGGAGATCTGCTATGTCAAAAATACTCACGTCGTTATTCTGTCTTCTTTCATGCATCGCTTTTGCTGAAGAATATACTCTATCGCTTTTAGGTGTTGAGTCAATGACAGAAGCTCAATGTTCTGTAACTGCAATTAACGATAAAGGTCAAGTGCTCGGTCGTTATGAAGAGTGTCATCCAAATAATAAAAGTAAAATTTACATTTATGACAACAAAAATGGCCTGATTTTAATTGATTCTAAAGATCAATGGATTTATCCAATCACAATGAATAATGCTGGTCAAGTGTTGGGGTCGGGAGGAAATGACAAACCTTTCGTATGGAGCAAAGTTCTTGGTATTCGCTGGCTTGATATTTTTAATAGTACGAGTGTTAAAGCCAATGATCTAAATGATCTTGGTCAAATTATTGGATCATATTCTCCAGTTGGATCGAATACCAGAAAGCCATTTTTATGGGACTATGGTGTAGTTACAGATATGGGCCCTGGTTCAGAGTTTGGACAGAAAATAGAGGCATTGGGTTATCATGTTATGGAAATTCAGCTAATGTCTATTAATAATAAAGGGGAAATAGCTGGTTATTTTGCTTATGGTAAGTTCAATGAAAAGAAGAAAAAATATGTGCAAGTTGCCAAGGAAGCCTTTTTTTGGGATGGGGACATGCATATCTTACAACTACCTCAAAATCGGAATTTAGTTTACAGAGATGAAGAAGCATCAATAAAAGTCAATAACCTCGGGACTGTGATGATTCCT
The DNA here is from genome assembly GCA_963799115.1 of uncultured Chlamydiae bacterium. Taxonomy (GTDB): domain Bacteria; phylum Chlamydiota; class Chlamydiia; order Chlamydiales; family Parachlamydiaceae; genus CAWCVY01. Next base: position 10,951 of record CAWCVY010000027.1, on the reverse strand, counting down.
AGCGATTGTAGCACTTATCTTTGGGATCTTCGAGAAGGTCTTAGAGTTATTGACAATTTCATTGGATTAGCATTCAACGATTCAAATATTTTGCTGGGTAGAACAAAAACAATGCATGAAGGGGTATGTTTCTGGACACCGTCAATTTGGAAAGATGGAGCAATTATTGAATTAACAGAGTTGCTAGGAGTATCTGACATCAATCAGATGTCACCTTTATATTCTGACAACTATGGTATAGAAAATCTATCAAATTTTTCAGATATTAATAACAAGGGTCAAATTCCTTGCGTAGGATCTATTTGGGGCGACTCATATCCATGTTTGATAGAACCCGCAAAAAAAAATGAAGTAAATTTGAGCGCATATTTTAATCCGAGCTCTCAAGGTGACTCTTTGCTTCATGAAGCATCAAAACAGGCAGACGTTGAAATTTTGCAAGATCTTATAAATTTAGGAATTAATTGTAACGAAAGGAATTTACTTGGCCAAACCCCTTTGTATTTAGTTGCTGAATTCTCTAGGAATGTGCAGAACGACTTAGAAAAAAAAAGCACTTAATGCAGCTAAAATTCTCGTAATAAATGGAGCTGATCCTAACATTTGCGACAATGCTGGATATTCTCCTTTAGCTCGTGTATGCGAGGGGCAATATAATCCTAAATTGGTTAAATTTCTTCTTTCTTGTGAAGCAAATCCAAATTCAAACCTTAAGGATGGCGGCTCGCCTTTAACTGCTGCTGTAAGATTTATTCAAGGTGGTAGTAAAGATGACAGGTTCGAAATAATAAAACTCTTGCTAGAATATGGAGCTGATCCCAATCATTTTTGTCATACAACATATTATGGAATGAAAGAGTTAAACGGACATAATTATAAAATTCCTCCAATCGTATCAACAATTTGTTATAATGAACCAAATTTGGTGGAATTGTTGATCGAATTTGGTGCTGATATTATTAAGCCTGTCCGAGCGACACAATTTGGAACGTATTATCCACTAGATTATGCGATTAGCCAGAAAAGAAGCGAGATAATCTCAATTTTAAACAAACATGGTGCTAAAAAAAGCCGATAAAGACTTTTTAGCTCACATGATCCCAAAGGAGTGTCTGGCTTTTTAGTATGGTGCAATGGCGGTGCAACGACTTGTCTATTTCACCATTAAAAACCGATAAAATCCATTAGCTTTTTGTTCTTCAGTCCATTATCATCCATTCTGTTTAGCTGCCTTCTCTGTTATATGTGGGCTTCCTTTAATATTACACTTGCTTAATTTCTCACCATCTTGTTGGTTTAATCTAAGCTGTTAAGCTGGCTTGCTGTTATAGAATCATGCTGTTGTGCTTTTTTAACAGCATAACAGTTCACCGCCTTACCAAGATAACGGTTAATTGGCAAACCGCGTACCGGTTTTACTGATTTTATTCCGGCATTAGCCCCATATCTTAGTGTATAACCTAAATTTTGGCCTCTTTTACGTAGGCTTTTCAAAACTCTCTCTTTGTATTCCTTTAGTCTAAACTATGACACCAACTGAACTTTTTTACTTGCATTATCGGCTCTAGAACCTTTGTCATAGGTATAAACAAGAGCTGAACTTGCATGACCGGTCACGCGCATAATATCGCTATCAGAAAATCCCTGTTGCTTAAGATAAGTAACAGTTGAAGCTCTAAGCACATGAGGAGTCACTTTAAAAGGAATATTCGCCTTTTTCCCTGCTTTTTCAAACGTTGAAGCCAGTTGATTAAGCATTACTGGTTTTCCCGAATAAGTTACAAAAACCTGCCCCACTCTATCTCCGAAATATGTTTTTAAAGCATTCATAACGCTTATCGGATAGGTAATAACAATTTCTTTGATGTATCCCCTAGTCTTAGACTGAAAGAAAGTGATTTCATTCCTAATCCAATCGATTTGATGTGTTTGAAGTGAAAGCACCTCATTAATGCGTTTACCACCTTGTAGAGCCGTTTTAGCAATTAGACAATCTCTCACATTAATTTTTTCCAACTCTATTAAGAAAGCCGACCATTGGGCCTGATTAAGAGCATTCGTTGATACCTTTTCACGTATCTTAAAGAATGTTTTAGTTCCCTTTTCCTTGCTAGGTGTAGCCTTGCGCACCACCCCTTGCAATTGCCTGCTGAGATAAGCTGTAAAGGATATGTAGCAAGCGGCCCTCGCTTGTTTAGTAGCTTCAGGACCACCCTTGCATCAATTTAATCTGATCCAAGATGGCTTCATGATTGACGAGAGCAAAAGCTTGCAAGCTCATCATGGGATTGATAAGCCATTTCTCGGAAAGTTTTTTCATGCCAGAGTTATAATTGATCTGGGTCAAAGGGTTCAAAGTCCCAAGCCAAGTTGTTATCGCTTCTTCAACAGTAATACGATCGAGCGCATTCCAAACGGTATTCGTCTTGAAAGACTGCGCTTGTTCATAGGTCCCAATGATCGTTTGAATTTCCACATAGCAAGAAGTTGGCACTAATGTTATAAAAATCGTCCCAAATGGTCAAACTTGTTTATAAGCTCTATTATAAACAAATAAAATTGTTTTGATTAAAGGGCTGCTGTCGTAATCCATTCTAAATTCTGCTTGTCCTTCATTATGCTATTGATAAGTTATTGACATAACTTTTTAAGTTTAAGGTAATTGATTAGGAAAAATGATGTCAAATGCTAAAAAAGGAAGAAGAGCGAGCTACTTCAAGGAATCGGACGTTATCCCATCAAGCATAAAACTATTAAAGTTACTTCTTTCGTAAAATTAAAACTTGAAGTCTTGATGCTTGTCAGATTCGTTTTCAATTTTTCCTAGATTGCTGGATTTCGTCCAGCTTAATAGGTAAATTTTAATAGACCAAATTCATTAAATTCGACATCGTGCTTTCCTCTCGGACTTCTAATTCAAAATAAAACATTGAATCTTTTTTTGAATGTGAATTAAATTAATTGTATTTTCTACTTCTATAGGAGTTGTTATGAGTCCTCTTTCAAGCTATTCCATCACATTTATGCAACAAAGCTTTTTATACCCATTAAGGATTCATCTGAGCGCAAAGCAAAAGAAAGTTGCTGTCATAGCTTTAGCGATTTTTAGTTTCATAGCTGCTTGTTCATTTCTGTATCATTTCTGTTTTAAGGCAAAAAAAGACCTTCCCATCAAGGGGAATATCTTCCCGAAAGAGGTAATTAAGTTGAATGGTTCTCCAATTGCACCCCTCAAAAAAGCTGATGATGCAATAAAAAACCAAGATTTTCCTGATCAGGTAAAAGATGGTAAGAATGAAGTGGGTGATCAAAATCTCGAAATAGAGGGCGCTGAAATAAAAGATTTATTACCAGAAGTTGTTGAACAAAATAAATTCTATCCATCTTCGCCCACACCCCCTGAAGAATCAAACCCTCTGAATAATGAAATAATCGAGAAAACTACCATCGAAAGCCTTCCAGATGAGGTTCTGACAATGATCTTTGAATTGTTACCAATTTCTGATAGACCTAAAAGAGTCTGTAGGTTTTGGAAGGAGGTATTTGACGAATTGAAACCAATTAAGCTCTTGCAATCTGGACAGTTTTTTAAGGTTTTGAAAGAGCATCCTCTTTCTTATTACACTAAAGATCAAAATGAGTTTTTGCGCCTCCGAGGTGCAATACAAGGCAACTCGTCGACTCCCTGGATGGATAAATGGATTCAACAATGCGGAAGTGAAGAAGAAGAAGCGTGCTTATTTCAAAACCTATGGCTTACCCCCTTTTCCATCAAAGAGAATGTTTCCTATCCAAAAATTCAGAAGATAATGGATCTCTTAAAACGAAAAAACATCGCTATCTTTTTCCCTCGTTTGCATTTATTAGATCTAATTGAATCATTATCTGATGAGGAGATAGAGAGCATAAAAGAGCCTATTAAAGAGGCGATAAGATTGAAGTTTATTAAAGTAAATACTTTGGAAAATAGGGAAGATTTACAATCTTTACAGAAATTATTAAAAAATCCGGAAATTTTGCTTTGTGCTCTCCAGAAACGTGGAAAGGCTCTCAAATATGTGCCAGAAGAGAAGCGAACCGCAGAATTATGTCTTCTGGCTCTCCAGAATGATGGAAGAGCACTCAAATATGTGCCAGAAGAGAAGCGAACCGCAGAATTATGTCTTCTGGCTGTCCAGAATGATGGAAGAGCACTCCAATATGTGCCAGAAGAGAAGCGAACCGCAGAATTATATCTTGCAGCAGTTCAGCAAAACAGTAGTGTTCTCCAAGAAGTGCCAGAAGAAAAGCGAACTGTAGAATTATATCTTGCAGCAGTTCAGCAAGACGGATACGTTCTCAATGAAATTCCAGAAGAGAAGCGAACCACAGAATTATATCTTGCAGCTCTTAAGCAACACGGATGGATTTTTTTCCAAAAAGAGCCTTCAATTGAATTATGCGAAGACATTCTCCGATATGTGCCAAAAGAGAAGAGAAGCGCAGAATTATACCTTGCAGCAGTTCAACAAAACAGATACGCGCTCCTATATGTGCCGAGAGAGAGGCAAACCGCAGAATTATATCTTGCAGCGGTTCAAAAAAATGGATACACTCTCGAAGATGTGCCAGAAGCGAAGCGAACCGCAGAATTATGTCTTGCAGCAGTTCAGCAAAACGGACGCGCTCTCAAATATGTGCCAGAATCGAAGCGAACCGCAGAATTATGTCTTAAAGCAGTTCAGCAAAACAGATGGGCTATCCAAGATGTGCCAGAAGAGAAGCGAACCCAAGAAATCTGTCATGCAGCTGTTAAGCAATGTGGAAGAAGATCTGTTTTTCAATATGTACCAGAAAAGATACGAATCCCGGAATTCTATTTGATTGCAAATCGGCATTGATGGCTCTTTGGAATATCATGAATTAAAACCATTTCGGCTGCTTTCCGTCCATTTTGACACCCTTAAAACGGAATTTATGCCAAACAAAAGTATCTCCTATAGGACTTCTGAAGATTCAAAATAAAGCGTTGAATTTTTTTCTGAATGTGGTACTTTTGATTTTAAAAAATTTCTTAGGAGTTAAGAAATGGCTTTTGAAGGTTACGATGCGTCAATACCCCGCATCAATATACAAATGGATGGGAGTAAAACTGTTTGCATTATAGATTTAGAAACAGGCAAAAGATTTGGACACGTTTTTCAGAACGGTAAACAAGGAATGCATCTCTTTAGTGCAGGTTACTATCTTTCATCCCTAGCCGTACATTTTAATGGCAGGACACTTCAAGATGTAGCTAAGGAAATTACGACATGTTTTCATATCAATATTTTGACAAAACTCTTAATTAATGCTCAATTTAAACCTTCGGGTCGAGCAACTGTTTTTAATAAAGATTGGGAAGCACTTTACAAACAACTGGTCGAGGCATATCAGGAATTTGTTAAATTTTTAGAATCCTGCAATGAAACATGCAAGCCTAAATGTTATATTGATCATCCGACGAGCCTCCAAAACTATCTCAATTACGTCGGAGCCTTACATCATATTTTTCCATGCAATGTCATCTATGCAGAAAATTCTACCGATCCGTCAGGGGGTGGAAAATCAAGCGCAGCCATTGGAAACTTAGCTAATCATTACAATAATTTAAATAATTATAACGATTCCTCATTGAAGAATAATATAAAGGATATTTTAGACGCAAAAGTTATAGAAGAGATTTTTAGAAATGGATTTGATGAAAATAATACCTGGTGCTTAGCTTTTATCATCATGCAGGCACATGAGCTTAGGGCACTTCGCGCATTCCACAGTCACGGTGCATATTGCTGGGAGAAGTATATTAATTATAGCGAAATGAAGGACTTTGTATGGGAGATTACAAATTCTTTTAATCAAAAACATGCTAAAGATTCCTATGAGGATGAATTCAAAAAAGCAATTGAAAAAATTGTAGAGAAAAGAAGAATTGTACTAAATGCAGGCTTCCAGAGCTCAAGGATTTCTGGAGAGATTAGAAACATACTTCGATAACAAAAAAACCGACCATCATTGAAAAAGATTAAGAATTTCTATTCTTTTAGAGATCGTATCTCTATTCCAACAAGCGGAATGATGGATAAAGTAGAAAATGTCCCCAATCGCCTCAAAATGCGTCTAATAACCGTCCGCTAATTTTCAACTCTATAGACTAACAAAAGAAGCCGCGTTCTTATCAAAGAGGTCTAATGCGAATACATCTGCTTCATGATGAGATGTTCGAGGACTTTTTCCTTAGATTGTATTAGAATGATGTCATTTATACACTATTTTAGCATTAAAATAGTGCTGAACTTATGCATTTATTGTATCATTATAGCCCTATTTTGGTGGCGGCGTTTTCAGTCCATATATTTCCCATGCGGATATAACGTCGGATGGTTTCAGATCTCTTATGACCAGTTTGTTTCATAATTATACGTTCAGGAACCCCAGCCATTGCTGCTGTCGTAGCAAAACCTGCTCTCAAACTATGCCCTGAATAATCTAGTGGTGTAGTGTTATTCGCTTTTGCTTGTTCGATATTATTTTTGATATAATCATTTCTCTTAATAATCTTTGCAATAGCGTGGGCTGATAGAGCCTTTTCAGCGAGTTGTCCATGCCTATTGATATATCTAAATAAAGGACCCTCTCCTATTCTCGACACTTCTAACCATTCTTGAAGGGTCCTGACAGGACAAGTCAGAATGTTCGATCCATAAGGAATGGCAATCTTTCTTCCTTGCCCATCTTGATCTGTTTTAGATTTACGAAGAGTCACAATCAAACCTTCTTTGATAAACTTAATATCATTCATTGTGAGAGATACCAGCTCGGATCTTCGGAAGGCTCCAACAAATCCAATAAGTAAAATAGCCCTGTCTCTTAGTCCGAGGAGGCTATTATTGATTTTCTCATTTCTTACGATTGCATTTATCATCTTTTGGAGATCTTCTAATAAGATAGGGTCTTTGCAAGTTTGTGCTGTTCCAATTTTATTGCGAATCCCCTTCCATACTTCTTGAATTTGGGGATGCCTCATATCGAATGAATAATGAGCTAATTGATGAGCTTGGTTAATCGCCGTCAATCTTCTGCGTAAGCAAGCTACCTTAAGAGGCTTCTGTATTTTATTTTTATGATTTAACCATTCCCCACGTGCTCTACTGATTAAATACATGGAAACAGTTTGAGGAGCTGCTGGTAATGAGTTCAGCCCTTTGGACTTGCACCAATACGAAAAATCTTGCCAATCAGAAGTATAAGCTTTGTTTGTGTTGGATGATCGCGCAAGCGCAGCAAATTCTTTTGCGTCTTTCGCCAGATCGATGAGTTCCTCGATTTGGAAATTTTCAGATTTCAAAATAACCAGGCTCTTTTCCATGATTAATTTCCTAGGTTACGATAATTGTTTTTTATCGTAACCTAGACCAGAATTTAAAAAAAGCATCATTTAAGTGCTGAAATGGTGTTAAAATAGAGCATTTATGGCTGTGTAAGATAAATTCTATAGACAGCTTTAAAAAACTGCCTTTTTCGATCGATCATCCTTTAATTGAATTAATTCCAATACAGTGCTATTTTATAACCAAATAAACACAAAAATAGGGTTTAAGAGGGGGGGATTTAGCCCCAAAATAACACCATAAAGGGGTGATTATGATCATAGCTTTTGGAGGAATTAAGGGTGGATCTGGAAAAACAACTTTGGCCACAAACCTGACTTATCTTCGTGCAGAATTGGGAAAAAATGTGCTTCTTGTCGATGCGGATGATCAACGATCAGCATCAGATTGGGTAGAGCATCGAGAGGCTCAAGGGTTTCACACACCTTGGACAACCATTCAATTAAGCGGACCAGCAGTTCGAACCCAAGTTCAAAAAATGGTTGAAAAATTTGATGATATTTTAATTGATACGGGTGGAAGGGATACTCAATCTCAAAGAGCAGCTCTTGCGATAGCTGATCTTTTTATATCTCCTTTCCAACCACGATCATATGATGTTTGGACTATTGGAAAATTAAATAATCTAATCTTAGAGATGGCATCAGTTAATGTTAATTTGAAAGCCTATGCTGTAATCAATAGAGGAGATGTTAAAGGCGTAGATAACGACGATACAAGAGAAATTCTTACAGAAGTAATCAAATGTTTACCAACTATTATTTGTCAGAGGAAAGCTTTTTCAAATTCAGCATCTCAAGGGCTTAGCGTTATCGAAATAAAAAACCCGGACAAAAAGGCTATACAAGAAATGAGAGATTTACATGACACTATTTTCGCCTCATAATAGGGACTTTTTAGCACATAATTAACATTATAAAAGCATGATTTCAACACAACAATGGTGCTATTATGGCAGTAAGTAAAAAATTAAAAAAAATTCAACAGGATCTTAACGTAGAAGAACTTATTTTGAAGGGCGGTTCTTCTGTTAGTGAAGAGGAAAACCAAATAAAGCTTGAAGAGCTAAGATTTCACTTAAGAATTCCTAAAGAAATCGTAGAAAAAATTGATGCTGACAGAAAATCCCAAGGCGGTTTCGTTTCCAGGAATACTTGGATATTACAAACTATCTTGGAGAAGTTAAATAGTAAGATTGGCTGATGATGACCATAAGCATTCAAAATAGGAAGCCGGGTCCTCTTGATTGTTCAATAGAGTAAAAAATTAGCAGATGATCATTAAACGCATTTTGAGGCTATTGGAGACATTTTTACATTTATCCATCATTTTACTTGTTGGAATCAGAGATACGCTCTCTAAATGAATAGAAATTATTGATGAGATTTCCTCTTTGTTTTTTTGGAAAAAAGTTGAGGGGTTCAAACAAGTTTAACAAAAGTTCATTTCGCTCCTCTTTCACAGTGGGGAAGTTCCAACGAGCATTCAACAAAGATAATTCTTAGTTTGACATCATCCATTGATCATTTTAGCATCATACTAGTGTATAAATGACACCATTTTAGTACAATAATCACCCCATGTTAATCTATAATGGCTTCGCTTTTTTGGACAAAATTAACGACCAATCGCTAACGGGCTAACCGCTCTCTCAGCTACGTTATATAGAACCCCATCCAATTGCAGAAAGGTTCTACTGAACCCACATGGATGGAAATTAAACCCAGTAGCATTTTGTATGGAAGTAGCTTATAGTCGTCTTGATGGCGGTCTTTCTTGAAAAATTTTAAATTAAACTAATAGAATGTTAAGTTATGTATTCACAAGAACAGTTGCTTGGCAAGCAACTTCAGCAGTTTCGTCAAATGCCTACAGAAACTGAGTGGTTAGAGTTTAAGGAAACTAAGGATGTATTTAATTTTGATGAACTTGAAAAATATTTTTCAGCCTTAAGTAATGAAGCAAATCTTAAACATCAGCAGTCTTCTTGGTTCATTTTTGGGATTAGAGACAGGCATCCACACACACAAAAGGGATTTCTGAATAACAATGGCTAATGCAAAGAAAACAAAATTCGTGGCCATTAATAAAAAAAATACATCCAATATCCCTTCAAAGGAATACTCAGATACATTAGCTGATTTAAAAAATCGCATCCGCGAGGCTCAGATTAAAGCTGCTAATGCAGCTAACCAAGAACTTCTAAAGCTTTACTGGTCGATAGGAGAAACAATCGCAGACAGGCAAGAACAAAGCGGCTGGGGAAGCAATTTTATCGAGAATCTAGCCAAAGACTTACAGAATGAATTTCCAGGAATAGAGGGGTTTTCGCGAAGCAATTTATTTAGAATGAAAGCATTTTATAAGGAATATACAAAAGTCGCACCGCCAGTGCGACAATTTGATGCTCTGGAAAAGCTTGATGTTTTGTCCCAACTTCCCTGGAGTCATAATGTCGTTTTGATGGAGAAGCTAAACAATATTGATGATCGCATTTGGTATGCGCACAAAGCCATAGAGAACGGATGGAGTCGTGACGTAATGTCTATGTGGATTAAGTCGGAGCTTCACAATAGGCAAGGAAAGTCTGTGACAAATTTCAAGTCGACGCTGCCGGCTCCACAATCAGATCTTGCCACACAATCGCTTAAAGATCCTTATCTCTTTGATTTCCTCACTCTAAAAGAAAAGCATAATGAGAAAGAGATCGAAAATGGTCTCGTCGACCACGTACGGAAATTTCTTATGGAATTAGGGAGTGGTTTTTCATTTGTTGGTCAGCAATACCCGCTTGAGGTTAGTGGGAAGACCTATTATGTTGACTTACTTTTGTACAACTTCAAGCTCCGCCGCTTTTTTGTGGTCGAGATCAAGGCTAGAGAATTCGATCCCAGAGATACAGGTCAGACAAATTTCTATCTATCTGCCGTTGATGATTTCCTAAAGCACCCTGATGATCAACCGACAATAGGGTTGATCCTATGCAAAACGAAAGACAATATTACCGCTGAATATGCTTTACGCAATTTGAAAAATCCTATCGGCATTTCCGGCTATGAAGTGAATCTTGTCGAATCTCTCCCAAATGAGCTTAAGGGCTCTTTACCAACAATTGAAGAGATCGAAGCTGAATTAGAAAAGGATAAAATATGACAGATGGGATGATAATAGTAATGAAATGATGGTTTTAGGATCTATTATGAGTAATCAAAAACTGACCATGAAGAGGACATTGACACGCTGATAATGGATAAATTGCCAGAAATTTTGTATCCCAAAATTGGAAATTTATTGGCCGTAATGAGGAAATCAGGTTTGATTGAAAATAAGGGTCCGATAAGACTCCTAGTTGGGTTCGAAAGATCCGAAATGATTAAATAATCATAAAATTTATTGAATCCTGATTGTCAAATTCCTTTGTCAATGGCCTTATCTTTACCCAAGGAAAAACGAGTGCCAGCACATGGTTGCCGAGTTTCAACAAATGGATTTTGACCCAAGTTAGATCCAATTAATCACGAAGATTACACCAACAATGCGTC